>DAOPZL010000057.1:0-16989 GCA_035353395.1 Holophaga sp.
GCACCAAAGTCGCGGCTGCACGGCGGAAGACGTCGTGAACACCGTGATCCTGACGGTGCTGCAGACGGCGCTTTGATCAATTTGAATATTTTATAAAACGCCCGGAGAACCGCGCGTTTTCTTGTACCGAGGGATCAGAGTCTGTTCGAGTCAAACCTGGCCGGCGATGGTGACACCGATAACTGCATCTGTCATCGCACCAAAGGATGCTCAACGCGCCTCGAGGACGGCTTGAAATAGGCGGAGGGGTTGTTCAGGGCCGACTCATTGTCCAGATGATTGCGTTACTTGCTATCCACGGTGAAAAATGGCCATAAAGCCCGATCGGAACAGTCGATCCAGTCGGGTTTTGTCTTTTCGTGCCGGAGCCGGCAGCGGAAGGTCTACTCATCCTGCCAGGATTGCCCGGTCATTAAGCGCCAGGCATTCTTGAAGGCGATTTTTTCAGCGACATCCCGTGGCAAATTACTTAATACAATGTCGCGAAAGGTTTGAAATACAGAGTCATACTTGTCCCAGCGGCCTCCATTTACATCGCTGCCAATCACAAACCGGTCGGGGTAGTCAATGAATAGTTGCCGCCAACGACTATCCAGGCGAACATCGTGATGGCTCAGATCATACACGACACCTTCCACACATCCAGTCAGGCGGTATTTCGAGCCCGGGGGCGATTGAACCAAATCAAAATATAGATTTGGATATGTTTCAAGCAGATGACGAACCGTATCCGGGGTTTTAAATTTACTCCAGGTCACCGGATTGCGATTTCGACCAACATGACACCATATGACTTTTGCATTTGGATAGTCTTTGAGCATAGCCTCCATTTCCGGGAGCATTGAGTCTTCGGCCTCATGATGTACCAGAAAGGGAAGGCCTGTTTCCTGTGATAGCGAGAAGATCCGTTTAAACGATTCACTCGTTAGTGGCATATGAACGTCACGGTCATTTGTGCTGGAGGGGTAATGCCTGGCCTCGAATTCACCCATCGCGAAATACCGGGAAGAACGAACATCACTCGCAATTTTGTCCAGCAAATCCATATTTTTGCCATGCCACAGTGGGCCGTCGCCGTGAATAATTGTGGGGACGAAGTAGTCAGGACAAGATTGATTTGCTCGGAGTGAATACTCGTCGCCTAATTTCTCGTTAGGCCCCAACCAAGTCAAAGCCACTCCGTTCTTGTCCATTTTCCTTGCTAGTTCCTGGAGACTGAACTTACCACCCCAATGATGTTCGACGTCGATAATAGGAACTCTAGAATGGATACTACGAATTTTTAATTCAAAGACTTTAATTTGATCAGCCTTATTGTTGTTTGCGGATTCGGCAAATGCCAGTCCTGTAAACGAGCTTGCGAAAGAAATTAACATTAAAGTCATTATAAAAAAATGGAGAATAATTGTTTTTTCCCTGGCCAATAGAGCCGTCACCTACCTCTCTGATAGAACTAAATCAACATAAGTATTCCCATTGCCATGAAGACAAGCGTCGAAATCATTACTTGGTTTTTACACATAAGGCGTCATTAATTATTACTTGTAATCATCTTCATAATCCACATACAGCTTGTCCTCCTGGGGTATCAAGCAGATTTTCAGCGTAATCTTCTAGGGGTCAAGGGACAAGTAACACTGTCCGTCTGGCCTGTCCCCCCTCATCCGCGCCGGTGTAAATCTTAAGGTCCACCTCTCGGCCTGCCTCAGGCCCTTTCTCTCGACCGCGAAGGCGAGCATGGCGCCAAGGTGGAGCCCCACCGAGTTCACACCCGAAGCAGCGAACCGCTCGAGGTACTTGTTCAGCACGGTGCTGGTCGCGGCCGCGTCGATCCTGGGGATCCGGAAGCCGCCCAGGAACGGCGGAACATGCTTGGCCTTCGAGCTCTTCACTTGCTGCAGACGGTTCTTCAGGCGGCTCGATCGGCCGAGCGGGAACACCCAGGGAACCGGGCGCTCTCAAGCACCAGACAATCGCGGCCCATTCCCGTCAGGCCCGGTCGGCCGTGGGGCGGCGCGCGCCTGGGTCGGTCCTTGTGGATTCGGCGGGCCGTTTCAGAAGACCCTGGATATCAGTGGCGAGCGTCAACCCCCTGACGGGGCCCTCACGCACCTGGCTCCTCCGCTGCTCCGGGAAGGGTCCGCTTCCATTCCGCGATCTGTCCCGCGAGCGTGGCCCCCAGGATCAACACTCCACCCGCCCACTGCAGCCCGTTGAGGTGTTCCCGGAGGACCAGGGTGGAGAGCGCGAGGACGAGCAGGCCGCAGAGGATGCCCATCCGGTCGTCCGGTCCCATGCCGGCGCCCTGCGCGCCGAGGGTGATCAGGACCAGGACCGGGAGATGCCTCCGGACGGCGGGCCATGCCTGTCGCTCCCGCCTCAGGCACGCCAGGAGCGACGGCGGGAGCCGCTGGCTGCGCGGCCAGATCGCGGCCCTGGCCGGGGAGCTGGGAGAAGCCGGGATGGAAGCCCCGCAGGCACGGGAATCCGGATGACCCCGAAGGGCGGAACGCGGCATTCGTGGAGGCTTTGCCGCGAGAGGCGCCGTCGACGCCTCCGGCCCCTTCGATCCGATATCCCGGGAGCGATGTCTCCCGCGCCGCCCGGCAAAGGAAGGCTCATCCCCTCGTGCCGAGCCGGTTCACCCATTGGGCCTTCAAGGACTTCAGGGTCTCCTTCAGGAGGAACGGACTCATGTCTTCCTCGACGACCTCGAGAATGGTGTATTCGAAGGCTTCCGGGCCCCACAGGTCCCATTCGGCCTGGAGGGTCTTGTCCATGTGCCGTCCCTCGTCGAGTCGGTGCCATAGACCGTTCTTGGTCGTGTCGAGGTTCGGGCTCGAGTCCGGCCAGGCTCGACCGGACTCGACATGCTTCACCGCGTAGATCCCCGGACGGGGCCTCCGCTGCTTGTAGGCGCGCAAGGCGGCCTTCCGGTCGA
Source organism: Holophaga sp. (assembly GCA_035353395.1). Taxonomy (GTDB): domain Bacteria; phylum Acidobacteriota; class Holophagae; order Holophagales; family Holophagaceae; genus UBA1801. Next base: position 2,942 of record DAOPZL010000057.1, read on the forward strand.
AGGGTTCAGGCATCGGGCGTCTCCTGCGGGAAAGCGGCCTCGGCGAGGAGCCACGCGTGCGCGCGGACATCTTCGGGCCAGGACTGCGTGCTGGCTTCGAACCGCTTCCGGTCCTGGGCATACATGGCCCTGAGGGCCTCTTCATAGCCGGGCTCGTCCCCGGCCATGGCTGACATGAACCGGTAGGCCCGCTCCTGGGCCGCTCGCCGGTCCACCCTGGACCGATCGTTCTTCCGGGCCTCTTCCACGAGCCTGCGCAAGGTGACCGAAGCCCCTCCTGGCTGGGCGCCCAGCCAGTCCCAGTGCCGCGGAAGAAGCGTCACCTCCCGGGGGACCACCCCCAGCTTCGGGCGCCCTCGTCCCCGCGCGTCCCCCTTCGGGTCCCGGGTCTCGCCGCCGGCATCGAGGCGGGCCTGGACCTCCACAGGGGTCCCGCGCAGGTCCAGATCGACCACCTCCCCGGTCGCGTCGCTGAAAACCAGGACAGAGGCCTCCGGATCTCCCTCGAGGCAGGATTTCACCGCGAGGGCGACCTCGCGGAGGGGGCCTGCAGCGACGAGCCGGACTCCGGCGAAAGCCGTGCAGGGCGTGGTTGAAGTGGCCGACATCGCTCCAGGCTCCTTTCGAAAGCACTAGATTATTACCCGGGTATTATTTGGACGTCAATATTACCCGGGTAATTTTCGTTGAGGCGACTCCCTCGATCCTGGCTGCGGCGAAGAGGGCACGGCACCGCAGGCGCCTCCCACGGACAGGTCGCCCCTCATTCAAACATCCGTGGGAATTGAGATTATCGCCACGCCTGCGCGTGCCCGGCTCCCCTCACCCCTGCTCCGCGTCGGCGACGTCCGGAACCGCCTCCTCCACGCCTGTCCCGCGGGATCTTTCCCCGGCAGGAACCGGCTCCCAGGGATGGAGGTGGAAGAGCGCCGCGGCGGCCAGGAGCAGGAATCCGCCGGCGGCCAATACCCATCGGGGTCCCTGCGGCCCGAGGCCCTGGGCCGCTTCCCCGGCCGCGAGGTTGCCGAGGGGCATGAGGCCCATGCCCAGGGTCAGGAAAAGGGCCGCCATGCGGCCGGAAAGGTGCGCCGGGGCGAGCCTCTGGACCTGGCCGTTGAGGAGCAGCCACATCATGGCCTGGATGGGGCCGATGAACGCGCAGAGCGCGTAGGCCGCATGGATTCCGGGGCAGATCCCCCACAGGAGCAGCAGAACTCCGTACAGCGCGAAGCACGCGCCGATCCAGCGTTTGTAGTTCGCGATCCTCCCGCGGGCCACCCACAGGGAGGCCCAGATGGCGCCGAAGCCGAGCAGCGTCATCAGGGAAGCCATCCCCCTGGACCCGAGCCCGAGGTAGCGCGTGGCGCAGACCGGCAGGAGGGCCAGGTGGTTCCAGGCGAACAGGCCGAAACAGGCGGTCAACGCCAGGCAGGCCTCCAGGGCGGGGCTGGACCGGACGACGCGAAACACCGCGTCATAGCTGGCTTCCGCATCGCGGCCTCCCCCGGCCGGACGGGGAAGCGGGTGCCGCGCCATGTACCACCCCATCCACAGGAGACCCGGGAGGAAGGAGGCGGCGTTGAGGAAGAAGTTGCCGGAGATGCCGAACAGCGGGATCAGGAGCGCGGCCAGGGAAGGCCCCGCCATGCGGCTCAGGTCGTACTGGAAGATCAGCAGGGCATAGGCCTCCGGGATGCGCTCGACGGGGACGATCTCGCGGAGGAACCGGAAGGAGGTGGGCATGGACACGGCCGCCGCTACGCCCGCGAAGACCGCGAACCCCATCAGTCCGTGGAGCGTGAGGCAGGAATGCCGGGCGAGAAGGCCCATCGAGAGCGCCGAAAGCACGAGGCTGCCCTGGGCCAGCGTCACCACCTTCCGGTGGTCGAAACGGTCCGTGAGCATGCCCCCGAAGGGAAGGAACACCAGGAGCGCCAAGCCCGAGGCCAGGCTCAGGCGCCCGGCCCAGCGGGCGGCTTCCGGGCCGGACAGCAGCAGCACGATCCACTGTTCGGAGAAGGACTGGATCCAGTTGCCCAGGTTGGAAACCATGATCAGGGAAAGATAGGGGACGAGATGGGGAATCTTCCCCAGTGAGGACGATCGCGAAGTTGTTCGCATGGGTTGTTCCGTGGATGAAGTGAAGCGATCCGTACGCTCCGGAGCGACGCCTGTCCACGCCTCGTGGACCAGGCCCGCGCGCGGCGTTGAGTTTTCCGCAAGGCTCGCCCGGCCGGCCACCTTCAAGGCCGGCGGACAGGGGATCTAGAGCCGGATTGCAAGAAACATCGTCATCGGAAAGCCGCGAGACTGACGCGAACGGGTTCCATTGTAGCGCGCCCCCGCGCGGGAACCCGCCGGGGGCGCGCAAAGCCAAGGATCCGGGGCGGGATTCTTGCCGTCCGGCCCCGTTTGCGGTTTCCTGGATGCGATGCGCCTGCCGTCCTCCTTCACTCCCCTCTGGTCCACGCCGGACCCGTGCCCGCCCGGCAGGCTCTGGTTCGTGTTCGAGGGCGGGCGGCTCCTGACGTCCGCGCGGACGAGTTCTCCGGACTCCCTCGCCGTGCCGGCGGGCGACGAGCCGCCCGTCCCCGTGGACGGCGCGCAGTGCATCGGGTTCCTGGACGGGGTCCCCTGCTGGACAGCCAGGCCCCGGACCGGAACGATGCCGCCCGGCTTCGCCCTGGAGCCGCTGCGCGCACTCTTCGACCGCCTTCCGGACGAGCAGGTGGCGGTGGCCGGCCGGGCCGTCCAGGTGCTCGAGTTCGAGCGGACCCATCGCCACTGCGGCGCATGCGCCGCCCTCACGGAACTGGGCGACGAGGGCCGGGCCCGCCGCTGTCCGGCCTGCGGCGAGATCTACTACCCGCGCCTCGCGCCGGCCATGATGGTGCTGGTGACGCGGCGGGGCCCCGAGGGGACCGAGCTGCTGCTCGCCCGGGGGGCGCGCTTCGCCGCGCGGGCCGGGGCGCCCATCTACAGCGCGCTGGCGGGCTTCGTGGAGCCTTCCGAGTCGCTGGAGGAATGCGTCCGGCGCGAGGTCCACGAGGAGGTGGGCCTGCGGGTCGGCGGGCTGCGCTACTTCGGCAGCGAGTGCTGGCCCTTCCCGCATTCGCTCATGGTCGCCTTCCTGGCCGACTACGCGGGCGGCGAGATCCGTTGCCAGGAGAGCGAGATCGTGGACGCGCGCTGGTTCCCGGCGGACCGCCTGCCGGCGCTGCCCCACCGGCTCTCGGTGGCGCGCCGGCTCATCGACCACGCGGTGGCCGAGGCGGGCGCGAGCCTGGCCGGAGGCCGGTGACGGAGGACACATCTGCGCGCGGCGGCCCTTCCGGCGGCGCTTTTCGGGGATGATGGGAGGCGACCCCGACGCCTCCCGCACGACGATCTCCCATGTTGCACAAAGACCGCCTTCCCAGCGTGGCGCATGCCTCCCTGATCGACAAGTTCCGGTTCATGGATGCCCGGAAGGAAGCGGAATGCCCGCCCATGGAACTGGGCGCGGACTGCTATTTCGCCCTCGGCGTCATGCTCTCGGAGTCGGCGTGCGAGGTCTTCGTGGGGGGCCCCAGTTCGGGCGCCTACGTCGCTCAGCCCTGGCCGGACGCGGACTACGTGTTCGTCCGGTTCAGGCCCGGGAGGATGCCGCGGCTGCTCGACGTCTCCGCCAAGGATCTCCTGGACCGGTCCGTCGGGAACATCCGGCGGCTGCTCGGCCAGGACATGGACAACTTCTGCGAACGCCTGCTCCGGGCCCCGGATCCAGCCTCCAGGCAGCGCCTCCTGGAGGACCTCCTCGCGCCCCTCCTGGAGAGGCCGCTCTGCCAGGACCGGCGCTGCCTGCGGGCCCTGGACCACATCGACCGCGGCTACAGGCAGGTGACCGTGAGGGAGGTCGCCCAGGAGCTCGGCATGAGCCCCAGGACGCTGCTCCGGCTGTTCCTCGACCAGGTGGGCCTGCCCCCCAAGCGGGTCCTCCGCCACCTCCGCTTCCAGCGGGCGTTCGAGCACATCCAGCGGGCCGAAGGAAACCTGAACTTCGCGGACCTGGCCGGGGAATACGGCTACACGGACCAGTCGCACCTGATCCGCGAGTGCAGGCTGCTGGCCGGAAAGCGGCCCACCGAGCTGCTGGCCGGCCTGGCGGCGAGGCCCTCCTCCTGACCGCCTAGCCTTCCTCGAGCCGCTTCAGCGCCTCGATCCCTGCGCGGGTGATCGTGGTTCCTCCCCGGCCGACGGACAGCCTTACCAAACCCGCGCGTTCCATCAGCGCCAGCTGCCGCCGGATCTGCGTCTCGGTCAGGAAGAGATCCTGCGCCAGGGCCTGCTGGAAGAGTGTGCGTCTCCCGCTCCGGATCCTGCGCAGGTGGTTGGCGTGCAGACAGCCCAGGATGAAGCGGCAGGCGTCCGGGTCCGGAGCCGGGGCGGCAGTGTCCTGGCTCCCGAGGGGGACGCCGTCCCGGGGGGGCCGGTCCGGGCACCGCCCCCTCAGGGCCGGGGCGAGATCCTTCACCTCGATGGTTTCCTTGTCCAGGTGGGCCAGGTAGTCCACGAGGTTCTTGAGCTCGCGCACGTTGCCGGGCCAGGAGTAGCCGAGCAGGGCTTCCTCCGCCTCGGGAGCGAGCTGGAATTCCGCGCGGCCGGCGCGCTTTAGGTGCTCGAGGATCAGCAGGATGTCCTCCCGCCGTTCCCGGAGCGGCGGGATCTCTATGGGGAGCACGCTGAGACGGTAGTAGAGATCCCTGCGGAACCCACCTTCCTCCATCTGTAGCCACACGTCCTTGTTGGTGGCGGCGACGATCCGAATGTCCACGTTGATCATCCGGTCCCCGCCGATGCGCATGACTTCCCGGCTTTCCAGCACCCGCAGGAGCCGGGTCTGGAGGCTCATCTCCATCTCCCCGATCTCGTCGAGGAACAGAGTGCCCCGGTGGGCCAACTCGAAGAGTCCCGGCTTCCCGCCCTTCCTCGCGCCCGTGAACGCGCCTTCCTCGTAGCCGAACAGCTCGCTCTCCAGGAGGCTCGCGGGCAGCGCCCCGCAGTTGACCGTGACGAACTGCCAGTCCTTCCGAGGCGAGGCATTGTGGATGGCGTGCGCGAAGAGTTCCTTGCCGGTCCCCGTCTCCCCGATGATGAGCACGGAGGCCTCGCTCATCGCCTTCTTCCGGGCAAGATGCTTGATCTCCATCATCCGGAGATCCTTCGTGAGGATGTCGTCGAAGCCATAGCGGCTGCGGTGGCCCTTGCCGAGCAGCTGGGACCGGAGCCGCTGCTGGTTCTTCTCCTTCTCCTCGAAGATGTCGACAATCGCCAGCGCGCCCCGGATCTCCTCGCCGGTGGCCACCGGGACGACCTTCACGGAGACATTCCGCCCGCGGATCTTCACGAGCGTGTAGTCCACTTCTTCCCCGAATTCCAGGGTCCGGTGGAATGGGATGCCCGGAATGAGTTCGGCCGCGGGGATCCCCGTGAATTCCACCTCCCTCCGCAGCACCTCGCGCGCCTTGAGGTTGCAGGCGTGGACGAGCCCCGTGTTCTCGATGATGAGGATTCCGTCGTCCAGCACGTCCAGGAGGCTCGAGAGCTGGCTTTCCAGGATGTTCGTGCGGTCGAAGAGCGACGTCACGCTGCCGGGACTCATCCGGATGCTCTTGAAGTACTCCACGAAGCGCTCTTCCCGAAGCAGATGGTCCAGGCCCAGGCCCGTGGCGATCTCGATGATCGTCTTGGCGTCCATGACCCGGTCGCCGATGTCGATACTGCGTTTCACGAAGGAAGGGATGAAGTCCGGCTCGCCGGGCGTCACGGCGATCTCGACCTGGGGCACATTCGTGATGCCCGGGTAGTAGGGAATGAACGTCAGGTGGCCAAGGCCGAGCTGATGGAACAGAGAGAGGGTGTCCATCACCATCTCGACGCTGTTGTTCACCAGCAGCACGGAGGATCCTGCCGGCAGTCCGGCCATCTTGGCGTACTGCTTGTTGCTGATGGTGTTCTTGACGATGACCGTCTTGGCGTCGGCCGGAATGTGCTGGCACATGATCACGTAGAGGTTGTAGATGGAGATCACGGCCAGGTCCGTATCGAGGGGGCTGGTGACGGCTCCCTGGTCGTACGGATGGCACGAGAGGGCGATCTCGTCCCCGAAGAGTTGCTTCAGGATCCGGGCATGTGCTTCGGCCGATTTCGAGAAGGCGGTGACCAGGGCGACTTTCTTGACCACGGGATCCCTCCGGATGGGCTGGGCCATGACGTCGCGGGCCCTGTCCACATCAATGGGCCATTTGGGCGGCATCAACCACACCCATTAGACCCGGAACCCCGGCGGGCGTCGATGCCAAAACCTCTCGGGAAACCTTGACGTTCCCGCGCCCGACAGCCTTCCATGAGGCAACGCACCCGCTTCCAGTGTTGCCGAAATCATTTATTGGGTTTTTTGGGATTTATCCCATTTGTCATTTTACTCCCATTCACCCATTTTTTACCTTTCCCGCACATTCCATGCCTCCTTCCAGGCCAGGAGCAGGAATTCGCACCTTTCTTCCGAAGATAGGCCACATCTCGGAGGGGCGGGAATAATCAGGCACGCGTGCGGGGCGGAAGCCTCGCATGAGACCCCTGGCATGCTTCCTGCTCCATGGCGGCAGGCATTCGATTGCCCCCGAAAGCCCCAACGCTCGATTCCAGCGAACGTCCCACATCAAGGCCTGGTGCATCGCCCTTCTTGGGTGGGCGTATATCGTTTGCGCCCGAGACACCAGGGCTTCCCGTCCATGAATCAAGGAGGTGATCCGGCTCGACAAACGCGATATTTAAACATATTCACATAATAACAATAAAAATAATCGATTTAATATCTAGTTTCACCAATAACATCACTCCATGAAGTGGAATCCATCCGGAAACGCTTGCCATGGAAGCAGGTCCACGGACGCAACGGCCCTCGTTGAATGATGCGTGGATCGAGGCCGTACTTCAATATCGCACTTGTGGATGTTTTTCAATAACCGTTAATTTTCTTCCTCAGGAGGATCTCGTGCGGATGAACCTAGACAAGATCAAGACCTTTTCGATGGGGCTCGCCATGGCGCTCTGCCTGTTGCCCGGCCGCGCCGCCGCGGCCGCGGAGACGGACACGCTCCAGGAGATCGTGAAGCGCGGTGAACTGCGGGTCGCGGTACAGACCTCGGGCGCGCCCTTCAGCTTCATCGACAAGCACGGCGTGCGTACCGGCAGTTCCGTCGAATTCGCCAGGATGATGGGCGAGGAGATGGGCGTGAAGGTCGTCTTCCTGGACTACGACTGGGACGGCCTGATCCCGGCGCTCCTCTCCGGGAAGGCCGACATCCTGGCGGCCGACATGACGGCGAACCTGAAGCGCTCCCTGCGCATCTCCTTCGCGGATCCCTGGTACTACACGGGCGGCGTGATCTTCAAGAAGACCGGTTCCAAGCTGAAGACCCTGGCCGACTGCAACAAGCCGAACGTCAAGGCCGCCGCCATCCTCGGCTCCACCACCGCCACCAACGCCGAACGCTTCCTTCCCAAGGCCCAGAAGAAGCTCTACAAGGGATCCGGGACGCTGATAGTGAACGCGGTCATGACCGGGCACGCGGATGTGGGCCTGCTCGACGAGAGCTCGCTGGTTGCCTACATGGGCGATCTCCCGCCCAAGAGCGTCGAGGTCATCCCTGGCCTGCTCAGCAAGGAGCCGCTCGCCTTCGCCGTCCGGCCGGAGGATCAGCACCTGCTCCAGTGGATCAATCTGTTCTTCGACTGGGTCCGCTCGGACGGCCGGTACGACAAGAACATCAACTACTGGGTGAAGTCCCTGGAGTGGAAGAAGAGCCACTAGAAAACCACGTTGTCGCCTTCCCGGAAACAGATGGGCGCGTATCGGCTGGGGCATGTCCTGCACGGCGCCTCCAGCCGATACGCCCCGCCCGCAGGGGAAGCGATCCGAGAATTGCAACTTCCTGAAAGCATCCCAGGGTTCCTATGATCGAAGCATTCAACTTCAGAGTGATCCTCGAGTACCTGCCGTTGTATCTCAGCGGACTCTGGAACACGGTGTGGATCTCCGGCGCGTCGCTCGTCCTGGCGCTTGTCTTCGCGATCGCGGCCTGCGTGGGACGCCTGTCGGGCGTCCGGTGGGTAACCTTCCTGGCCTCCTTCTACATCGAGAGCATCCGGTCCACGCCGCTGCTCGCCCAGCTCTACTTCCTCTATTTCGGCCTTCCGACCCTCGGGCTCCAGGTGAGCGAGTGGCAGACCGGCATCCTCGCCCTTTCCCTGAACTGCGGCGCCTACATGGCGGAGATCATCCGGGCGGGCATCATGTCCGTGTCCAAGGGCCAGATCGAGGCCGCCATCGCCAGCGGCCTGACTTTCGTCCAGCGCCTGAAGCTGATCATCCTTCCCCAGGCCATCGGGGTCACCATCCCGCCCCTCCTCGGCCAGATGATCGTGCTCGTGAAGGACAGTTCGCTGCTGTCCCTGATCTCCGTGCTGGAACTGACCCGCGCCGGCCAGCTGCTGGCCTCCGACCGGATCATGCCCATGGAAGGCTTCCTCATGACCGCCCTGCTCTACTGGCTGGTCTACATCTGCCTGAAGGCCCTGTCCACCTTCTCGCAGAAGCGGCTCATTCACCATTCGCGCTGATTCCAGGGTAAACCATGCTGCATGCCTACTTCTCAAGCCTGATCGACAGCCTTCCCGTGTTCTTCCAGGGATTGTGGATCACCATCCAGGTCTCGGGCGCCAGCCTGGTCGGAGCCACGGTGTTCGGCTTCTGCCTCGGCATCCTCCGCGCCTGCCAGATCCGGTTCATCAAGCACACGCTGGCCGCCTACGTCGACATCGTGCGGGGGACTCCGTTCCTCGTTCAGATCTTCATCGTGTTCTTCATCCTGCCGGAATTCGGCATCCAGCTCGAGGCGTTCAGCGCCTCCGTCATCTGCCTCACCTTCTACGGGACCGCCTACATCAGCGAGATCGTCGCGGCCAGCATCATGGCCATCCCCCACGGACAGACCGAAGCCGCCAAGGCCTCCGGCCTGAGCTGGTACCAGCGGATGCGCCTGATCATCCTGCCCCAGGCCATGCGTCCCATCCTGCCGCCGCTGGTGGGCCAGTACGTCCTCCTGATCAAGGATTCCTCGGTCGTCTCCGTCATCGGCCTGACGGACGTCGCCCGGGCGGGCTGGCTGACCGTGCAGCGCATCCCCGAAGGGCTGATGGTCTTCGGCCTGGTCGGAATCCTCTACTTCGTCATCTGCTATCCGCTGATCCACCTGGCGAACTGGTTCGAGAAGCGGCTGACGGGGGAGGCGCTTCATCTATGACGACGCCGAGGTCCAGCGATGCCGCATGAGCGCGCGCCCATGAAAACCGTGTGCCCCCCGAACAGGAAAGCGAACGATACGCCAGAGAAGGAGCCGGAAGCATGATCGAGTTCTCGAAAGTCAACAAATGGTATGGAAGCCTGCATGTCCTCAAGGACGTCGACCTGTTCGTCAACGCAGGGGAAGTCGTCGTGGTCTGCGGCCCGAGCGGCTCGGGGAAGAGCACGCTCATCCGCTGCGTCAACCGCCTGGAGCCGATCCACTCGGGCGAGATCACCGTGGATTCCCTCAAGGTCCACCACAGCGACACGAACCTGACCCTTCTCCGGGCGGAGATCGGGTTCGTCTTCCAGCAGTTCAACCTCTATCCCCACATGAGCGCCCTCGACAATGTCGCGCTCGCGCCGATCCACGTGCGCAGGATGTCCCCCAAGGAGGCCAGGGAGCTTTCCCTGGATATCCTGGCCAAGGTCGGCATGCGCGAGAAGGCGGACTCCTATCCGGCCCAGCTTTCCGGGGGCCAGCAGCAGCGGGTGGCCATCGCCCGGGGGCTGGCCATGCGCCCGAAGATCATGCTCTTCGACGAGCCGACCTCGGCCCTGGACCCCGAGATGATCAACGAGGTGCTCGACGTGATGCGGAAGCTGGCCGTCGAAGGCATGACCATGATCATCGTCACCCACGAGATGGGGTTCGCCAGGGAAGTGGCCCAGAAGGTCGTCTTCATGGACGAGGGGCAGGTCGTCGAGACGGGCACGCCCGATGCATTCTTCTCGAACCCGACGAACGAGCGTTCCAAGCTGTTCCTGAGCAAGATCCTGACCCACTGACGGAATCCTTTCCCGGGAACGCCGGGAGGCCAGGAATGCTCGCGGAATCCTCGGGACAAGGTCCCATGAGGGGCTCCGCATCGCCAGCCGGCGCCATGCGTGATGCTCACGCAGGAGACGGACGGCGACCCGATATGCACCATTGCCCATCGTCACGGAGGTGTTGATTCCAATGCAAAACAATCAGTTCTATTCCGAGAATGTGTTGACCCGGGAGGAGATCACCGGCCCCTGGGTCGAGGTGGACCTGGACTGCATCGCCCACAATTTCCGCCAGATCAAGGCTCTCGTCGGCGACCGTCCGCTCATGCCCGTCATCAAGGCCAACGCCTACGGCCACGGGCTGGCGGCGGTGGGACTGTTCCTGGAGAAGACCGGGGCCGCGGGCCTCTGCGTGGGGAAGCTCGAGGAGGCCCTCATGCTGCGCCAGGCCGGCGTCTGCTGTCCCATCCTGAACTTCGGCCCCTATTCGAGGAAGGAGGCCGAGTACGTCGTCGCCCACGATATCACCCAGTCGGTCTTCAACGAGGCCGTCGCTCATCTCGAAGCGGCCGCGGCCAGGCTCGGCAAGAAGGCCATGGTCCACCTCAAGATCGACACGGGCCTCGGGCGCGTGGGCGTGCCCCACGCGGAGGCCCTGGAGTACATCGGGAACCTGGCCCGCCTTTCCCACGTCCAGATCAAGGGCGTATTCACCTCCCTGTCCGAGGACGGCTCCCTGGACGCCATGCAACTGGAGCGTTTCCACTCCGTGCATCGCGCCGCGACCGCGATGGGCATCTCGCTCGGCATCCGCCACATCGCGTCCAGCGCGGGGCTGCTCGTCTACCCGGAGGCGCACCTGGACATGGTGCGGCCGGGGATCTCCACCTTCGGCTACTACCCGTCCACCGAGGAGTTCCGCCAGCGCAAGATCGACCTGAGGCCCGCGCTTTCCCTGAAGACCCGGGTCTCCAACGTGCGCAGGCTAAGGCCCGGCGATTCCGTGGGCTATCACCAAGCCTACGTGGCCGCCACCGAGCACCTCCTGGTCACCGGCGCCATCGGCTACCCGGACGGCTTTCCGCCGCAGCTGGTCCAGGGCGGCGAGGTCCTGATCCAGGGGCGCAGGCATCCCCTGGTCATGGGCGCCACGGCCAACCACATCTACGTCAAGGCCGGGCTCGACGAGCCCATCGCCCTGGGGGACGAGATCGTGGTCATCGGCCAGCAGCAGGATGAACGGATCTCCTGCGAAGACCTGGTCAAGCTCTCCGGCCTCTCGGAATACAAGCTCCTCGCCTGCATCAATCCCTTGATGCCCCGCTACTACCACGAATCGAAGGACCTCGAAGGCAGTCTCTAGAACAGGAGAACGAATGAAGACCCTCAGCGTTTCCAGCGCCCCGGCCGCCATCGGCCCATATGCCCAGGCCACGATCGTGGGCAGCCTGCTGTTCACCTCCGGCCAGATTCCCCTCGTGCCCGGCACCGGCACCCTCGTGTCCGGTCCCATCGAAGCGCAGACCGAGCAGGTGATCCGGAATCTCTCCGCCATCCTGGGCGCCGCCGGGACGAACTGGTCCCGGGTAATCAAGACCACCGTCTTCCTGACGGACCTCGGGGACTTCCAGGCCTTCAACCAGGTCTACGAGCGGCTGCTGGACGGCGCCAAGCCCGCCCGGAGCACCGTCCAGGTGGCGGCGCTGCCCAAGGGCGCCAAGGTCGAGATCGAACTCGTCGCGGAACTCTGACCAGCCTCATCTTCCACTTGGACAACGCCGTCTCGTCCCCTTCATCCCCGTTAAATCTTAAAAAAATCAATTAACCGGGATGACGGGGATGAAGAGGACCAAGGCGGGTTGGGCCCGGATCTGCCGAACGGTCCAGGATGGCGTGTCGCTGCGGGATCGTCGCCCCTTCCACTCCGCTTTCGCCTCGCGGGGATATCCATTCCGGGAAAAGACATGATGCAGACATGATCGTGCTGTACTATCAGCCACATGCATCGAAAACGGGAACTTGAGGCATCTACCAGAGAAGATCTTCCGAAAGAAACGGGCTCCGTCTCCGTTTCTTGCATGCGCCCTATCGGACACGCCGTCCTGCTGTGCCTCTTCTCCCTGCTGCTCGCCTCGTGCGGGGGCGGAGGAGGCGGGGGCAACGGACAGGACACGGGCGACCTGCCCGAAGCACCTTACAAGGTCCACGACCTGCTCCTCGCGCCTGCCTCGACCGGCGTGTACGTCGCGGCCCATCGCGGCGCCCACGCCAGCTTTCCGGAGAACTCCCTCGCGGCGATCCGCGAGGCGGCCCGGCTGGGCGCAGATTTCGCGGAAGTCGACGTCCGCCTGACGAAGGACGAGGCCCTCGTGCTCATGCACGACGAGAGCCTGTCCCGGACGACCGGCGTCGATGCGGATGTCAGCTCCCTGACCTATGCGCAGATCCAGGACCAGACGCTCCTGGGAAGCGACTCCTCCAACCCTGAGACGCTGAGGGTGCCGACGTTCGCCGAGGCGGAAGCCCTGGCGCGCGAACTGGGCATCATGCTCTACGTCGACATGAAGACGGCCCGCGTGGACCTCGTCGCGGACGCCGTCAAGGCCGGTGCCTACTACGAGGTGTCCCTGCTGCACGCCACGCCGGATCAGGCCTCGCAGCTTCACGCGAGGGATCCGCAGCTCCTCCTCATGCCGAGGCTGCAGACCCTCGCCGAGCTGAATACGATCATCGCGGCCTTGCCGGAGACCAGGATCGTCCAGCTCGGCCAGGACCTGCCCGATGCCGGATTCCGCGCCGCCTTCTGCGCCGCCGCCCGGGACGCGGGCATCAAGGTCCAGCAGAACGTCCTGGATATCAGCGGGGATCTGGCCGCCTCCCTGGGGAACTACAGCGTGTGGAAGGGGTTCGTGGACGCCGGCGTATGGCTGCTCCAGACCGACAAACCCGCGCTGCTGGTCCCCAAGGCCCGCAAATTCAGGCTGACCGGCCAATTCCCTTGAGGGCGGGATGAGGCGCCCCCGCCGCGGCGGGTCTTCCGATGAACGGACCATCGGAGCCCCCCTCGGGAAAAGCTGCCAAGATTCTTGAATCATCGACTCCTCCGCTCCGCCTCCCCGCTCTCCGGCGGCAAGGGCGCGACCCAGGCATATCGGCTTCGTTCCTGCGTGTTCCCGTGACCCCCAGTCCGATCTCAACCCTCACTCCCGGCGGCGAATTCTCGAACCGAGGGGAGGAGACGGCCTACCGGGTCCAGCTGCTCCCGGATTTCCGGCGACAGCTCCGCCTCGTCTTCCTGTGCGCGGCCCTCCTGAACGCCCTCTTCTTCCTCAGCGACTGGCGGTTTTTCGGACAGCCGCACTTCGCCGTCGCGGCGGTCTCGCGGTCGGCGATCGTCCTGCTCTCCCTGTTCTGCTTCGCGCGCATCGACGCGCTCCGCACCCCGGATCGCCTGGAGAAGGCCTGCCTCGCCTGGGGATTCCCGGTCGTCGCCGCGAGCGCGGGCCTGGTGCGGCCGCACACCGAGCTTTCGATGTTCGCCATCTGCATGCTGCCCGTCGTCTTCTACCTGGCCCTGCCCATCTCCTTCCGGGGGAGGGTGGCGCTCGGGCTCTCGTGCAGCGCGGCCACCCTGGGCTCCTTCATCGCGGGCAGCCCCCGGTCGGACATCAATCCGGGCCTGATCCTGTCCCTGGCGACCATCAACACGGTCCTGGTCCTGGCCCAGGTCCGGATCAACCGCCTCCAGCGCCAGGCGTGGTCCGCGGCCCGGAAGGCCGAGGAGGCCAGCGCGACCCTCCAGACCCTGCTCCAGGCCGTGCCGGCGCCCCTGGTCGTCACGGCCCTGGAAGACGGCAGGCTCCTGGAGGCCAACGCGGCGGCCCGCGCG
>DAOPZL010000058.1:0-16865 GCA_035353395.1 Holophaga sp.
CGCGCACGGCTTCCGTGTCGTAGGTGGAGCCCGGGGCGTGGGCCTTCTCCTTGATCGGGTGGCTCAGGTCCGCCTCCGTGATCTTGAACCGCTCGAGGAAGGCCTCCTTCGGGATTCCCGACAGCCTGATCACGTTCTCCCAGGTGTCAGAGCCCTTGATGGTGGAGGGATCGAAGGTCCCGCCCGCCTCTTCCGCGCGCCGTTCGAGGGACGGCATGGTCCAGCGGAAGGCGTCCGTCAGGGTGGCGACGCCCAGGACGCCCACGAAGATCCCGACCGTCCCGAGGGTGCGGACCAGGGGGCTGACGCGCCTGCCCCGGGGGCCTTCGATCACGAGCGCGTCCTTGACCGGGCAGGCGTTCACGCACTGGTCGCAGTCGATGCACTCGGCGGCCTTCACCGTTCCGAGCTTCGAAACGGGCAGGTTCATGGGGCAGGCCTTGTCGCAGGCGCCGCAGCTGATGCAGGTGGGGGCGTCCCGCCTGATCTTGAACAGCCCGGCTTTCGAGAAGGGGGCCAGGACCGCGCCCATGGGGCAGAGATACTTGCAGAAGAAGCGGTCGTAGAGGAGGGAGCCCAGCAGGGTGGCCAGCAGGATGATCAGGCCCCCCAGGAATCCGGCGAACAGCTCCGCGTCCAGGAGGTGGTGATAGGCCGCCCAGGGGTCGTAGGGCCGGATGGCCAGGATGCCCAGGGCGGCCGTCAGGCCCAGGAAGACCGCCAGCACGACGTACTTGAGGTATCGGGCCCAGCGGTCCAGGCCGGCGGGAACCTCGAGGCGCTTTCCGAAGAGCTTCCGCCCGAGCCCGCCGAAGAGTTCCTGGAGGGTCCCGAGGGGGCAGAAGTTCCCGCAGAAGGTCCGCCGGAAGAGGATCGCGGCCAGGAGGGTGGCTCCCAGGAGGATGAAGCTGGACCAGGCGATCCTGGGCAGCAGGGTCCCGGTGGACAGAAGACTCCAGGCGGACTCGATGCCGCCGAAGGGGCAGAGGGCGTCGACGCCGACGGGCTTCACGCCCGAGACCTGGTGCAGGATGCCGAGGAGGGTGGACAGCGCCAGGACGAGGACCAGAAGGGTCATCCGGACGGTCTTCGCGGTGGTCCGGGTCTTCACGTCGTTTTTCACGAGGGCCATGTGCGTCTCCTTGATGCGGATCATGGGAACATCCCGGACGTGCCCCGTCGCCTCTCTTCAACGGAATGCAGGGGCGCGGGGATGAATTGCAGATGGCGGCCTCCGGGCTGCCGGACCTGCCCGAAGGGGCCGGATCCAGGGCCGGCTGCATTCCAGGGGCGGGGATCTGCCGTCCAGCCCCGCGCATCTGCACCCCGTTGCCGGGAGCCAACGGGGGCGCGCCGGAGTGGTTCCATGGCTGTGGAGCGAACGGAATCCGCTCCACGCTTCAAGAGGAGACGACCATGAAGATCACGAAGATGAGGGTATTGGGAGCCGGCCTGGCCCTGTCCGCCACGGCCCTTTCCGCCCAGGGAATGGGATTCGGCATGGGGCCCGGCGGGGGGTGCGGGATGGGCGCCCGGAAGATGTGCGGCGGCCCGCGGCAGGGGATGTCCTTCGGCCCCATGTTCCGCTTCCTGAACCTGACCGAGGCGCAGCAGGCGAAGGCCAAGGCCATCTCCGAGCGCCACCAGGCCTCCCTGGACGCCAAGCTGAAGGCGGCGGGCGAGGCCATGGACGCCCAGCGCAAGGCCATGCACGACCCCGCGGCGAGCGACGCCAAGGTGAAGGAGCTCCACGCCAAGGCCGCCGACGCCATGGGCGAGGTCATGCTCGAGCGCCGGGCCATGATGAGGGAACTCGAGGGGATCCTCACCCCGGAGCAGAAGACGCTCCTGGAACAGCGGCGGGCCGGCTGCCCGGGACCCCGGGGCATGGGCCCCCAGGGCTGGTGAGCCGGGAATGTGACGTAGACTGACAGGCATCATGCGACTGGAAGCCGCCTTCTCCCATGCCCGGGAACGGGCCCGGCGCCCCGGCACCTGGGGCGCCGTGGCCCTGTTCGGGGGCATCTGGAGCCTGCTCCGGTGGGGAGCCATGCCCGGGGAGTACCCGGGAGGGCTCCTGGTCCCCTTCCTCCTGGGCGGGGCGCTCCTGATCCTGGCGCCCCTGGCCTGGCAGCTGACCGGGAACGACCGCCCCCTGGCGCCCTTCCTCCGGGGGCTGCTCCAGTCGGCGGTCCTGAACCTTGCGCTGGTCGGGGCCGCGCTCTTCCTGCTCCCCTGGCCCCCGGACCATCCCCCCATGATGATGGGCCGAGGCATGCACCGCCCCCTGTTCGCATGCTTCTTCCTGCCCCCCTGGCAGGTCCGGATCCTGATCCTGGGCCTGGCGAGCGTGGTCTTCGGCGTGCTCGTGGGGCGCGTCCTGGCGGACCGGGACGCGGAACGCCTGCGCGCCGAGGGCGCCGAGCGGCAGGCGCGGGAAGCCCAGACCCGCGCCCTCCAGGCCCAGATGAATCCCCACGTCCTCTTCAACGCCATCAGCGGCCTGGCGGAGCTGGCCCGGGAGGACGCCGCCTCCACGGAGACCGCCCTCGTGAAGCTGGCGGAGCTGCTGCGCCGGCTCCTCGAACACGCCGGACGCCTCGCCGCGCCGCTCTCCCAGGAACGCAGCCTCGTGGAGGGGCTGCTGGCCCTCGAACAGTTCCGGCTCGGGGACCGCCTGAAGGTGAGGTGGACCTGGGATGCCAGCCTGGAAGGGCTCCTGGCGCCGCCCCTCCTCCTGCAGCCCCTGGTGGAGAACGCCATCAAGCACGGCATCGCCCGGAACCGCGCGGGCGGGGAGATCGAGATCGGCCTCTCCGGGACTTCCGAGGAAGTCCGGCTCTGGGTCTCCAACACGGGGGTGCCGTTCCAGCCGGGCAGTCCCGAGGGGATGGGCCTTTCCAACCTGCGCCAGCGCCTGGCCCTGATGCCGGGAGAGCCCGGCCGGCTCGGGATCGGGACCGAGGACGGGCGGACCCTGGTGGAACTGAGATTCCGGCCCGTTCCTGCCTGACATGCAACCAACCATGGGAGCATCCATGCGCAACCCCCTGATCCTCCTTCCGGCCCTCGCCTTCGTGGCGGTCCAGGCGGCGCCCGGCTTCAAGCAGAGCGTTCCCTTCGCCGCCTTCGAAGGCTGGGCCAAAGCCGGTCCCGTGCCCGGGATGACCTTCCGGCAGGCCGTGGACGAACCCGAGGCCTACCTGGCCGTGTTCAAGGCCGGCGCGGGCCCGGAAACCCTCACGGTGAAGCTGGAAGGCGCGGGCAAGTTCGAGGGGCTCGCCCCCGAGGCGGCCCGGTCCACCTGGAAGGGCCTGGAGGCCCTGTGCCGCCCGTCGGGGAAGGAGCCCGCCCTCATGGCGGTGCGGTACGGCAGCTCGAAGGCGACCCTGTCGATCGCCTTCTCCGCCGGATCGAAAGCCCGGACCCAGGCGGACATGGAGAAGATCCTCGCCGGGCTCCGGCCCGAGAAGATCCTGAAATAGGCGTGCGGGGACCCGCGACCCAGGCTACGCTTTCGGCCAACGGAGGCGCCATGCCTGAAGCTCTCAAGGTCGTCGTGGCCGAGGACGAGCCCTTCAACCGGAAGCGGCTCTCCCGGCTCCTGCGGGAGGCGGGCTGCGAAGTCGCGGCGGAACTGCCGGACGGACCGGCGGTGCTGGAGTGGCTGGAAGGAGGAGGCCAGGCGGACGCCCTCTTCCTCGACATCGAGATGCCCGGCGCCTCGGGGCTGGAGGTGGCCCTGGACCTGCCCAGGCACCTCCCCGTGGTCTTCGTGACCGCCTACGCGGAGCACGCCGTGAAGGCCTTCGAGGCCGCCGCCCTGGACTACCTCCTGAAGCCGGCCACCGCGGAGCGCCTGGCGGTGAGCCTCCAGCGGGTCCGCGAGCGCCTGGAGCGCGTCCCGGCGCAGGGGGCCCGGGCCTCCCAGCGCTATCCCGTGCGGGCGGGGGACGGCCTGGTCCTGCTCGACCTGGCCAGGACCACCCACTTCCTGTTCGAGGACGACGCGGTGTGGTCCTTCGTGAACGGGGAACGGTTCCGGACCACCTGGAAGTCCCTCACGGAGGTGGAGGCCGCCTTTCCCAGCCTGGTGCGCGGGCACCGCCACCTCCTGGTCCGGCCCGAGGCGGTGGTCGGCGTGAAGGCCGGGGAGTTCGGCCGCCTCGTCGTCAGGCTCCAGGGGGGCAGCACCGTCGAAGTCAGCCGCGGGGCCGCGCCCGGCCTCAAGGAGCGCCTGGGCCTGAAGGAGAAGGCCTGAGACGAGAACGCCACGGGGGTGCCGTGGCGTTCCTCGGCGGCTGGAGGGCCGGTCAGTCGACGGCGGGTTCGGGATTCGCCTCGATCGCGTTCTTCAGGCCCGCGAGCAGCATGTTCACGGCCGTGTAGACGAGCACGGCGCAGACGATCCACTTGAGCATCGTCAGGGGCAGCGACGTGATGATGTAGGCCGCGACCAGCACGCCGGGGATTCCGCCGATGGCGATGCCCATGGCCGCCTTGCGGTCGATGGCCTGCTCCTTGATGAAGCGGGCGCTGCCGGCGGGCATGAGGAAGGCGCAGGAGCTCATCATGATCGGGAAGGCGGAGGTGGGGCTCATGCCCAGGGAATACACGAGGGCCATGCAGGGGGCGTACTGCCCCACGCCGATGGTCATCAGGCCGCCCAGGACGAAGTTCACGACCACGGCGAACGCCAGCTTGAGGCCGTAGAGGCCGGTGGCGGTGCCGCCGCTGGGCATCCACTTCAGCAGGCCGGCCAGGAGCACGAAGGCCACGCCGAGGAGGGCGATGCCCATCCCGATGCGGATGGCCCGCAGGTTCATCCGGGCCACGATGCCGGCGCCCCACACGGCCCCCGCGATGGCGGCGGCGACCATCAGGATCAGGGTCAGGGAATCCACCTCGATGACCGTCATGAAGATGAGGGCCTCGGCAATGACCGGCAGGCAGTGCGCCGCGTTCATGGTGCCGGGGATGAGCTGGTCGTCCACCAGCTTGCCCAGCCGGAAGGCGGAGGCCGTGGGCGCGAAGTTCCCGATCCCCAGGGTGTCGAAGAAGTCCGTCACGAGCCCGATGAGGATGAACTTCCACCAGCTCTGGCGGGAGAGAGTGTGCCGGTGCTTCCAGAAGTCGGCGACGAAGAGGGAGAGGTATCCGATCGCGAACAGGACCAGGATCCCGAGCAGGATGAGTTTGGCCATGAGGGTGCGCCCTTTCACAGAATGGAAAGACCTCGGGCCCGTCGCGCGATGACGATCCCGGAGCGGAGGTTGGAACGGCCCTCCAGGAAACAGGCCTCCGGGCTTCGCCGGCCCGGCGAAGCTGATGCCTAATCCACTGGAAGACAGACAGATGTGATCTATCCATGCCGCATCAGCCGGAGGCTGATATGTGATATTTCACGTCGAAGAAATTCTCGGCCGGCCCCTTCCGGGCGTCAAGTCGTCAAGGAAGGATTTCCTGCTGGTTCCGCCCGAGATATGCCGTAGGGCATTCGCCAACTCGGGGCGGGAAGGGGGATTTATATTTTAAATAATGATATTAAAATGGTTATTATTCGAGTTTGAGCTGCGGGTTTCCGTTTTCTGGCTGCCGGGGGTGGGGGGGCGGGGCTGGATTCGCGGATCGTCCTGTTCTAGTTGTTTTAAAACAGTAATTACGCATAGAACGCGGCCTTGGGGAGGCGAGGCCCGGGGCCCCCGGTTTTCCGGATTCCCGGGGCCTGGTGGCCGGAGGGGGCGCGGCCGGTCCGGCGTGGACCGGGGCGGTCCACAGCCGGGGGGTGGGTCGAATTCCGACAGGTTCGTGCCCACGAGGCGGGGCGCTTTTTCCGGGATCCGGCCCCTGCCCGGCCCCGCGTTCCCCGGCGTGGGATTTCCCGGGCGATCCGGTAGACTGAATGTTTACCGCCGAGGATGTCCATGGCTTTCGACCCCTTGAACCAGGAACCCAAGATCCAGCGCCGCTGGGAGCAGGAGCGGGCCTTCCGCTGCCTCAGGGCCGACGAACTCGAGCCTGGCGACAAGACCTTCTACATGCTGGTGATGCTGCCTTATCCCTCGGGCCGGATCCACATGGGCCATGTCCGGAACTACACCCTGGGCGACGTCGTGGCCAGGTTCCGCCGCATGCGGGGCGAGAAGGTCATGCATCCCCTGGGCTGGGACAGCTTCGGCCTCCCCGCGGAGAACGCCGCCATCAAGCACCAGATCCATCCGGCCATCTGGACCCGCAAGAACATCGAGGAAATGAAGGCCCAGATCCAGAAGATGGGCATCTCGTACGACTGGCACCGGGAGATCGCCACCTTCACGCCCGAGTACTACAAGTGGAACCAGTGGCTCTTCCTGCAGATGTGGAAGCGCGGCGACGTCTTCCGCGCCGAGCGCAACGTGAACTGGTGCGAGGCCCTGGGCACCGTCCTGGCCAACGAGCAGGTGGTGGACGGCAAGGACGAGCGCACGGGCCATCCCGTCGTGCAGAAGCCCATGGAGCAGTACTTCTTCCACATCACGAAGTACGCCGACGAGCTGATCAGCGGCCTGGACCAGATCGACTGGCCCGAGAACGTCAAGGCCATGCAGCGCCACTGGATCGGCCGCAGCGAGGGCGCCAAGCTCTGGTTCGACTTCACCAACGGGGAGAAGGTGCAGGTCTTCACCACGCGCCTGGACACGCTGTTCGGCGTGACGTTCATGGTGCTCTCCACGGAACACCCCTTCATCGCGAAGGCCGCCGAGACCGATCCCGGCCTCAAGGCCTTCTGCGACCAGGTGGCCGCCATGAGCCGGGAGGACCGCCTGATGTCGGACATCAAGCTGGGCTACAGGTCCCGGCTGGAGGCCATCCATCCCCTCACCGGCGAGAAGGTTCCCGTCTTCGCGGCCAACTACGTGCTGATGGACTACGGCACCGGCGCCGTCATGGGCGTGCCCGCCCACGACGAGCGCGACTACGACTTCGCGAAGAAGTACGACCTCCCCATCCCCACGGTCATCGTGCCCGCGGACGGCCGCGCCCTGAAGGCGGGCGAGTTCTTCAGCGACTACGGCGTCCTGGTGAACAGCGGCGAGTACGACGGCATGGGCAGCGAGGCCGCCATCGAGAAGATGATCGAGGCGCTGGGCGGCAAGGCCGAGAAGGCCATCACCTTCAAGCTGCGCGACTGGGGCCTCTCCCGGCAGCGCTACTGGGGCACGCCCATCCCGACCGTCCACTGCCCGGACTGCGGCGTGGTGCCCGAGAAGGAGGAGAACCTGCCCGTCATGCTGCCCGAGGACGTGGAGTTCTCCGGCAAGGGCCCCTCGCCCCTGCTCACCTCCAGGAGCTTCCTGAACTGCACGTGCCCCAAGTGCGGCAAGCCGGCCACGCGCGAGACGGACACCATGGACACCTTCGTGGATTCGAGCTGGTACTGGTACCGCTACCTGGACCCGAAGAACACCAAGAAGCCCTTCGACGCGCGGGAATGGGACGCCTACGGCCCAGTGGACCTCTACATCGGCGGCATCGAGCACGCCACGATGCACCTCATCTACGCCCGCTACTTCCACAAGGTGCTGCGCGACCTGGGCTTCACCCACGACGACGAGCCGTTCTCCAAGCTCATCTGCCAGGGCATGGTGCTCAAGGACGGCTTCAAGATGTCCAAGTCGAAGGGGAACATCGTCGATCCCGACGAGGTCATCGCGGAGTACGGCGCGGACGCGCTGCGGCTCTTCATGATCTTCGCGGCGCCCATCGAGAAGGAGATCGACTGGACCGGCTTCGAGGGCATCGACGGGGCCACCCGCTTCCTGAGGCGCGTCTTCCGCCTGGTGGAGGAGCACAAGGTCACTTCCGAGCCGCTGCCCCCCAAGGAGAAGCTCTCGATCGAGGAGAAGTCCCTGCTGGTCAAGGTCCACCAGACCCTGCACAAGGTGACGGACGACCTCAGCCAGCGCTACCAGTTCAACACCCTGGTCTCCAGCCTCATGGAGTTCGCCAACGCCCTCCACGACCTTCCTGCGGACGCCCCGAACCGGGGCCCGGTCATGCAGCACTGCCTGGAGATCTTCGTGAAGATGCTCTCCCCGGCGGCGCCCCATGCGGCCGAGCAGCTCTGGGAGCAGCTGGAAGGCTCCGGCTTCTGCATGCACGCGGCCTGGCCCGAGAGCGATCCTGCCTGGCGCCAGGCGGACGAGATGATGGTGGTGGTGCAGGTGAACGGCAAGGTCCGCGGCCGCGTGGTGGTGCCCAGCTCCGCCACCGAGGAGCAGCGCAAGGCGGCGGCCCTGGCCTGTCCCGAGGCCAAACACCATCTCGAGGGCAAGGAGGTCGTCAAGGTGGTCGTGCCTCCGGGCGGCAAGCTCGTGAGCATCGTCGTGAAGGGCTGATCCGCCCTTCCCATTCAAGGGGGTGCCCCATGGCCTCCACGTTCGACCTCGCTTCCGGCCTTCTCGACGCCGGCGCCGTCCGTCTCTCGCCCAGGTCGCCCTTCACCTGGGCGTCCGGCCTGAAGTCGCCCATCTACTGCGACAACCGCCAGCTCCTGGGTTTCCCGGAGAGCCGGGCCCGCATCAAGGATGCGCTGGCGGAGAGGGCCGCCGAATCCAGGCCGACCCTCGTCGCGGGAACCAGCACCGCGGGCATCCCCTGGGCGGCGCTCGTGGCCGACGTCCTGGGGCTGCCCATGGCCTACGTCCGGCCCGAGCCCAAGAAGCACGGGATGGGCCGCCAGGTCGAAGGTCCCCACGTGGACGGCCACCGGGTGGTGCTGATCGAGGACCTCATCAGCACCGGGGGCTCGAGCATCAAGTGCGTGGAGGCCCTGCGGCACGAGGATGCGGAGGTCCTGGAGGTGCTCGCCCTCTTCAGCTACGGGCTGCCCCAGGCTGAGGAGGCCTTCCGGGCCGCCGCCGTGGTCCTGAGGGTGCTGGCCACCTTCGACGATCTTTCCCGGCGGGCCCAGGAGAAGGGCCTCCTGGATGACCGGGACCGGGCCTCCCTCGCCGAGTGGCGCGTGGACACCGTGGCCTGGAGCCGGCGGCACGAGTGAGGAGCGGAGCGACGTCATGAGGATCTACACGCGCACGGGCGACAAGGGCGAGACGGGCCTCTTCGGAGGGGAGCGGGTCTCCAAGGCGCATCTCCGCCTGCAGGCCTACGGGTCCCTGGACGAGCTGAACAGCGTCATCGGGATCCTCCGGCTGAAGGTCTCCGAGGGCACCGGCGTCCGGGAGGCGCTGAAGCGCATCCAGCGGGATCTCTTCGTCCTGGGCGGGGTGCTGGCGACCCCGGCCGACCAGATCCACAAGCTGGACGCCAAGGGGTCCATGTCCGTGTGGTCCACGAAGGAGATGGAGCGGGACATCGACCGCCTGGCGGCCCTGGCGCCTCCCATGCACGCCTTCGTGCTGCCCGGGGGGGAGGAGGGCGCCGCCTTCGCGCACTGGGCCCGGACGGTCTGCCGCCGCGCCGAGCGGGAGATCGTCTCCCTCTGCGCCGAGGAGGACGTGAAGCCCGAGGTGCTCATCTACATCAACCGGCTCAGCGACTGGCTCTTCGCCCTGTCCCGCGCCGAGAACGCGGTGCGCGGCATGCCGGACCTGGAGTGGAAGCCCGAGTAGGAAGGCCGCCGGCTACGCCCCGGGACACTTGAGCAGCCGGCTCTCCGCCGCGCGCAGCCAGTTCTCCGCCGCCAGCACGCCCTCCCCGTGGTTCAGCCGCTGGAAGTGTCCGGCGAGGTGCCGCAGGGTCCGGGGGATGGCCGGGGCGAAGTGGGCCTTCCTCCGGTTCACCAGCTGGTTGCCGAAGGTGCCCAGGGCCTTGAGGTTGCGCTGGATGGCGCTGAGGTTCAGCTCCTCCCACAGGAGGCTCTCGGACCAGCCCAGTTCCTCCCGCACCCGGTCCACCATGAGGGTGCCGGCTTCGGCGGACCAGTCCCAGTAGCCGTCGTAGAGGATCGACGCGAGATCGTAGGTGGCGGCGCCCTTCCGGGCGTCCTGGAAGTCCATGGTCACCAGGCGCCCTCCGTGGACCATGAGGTTGCGCACGTGGAAATCCCGGTGGGCCAGGAACCGGGCCCGGGACTCCAGGGTGGCGTGGACCTCCTCCATCAGGCGGTCCAGCCAGCGGGGAGACTCCTTCTGCAGGAAGTCCCGGAAGAAATGCTCCCGGCAGAATTCCCACTCGAAGGAGAACTTGGCCTGGTCGAACCGGCGCAGCATGAAGAAGGCCCGCGGGGGAGCGCCCTCCGTGAGCAGCCCCAGCCAGGTGGCCAGCTGCTCGGCCACCTCCCCGGCCCAGCGGAGTTCCTCCTCGGGGTGCAGCGCCATGCGCCGCTCCAGGGTGGTGTCCCCCAGGTCCTCCACCAGCATGATGCGCGCGTCGTCGTCGTACTGGATGATGGTGGCCACGCGGACCACCGGGTCCAGGTAGGCCTGGAGGGCCCGGTAGTCGAAGTAGGCGTCGTCGGCCTTGCCGGGCTCCTGGGGGGCGTAGAGCACGATCATCGCCGTGCCGAGCTGCGGGTGGTCCACCCGGAAGTACTGGCGGTTCCCCGCATCCCCCATGAGGGGCCGCGGATTCCGGCAGTCCCAGCGTTCGAGTGCGGCGAGCAGGCGTGGTTCCATGGTTTCCAGTCTAGGCCATCACTGCGGGAGCACCAGCCCCGGGCAGGGCCAGCCGGACCTGGCGGCCGTCCTCGCCGAACCACAGCGCGTCGCGGTCCTCCATGGCCGGGTGGGGGCGCGCGCCGGGGCCCAGGACGCAGCGGCGGAGGCGGCCGCCGGGCAAGGCCCCGGGGTGGATGTAGCAGCCTTCGAGCCGGCCTTCGTGCGCGGGCGCCAGGGCCGCCGCGGCCGCGATGAGCTGGTCGGGCGTGCCGATCTCCCGCCAGGGGAACGGGTCCACGACGATGCCCGCGTGGCGGCGCAGGCGGGGCAGGACGTGGGCCTTGGTGTCGGAAGGGCCTTCCGGCAGCAGGCCCAGGGCGAAGGGGCTCCAGAGGGAGGCGCCCGTGAAGTGGTAGGGCCCTTCCCCGGTCACCCCGGGCGGGAGGATGCGGCCCGAGGGATCCAGCCAGAGGGGATTCCAGGGGCCCCCGGGATGGGGCACCAGCAGCCAGCTCAAGTCGGCGCCGCGCGCGCGGTGCTCGGCGATGAACCTTTCCCAGGGCACCTCCGCCAGGGCGTCCCCGTTCCACACCGCCAGGGGGTCCGCCGCGCGCCCCAGGGCGTGCCGAAGTCCGCCCGCGGAGCCCAGCAGGGTCGGTTCGAAGCACACTTCGAGGGCGGTCCCCGCGGCTTCCGCCAGGCGTTCCGGCAGGTGGTGGGCGTTGCAGGCGAGATGCGCCAGGCCCGCCCTCCGCATGGACTCCGCGCCGAGGGCCAGCAGGGAGCGGCCCTGGAGCGTCCAGGCGGGCTTCGGGAGCACCTGGGAGAGGGGGCCCATGCGCGTTCCGAGGCCCGCCGCGAGGATGAAACCGTCAATCACCTGGTTCAAGGGCCTCTCCGCTCTTCGCGCTCTCCCGGCGCAGGAGGAACTTCCGGGGCGCCATGCCCCGCATCTCGAGGACGCGGATGCGCCAGCCTTCGACGCACAGCTCGTCCCCGGCGACCAGGATCCGGCCGAGCTGCTCCTGGAGGTAGCCGCCGAGGCTGACGGAATCCGCCTCGGTCTCGAGGCGCAGCTTCAGGTGGTCCTCCAGCTGCTCGAGGGTCACCGTGCCCTGGGCCAGCCACGCGCCGCCCCGGGTCCGGCGGAGGTCGATGACCTCGCGGTCGAACTCGTCCTGGATCTCGCCCACCAGCTCCTCCAGGACATCCTCGAGGGTCACGAGCCCGTCGATCCCGCCGTGCTCGTTCACCACGAGCGCCAGGTGCTGCTTCTGCTTCTGGAAGTCCAGCAGGAGGTCCTGGATCAGGCGCATCTCGGGCACCAGCAGGGCCGGGCGGGCCAGGGCCCGGAAGTCCAGGGGCTCCCCCTGGTCGCTCAGGGCCCAGAGCATCTCCCGCATGTGCACCACGCCCACCACGTGGTCCAGGTCCCCCTCCACCACCGGCATGCGCGTGTGGGGCGAGCTGCGGGCCAGCGCCAGGTTCTCCGCGGGGCTCCGCTTCAGGTCGAAGCACACCACCTGGCCGCGCGGGACGGCGATCTCCTTGATGGTGCGCCTCGAGAAGGCGAAGAGGTTCTCGATGAGCTCCGCCCGGCTGAGTTCCAGGTTCCCCCGCTCCTGGCTCTGGACCAGCATCCGCTTGAACTCGTCCTCGGAGGGCAGCAGGTCCTCGGGCTGCTCCTCCGTCGGGGACAGCCCCATCAGCCGCTCGAAGCCGCGGCTGATGGCGGAGAGGGCGAGGGTCAGCGGATGGATCAGCTTCGACCAGAGCTGCAGGGGCCTCGCCGTGAGAAGCGCCCAGCGTCCGGCGTTCCGGATGGCGAAGGAGCGGGGCACCATCTCCGTGAGCACCACGTGCAGGGTGGTCATGAGCAGCAGGGCCAGCGCGGAGGAGGCGGGGTGGACCAGCCAGGGCCACGGGAGGTACTGCAGCAGGGCCTTGAGGGGACCCGCGAAGAGTTCCTCGCCGATGGCGCCGAAGGCGAGGGCGCAGACGGTGATGGAGACGAGGATCGCCGAGAGGTGGTAGCCCAGGCGGGCCTGGACCTGGAGCGCCGTCTCGGCCCTGGGGTCGCGCTCCTGCAGGGCCTCCAGCTGGGTGGGCCGCACGCGCACCAGGGCGAATTCCGACAGCACGAAGAAGGCCGAGAGGAGCAGCAGCAGGACGCAGGCGAGCAGGGTGATCGTGTTCATGATGTGGGGAGCCCCCCGGTCCTGGCCTCGCCGGGAGGGCGTCGGGCGCGCCTGGCGGAGAGCGGGGGGGCGCTGCCGCCGCCGGGGACCGGATCGGGCATCGGACTAGAAGGGGCGCGTGAGGTCGGACGCGCGCCGGATGCCGGCTTCCAGCTCGCCGATGGCGCTGGTCAGGGCGTCCAGGCGGGCGGAGCGCTCCTCCAGGTTCCCCTCCAGGGCCTGCTTCTGGCGGCCCAGGTCGGCGACCCGTTCCCGCGCGGTCTCCAGGGAGGCGTTCAGCTTCTCGATCTGGGCCTCCCTTTCCTCGACGCCCTTCATGAGCTCCAGCTGCTGGCGCTCGTGGTCCTCGCGCAGCCTCGCCATGTCCCGCTCCATGTCCTGGCACTGGCCCTCGAGCTGTTCCTTGGTGTTGCGCAGCAGGAGGACATCGTTTTCGCGTTCCGCCAGGATCTGGTCCTTCTCGGCCAGCGTCCTCTCCTGCGCCTGGGAAGTCCTCCCCAGTTCCGAGATCTCGAAGTCCCGCTCCGCGAGGATCTGCATCTTCTCCGACAGGACTCTCGCCAGCTCCTGGGCGCGCTCGTCGAGCTGGGCGTACCTCGACTGGAACTCCTCGTGGTCGTGGGCGAGGCTGCCCAGGCGCACCGCCTGCTCGGCGAGTTCCCTCCGCTGGCCCCGCAGCGTCGCCTCGAAGCCGGTCACGTCCACCTTGAGGTTCTCGACCTCCCGCTCCCGCTCGGCCAGCTCCTGGGCCTTGGCGTCCCGCTGGGCCTGCATCTCCGCGACCCTGACCGCCTGGCGCTCCAGCTCCTCGCGGGTCTCGGCCAGCCTCATCTCCAGGTCCAGCTGGGCGTCCAGGCGGGACTGCAGCTCGGAGGCGCGCGATTCCTGTCCGGCGACGCGCTCCTGCAGCTCCTGTCCGTTCCGTTCCGCCTCCTCGAGCCGCTGCCGGAGTTCCTTCGCCGCGCGTTCGGTCTCGTCGAGGCGTTCCTGCCGCGCGCCGGCGAGACGCTCGGCCTCCTCCAGGCGGCCCTGCAGCTCCGCCAGGGCACCGTCCTTCTCCTCCGCGAGCCGGGCCGCGGCTTCCTGCTGCTCCCGGAGGCGGTCTTCCAGCTCCTGGCGCAGTCCCTGCTGCTCCTCCGCCGACCGCGCCGAGTCCCTCAGGGCCGCGGCCTCGGCTTCCAGGGCCGCGTTCCGGTCCCCGAGTTCCCGGCAGGATGCCTGGAGGGCTTCCCGTTCGCCGTCCTGGTCCGCGAGCTGGCGTTCGAGATCGTCCTTCGCGGCCTGGAGGCGGGTGCGGCCAGCCTCGGTCTCCTCGAGGGCGCCGCGCAGGGAGGCCAGGGTCTCCGCCTGGCCCGCCGCGTCGGTTTCCAGCGCCTGGATCCTGGACTCCGATTCCATCAGCCGCTGCTGGAGGCCGTCGGCCTCCCTCTGCCGCTGTTCGAGATCGTCGATGTTGCGCGTCGCGGAGTCGTGCTTCCAGCGGAGGTCCTGCAGCTCCTGGTCCCTGGCGGCCAGGGCGTCGCTCGCGTCCTGCAGCTTGGCCTCCAGGTCCTTGACCCGGGACTCGAGCAGCTCGAGCTTCCCGGCGTCCGGCGCCACGGACGGAGCGGAGGGCAGGGTGAAGGAGACCGGGGCGAGCTGGGGGATGGAGGGGCGGGAATAGGATTCTCGGGCCGGGGCCTGGGAGGGGAGAGGGGTCGCGGGGGGCACGGGCTCATCGTCCGTGTCCAGCTCGGCCTTCAGGCTCTCGAGCCATTCCTCCCCGAGATCGGCGCCGGACAGGTCGCCCAGGGGATTGTCGGGATCGACGGAACGGGGCGGGACCAGGGGCGTCAGGGAGGCCACCAGGGCGCTGGAGATCAAAGGCTTGTGGAGGTAGAGATCCGCCCGACCCTTCAGGCTGCGGTGCCGGGCGTATTCCTCCTCCGTGGCCTTGGCGGAGATGATGGCGACCTTCAGGTCCGCGAGCCTGGGATTCTTGCGGATGGCCGAACAGATGGCGTAGCCCTTGTTCTCGGAAACCTCCACGCAGATGAGGACCGCGGCGAAGCCGCCGCTCTCCAGCAGGGGGACGACCCCGTCGGTGCTGTAGAGGAAATCCACGTCGAAAGCCGCTTCCAGGGCGATCTGGTGATCCTTGATGAATCTCCGGTCGCCATCCACGATGAGAAGACGCTGGCCCATGGGCATATCCTAGACGGTGGGCATCCAGTCTATCGCACTCCGGGAGGAGGGAACGGGGGTCCCGCCTCGAAGCCGTGGAAAGGCTCGGCCCGGGGCCGTCCCCCGCAGAAAAAGACCGCCGGACCAAGGGCCGGCGGTCTTCGGAGCGCGCGGATCGGCCTACTTCGGCGGGATGGCCAGGGTCATCTGCCCGTCGCCCTGGGGGGGACGGACCATCAGGAGCAGAGGCTTTCCGGAGGACTTCTTCACCTGGGCGTTGAACTCGGCCAGGCCGGGCACGTCCTTCGTGCCGACGGTCGTGATGACCATGCCGGTGGAAAGGCCCTTCTCGGCCGCCGCCGAGCGGGGGGACACGTAGGTCACCACCACGCCCTTCCGGTCGTCCGCCACGCCGAACTGGTGGCGGTTGGCGGGCGTCAGGGCCTCGACGGAGAAACCGTAGCTCTTTTCGAGGTTGATCTTCTTCCCGTCCACGGACCCAGCGGCGGGAGGCGTGTTGTCCTCCTCCTCCTGGTCGCCGTCGGTCTTGATGTTCTTGCGGTCGCCCAGGACGACGGTCAGGTCCTGGTGCTTCCCGTCGCGCACGATGGACACCCGCACCTTGTCGCCTGCCCTCCGGCTGGCCACCGAGGCCACCAGCTCATCGGGGCTTGCGACCTTCTTGCCGTCGATGCCCGTGATCACGTCCAGGCGCTGCATGCCGGCCTTGTCGGCCGCCTGTCCACGCTGGACCTCGGCCACGACGACGCCCTCCTTCACGCCGAGGGAGGCCTGGAAGTCCTTGTCCAGCTCCTGGGAGGTGATCCCGAGATAGCCCCGGCTCACGGGCTTGCCGGAGCGGAGTTCCGTGAGGATGCGCTTCACCATGTTGATGGGGACCGCGAATCCGAGGTTCTGGCCCTGGGGGTTGATAGCGGTGTTGATGCCGATGACCTCCCCGCGCAGGTTCAGCAGGGGGCCGCCGGAGTTGCCGCGGTTGATGGCGGCGTCGGTCTGGAGGAAGGCTTCCAGGCCGCCCGTAAGCTTGCGCCCCTTGGCGGAGATGATGCCCTGGGTGACGGTGTGCTCCAGGCCGAGCGGGTTTCCGATGGCCACCACCCACTCGCCCACCCTGGCGACGTCGGAGTCGCCGAGGGCCGCGAAGGGCAGGTGGGCCGCATCGATCTTGATGAGGGCGATGTCCAGCTCCTTGTCCTTGCCCAGCACCGCAGCCTTGTAGGTCCTGCCGTCGGCGGTCTTCACCTCGAGGTCCACCTCGCCCCCGCGGAGGCCGTCGACCACGTGGAAGTTGGTGAGGATCTCGCCGTCGGGCGAGACGATCACCCCCGAGCCGCCGGCCTGGAGGCGCTGCACGTCATCGTCCCCTCCCTGGGACTTGTCGGGTGTCTGGGGCCGCTGGGGGCCGAAGAACCAGTCGAAGAAGTCGTCGCCGCCGAAGGGGTTGATCGGGGCGGCACCGCGCTTCTTGCTCTTGACGAAACTCGTGTTGGTGATGGCGACGACCGTGGGGTTGAGCTTCTCCGCCACCTCGGCGATGGGCGGCATGCGGTCCAGGTTCCTCGCGTCCACGACGACGGGCTTGTCTTCCGTGGCCCGGGCCACCCACCGGTAGCTCAAACCCATCCCGAGAGCCATGCAGACCGCAGCGAAAGCCGATAGCCCCAAGATTTGTCTCATTTGGCGCTTCATGCGTTACTCCTGATTCCAATGCCCGTTATCCGGGCCGCATACTAGGATGGCGCCAGGACTTCAAAGGTTCCACACTGTTCAAGAATCCCGTTTCGCGATAACCTATCGGACTCCGACGGCGGCTGTAGTTCAGCTGGTTAGAGCACTGGATTGTGATTCCAGGTGTCGAGGGTTCGAATCCCTTCAGCCGCCCCAA
>DAOPZL010000059.1:0-16803 GCA_035353395.1 Holophaga sp.
CAGTTCTCGAGCATCCGGCTGGCGGACCCCGGCGCCCGCAAGGGCTTCCTCAAGGGACTCAAGCAGATCGCCGAGGAGGGCGTGGTGCAGGTCTTCTGGCCCAGGGGAGGGGCCCCCATGCCGGTCCTGGGCGCCGTGGGCCGGCTCCAGTTCGAGGTGCTCCAGCACCGCCTCAAGGACGAGTACGCCTCGGCCGTGCTCCTGGAGCCCCGGGGCTTCGTCATGGCCCGGTGGCTGGAGGGGGGGTGGCCCGAGCCCAACCGCTTCTGGGGGGAACTCGTGGAGGACAGCGACGGCCATCCCGCCATCCTCTTCGAGAACGACTGGCAGCGCAGGACCACGGAAGAGAAGAATCCCGGCCTGACCTTCCGCGAGCATCCCCCGAAGTGAGGGCGGCGGGCGCCGCGCCGGCCGCGAAAAGTTGGATTCATGCAGGCACCCGAAGATCCGATAACATGACCAGAGGCGGCCGGAGCGTTCCATGCCACAGGAGCTAAAACCAGAGGATCTGATCGTCACGGAACAGGACGGCACCCGCCGTATCAACCACGACGTGCTGGAGTCCTATGGATTGTTCAACCTTCCCAAGACCCTGATGCGCAATGCCCTGATGGTCTACTACGACAACGCGACCCGCCAGGGGAGGGGGGCGGCCCACACCGTCCGGACCTTCATCAACATCGCCAGTTCCATCACCCGCTTCCCCAAGCAGGTGGCCATCAACTTCACCCGCGGCTCGGCCTACCGCAGGAACATGAGGATGCTGAGGCGATACAGCCGCTGAGCGGCTGTCCGGGTGGCGCAGCAAGGTGCAGAGGCACCTTGCGAAGCCGGGGCCCGGTTCGCCGAAGTGCGCTACAGCCGTTGAAGGCCGTCGTTCAGCCCATGAAGGGCACGATCAGCTTGAGGGCGCCCGCCGCCAGCAGCGCGCTCACGGGGATGGTCAGGACCCAGGCGACGAGGATGTTCCCCGCGATGCCCCAGCGGACCGCGGAGGCGTTCATGCTGGCGCCGACGCCCATGATGGCGCCGCTCACGACATGGGTCGTCGAGACGGGGATTCCGAGGTGGGCGGTGACCAGCAGCACGATGGCGGCGCTGGTCTCGGCCGCGAAGCCGTGGATGGGCCTGAGCTTCACGATCTTGCTGCCCATGGTCTTGATGATCTTCCAGCCGCCCGACATGGTCCCCAGGGCCATGGCGGTGGCGCAGGCGAACTTCACCCAGACCGGCACCTCCACGTGGTTGCCGTGGGCGGCCAGCTTGCCGTAGGTGATGAGCCCGAGGGCGATGATCCCCATGGATTTCTGGGCGTCGTTGGTCCCGTGCGCGAAGGCCATGGTGGCGGCCGATACGAGCTGGAGCTTCCGGAAGGACAGGTTCACCTTGTAGCTCGGGATGTGCCGGCAGATCCAGAGGATGATCAGGATGAGGACCATCCCGATGATCAATCCGAGGATGGGGCTGACGATGAGGAAGGTCCCGACCTCCTCGAGCTTGGTGGTGTGCAGGGTGTTCCGTCCGGAGTGCGCGACCACGGCCCCGGCCAGCCCGCCCACGAGGGCATGGCTCGAGCTGGAGGGAATGCCCAGGTACCAGGTGATCAGGTTCCAGATGATGGCGGCCACGAGCGCGGACATCACGACGGAGGGGACCACGAACTGGGCGTCCGCGATGCCCTTGGCGATGGTGATGGCCACGGCCGTTCCCATCAGGGCGCCGCCGAAGTTCAGGACCGCGGCCATCAGGATGGCGTTGCGGGCCGACAGGACGCCGGTCGACACGACGGTCGCGATGGCGTTGGCCGTGTCGTGGAATCCGTTGATGTAGTCGAAGGCCAGGGCGAGCAGGACGATGAGGAGAAGAGGCCAGACGATGTGCATGGGGATCAGGCGTTCCGCATCACGGTCGAGCCGACCACCTTCGCCACCAGCTCGACGCGGTCGGTGGCGTCCTCGATGAGATCGAAGACCTCCTTCCACTTCAGGAGCTCCACGGGATTCTGCGGATCGTTGAACAGCTCCGCGAGCGCCGAATGGTAGACGGAATCCGCCTGGTTCTCGAGCACGTGGACCCGTCGGATGTGGAGCCGGATCTCCTGGGTGTCGGACATGTTGCGGAGGCTCTTGATGAGGAAGGACAGCTCGTGGGCGCCTTCCACGCTCAGGGAGCTGATCTCCAGCATGGACGGGTGGATCGCTCCGATGTGGTAGAGCACGAGCCGTTCGCAGATGGCGTCGAAGATGTCCACCACGTCGTCCAGAGCGTGGGCCAGGGCGAGGATGTCCTCCCGCTCGATGGGGGTGATGAACGTCTTGTCAAGGCGGTCGATGATCTGGTGGGTGAACTCGTCCCCGGCGTGCTCGAACTCCTTCATCTGCCGGCGCAGCTCGGGCCAGCGCCCGGGGTCCGCCAGGCGGATCTCGCGGTCGAACTGCACGACCGCCTGGTAGATGTTCTCCGCGGACCCCTCCAGCAGGTCGAAGAAAACCATCTCGTGAGGTTTCAGCCAGCGGAGGATCGCGTTGAGGGACATCTCGACTCCCAGGAGAACATACTCTACAAGTTTGCCCTGCAATGTCGATTATCCGAAGCCGAAATCCTGGCTCCCACCCGGGTCCGGCCGCCGGTCCCCCCCCGGGGGACCAAATCCGGGGAAAGCGCAGGATACGAGAACACCGCCCTTGCCGAGGGACGGGCTCCCTGGGAGAATGACTCCGAAGCCAGGGACGGCCGGACGCTGTCCGCGTCTCTCTGGTGACTTTCCCGTTCTACAGGATTTCAAGGAAATTCCTGCAACGTGTCGCCCATCCCACATCCCATCCTCCACAACCCATCCATTGGACGGAACGCCAGCAGCGCGTAGCCGCCCGAACTCCAGGAGTAAGTTTTGACAAGAAAAGTCATGCTCATCAACGCCACGGATCCGGAAGAAATCCGCGTGGCCACGCTCGTGGACAGCGTCCTGTCCGATTACGACATCGAGTTCGTCCACAACGAGAAGATCAAGGGCAACATCTACAAGGCCCGGGTGGTCCGGGTGGACACCAGCCTGCAGGCCGCCTTCATCCACTACGGGGGCCAGAAGAACGGGTTCCTGCCCATCGGCGAGCTGCCCCGGGACATGGTGAGCCCGGACGGGCGTCGGGGACGGATCCAGGATCTGCTGAACCGGGACCAGGAGATCATGGTCCAGGCCGTCCGGGAGGAGCTGGGCAACAAGGGCGCCATGATGACGGCCCAGGCCAGCCTGCCCGGCCGCTACCTGGTCCTCACCCCCGGGAACCCCCTCAACGGCATCAGCCGGAAGATCGAGAGCCGCGAGGAGCGGGAGTATTTCAAGCGTCTCATCGACGAGCTGGACATTCCCAAGAACATGGGCGTCATCGTGAGGACCGCCTCCCTGGGCGTGACCAAGGAGGACTTCCAGCGGGACCTGGAATACCTCCTGGACACCTACAAGGAGGTCCTGGCCCGCTACCGGCATCGCCAGGGACCGGGCCTCGTGTGGCAGGAGGACGACGTCGTCACCCGCACCCTCAGGGACTGCTTCACGTCCGACATGGAGGAGGTCCACATCGACGACCTCGAGACCTTCCACCAGGCCCAGGGATTCTTCAAGCGCACGATGCCCCAGTACCTGAATGTGCTGAAGCACTACACCGGCAAGAAGCCGCTGTTCTCGCGGTTCCAGACTGAGGACCAGATCGACCGGGTCTACGCGAGGAAGGTCTCGCTGCCCTCGGGCGGCGCCCTGGTCATCGACCAGACCGAGGCCCTGGTGGCCATCGACGTGAACTCCGGCAAGACCTCCGGCGAAGGCGTGGAGGACATGGCCCACAAGACCAACATGGAAGCCGCCGAGGAAGTGGCGCGCCAGCTCCGCCTCCGGGATCTCGCGGGGCTCGTGGTCATCGACTTCATCGACATGAAGCGGGAGGGGAACAACCGGACGGTCCAGGACCGGCTGGTGGAGTGCCTCAAGGAGGACAAGGCCCGCATGGAAGTCGGGAAGATCAACCGCTTCGGCGTGCTGGTCATGACCCGCCAGCGCATCCGGCCCTCGCTCCAGAACGTCACCCACGAGATGTGCCCCATGTGCCAGGGCAGCGGCAAGGTGAAGAACCTCGACGCCCTCGTCCTGAGCGTCGTCCGGCGCATCAAGGCGATCCTCTGCCGGGAGTCCATCAAGGAGATCAGGGTGAAGCTGGCGCCGGTCATCGCCATGGCGGTGCTGAACGCCAAGCGCAAGGATCTGGCGGACCTGGAGGCCCAGCACGACTGCCAGATCGTGATCCTGGCGGAACACGAGATCGGCTACGGCGAGATGGCCGCCGAGATCGAGCGGGGCGAGGAAGAAGCCCCCGAAAGGATCCAGGCGCACCAGCCCGAGCGCCTCCGGGAACCCGAGGACGAAACCGTCGTGCTGGGCGGAGACGCCCCCATCTCCTTCGAGAAGGCCCTCGGCGAGGAAGCCCGGACCCCGCGCGCCCAGGCCGAGCCCGAGATCAAGTACGACCGCCGGGATTCCCAGCGGGCGGCCCTCGGGGAACGCGAGCGGCTGAGGGCCCTCTTCGAGAGCGTCAAGCCCGAGGAGGGGATGCCCGAGGAGAACGCGAGCCCGGCCGTTCCCCAGGAGGAGCCCGCGCCCGTGCCCGCGAAGGCGCCCCGGCAGCGCCGGAGCCGCGGCGGGAAGGAAACGGTGCGCCAGATGCCGGTGCCCGAGGCACCGGTCTCCGAGACGCTTCCCGAGCCGTCTCCGGAACCTCCCGTTCCTGCGGAACCTCTCGTCGAAGAACCCGCGCCCGCGCTGGAACCTCCGGTCCTGACCGCCGACCTCCTGGCGGATCTGGTGATGCCCACGCCGAGGCCCAAGCTGCTCGGCGCCGGCAAGGCGCCCGGGGAAGAACCCGCCCCCTCGCCCGCGGCCCCCGCAGCCAAGCGCGGCAGGCCCAGGAAGAAGCCTGTGGAGCCCGCTTCCGAGACCGCCCCGGCTCCCGCGCCCAGGGGCCGGAAGAAGGCGGCCGCACCGAAGCCCGAGGAGGCCTCTCCCGAAGCTGCGCCCCGCAAGACGACGAAGGCGCGCACGCCCAGATCCAAGTCCTGAGGTGGTCGCCTGACCCCGCATGGCCGGTTCCTCGCCCGTCCGGTACCCGGGTTTCACCCGAAGGTGCTGCGCGGCGGCCTGCTTGGAACCCTGACCACCCTGCTGTGCGCGCAGGGGCTCCCGCCCCTGCCGGGCACGCCCACCGTCCGTGAAGTGCCCGACCTCTCCGACCTGCTGCCGTACCGCCCCATGCGGGTCGAGGCGCCGGGCGGGGGGACCGTCCCCATGCGGTACCGGGGCGAGCGGGTGGTGAACGGCCCCGAAGGCTGGACCATCGAGCGGGGATCCATCGAGGGGCAGGACCTGCTCCTCCTCGCGGACCACATTGTCTTCAATCCCGCCACCAGCATGCTGGTGGCGGAAGGGAACATCCGGCTCGAAGGCACGAACATCCGGCTCCGCTGCGAGCGGCTCCAGATGGACTGGGCGCGCCGGACCGGCGAGGCCTGGGCCCTGGAACTGGAGCTCCCCCCGGACTGGACGCTGCAGTCGGACCACGTGGCCTTCGCCTCGCTCCGGCAGTGGGACTTCCTCCAGGTGAAGGTGAGTTCCTGTCCCCAGGAGAAGCCGGGCTGGTCCATGGCCTTGTCCCGCCTGAAGCTGAACCTGGACCGGTTCGCGACCTTCCGGAACGCCAAGCTCTACGTACAGTCGGTCCCGGTGATCTACCTGCCCTGGGGGCTCTATCCCGCCAAGGCCCAGCGTTCGGCGGGCCTCCTCCCGACCTTCCCGAGCTATTCGAGCACCTTCGGGGCGAGCCTGGCCTTGCCCTACTACCAGCCCCTGGGCGACACCATGGACTTCACCCTCAAGCCGGAGCTCCACTCCAAGGAGAACCCCTTGTGGGAGGGCGAATTCCGGTGGAATCCCGAACCCACCCACTCGGGATCGCTCCTGGCGCGGTACATCCACCAGAGGACGGACGGGGAGGACCGCTACCGCTACCAGTTCAAGGACCTGTGGCAGCGCGAGGACGGCTGGCAGTTCACCGCCAACATCAACCAGACCTCCGACAGCCTCATGGAGGCGGACTACGGCAACGGGGTGGGGAATCTCGGGGCCACCTACTTCGACAGCGCCGTCTACCTCGGGAAGAACTTCCCCCTGGCCAGCCTCAGCATCAACCTGGCCGAGCAGCGGAGCTTCTTCACCACCAAGGACGACCCGTTCTACACCTACGATTTCCCGAACTCCGTCCGGAAGCAGACCCTGCCGGAAGTCGAGAGCCGCATGTACCCCATCGAGCTGGGGACCTTCTACCTGGACGCGGGCCTGAAGGCGAGCCGCCTGGCCTACCAGCTCGAGTTCGATACGGGGTCCACGTCCACCTCCACCTTCGACTGGAGCAGGGGCGACTTCTTCACCAGGCTCCAGGGGCGGCTGGGGCAGTGGGGCCCCTTCCGGGCCGACCTCCAGACCCTGCTGCGCTTCACCTACTACACGTCCTCGCTCCGCGCGCCCCTCTACGATCCGGACCAGGCGATCAGCGGCACCGCGCTGAACCCGAAGATCAGTCCCTTCCTGGTGGACGGGGACGCCATCCAGCGCACCATCGGATCGATCAACCTGAAGCTTTCCGGGCCTCCCGCGGGGCGCACCTACGAGCAGTTCGACCTGTTCGGCTACCGGGGGGAGATGAAGCATGTCCTCGAGCCGTTCCTCGGGCTCACCTTGAATTCCCGGTCCGGCGTGGAAGCGCTCGTCCCGCGGTTCGACAACGTCGATTCCAGGCCCGGCGTGGACGGCACCCTCATGGGCGAGAAGAGTCTCGAGGTCGGGGTCATGCAGCATTTCTTCGGGCGCCGGGGCAAGGGGGACCTCTTCTCCGATCTCGTGCGCTGGAAGCTCTCCACCAAGTACCACTTCCGGCCCGTCCTGCTCACGGACGGGACCTTCCAGCGGGGCTGGGCCTCCCTCGACAGCGTCCTCGACGCGGAACCGACCGACCGCCTGCGGATCAGCTTCCGGTCCTCCTCGGACATCGCCGACAACACCACGGACAATTCCCTCTCCGTGGAGATGAAGACGAAGGACGAGAACCGCTTCCACCTCGCCTTCTTCTCGACGGGGGCCAACCAGTTCCTGGTGCGCCAGCGGGGGATCCAGCTGGGCGGGATGCAGCGGTTCCTGGACGACAAGCTGAGGCTGGAATTCCACGTGAACTACGACTACCGGAAGATCGCCTCCTCGGAGGCGGCCCTGGCCTACGTGACGCCGTGCATCGCCACGTCCGTGCGCTATACCCACACGGCGCTGAACACGACCAGCGCGGTGTCGAAGGAGGACAAGGTCTGGTTCGTGGTGTCGCTCCGCTCCCTGGGGGACTTCAAGCTGTTCAGCCGCTGAGCTTGGGGGTGCACGCCCAGGCGGGGGAATGCCGTTCCGGCACCACCTCGATCCGGTTCCTGCCCTTGTGCTTGGCGATGTAGAGCGCCTCGTCCACGGCCTTGAAGAGCGTCTCGGCATCCAGGTCGGCGGGAGTGCCGACCCCGAAGCTGATGGTGGGGAAGATCGACTGGCCCGTCTCCAGGTGGATGGGATTCTCGTCGATCCGGCGCCTCAGCTTGTCCGCCACTTCGGTCCCGGCCTTCAGGTCCGTCTCCGTGAGGATGATCGCGAACTCCTCGCCCCCGATCCGGAACGCCAGGTCGGACCGGCGCAGGGAGGTCCGGATCCTCTCCGCCAGCAGCTTCAGCACCTGGTCCCCGATCAAGTGGCCGAACCGGTCGTTGATGAGCTTGAAGTAGTCGATGTCCCCCAGGATCAGCACGAAGGGCCGGTGCTGGCGCGCCCACTGGCCGATCGCCCCCTCGAGGTTCTGGTTGAAGGCGCGGCGGTTGAGGAGCCCCGTCAAGGGATCCGTCAGGACCTCGCTGCGCAGGGAGGAGGCCTCCAGTTCCAGGCGCTGGCGGCGCTCCTGGATGCCGGGGATCCGCGACTGGAACTCCCGGTGCATCCGCCTGAGGTGCTGCCACTCCATGCCTCTTCTCAGCGCGTGCAGGAGGAGGGGGTCCGAGAGGGGGACGGGAATCCAGTCCATGATTCCCGAAAGGGTCAGCTTCCGCTGCAGCCCCTCGCCGGGGAAGCGACCGGCCAGGATGATGTACGGCCTGGACGGATGGTCCCTCAGGGTTTCCAGGAGCCGGAGCGTCCGTTCCCCGGTGGGATCCAGGCCGAGGAGGATGACCGGGGCCTGGAGTTCTTCCTGTCGGATCGCGAGGCGCTGGGGAGGGCAGGGGGTCAGCCTGAATCCGAAGTGGTCCACCAGGTTGCCGATCCGTCCGCACTGGGCCCTGGAGAACCCCGTCGCCAGGACGGGGACCTGGGGGGCGGTCCGCGGGGCGAGGCCGCCTTCGAGGGCGGGCGCCAGGATCCCCAGGATCCGCTCGAGGCTGTCGTGGGCGGAGAACCGGCCGTCGATATCCGTTTCCAGAGGGTCTTCCTGGGCGGCTTCGAGGACGGGCGTGTCGTAGATCAGGAAGACGGGCAGGTTCCGGAAGGGGTGTCTCGCCTCTCCCCGCAGCAGCGCGCTGAAGCGCAAGCCGTCCAGGGAATCTCCGTCGGCGTCCACGAGCAGGAGGTGCGCCTCCTTCCAGACCTCGAGGGCCAGAGCCTGCAGAGGGTCCGGAACATGCCGGACCTGATGGCCGGCGGCCTCGAAGGCCGTTCTCAGCTGTTCCACCAGGTCTGCATGCTTGGTGATCACCACGATGTTCATGGGTGCGCTTCTTTGCGTGAAGAAGGAACGGCGGCGGAGACCGCGAGGCCGGCGACTATTCCACCAGGCCCTGGGCCAGGAGCCAGTGCTCGGCGTCGATGGCGGCCATGCAGCCGGATCCTGCGGCCGTGATCGCCTGGCGATAGGTGGGGTCCTGGACGTCCCCGGCCGCGAAGACCCCTTCGACGGCCGTGCGGGTGGATCCCTTCTCCACCAGGAGGTATCCGGCCTCGTCCATCGGGAGCTGGGCCTGGAAGAGTTCCGTGTTGGGCTTGTGGCCGATGGCCACGAACAGGCCGTCGATGACCAGCTCCGAGAACTCGCCGGTCACCACGTCCCTGAGCCGCAGGGCCCGGATCTTCTCCATCCCCTCGCCCGTGGACAGGGGCTGCACCTGGGTCAGGATCCCGTCCACGACCTTGTTCCAGGCGAACTGGATCTTCCCGTTCCGGAAGGCCCGCTCCTGCATGGCCTTGGAGGCGCGCAGCCTGTCGCGGCGGTGGATCACGGTGACCTTGGAGGCGAACTTGGAGAGGAAGGCGGCCTCCTCCAGGGCCGTGTCTCCGCCGCCGACGACCGCGATCTCCTTCCCCCGGTAGAAGAACCCGTCGCAGGTGGCGCACGCCGAGACGCCTCCGCCCTTCCGGCTCAGCTCCTCGTCCTTCCCGAGCCCCATCCACCTCGCGGAGGCTCCCGTGGCGATGATCAGCGCGTCGCACGTGCAGTCCCCCCGGTCGGAGGAGAGGCGGAAGGGCCTCGAGCCCAGGTCCGCCTTCACGATGGTCTCGGGCCGGATGTCCGTGCCGAACCGGAGGGCCTGCTCCCGCATCGTCTCCATCAGGGAGGGCCCCAGGATGCCCTCCTTGAAGCCGGGGAAGTTCTCCACCTCGGTCGTGATGGTCAACTGTCCGCCGGGCTGGGCGCCCTCGAAGACGACCGGGGCCAGGTTGGCCCTGGCCGCGTAGATGGCGGCGGTGTATCCGGCTGGGCCGGTCCCGATGATGGCGAGCTTGTGGTGGGATGCGGGCATGCGTGACCTCACGTCGATCGGGGACATCTTGACTCATGATGCCACGCCTGTCCGGGGGGAGGGAGGAACCCTGGTCAGGATCGGACGGCCCCAATACACTCGAAGAGGAGTCCGACAGAGGTGTCATGATCGAAAATCCAGTGGAGCTGGCCGAACCGGAGATCCGGGCGTGGGCGCCGGACCGGGATCCGGCGAAGGCCGAGACGGAAGGCAGGCCGGCGAGGAAGATTGACAACCTCAAGCGTGGAGTGTCCCCCAGCACGGGGTGGTCCGTTTCATGAAGCTTCACTCGTGGCGCGCGAGGCGCCTCATTCCTGGAGGAACCTCTCCCTGGCGCTGTCTCGAACGCGCCTGGGACATCTCCGCGGCGAGCGCCCGGCTGGCCTGGCTCCGGGGAATCGACGCCCCGGAGGAACTCGCCTGGAGACTGGATCCCTCCTGGGAGCGCACCTGTGATCCCTATCTCCTGGCCGGCATGAGCGAGGCCGTCGCGCGGATCCGCCGGGCCGTGGAGGCCCAGGAATCCATCTGCATCTACGGCGACTACGACGTGGACGGCGTGACCGCCACGGCCCTCCTCTTCAGGGTGCTGGAACGGCTGGGCGCCCGGGTCAGCCATTTCATCCCCAACCGGTTCAGCGACGGCTACGGCCTGCACATGGACTGCATCCGGGACCTCGCCGCGTCGCACACCCTGATGATCTCCGTGGACTGCGGCGTGCGCTCGGTGGAGGAAGTGGCCGCCAGCCGGGAACTTGGCCTCGAATGGGTCGTCACCGACCACCACGCCCTGGGCCCCGGCCTGCCGGAGGCCTGCGCCGTGATCCATCCCGCCCTGGGGGACCATCCCAACCGGCACCTCGCCGGGGTCGGCGTCGCGTTCAAGCTGGCCCAGTCCCTGCTGGACGCCGTCCCGGTGCCCAGGGGAAGCGACGCGGCCTTCCTGGACGGCCTCCTCAAGCTGGTGGCCCTCGGCACCCTGGCGGACATGGTGCCGCTGGCCGGCGAGAACGCCCTCCTGGTGAAGCGCGGCCTCAAGGCCCTGGCCGGAGCCAATGGGCCCGGCCTGACCCGCCTGCTCAAGCTCGCGCGGATCGAGGGCGAACCGGGAGCCCAGCAGATCGTCTTCGGCGTGGCGCCGCGGCTCAATGCGGTCGGGCGGATGGGCGGGGCCGAGGATGCGGTCCAGCTGCTGCTGACGAGGTCCGCCCGGGAGGCCGACGCGCTCGCGGAGCGGGTGGAGCGGCTCAACCTCGAGAGGCGGACGGTCCAGCGCCGCCTGCTCGGCAGCCTGCCGCCCCACGACGGCTCCGCCTTCGACCTCGTGATGGCGCCCGAGGCCCACAAGGGCGTGATCGGCATCGTGGCCGGGCAGCGGATGCGGGAGAACGGCGTTCCGACCGCCGTCTGCACCGTCCAGGACCGGGTCGCCCACGGTTCCCTGCGCGCGCCGGAAGGCTACGATCTCAGCGCGCTGCTGGAGCTGGCCCGCCCGTTCCTGCGTTCCGGCGGAGGGCACAAGTCGGCCGCGGGCATGAGCTTCGACCTTGCCAGGCTGCCCTTCGTCCGGGAGGCCATGCTGCGGGGAGCCGCCCAGCAGGCCCGGGAGATGATCCCGCCCGCTCTCGCACTGGACGGACGCTCCGTCGACCTGGTCCCTTCCGCCCCGGACCTGCGCATGCTGGAACCCTTCGGTCAGGGCTTCCCCGAGCCCGTCGTGGGCATCGAGGGATCCTTCGGAGGGGCCATGCAGCAGTTCGGCGAAGGACACCGGAAGTTCCGCTTCGAGGGCCAGGATCTCGAGATGGTCTGGTTCAACGGCGAGGAGGCCGCGGCCGATTTCCGCGCGGGTGACTTCCTCAGGCTGGCAGCCTCGCCGCAGGATCATCCCCGCTGGGGACGGTCCTGGAACGTGAAGGCCGCCCTGGCGCCCGCTCCGGAGGCGCCCCGATGAGAGCCTGGCGCCTGGTCAGCGCCCGCAACCCGCTCTGGCGCGGGGTCGGCCTCGGCCTGCTCCTCGCGGCCCTGGCGGGCACCATCGTCTTCATCCACCTCGGCCCCAGCCCGCTCGAGCCCAGGCCCCAGGGGCACGTCCCCGCCGGGGACGCCGTGGGGAAGATCGGAACCTACACCGAGCTGCTCGGCAACAGCCGGTTCCTGCTGGCCTACGACGCGATCCTCGGCGAGATGGAGAACCTGCAGCTGAAAGGCGTCCGCGGCCGGCTGGAGGAGCCGGGGACCCTGTGGCTGATGACGTCTCCGACGGCCCGGAAGACGGGGGACGGTCTCTGGTCCCTCGACGGTCCGATGGAGATCGAGGCGCGGGACCCCGGCGGCAAGACCCTCCTCGGGAAGGGCAGGATCGAGAGGCCGGAGACGGGGATCCGCTGGGACCACGGGGTCTGGACGGGGATGTCCACCCTGGTCTGGGACGACCTCCAGGGCCAGGGCAGGGGGCGCTGGACCCTGCCGCCGGGCTGGCGCCGGGAACTGGACGGGAAGTTCATCATCGAGAACAAGCCCGTGCACTGGGAAGCCGCCGGTCCGGGAACCGTCCGGTCCATGGACGCCCAGAGCCTCTGGACGACCCTCGGCTTCACGAACGGGCGGATGGAGCAGATCAAGGCCCAACTCGTGGGAGGCCGCCTCCAGGCTCCGTCCGCCGAACTGTCCCCCTCCTCCATCCGCTGGTCCGGCCCCATCCGCTTCCAGCGGGAGGATGGCTGGACCGGGGAAGCCGGCTCCGCGCTGGCGCCCCGGTCAGGCCGTGCCGCGTCCGCCGTGGACCGGGTGGATCTCAAGGATTTCCAGGCCCGCCGGTCGCTGCCCGAGGGGCCCGAGACCCTCCAGTCCGAAGGGGCCCGGTGGAGCCCGGCAGGCATCAGGGCCGAGGGGAACGTGCGGTGGGACCAGCCCAGGGACGGTGCCCGCCTCTCGCTCCGGGCGCCCCGGGTCCTGCTCCGCGAGGCCGCCGGGGCCGACCTGCCCCCCGATCTCCAGGTCGGGGAAGCGCGGGCCGAGGGGCTGGCGGTGCTGACCTGGGGCACGCGCTCCCTGAGCAGCCCCCGCATGGACGTGCGACGGCCCGAGCAGACCTGGCGGATCCAGGCGCCCACCCTGGGGCGGAGCGAGCAGGGCACCTTTTCGGCCGGAGCCGGCTCCGGGGGTCCCACCCGGTGGGTGTTCGAAGGGCCCATCCGGGCGACCCTGATCCCCTCGGGCAACCTGAGGGGGGACCGCCTCGTCTGGGAGGATTCCGGCTGGACCCTGACTGGTCGCCCGGCGACCTGGAACGGGCTGCGGGAGCGCCTTTCCGGCCCAAGGCTGATCCGCAAGGCCGACGCGGTCCTGTTCCCCGAGGGGGTGAGCGGCGCCTTTTCGGCTCCCGAGGGGGATATCGTGATCCGGGCGGACCAGGGGAAGAACGTCGCGGACACCGTGACCTTCCAGGGCAGGGTGGACTGCCAGGGACAGGGATGGCAGCTCCAGTCCAATCAATTGACGGCGAGGATCGTTCCCGGCAACCAGGTCAAGTCGGTCGCCGCCAGGGGGCAGATCACGCTTCGAGGCAGGATCGGGGAAGGCCGGGGCGAATCCCTGGAGCTGGACCTGGTGGACA
The DNA here is from genome assembly GCA_035353395.1 of Holophaga sp. Taxonomy (GTDB): domain Bacteria; phylum Acidobacteriota; class Holophagae; order Holophagales; family Holophagaceae; genus UBA1801. The sequence continues at coordinate 13,475 of DAOPZL010000059.1, forward strand.
AGGTGGCACGATGGCAGGGACGCGTGAAAGGATCAGCGGAGGTTCAGCCGTGACGACGCCCCAGGAATTCCGGTTGGAGGCGATGTCCCTGTACAAGCATTACGGGGACCGCACGGTGGTGCGGGACGTGTCGCTGGAAGTCTCGCCGGGGGAAGTCGTCGGGCTCCTGGGGCCGAACGGCGCGGGGAAGACCACCACCTTCTACATGGTGGTCGGGGTGGATGCCCCGGACCAGGGGACCATCCGCTGGTGCGGCAAGGACATCACCACCATGCCGATGCACCGGAGGGCCCGGAAGGGCATCGGCTACCTCCCCCAGGAATCCAGCGTCTTCCGGGGGCTCACGGTATGGGAGAACCTGATGGCGCTCGCGGAGCTCCAGAAGATCCCGCGGGAGGAGCAGATCCAGCGGTGCGAAACCCTGCTGTCCGAGTTCCACCTCCAGAAGGTCCGCGGCACCCTGGGCATGAGCCTGTCCGGCGGCGAGCGGCGGAGGTGCGAGATGGCCCGCGCCCTGGTCACCCAGCCCCGGATCATGCTGCTGGACGAGCCCTTCGCGGGGGTCGACCCGAAATCGGTGATCGAGATCCAGGGCCTGATCGCCAACCTGAAGGCCCGGGGCATCGGCGTGCTCATCACGGACCACAATGTTCGGGAGACCTTGCAGATCGCGGATAGGGCCTATATCTTGGCGGATGGGATGATCATGAAGCATGGACTCCCCAACGAGATCGCGGAGGATCCCGACATCCGGCGGATCTACCTCGGCGATCGTTTCAGACTGGACTAATGGCGAATCTCGGACCCAACATCTCTCAACGGCTCACCCAGAGCCAGACCTTGGCGCTGACGCCGGCCATGCAGCTCAAGCTGAAACTCTGGCAGATGAACCTGCAGGAGCTCAGCCAGACGATCGAGCGGGAACTGGAGGAGAACCCCCTCCTGGAGCTGGTCGAGGACGGCGACGAGGTGCCCACCCTGGAGGCCATCGAGGAGGGCAGGGACTCGGAAGTCATGGAATCCAGCGACGCGCCCGCCCAGGAAGGCGCCGAGGTTCCCGAGGGGGCCGACACGGTCGATCTGGGACCGGCCCAGGAGACCCCGACCGAGATGAATCCCGAGAATCTCGAGGCCTTCACGGAGGAAGGCATCTCGCAGGTCCAGGAGACGGACATGGGGGCGGAAAACTCCTGGGATGCGGACATCCCCAGGACCAGCAACCTGCCGGACGACGAGAAGTCGAGCTGGGAGGACCGCCTGAGCAGCGTGGAGACCCTGCAGGAGCATCTCCTGGCCCAGCTCTACCAGACCCTCGAGATGGACGATCCCCGCGCCGTCGCGCTCGAACGCGTCATCGACCACGTGGATCCCAAGGGATTCCTGAAGGTCGATCCCGACCTGCCGGCCGAATCCACCCGGGAGGAGCTGGCCCAGGACCTGGGCATCAGCCTGGAGGAGCTGGACGAGATGCTGGAGATCCTCCAGGACTTCGACCCCAGCGGCGTCGGCTGCTTCACGGTCCAGGAAAGCCTCCTGCTCCAGCTTCGCCACGCCGGCGCCGAGCCGGACGACCTGGCCGTGCGCATCATCCAGGACCATTCCGAGCTGTTGAGCCTCCGCGACAACGCCAAGCTGCGGAAGGCCCTGGGATGCAGCGAGGAGGACCTCGCCGAGGCCCTGACCATCCTGCGCCACCTGCACCCCGCCCCCGGCCGGGCCTTCGATCCCGAAGGCGAGCGGGTGGTCAAGCCGGACGTCGTCGTGCTGAAGGGGGATGACGGCAACTGGCGGGTCTACCTGAACGACGAAGGCGTGCCCCGCCTGAAGGTCTGCCCCGGCTACAAGTCGTTCCTCGCCTCTTCGGAAGCCAAGAACGACAAGGATTTCATCCGCGAGCGCTACCGTTCCGCGCGGGACTTCATCCGAGGGGTGGAGGACCGGAACCGCACGGTGCTCAGGGTGGCGATGTCCATCGTGGACCTCCAGCGGGACTTCCTGGACCACGGGATCGAAGGGCTGCGCCCCATGGTCCTGCGGGACGTCGCGGAGGCCACGGGGTTCCACGAGTCCACCATCTCCCGGGTCGTGAAGGCCAAGACCATCCACACCCCCCAGGGCCTCTTCGACCTCAACTACTTCTTCAGCGCGAGCCTCGGATCCTCCAGCGGCGACGATGTCTCCGCCACCGTGGTCAAGCACAAGATCAAGGCCCTGGTCCAGGCGGAAGATCCCGCCAAGCCCCTGTCGGACGAGACCATCGCCCGCCTCCTCGAGCGGGACGGCATCAAGGTGGCCAGGAGAACCGTCAACAAGTACAGGGAAGAACTGAAAATTCCTCCAGCTTCTCGGCGCCGGCGCCGATGAGCTAGGGAACATGGTTGGGCTTGAAGACATCAGAAATTGCGAGCACGCCTTTCACCGGGCCATCCGGCCCATTCATAAAGGAGTCCGTGATGAAGGTCATCTTCACCGGCCGCCACGTAGAGGTTTCCGACGCTCTGAAGGCTTTCGCCCAGGAGCGCCTGGATAAAATGTCCCCCTACCTGGACGACATCATCGACGTCCACGTCACCCTGGGCGTGGAAAAGCACAGACACCAGGCTGAAGTTTCGGTCAAGACCCGGAGCAGCGAATTCCTGGCGAGTGCCGAGACGGATGACATGTACGCGAGCCTGACCCAGGTCCTGGACAAGCTCGAGACCCAGGCCCACAAGCACACCGGCAAGCGGCAGGCCGCCAACAAGAGCGTGGACAAGGAAAAGGTCGTCCTCACGACCGCCGAAGCTGAATAGCCCTCATCCTCCATATCCATGATGCGAACAGGCCCGGTTCCGGGCCTGTTCTTCGTCAGGGGCAAAAGAACGAACGGAAGGCTAAATTGGATATAACAACAATAATTACAGTGTTAAGATTCTATTTTTAGAATTGTTTAATCATTGAAAACAAGCTCCTGCACCCCCTGTTCCCTGGACTTTGTCCCAAGGGGGATTCGGTGCGCCCGTCCCGGGCTGTTGGTTGGGGAGGAAGGATTCGAACCATCTTCCCAAATCATGATATTCAATGCCTACTTTTGGAATAACACGATGTATTTCAAGAGCAACTAGCGGTTTGGCCAGATGTTGTCTCGGCAAGATGGCGAACTTGTGCGAACACCAAGTTCTTTATTTTCATTCAACGCGAACTTCCTGTGACATCGACTTGTGCTGCAGCTACAGGCGAGTTCGATCAGTCTGTCGAAGTTGTTGCGTGAATATCCGTGAAAAGTCTGGTTGCAAGAGTAGTGTCCAGAAGTTTCTGTAAGTCCTTGACGGTAGATGGATCGCAGTGAA
>DAOPZL010000060.1:0-7939 GCA_035353395.1 Holophaga sp.
CTGGGAGCGGATGGTCCTCATGTTCCAGCTGGAGGTCGGGCAGAAGCTGCTCGGGCAGCCTGGCGAGAAGGCCTACGGGCCCCTCTCCGTCCTGGCCCAGCTCACGACGCGGATGACCCGGCTGATGAAGCTGGGTCCTGGCGCCTTCCGGCCGGCGCCCAAGGTGGACTCGGTGGTGCTCCTCTTCGAGCCCCGGGGCGACGCTCCGGAGCACCCCCAGCGGAAGGAGATGCTGGCCCTGCTCCACCTGAGCTTCGCCCACCGGCGCAAGACCCTGGCCAACAACTGGCAGGCCCGGATGGCGCCCGGGGAGATCGCATCCATCCTGGAAGCTGTCGGCCTGCCGCCGGCCGTTCGGGCCGAAGCCGTGCCTCTGGAGACCTGGCTTTCCCTCCTGCACCGCCTGCGCATGGCGGGGCACCTCCTTTCGTGAACTCGGCGCACCCATGGGTTCATGCCGGGAGACATACTGGTTCCATGCCCCTTCCCCTTGAAACCTTGACTGGCCAGATCCTGGAGGCCGCTTTCGACGTCTCAACGGAACTGGGACCTGGCTTCCTGGAATCGGTGTATGAAGGAGCTTTGTGCCTCGTGCTTCAGGACAAGGGACTTCCGACGGAACGCCAAGTCCCGATTCCTGTCCATTTTCGGAACCACGTGATCGGCCAGTTCTGCGCGGATCTATTGGTGGAAGGCCAGGTCATTCTTGAACTCAAAGCAGCAAAAGCTCTTGCGCCAGAGCACGTGGCCCAGACCCTGAACTACCTGAAAGCCACCGGTCTACCCGTCGCGATGCTCCTGAATTTCGGCACCGCCAGGCTGGAATACAGGCGTTTCGATAACCGGTTTGCAAAAAGAATGATCAACAGGGATGAAGGGGATGCAGGGGATGACTGATGTTGCGTTGCGGGTAACTGGGTGGAAACGGGATGGAGCTGCAGGCGTTTGTCTCGCGACCCAAGGCCTCCAGGTCGCCCGCTTCGCGGGGCGCGCGGCTTTGCCGCACGCGTTCATGCGGGGGCGGAGCCGCCACGCACGCTCGTGTGCTGCTCGGCTCCGCCCCCGCATGAACCTGACCTGGAGGCCGGGATTCGCTGTACCCCTTCCTGCATATTCCGATTCCTGCCTCTGCTTTTATCCCCTTCATCCCCTGCATCCCTGTTAAACAAATCTTTTTATTTTCGCGACTCCCCTCTCCAAAGGACATCCATGCAATCTCCCACACCTTTATTCGCAGCCTGGCAGGACCCCCCTGCGCGGGACGAGCTCCGCCTGATCCCCATCGGGGGCGTCGGCGAGTTCGGCATGAACGCGCTGGTGGTCCACACCGCCGAGAGCCTCTTCCTGGTGGACTGCGGGCAGCTCTTCCCCTCCGACGACCAGCCGGGCATCGATTCCATCGTCCCCGACTTCGCCTACCTCGAGCCCTTCGCGGACCGCATCGACGCGGTGCTGCTGACCCACGGCCACGAGGACCACCTGGGGGCGCTGCCGTACTTCCTGGAGCGGTGGCCGGTGCCCGTCTACGGCACGGCCTTCACCCTGGGCCTGCTGGAAGGGAAGCTGAAGGAGTTCGAGATCAGGACCAAGGGGCTGCTGCGCGTGGTCGCGGATTTCGAGCGGCTGCCCATCGGCGGCGGGGAGATCGAGGCGGAGTGGATCCCCGTGACCCACAGCATCCCCGACGCCTGCGCCATCGCGCTGCACACCCGCCAGGGCGTGGTGGTCCACACGGGCGACTACAAGCTGGACCGGACTCCCGTGGACGGCCGCCGCACGGGCCTGAAGCGGCTGGGGGCGCTGGGCCGGGCGGGGGTCGCCGTGCTCCTGTCGGATTCCACGAACATCCTGAGGACCGGCGCCACCCCCTCCGAGGCGGTCTGCCGCGAGGGGCTGCGGGACGCCTTCCTGAAGACGCCCGGCAAGCTGGTGGTGGCCACCTTCAGCTCCAACATCCACCGGATCCAGACCCTCCTGGACCTGGCCTACGAGGAAGGCAGGAAGGTCTGCCTGCTGGGCCGCTCCATGGAGCGCAACATCGCCATCGCCCGGGAACTGGGGCGCCTCAGGCTCCCGGACGACCTCTTCATCGAGGCCAGGGAGGCGCCCCTCTTCAAGCCCAGCCAGGTCCTGGTCCTCTGCACCGGCACCCAGGGCGAGGAGCGGAGCGGCCTCTCCCGGATGCTCCGGGGCGAGGTGAAGGGCCTGAAGTTCGCGGACGGCGACCGCCTGGTGCTCAGCTCCCGGGCGATCCCGGGCAACGAGGTCGCCATCTCCCGGATGCTGGACGACGCCGCCCGGCTGGGGGCGGAGACCACCGTGGAGGACCTGGGGCCGGTCCACGCCTCGGGGCACGGCTACCGGGGGGATTCGGAGACGATGATGCGCACCCTGAAGCCGCGCTACATGGTCCCCGTGCACGGGACCTACCGGAACCTCCGGGTCCACGGCCGCCTGGCGGAGACCCTCGGCTGGGACCGGGAGCACGTCCTGCTCCTGGACGGCGGCGAGTGCCTGCAGCTCCGCGGGAACGGCCCGGCGCGCATCGCGGGGAGCGTGCCCGTGGGCAAGTGCTTCGTGGACCAGGGGGTCAGCCACATGGTGGACGCCCGGGTGATCCACGACCGGCTGATCCTGCAGGAGGACGGCATCGTCGTGGCCACCCTGGTGGTGGATCCCGCCACCGGGGAACTGGCCCAGGACCCGACGATCCTCTCCCGGGGGTTCGTGGTCCTCTCCGACGACCAGGCCTACGGGGACCTGCTGCGCGGCGCCGTCCGGAAGGCCTACGAGGAGGCGCCCCCGGAGATCCGGAAGGACAAGGACCTCCTCATCGAGCTCCTCCGGCAGACCCTGCGCCGCCTCATCCGCAAGACGACGGAAACCCGTCCCATGGTGGTGCCCATGGTGCTGGAGACCCCGTGATCACTGCCCGGCGGCGCCTGGACGCTGGTTCTTGATCGCCTCGAACATGGCGTGCTGGATCTCCTCCATCAGGAGCAGGAGCCGGCCCTGCTGGGCGGGCGTGAGGGGATCCCGGACCTCGTCCTCGAACTTCCGCCTCAGGTCGTCGTGCTGCAGGCGCAGGGACGAGTACTGCTCCATCAGGGGACGGATCCGCGCGTTCTTCTCGTCCTCGGTGAGGGGGCTGAACAGGACGCCGCTGACCTGCTTCTGCAGCTGCTTCATGCGCAGCCGGTAGTTCCGCCCGTCCTGGTCGAACTGGGCCCAGCGGTCCGCGATGGCCTTGGCCCTGCCTTCCGGGATGCCGAGGGACTGCTGGAGGCGGTCCACCCTCATCCGGTGGAGCCGGGTCAGGATCTCGCCCTGCCACGGGTCGCTTTTCGGCCCGCGCTCCTTGGGCGGGGACGGCGCGTTCTGGCCGAAGAGCAGGGTGGCGGGGAGGAGCAGGGAAAGCAGGGCGCGGGACATGGAGGACTCCAGGCGGCGGGACACTCAGGGACGGGAGGCGGACTCCAGCTGCTGGAGCACCTGTTCGGCGTCCTCCTGGCTCAGGTCCGAGAGCTGGGAAAGGGCATCATCGCTTGCGCCGAAGGGGGTTTCCGGCACGAACTCGTTCAGGTCCGCGGGGGGCCTTTCCAGGCTGGCTTCCGCCGCGGGGGCGTTCTGGACCCGGCCGGCCAGGTAGCCGCCGACGCCGAGGGCCAGCGCCAGGCCCGCGGCGGCCAGCCAGAGCACAGGGTGATGGAAGGTGCCGTTCCCCCGCCGGGCGGGGAGCTTCCGGAGGACCCGTCCGGGCAGGCGCTCGAAATAGCCCGCCGGGACCAGGACCGGCGCGGCCTCCTCCTGGGCCAGCCAGAGCACGCGGGCCTCGCGGCAGGCGGGGCAGGTCTCCAGGTGGGCCAGGACCTCCTCCGGAAGCTCGAGGGGATTGGCTTCGATGGCTTTCATGGCGTTCTGGCAGGGAAGCGGGTCGCTCATGGCTTGGCTCCCTTCATCTGGCGGGTGAGGTTCTGGATGGCGTGGAAGATGTTGGCCTTGACGCTGCCCACCGAGGTGCCCATCTCCCGGGCGATGTCCTCGTACTTCCAGTCGTTCTGCAGCTTCAGCATCAGGGCCTGCTTCTGGCGCCTGGGCAGGCCCGGGAGGGCCTCGCGCAGCAGGCGCCGGGACTCCAGATCCAGCATGTGGGTCATCTGGTTGTCCTCCACCCGCAGGGCCGGGTGCTCCAGGCCGTCCTCCCCCGGCTCCAGGGACTCGTGTCCGGGACGGACGCGCTCCAGGAGGCTCAGGGCCTGGCGGGTCGCGATGGTGATGATCCAGGTGCGGAAGCTGGACTCGAAGCGGAACCCCGGCAGGGCTCGGTAGGCCCGCAGGAACGTCTCCTGGACGACGTCGTCGGCGTCCGGATGGTTCTTGACGATGGAGAAGGCCTTGCCGTAGACGTCCCGCTGGAAGCGCTCCATGAGATGGCCGAACGCCGCCTGGTCCCCGGCCTGGGCGGCCTCCACCCAGCCCAGGACCTCCGGAGCATGGTAGGGGGATTCGCTGGCGATCGGCGGCATGCAGGTCTCGTTCACGGGCTTGGCTATCATGGAAGCAGCTCCATGCTGGAGCAAGCGGGATGCATCCACGGAACTCGCTCCAAAAGGTAGACCCCGGAGCGGGAGCTGAGGTTGAATGGAAGCCTGCGACTATTCGGGAGACCAGATGAGCACCTTCAAAGCCGGCATCGACACCCTGCTGAGCGAAGCGGAGATCCGGCAGCGGGTCCACGAGATGGGCGAGCAGCTGACCCGGGACTACGAGGGCAAGGACTTGCTGGTGGTGGGGCTCCTGAACGGGGTCTTCATCTTCATGGCGGACCTGGTGCGGGCCATGGACATGTCCGTCGAGGTGGCCTTCATGCAGGTGGCGAGCTACGGCGGGAACACCGTGAGCACCGGCGAGGTGAACATCCTGCACGACCTGAAGCGCCCCATCGGCGGCCGCCACGTGCTGATCGTCGAGGACATCGTGGATACCGGCCTGACCCTGCACAAGGTCAGCAACATGCTGAGGGACCGCCAGCCCGCCAGCCTGAGGATCGCCACCCTGCTGGACAAGCCGACCCGCCGGTGCGTGGAGGTGCCCGTCGACTACGTGGGCTTCTCGATCGAGGACCGGTTCGCGGTGGGTTTCGGCCTGGACCTGGACGGCAAGTACCGCAACCTGCCCTTCGTGGGCATCTACAACCCCGCCTAGCCCATGAAACGGCTCCTTCCGTCCGCGCTCCTCGCCGCCCTCCTGGGCGCTTCCTTCCTGGGATGCACGGGCTACCACCGCCTGGACCACCGCCCCCGGAAGGCGGCCTGGATGGTGCAGGGGGAGACCGTCCGCATCGCGAGCTTCGCGAACCGCAGTCCGCGGCTGGGGCTCGAGGAGACCTTCCGGAAGGCCCTCGAGCACCGCATCGTGGCGGCCTCCCCCTGGAAGCTGGTGGGCCAGAACGCCGCCTCCCGGTGGGTGCTCCAGGGGACCATCGAGCACTACGAGGTGCGGGCCCTGGGACTCAATCTCGGGACTTCCACCTCCAAGGGCGCCGCGGGCACCGCCTCCCGCGTGGAGGTGATCGTCACCGGGTCCATGCAGCTGATGGACGGCCAGACGGGCGCCCTCGTGATCGCCAGGCCCAGCCTCACCTTCTCCAACCAGTACCGGGTGGACCAGAATTTCGCCAGCATCAGCAACCGGGAGCTGGAGGTGCTCGACACCCTGGCGGACGACTTCGCCGAGAGCTTCCTCACCCAGCTCCTGGAAGGCAGCGAGTGATGGCGGTCCCCGAGGCCTTTCTCCGCGCCGAGTACGCCCTGCTGCACGGCGAGGACAGCGAGGGCCGGAAGGCGGCCCTGGAGGCCTGGACGGCCCGGCACGTGGATCCGGAGTGGGCGGATTTCTCCCTCCTGGTCTGCGCCGAGGGCTGCCCCTGGGTCGAGGTCCAGAACGCCCTCTCGGAGGCGGCCCCCCTGGGCGCCGCCCGCGTCGTGGTGGTGCCCCAGGCCGAGAACCTCCTGGAGAAGCCCAAGGACCTGCCCCCGACGATCCGGGCCCTCCTGGAGCGCCCCCTGCCGGACACCCGGCTGCTGCTGGTCTCCCGGACCGCGCTTTCCGCGGGCCCCGGCCGGATCCTGGGCGCCAAGCCCTTCAGCGAGTGGGCGCAGCAGGGCAGGGTGTTCAAGGCGGGCAACCTGGAGGAGAAGGAGGCCCAGGGCTATGTGGAGGCCCAGGCGCGGGAGCTGGGGCTGAAGCTGGACGCCGGCGTGGCCGCGCGGATCTCGGCGAGGCTGGGCGGCAATCCCGGCACCCTGAAGCGGACCCTGGAGGTGCTGGACCTGCTGGCGGAGAGCCGCAGGGTGACCGCCGAGATGGTGGACCAGACTACCTTCCGGCTGGGGGAGCAGAACGCCTTCGCCTGGTCCCAGGCCTGGCAGAAGGGCCAGCTCGCCCAGGCCCTCGCCACGCTGCGCGTGGCCCTGGAGGACGATCCCGCCGGGGCTCCCCTGTCCATGCTGGGACAGGCGCGCCGGGAGGTGGACCGGCTCTGCCGGCTGGCGGAGGCCCGCGCCAAGGGGACCAAGGCGCCCCAGGAGCTGGCGGCGGCCCTGGGCCTCTCGCCGCGGCAGGCCTTCCTGCTGGACGGCTACGGGCGCGTGCTGGACCGCGTCAAGCCGGAAGGGGCCGCGAGGCTCCTGCGGCTGGTCAACCAGACGGACCTGGACCTGAAGGGGCTGGCCCTTTCCGGCGGCAGGACGCCCCTCCTCTCGCTGACGGTGTCCCTCTGCCGGGCCTGGGGGGCGTGACCTTGGGCGCCGGGGCCCGGGGAAGCCGCCCGAGCTACCACCTGCTCCGCCAGCGGCTCCTGAAGGGGCTGGGGACGCTGCTGGACCCCGTGGAGGCCCAGCGGGAAGCGCGCCGATGGTTCGCGGACGGCCTGGGGATCGACCCCGCCTGGATGGTCCAGCACGGCGCGGATCCGGTGCCCCCGGAGAAGGTCCGCCTGGTGGAGGGCTGGCTCGCCCGGAGGCTGCGGGGGGAACCCTGGCCGCTCATCCTGGGCTGGACCCCCTTCTGCGGGCGGCCGTTCCGGGTCGCCAGGGGCGCCCTGATCCCCCAGACCGAGAGCGAAACCACCGTGAGGACGGCCCTGGAGGTGGGGCGTTCCCTGGAGGTCGGACGCTGCGTGGACGTGGGGACGGGGGCGGGGAACATCGGCCTGACGATCGCCCTGGAGACCGGCTGGGACGTGACGCTCACGGAGATCGACCCCGCCGCCCTCGCGGTCGCGGAAGCCAATGGCCGCGCCCTCGGAGCCAAGGCCCGCTGCGTGGTCGGGAACCTCCTCGAACCCGTGCCGGATCCCGTGGAGCTCGTCGTGTCGAACATGCCCTTCGTGGACGAGGCCCTGGCCGGCCGGCTGGAGGCCGAGTTCCGCTACGAGCCCGCGGTGGCCATGCTGGCCCCCGACGGCGGCATCGGGCTCAGCACCGCCCTCCTGGCCCAGGCCCGGCGGCGGAACGCCCGGGCGTGCGTGGTGGAGATCGGAGCCGGGCAGGGGACGGAACTGCGCTCCCGGGCCCTGGACCAGGGGTGGCCCCGGGTGTCGGTCGTCCAGGACGCCCGGGGACAGGACCGGGTGATCGTGGCGTGGGGCTCGGAGGCTGGCGGGGTACGGACTCGACAAGGTAGTGGCTGACGGGAATCCACACGAGATTCGGGTCATCCCGGACTCGCCTGTATTCTGCTTTTATCCCTTTCATCCATGTTGATAAAGCTTCTGAAGATTATTTCAACAAGGATGAAAGGGATGAGAAATGAACTTGCCGATGCTGGTGGTGGACGAGGGGGCATAGGCAAAATCGGCTTGTCCGGACCAAGGGGGCGGCGGTGCCTTCCGGGGGATCCCGGTAGACTGGGGCATGGTGCAGACGTACGCGCAGCT
>DAOPZL010000060.1:8039-15128 GCA_035353395.1 Holophaga sp.
GTGCCTTCCGGGGGATCCCGGTAGACTGGGGCATGGTGCAGACGTACGCGCAGCTTCGCCTCGATCTCGCTTCGGCCCTGGCGGAGTTCCTGGACCCTTCCGAGGCGCGGGCGGAGGCCGTCCGCTGGTTCGAGGAGGGCCTGGACCGGAGCCGTTCCTGGCTCGCGGCCCACGGGAACGAACCCGTTTCGGAAGGGGAGCGCGGGCGGGTGGAGGGCTGGCTCCGCCGGCGCCGGGAGGGGGAACCCTGGGCCTACATCCTGGGCTGGACGGTCTTCCGGGGGCGCCGGTTCGAGGTGGACCGCAGCGTCCTCATCCCCCGGCCGGAGACCGAGCTCGTCCTGGAGGCCGCCCTGGAGATCGGGCACCGCCTGAAGGTGGCCCGCGCCTGCGACGTCGGGACCGGCTCGGGCATCCTGGCGGTCTCCCTCGCCCTGGAGACGGACTGGGAAGTGGCGGCCTCGGACCTCAGCGGACCCGCGCTGGCGGTGGCGAGGCGCAACGCGGAAGGACTCGGGGCCACGGTCCGTTTCCACGAAGGCGATCTCCTCGGGCCGGTGCCCGGTCCCCTGGGGCTCGTCGTGTCCAACCCTCCCTACGTGGATCCCGCGGACGAAGCCGCCCTCCAGCGGGAGCTGGCCCGCGAGCCCAGGATGGCCCTCTTCGCGCCCGACCGCGGCCTCGCCGTCGCCACCCGCCTCCTGGAGGAGTCCAGGCGGCGCTGCGCCCCGGCCTGCGTCCTCGAGATCGGCTCCGGCCAGGGCGGGGAACTGGCCGGGCGCGCCCGGAGCCTGGGCTGGAAACGGACGGCCGTCCACCAGGACCTGGCCGGGCACGACCGGGTGCTGATGGCCCTGGGGTAGTCCGCGCCGGGATGGCACGGCCTCTGCTCTTCCCGAGGGTGGAGGCGTGAAATGCGGAAAATGTTGCCTATCCTGCTGGGAACTCTCGCGGTGGGATGCTCCATGCCGAAGGCCCACGACTCCTACCTGACCACCAAGCCCAAGATCCCCTACGTCGAGGAAGTGCCGGTGCCCGATCCCATCTCGGAGGGCTCCCTGTGGCAGGACCGGCCGGTGGTGGGCGACCTGCGCGCCAACCGGCTCAACGACCTCGTGACCGTCAAGATCTCGGAGAGCACCAGCGCCATCTCGAAGGCGGACGTGACCACGGCCCGGGACGGCTCCAACACCCTGGACAGCGGCGGCCTCTTCGGCGGCATCGGCAACCTGGGCACGGCGTCGAACACCTGGTCGACCAAGACGGGCAACAAGTACAAGGGCAACGGGACCACGGGGCGCAGCGCGACCTTCAGCACGACGGTCACGGCCAGGGTGGTCAAGGTGCTCAACAACGGGAACCTCATCTTCGAAGGCGTCCGGGACATCCAGCTCAACAACGAGTCCCAGCGGCTCTACGTCGCCGGGCTCGTGGATCCGCGCAGGCTGGACGCCTCCAACACGATCACCTCGGACCGGGTCGCGGAGCTGAGGGTCGGCTACGGCGGCAAGGGCGTGGTGGACGAGACGCTCAAGCCCGGCTTCATCAGCCGCCTCCTGAACCTCGTCTGGCCGTTCTGAGGAGTGGACATGCGCATCGCGGCTTTGTTTCTCGTGTCCATGGCGCTCTTCGGGGGGGCCGAGCAGAAGGTGGATGCCCGCCTCAAGGACGTGGCCCGGCTCGCGGGCGTCCGCAGCAACCAGCTGCTGGGCTACGGCGTCGTCGTGGGCCTCGACGGCACCGGCGACAAGGACCAGACCAAGTTCACCGTGCAGACCCTGACGAACCTCATGGCCCGGCAGGGCATCACCGTCAATTCGTCGTCGGTGAAGGTCAAGAACGTGGCCGCCGTGATGGTGACCGCCGACCTCCCGCCCTTCGCCAAGCCCGGCCAGCGGGTGGATCTCACCGTCAGCTCGACCGGGGACGCCAAGTCCCTGGCCGGGGGGACGTTGCTCATGACGCCCCTCCAGGGGGCCGACGGATCCGTCTACGTGGTCGGCCAGGGATCCGTGCTGGTGGGCGGGTTCTCCGCTTCGAGCGGAGGCGCCTCGGCCAAGAAGAACCACCCCACGGCCGGGCGGATCCCGGACGGGGGGCTGGTCGAACGGTCGGTCCCCGGGACCTTCACGGACCGGACGACCCTCAACTACAGCCTGAACGAGGAGGACTTCACCACGGCCATCCGGGTTTCCAGCGCCATCAACGAGGAACTGGGCGAGCTGGCGGCCAAGGCGATGGACGCGCGCACCGTCACGGTGGCGATCCCCAAGGGGTTCGAGGGGAAGGCCGTGGAGCTGGTCGCCCGGCTCGAGAACCTGCCGATCCAGCTGCAGTCGAAGGCCAGGATCGTGGTCAACGAGAAGACCGGCACGGTGATCATGGGGTCCGACGTGAAGATCGGGGCCGTGAGCATCGTCCAGGGGAGCCTCTCCATCGTGGTGACCTCGGAACCCCAGGTGAGCCAGCCGGAACCCTTCAGCAAGGGCAAGACCGCCGTGGTCGCCAAGAAGGAGGTCCAGGTCACGGAGGAGAAGCCCAAGAGCCTCAGCGTCCAGCCCGGAGTCTCCGTGGGGAAGCTGGCCGAGATGCTGAACGCGATCGGCATCACCCCCCGGGACATGGTCGCCATCCTCCAGGCCATCAAGGACGCCGGCGCGCTGAACGCCGAGCTGAGGATCCTTTGATGGACGCCTCGCTCCTGCTCCAGAGCGCGGTCCAGGCGCCCCAGGACCTGGCGGCGCCCCGGGTGGGCCTGGACAAGCTCACGGACCTGGAGGCCGCCCGGATGTTCGAGGGCCTCGTCATGACCCAGATGTTCCAGGGCATGCGGAAGACGATCCCGCATTCCGGACTGTTCGGGGACGCGTCCAAGAACCAGTCGACCTACGAATACCTCCTGGACCAGGCCGTCGTGGAGCATGCCATGGCTTCCGGGAAAGGCCTGGGGCTTGCGAGCCAGTTGGAAAATTCCATAACACGCGCCACGAAGGAGCCTTCGACGTCCTCTGGAAATTGAGATTCGTTACTCGGTTGCCGATAAGAGGGATGTCGAGGTGCCACCATGCGGGTAACCAGCAAGCCTACCAGCTCGGGAACCGCTTCCGCCAAGGGAGTGGGCAAGCCCGCGGCCGGTTCGTCGGTGAAGGCGCCTTCAGCCGTCCAGGGTACCGAGGTCCTCGAGGATGCCCTGAGCGTATCGAGTTCGGCCCAGTTCATCGCCGTCGCCGAGGCGCGCATCGCCCAGGTCCCGGACATCCGGATGGACAAGGTCGGAGCGCTGAAGGCCCAGCTGGATTCCGACCAGTACCACCCCGACGGAGAGGCCGTGGCCAAGGGGATCGTGAAGGAGTACACGCCCCTGGAAGTGCCCTGATGGGATGACATGATCAGCCCGCTCGGACATCGACAGGTTTTCCAGACGGCCAACGTCGAGGCCGTGAGACAGGCCCAGGACGTCAGCGAGCAGATCCAGCGGGAGATCGCCAAGAAGAAGGCCCTGGACGACCGGTTGTCGGAGGACCAGGCCTCCGTGAGGGTCGTCGCGGAATCGGAACGGATCATGACGGACGAGCAGAAGGGCGGCGGGGGGAACCAGGCCCCGCTCCCGGAACGCCGGAATGCCGGGCCGGAAGAGGAGGCCGAGCCGGACACGGCAGAGTCTGCCGATTCGCACCTGAATTTCCTGGCCTGAGTCCCGGCTCCGGGACCTCCCGGCCGGGCCGGGCCGGAGGCGGCGCGGGACCGGCGCCCGCGGAGGCGGGGTCCGCCGGATCTTCCAGGGAGTGCCCAGGCCTGTGCGGCTTGGTATGGGCTTTGCCCTGGACTCGCCTGGAGGTGTTTCCATGCTGCACTCGCTGCCTGCCCTGCTGGACGAGTTGGAGCGGCGGCTCATGGCGGGGGAGGATCCCACGCCGCTGATCGGGACCGTGCGCTGGTCCGAGGTGATCGACTGGCCCCGGACCCGCCAGGAAACCCTGAAGATGCGCGCGAGGCTGGGCAGCATCAGCGCCCTCATCAACGGACTCCAGGCTCCCTTGAAGGCCGCCTTGCTGGGGCTCGACCAGAATCCGGCCTACAAGGCGAAAGGCGCCATGGAACTGCCTTCCACCATCTCCCTTCGGATCGAGGACTGTGTCTAGGAGGACGCCATGCCGGGCCTGACCACCAGCTTGAACATCGGCCTCTCCGGGCTGCAGGCGGCCCAGGGCGCGCTCAGCATCACCGGCCACAACATCGCCAACGTGAACACCGAGAACTACTCGCGCCAGCGGGTGGAGCTCTCCGCGAACAAGCCCCAGACCTTCGGCTCGATGTCGTTCGGTTCCGGGGTCAGCGTCGCCAACATCACGGGCCTCCGGAACCAGTACCTGGAGCTGCAGATCGCCAAGACCACCTCCCGCGAGAAGGGCGCGAACGTGCGCTACGAGGGCGTCGAGGGCATCTCCGCCGTCTTCGAGGACGACGGCACCACGGGGCTGAGCACCCTGCTGCAGAACTATTTCGAGGCCTTCCAGCAGCTCGCGGCCTCCCCGGAGGACGCCGCGGTCAGGACCAACGTGGTCGGCAAGGCCCAGAACCTCGTGGACGGCCTGCAGAGCCGCTACCAGATGCTGGAGGACCAGCGCACCCAGGCGGACGAGAACATCAAGAACATGACCGAGGAGGTCAACACCCTCACCTCCCAGATCGCGGAACTGAACCATCGCATCAGCCAGGAAGCCTCCCCGGGGGCCGACAGCGACGGCCGGGACCAGCGCCAGGCGCTGGTGAACCAGCTGGCCGGACTGGTGGGCATCCAGGTCTACGAGGACAGCAGCAAGTGCCTCCAGATCACCCTGGAGTCGGGGACGGCGGCGCTGGTGAGCGGGAACCACGCCTACGAGATGACCGCCACGCCGGACGGCACGCCCAACCACTTCGCCACCGTGGCGGTGAAGATGGGCAGCCTGACCGTCGACGTGACCGGCCAGATCAGCGAAGGCTCGCTGGGGGCCAATCTCGATCTCCGGGACGACATCCTCCTGGGCTACGAGGACCAGCTGGACCAGCTCGCCGCGGGGATCGTCTCCCAGACCAACCTGGTCCACCAGGCCGGCTATGCGCTCGACGGCACGACGACGGACGTGGATTTCTTCCAGGGGGCGTTGGCCAACGGCGCGAACGGCCTCCCCACCTCCATCAGCGCCGCGGACAACTACCACGGCATGGTGAAGGCCATGACCCTCAATTCCGCCATCGTGACGGACCATTCGCTCATCGCGGCGTCGGACACTACCGGAGCCGTCGGCAACAACAAGAACGCCCTCGCCCTGGCGAAGCTGCAGGACAAGACGGACTCGGTCGACACCAACGGGGACGGCGTGGGGGACTCGGGCCCCTTCGGCGCGATGGTCTCCGGCCTGGTGAACGACATCGGGACCGACATCCAGAGCTACAAGATCAACAGCACGAGCCAGGAGAACCTGCTGGCCGCCCTCCAGACCCAGCGGGACCGGGCTTCCGCGGTCGACATGGACGAGGAGGCGGCGAACCTCATCACGTACCAGCGCGGCTACCAGGCTTCGGCGCACTTCATCAGCGTGATCAACGATCTCACGTCCCAGCTGCTGACCCAGCTCGGCGCCTAGAGGTGATCCATGACACTCCGTTCCGTGAACCCCTACACGTCGCACCAGGTCCTGCTGGACCTCCAGCGAACCAACAGCAATCTCGCCACGCTGACGGAACAGCTTTCCTCCGGCAACCGGCTCACCAGCCTGGACGTGGATCCCACCGCCTCGGCGCTGGTCCTGAACTTCGAGGACTCGATCCAGCAGAACAAGGCCTACATCAAGCAGGCGGATTCGGCCAACGCGATGCTGGAGACCACGGACACCGTGCTCCAGTCCGTCAACGACGCCATCGTCCGCCTCCAGGAACTCGCCGTGCAGGGCACCGGGACGGGCGACAACTCCGCCGCCGAGCAGGAGGTCCTCAGCATCAAGGAAAACCTGCTGTCCCTCGCCAATACGCAGACGAACGGGAAGTACATCTTCGCGGGGACCCAGACCCAGACCATCCCGTTCACCTCGACGGCGACGGGCGCCGACTACGGCGGAGACGACGGGATCATCAGCCTGGACGTCTCGCCGAGCACGAGCGTCGCGACGAACCTGACCGGGGACAAGGTGTTCTTCGGCTCCGGGGGCAAGGATTCGACGACGGACCTCTTCCGGCAGGTCACGGACCTCGCCAACGCCCTCCACAACAACGCCTCCACCGACACGATCCAGGCCAACCTGAAGAGCATCCTCTCGGAGGTCAACGCCAACCTGGCCGACGTGGGGGGCCGGGAGGCCGCGCTGCTCCAGCACCAGGACAACCTGGACAACTACAACACGACCCTGGCGGACATCCAGGCCAACTACCAATCCGTGGACTATCCGACCGCCTACGTGGAGTACGCCCAGGCCCAGCTCTCCCGCCAGGCGTCGCTCTCCGTGCTGGGCAAGACCAGCAACGACACGCTGTTCAACTACCTGGCTTGAGGGTCGCCGTGGGCTCCCCGGCCGGGATCGCCGCCAGCGGCAGCAGCCAGGCGGAGGAGCCGTTCTCCAGCAGCAGGGCGCCCGCTCCCGGGGAACCCTTGACGCCCTTCTCCGGCCTCGGCATGCCCGGCGGCACCTTCAGCGCGGACCATGCCGTGCCGCGGAGCACCCGCTTCTGGGGATCCCAGCAGTAGATCCTGCCCAGGCCCCGGCCGGCGTAGGCCGCCCAGCCCTCCGGCTCCTGCGGGACGGCGGCAGCCTCGGGCTCCCCGGGCCTGGGTTCCGCTTCCGGGCTGGACTCTGGCCGAGGCGGCTCCGCGGGCACGGAGAGATCGAACCAGAGCCGCCCGTCCGGCGCCGCGCCCAGGAGGTGCAGCAGGGAGGCGTCCCGGGCGAAGGGGGGAGCCGTGGGCAGCTCCGCCGGGGTCCAGGCTCCCCTGGGCGTCCCGTCCGCCTGGACCTGGATCACGCGCCCCGGGAAGGGCTGCCACCAGAACTTCCCTCCGCCGCCGCAGAGCGCGGGCCCGACGTTCCTGGACAGGCCGGGATCCCCCTCCGG
>DAOPZL010000060.1:15228-16504 GCA_035353395.1 Holophaga sp.
CCCGGGACCATGTAGAGCAGCACGGCCGCGTCGCCGTCGGCCACCAGGGCCTGCCGGAGTTCGGCCATGCGGAAGAAACCGTCCCGGACCCCCTGGGGCTTCGGGACCAGGTAGCTGTCGAGGAAGGCCGAGTCCCGGAAGATCGAGATCTGCTGACGGTCGCCCTGGGTGTTCACCTGGGCCACGAAGGTCCCCTCCTGGACGGGCGGGAGCCATCGCAGCGCCCGCAGGGGCGTCCGCGGATCGTCGTAGTGGATCAGGAGGCCGGACTCCGCGGCCTCCGCCCGGAAGACCTGCTGGGCCCCTTCGTCCACCGGGAGCTCGGCGGGACGTCTCCGGGTGAGGTAGAGGCCTCCCGCGAGGAGGACGCCCGCGCCGAGGATGGCGACCACGAGCTTCTTCATCGCGGGCTCCCCCAGGCGGCGAGATGTTCATCCAGGCATCGCAGCGAACGCTCCCTGAACGCCCTCCCCTTGGCGGCCTTGACCGCCCGGGCTCCCCCGGCGCGCTTGAGGGCGCGAAGGTCCAGCAGACCTTCCGGGAGTTCCGGAAGGATCCCCAGCATGGCGTTCATCGGGCAGAAATCCCGGGGCGGTGCGTTGGCGATGTAGTGGAGGAGGGAGCCCAGGACCGTCTCCCGGGGGAGGGACCGCGGCTCGAGGCCGCGCAGGGAACGGTCCACGAAGAGGCCGGCGGCGAGCCCGCTGGCCGCGGATTCGAGATACCCCTCGACGCCGCTCAGCTGTCCGCAGATCCACAGCCGCGGGATGCGCCTCGCCGCCAGCGTGGCGTCCAGCACGGTGGGCGCCTCGACGTAGGTGTTGCGGTGGATGCTCCCATAGCGTGCGAAGACCGCGTTCTCGAGGGCGGGGATCAGGCGGAAGACCTCCTGTTGGGCGTTCCACTTCAGGCGTGTCTGGAAGCCCACCATGTTGAACAGCTCGCCCGCCAAGGTGTCCTGCCTGAGCTGGACGGCGGCGCAGGGCCAGCGTCCCGTCCGGGGGTCGTCGAGCCCGACGGGCTTCATGGGACCGTGCCGCAGCGTCTCTCGTCCCCGTTCCGCCATCACCTCGATGGGGAGGCAGGCCTCGAAGAACGGGGTGTCGAAGTCGTGCAGGTCGGCCTGGGGCGCGGCGAGGAGGGCGTCCAGGAAGCGCTCGTAGGCGGGCCGGTCCATGGGGCAGTTGATGAAGTCCGCCTCCCCTTTCCCGTAGCGGGAGGCGCGGAACGCGATGGACATGTCGATGGAATCGGCCTCCAGGATGGGGGCGATGGC
>DAOPZL010000061.1:0-5364 GCA_035353395.1 Holophaga sp.
ACGTCCATGGTGGTCTCGCGGCCCTTGGCCTCTTCCACCGTGATGACGCCGTCCTTGCCCACCTTGGCCATGGCGTCGGCGATGGTCTGGCCGATCTCCTCGTCGCCGTTGGCGGAGATGGTGCCCACCTGGGCGATGGCGTTGCCTTCCACGGGCTTCTTGATCTCGTCGATGGCCTTCACGACCTCGGCCACGGCCAAGTCGATGCCCTTCTTGATCTCCATGGTGTTGGCGCCGGAGACGACGGCCTTGATGCCTTCCTTGTAGAGGGAACGGGCCAGTACGGTGGCGGTGGTGGTGCCGTCGCCCGCGATGTCGGAAGTCTTGGAGGCGACTTCACGGACGAGCTGGGCGCCCATGTTCTCGTGCTTGTCCTTGAGCTCGATCTCCTTGGCGACGGTGACGCCGTCCTTGGTCATGAGCGGGGAACCGAACTTCTTCTCGATGAGCACGTTGCGGCCCTTGGGGCCAAGGGTCACCTGGACGGCGTCGGCCAGCTTGTTGACGCCGCGCAGGATCGCCTGGCGGGCATCTTCGGCGTAGACGATGGATTTTGCTGTCATGGGATATCTCCTGATTGATTCTGTTGAGCCGGGTTCTACTTGACGATCGCCAGGATCTCGTCCTCGCGCACGATCACGTGATCCACGCCGTCGATCTTGACCTCGGTGCCGCTGTACTTGCCGATGAGCACGCGATTGCCGGGCTTCACGGACATCGGGATGCGCTTGCCGTTGTCATCGAACTTGCCCTCGCCCACGGCGACGACTTCAGCTTCCATGGGCTTTTCCTTGGCGGTATCGGGAATGATGATGCCGCCCCTTACCGTTTCCGCGGGCTCCGTGCGCTTCAGCACGACACGGTCATACAAGGGGGTGATGTTCATGTAATCCTCCGTTGAATCAGAGACCCCGTAGGGGGATGTTGTTAGCACTCATGGCCAGCGAGTGCTAATCTATCGCGCCTGTTTTCGGTGTCAAGCCCCTTTCTGCGGATTTTGTGTGTTTTCTTAGCTTCATGCACTAATATTTCTTGCAGCTAAATCATCCATGCGCCAATCTCCACGCCGCGTGGTACCACGCGGGGGAATTGAGGAGTATCCTCGTTGATATGAGCTTCCTGCCCGTCCTTCTCGAACTTCAAGGCATCCACGACAATCTGACGGTCATCCAGCGCGATCTGTCGGCCTACCCCCCCGAAATGGCAAAACTGGACGCGGAACTCAAGGTCCTGGACAAGAAGGTGGAGACCCTCGGCAAGAACCTGGGAGACCTGAGGTCGAGCCAGGCGAGCCTCTCCAGGGACCTGACCGAAGCCCAGAAACTGGAAGACACGGCCCGGACCGCCCTGCGGAACACGACCCAGAAGGTCCAGTACACCGCCGCCATCCGGGAACTCGATGAGCGGGAAAAGCAGAAATCGACCCTCGCGAAGCCCCTGAAGGATCTCGAAGCCCGCATCCAGGGCATGGAGAGGGATCTCGCCGAATTCACCGCCCGCCGGGACCAGGCCAAGGGACAGTTCGACGAGTTCATGAGCGTGTTCATGGCCGAGCACGAGAACCAGGTCCACGCCCGCGAGCAGGCGCTCGCCAGGAAGCTCGAACTGGAGGCCAAGCTCGATCCCATCGAATTGAACCGGTTCAACCGGCTGATCGTGGGCCGGCATGGGCAGGCGGTCGTCGCCGTGGAGAACGGGACCTGCACCGGCTGCCGGACCAGGCTCCGGGCCCCGCTCCTCGCCCAGCTCCGGGAGAAGCAAGTGCTCAACTGCGAGTCCTGCCAGCGGATCCTGTACTTCTCGACCACGAATTCATGAACCCGCTCGCCGAACGAGTCCAGGCGCTCCAGGAACGCATCCGACGCGCCTGCGAAGCCTGCGGACGCGATCCGGAGACCGTCGAGCTGCTCCCCGTCTCCAAGCGCCAGCCCGTCTCCCTGATCAGGCACGCGGCGGACCTGGGGTTCCGGAGCTTCGGGGAGAACTACGTGCAGGAGGGAACGGCCAAGGCCCAGGAACTGCCCGGCCTGGACTTCCTGCTGCTCGGCCCCCTCCAGCGGAACAAGGCCAAGCCTGCCCTCGAGCACTTCAAGGAACTGATGAGCGTCGACCGGCCGGAGCTGGTCTCGCGGCTGCAGCACCTGGCCGGGGAACTCAAGGTCGCGAGGCGGCTCTGGATCCAGGTGGACCTCTGGGGCGAGGAGACCAAGATGGGCGGCTGCCCTGCTTCCGGCATCGGCGAACTGACCAGGATGCTGGAAGGAGATCCTTGGCTGTCCCTGCAAGGCTTCATGGCCATTCCTCCCCCGGGCGACGCCCAGGCCTTTCCGGAAATGGGCGCGCTGCGCGAGGACTGGAGGCAGAAGCTGGGGCGGGATCTGCGGCTTTCCATGGGCATGAGCGGCGACCTGGAGGATGCGATCGCCGCGGGTTCGGACCAGATCCGCATCGGGACGGCTTTTTTCGGTGAACGGGCCTGAGACCGGGCGTAGGTGGCTCGATCTCCCGAAAGGCACTTGGATTGCAAAGGAAAAAACGGAAATTTCTCCTTGTCCGTTACTAAGGCGGCGCGGGGAATCTACCGAAAAACTACGGTACTGACTCATTCATGGTCATGCGGGAGAGGACAGATGAGACTCTGGAACAATCTCACGATCAAGAAGAAGCTGACCTATTCCATCATCGCCCTAACCGCCGTGCTCGGGATGGGAGCCGTCGTGCTCGCCGGGGCCTTCCTGAAGACGGCCCAGAACAAGTCCCTGCGCATCAAGGGCGCCAGCCTGGCCAAGGTGCTGGGCGAATCGGCCGTCACCGACATCCTCAACGACGAGCTCGGGTCGACGGTGGGCGCCACGGAGAAGACCCTCAGCCGGGTCAAGAGCGACGAGGACGTCAGCCTCACCGCCGTCGTCATCCTGCAGAACGGCAAGCGCCAGGTCCCCACCCAGTTCAAGAGCGACGAGAACAACGCCAAGGCCGACGGATTCTCGCTGGCGGAGCCCCTCGAGACGAAGAAGACGACCTCCTACGAGAAGGCCGGCTACATCGTCGAGATCGCTCCCATCGAGGTTCCCGGCGTGGACGCGTCCAAGAAGTTCCACCTCCTGGTCGCCATGAACACGCACCGGATCAACAAGGAGATCGGGCAGAGCCTCGGCATGATGTTCATCCTCGGCATCGGCATGGTCCTGCTCGGGCTGGGAGCCTCCTTCATGCTGAGCAACACCATCGTGAAGCCCCTGGAGACCATCAAGCAGCGCATGCGCGACATCTCGGAAGGCGAGGGAGACCTCACGGCGCGCCTGGACGTGAACGGCAAGGACGAAGTCGCCCAGCTGGCCGTCCACTTCAACCATTTCGTGGAGAACATCCAGGGCATCGTGAACCAGGTCATCAACATCTCCAGCACGATCGCCTCGGGCTCCCTGCAGATGACGGCCGGGATGTCGGAAATGGCCTCCACGGCCGATTCCATCGCCCAGAGCGCCGAGGACCAGAAGACCTCGGTCAAGCAGGCGAACGAGAAGGTGAGCACCATCGCCCAGTCCTCCCAGGTGGTCTACTCCGACGTCACGAACGCCCTGCAGGTCTTCGACCAGGCACAGAGCGCCGCCACCAAGGGCGGCACCGCCGTGGGCGAGGCCGTCAACGGCATGCAGGCGATCCACCAGAATTCTAAGCAGATCGGAAGCATCCTCACCGTCATCACGGAGATCGCCAACCAGACCAACCTGCTCTCCCTGAACGCCGCCATCGAGGCCGCCAAGGCCGGCGAGCACGGCAAGGGCTTCGCGGTGGTGGCGGAGGAAGTCCGGAAGCTCGCGGAGCGCTCCGCCCAGGCAGCCAAGGAGATCACCTCCCTCATCCACACGTCCAGCAAGAGCATCGAGGATGGCAGCGCGATGGTGAACACGGCGGGTTCCGTGCTGAAGAGCATCCAGGAAGCCATCACCGCCAGCGGCGAGCGCATCAAGGCGATCGGCGCCCAGAGCCAGCGCCAGAGCCAGGACAGCTCGGCGGTCGTGGCCGTCATGGGCAACCTCTCCGGCATCGCCGAGCAGAACGCCACCGCCACCGAGGAGATGGCCGCCACCATCCGGGAGACCACCCGGACCGTGGACGATCTGAGCCGCGCCGCCGAGAACCTCAGCGCGCTGGTGTCGAGGTTCAAGGTATAGCCTTCCCCCAGACGAAGGGAGCCCCGCCGAGGGGCTCCCTTCCATGTACGGGCACGTGGAGCGGGTTCCCGCGCCATGCGATGATGATCATTCCGCGAGTCGCGAGGTGCCCGGATGGAGGTTCGTTCCCTGGAGTTGAGGACTGCGTTGATGATCCAGCGCATGTATGGGCTCGTCGAGGCGCGGGATGCCTGCGCCGTCCTCCGCACGCCTTCAGTGCCGGACTTCTGGTTCGGCAACTGCCTGATGATGCCCCATCCCCCGGAAGAAGGCGACTTCGCGGCATGGATGGCCCTGTTCGAAAGGGAGTTTCCGGAGGCGGATCACCGGGTCTTCCTGGTGGATTCCCCCGAAGGGGACGCCGGCGTTTCGCAGGCCTTCCTCGAGAACGGGTTCACGCTGACCTGCTGCGATGTGCTCGCCATGACGGAGCTGCGCCGCCCGGAGCGGCTGACGGAGGAGTTCCGGATCGCCCCCCTGGCCGAGGACCGCGACTGGCGGGACCTGATGGAGATCAGCCTGCTGATCGATGGCGGCCATGGGGGCCTGGACCGCGGCTTCCTCGAACGCAAGACGTCCGCCGTCCGGAAGGTGATCGCCCAGGAGCGCGGCGCCTGGTGGGGCGCCTGGGCCGACGGCCGCCTCGTGGCCCACATGGGCCTCTTCTGGGAAGGGGGGCTCGTCCGGTTCCAGGACGTGGAGACCCACCCGGACTGCCGCCGGCGAGGCGCATGCCGCTCCATTCTCCACCGCGCCTGCCTCGCCGCGGGCGCGCGGCTGGGATCGCCCACCTTCGTGATCAAGCCCGTGGACGCGACGGTCAGGCGGATCTACGAGTCCGTCGGGTTCGAATTCCGCGAGAAATCAGTCGACTTCATGAGGAGGCCCGCCGGAGCCTGAACTCCCGGACGGCTCACGCACGGAGGGCGCCGAGCAGGCCTTCCACCCAGGCCGGAACGACCTCCGTCGCCGGGCCCTGGACGCATTCCTCGAAGGCCGTGCTGATCGCGGAGGCGTCCAGGTTCAGCTCGACGGTGCGGGTCCCGGGCCTGACCATGTCGACGAAGCCCGCGGCCGGATAGACGGCCCCGGAAGTGCCGACGGCCGCGAAGATGGCGCAGCGGTCGAGGGCGTCCCCGATGCGCTCCAGTTCCAGGGGCATCTCCCCGAACCAGACGATGTGCGG
>DAOPZL010000061.1:5464-12399 GCA_035353395.1 Holophaga sp.
CGCTGGGCGCTCTGCCGGATGTCCTGGATCAT
The DNA here is from genome assembly GCA_035353395.1 of Holophaga sp. Lineage (GTDB taxonomy): Bacteria > Acidobacteriota > Holophagae > Holophagales > Holophagaceae > UBA1801. The sequence continues at coordinate 5,497 of DAOPZL010000061.1, forward strand.
CTCGCCCCCGCGGCCCAGGAGGATCTTGCGGTGGTTGGCGCGCTCCACCAGGATCTGGGCGGCGATGAACGTCCCCCCTCCCGGGAGGTCCTCGGGATAGCCCTCCTGCCCGGACTCGATCCAGCGCTCGATCACCACCGCGACGCCATGGGGGACCTCCTCGCGGGTCTTCCGCAGGACCTTCTCGCGGATGAACTCCATGGCCATTCCCCGCTCGGTCTGGTCCGTGAACGTCTCGTCCTGGAACTGCCACTCCCCGGAAGGGGCGTCCCGCTCGAGGAGGCTCCAGAGGGGGTCGAGGTTCAGCCCGAGCTTCGCGCCGATCGGCACGATCTCGCGGAAATCCATCAGGTCCTTGTACTCGGCGACCTTCTCAAGGAGGCGCCCCTTGGAGAGCAGGTCGAGCTTGTTCAGGAGCAGGTAGACCGGCTGCCTGGCGTGCTTCAGGCGCTTGGCCAGATCCCGCTCGCCGGGGCCGAGGAACCCGTCGGCATCCACGACCCAGAGCAGCAGGTCGGCCTCCTCCATGGCCGCCTCGATGTGCTTGAGCATCCGCTGGTTCAGGACATGCTTGGCCTCGTGGATGCCGGGCGTGTCCAGGAAGGCCAGCTGCACGTCTCCCCGGTTCACAACCCCGAGGATGCGTCCGCGGGTGGTCTGGGGCGTCTGGCTGACGGCCGCCAGCTTCTCCCCGACCAGGGCATTGAGGAGGGTCGACTTGCCCGAGTTGGGAAGCCCGATGATCGCGATGGTCGCGCAGCTAGCCACGATGGATGCCCCTCTTCGCTTCGCGGATGAAACGCACGAGGTAGGCCACGTCCGCATTGCTCCCCAGTTCCTGCTCGACGCGGCCGAGCGCCTCCTCCCGGAGCAGGCCCATGTGGAAGAGGATCCGGTGGGCCTTCGCGAGCGCCACGAGGGTCTCCTCGGGGAAACCCTTGCGCTTGAGGCCGAGGGTGTTCACCCCGTAGCTCTTGGTCTCCCGCGCGCCGACCGTCTTCATGAAGGGCAGGACATCCATGGTCGCCACGGTGAAGCCGCCCATGAAGGCGTGGTTCCCCACGCGGCAGAACTGGTGCACGGCGGAGAAGGCCCCGATGATGCAGCCGTCCCCGACCTCCACATGTCCCGCGAGGGTGCTGTTGTTCGCGAAGATGTTCTTGCTGCCGATCTGGCAGTCGTGGCCGATGTGGGTGCCCACCATGAAGAGGCTGTCGTCGCCGATGGAGGTGACGCCTCCCCCGTCCTCGGTGCCCCGGTGCAGCGTGCAGCTCTCGCGGATCACGTTCCGGCTCCCCACCAGGAGCCGCGTGGGACCGCCCCTGTACTTCAGGTCCTGGGGCTGCATGCCCACGGTCGCATGGGGATAGACCTCGCAGTCCTCGCCGATCTCCGTGTGGGTCCCGATGACGACATGGCTCCGAAGCCGCGTCCGGGCGCCGATCCGGGCGTTGCCTTCCACGACGCAGAAGGGTCCCACCACGACACCGTCGCCCAGTTCGGCCTCCTTGCTCACGACGGAGGAGGGATGGACGTCGACGCTCATCGAGTTTCCTTTTCGTCGAGGTCCATCAGCATGGAAGTGAACTCGGCCTCGGCCACTTTCTGGCCGCCCACGAACGCCTCGCCGCGCATCTTGCAGACCCGGGGCTTGAGATTGAGGACCTTGACCTCCATGACGAGCTGGTCGCCCGGCAGCACCGGCTTGCGGAACTTCACGCCGTCGATGCCCATGAAGTAGATCACCTTCTTGTCGCGATCCTCGAACTGCTGCATCAGGAGGCAGCCGCCGGTCTGGGCCATGGCCTCCACGATCAGGACGCCCGGGAACACGGGCCGCTTCGGGAAATGGCCCAGGAAGAAGATCTCGCCCATGGAGATGTTCTTCATCCCGCGGATCCACTGGCGCGGCTCGTAGTCCAGGATCCGGTCCACCAGGAGCAGCGGATAGCGGTGGGGAAGCAGGTCCATGATTCCTTGGATATCGATGACCTTGGGATCTGCGGCAGGCGTATCAACCATGAATTTCTCCAGAAGGCCCATTTTCTCATGACCGCGGGATTCTGTCCCGGCCGTCCGGGAATCAGCGGCTGCTCAGGGTCCGCTCGAACACCCTGGCCTCGATGAACAATCTCAGCAGTTCCGCGTCCAGGTGGCCCGAGGCCGCGTCCGCCTCGAGGATGGCCAGGCTTTTCTCGAGCGGCAGGGCGGCCTTGTAGGGACGATCCTGGGCCGTGAGGGCGTCGAAGACGTCCGCGATGGCCATGGCCCTGCTCTGCACCGGGATGCCCGGATCCGCCAGGTGGCGCGGATAGCCCAGGCCGTTCAGGCGCTCGTGGTGGGCATAGGCGATGTCGGGAACTCCGGCCAGGTCCTTGGTCCACGGGATCTGCCGCAGGAACCGGTAGGTGTGCGTGACGTGGCTCTCGATCTCCAGGCGCTCCGCCTCGGAGAGGCTCCCCTTGGGAATGCTGAGGCAGGCGAGGTCGCCGGCGTCCAGGACAGGGCCCGCCTGGCCGTCCCAGTGGGTGTAGCCGAGATCCGCCAGGGCGGCGAGCCCTTCGGCCCTGTCCCGGGGCAGCACCGAGGGCTCGTTGCTCTGGAGGATCAAGTCGACCATCCGGCCGGCCTCCCGCTCGTGGACATCCACGATCCGGCGCCAGCGCTCCGCGTCGAAGGGGCGGCCGGAGGCCCACTCCCGGCGCGCGACCCTCAGCAGTTCCTCCTGTTCGCGCTGCTTCACGCGCTGCAGGACGGCCTCCAGCCTCGCGGACTCGAGCTTCTTGGACTTGACCAGCACCTGTTCCCGGACGCCGACCTTGCCGAAGTCGTGGAGCAGGCTGGCGTAGCGGATCTCCCGGAGCTGCCCCTCATCGAAGAAGACGCCGCCGTAGGGTCCGTCGGGGGTGGCGTTGACCGCCTCCGCCAGCCCGACGGTGAGGGCCGCGACGCGCCCCGAATGGCCGCTGGTGACGGGATCGCGTTGTTCGATGGCGAGCACGGAGGCGTTCACGATCCCCTCGAGGAGGCGCTCGATCGCGCCCCGGAGGTGCGCGTTCCGCACCGCGACCCCGGCCTGCCCCGCGAGGCTCTCGGCCAGGGACAGATGCTCCGCCAGGAATGGGACCACGGGTCCGTCCTCCTCCTCGTCCACCCGGTTGATGAGCTGGAGCACGCCCAGCACCTCCCCCTCCGCGTCCTTGAGAGGGATCACCAGCATCGAGATCGTGCGGTAGCCCGCCTGCCGGTCGAAGCTGTCGTTGAACTGGCAGGGCGCATCCCCGGGGATCCGGTAGGCGTTCTCGATGTTCAGGCACTCTCCGGTGATGGCGACAAAGCCGGCCATCGAGTCCCTGGAGATCGGCATCCGGAACCTGTGGTAGGGCAGGCTCACCCGGGCGTTCTGCGTATGCGCGAAAAGAAGCTCCCTGGAATCCTCTTCGCCGACGACGAGATAGATCGAACCCGCCTCCGCGGACAGGAGCCGCCTGGCCTGGACGAGGATCATCTCCAGCAGCTTGTCCAGGTCCTGTTCCGAGGCGAGGGCCCGTCCGACCTCGTTCAGGCGCTCCATGTTCCCGCGGTCCAGCCGCCGCTGGTAGCCGGCCTCGACGAGGGCCAGCGCCCCCTCCAGTCCGGGCCAGACGGGACAGGCGGCCAGCGTCCCGCTCCCGGGGACCCCGATCACCACGTCGGCGCAGCCGCCGTCGGCCCAGGCCAGGCACTTGCGCAACTCCCTGCCCAAGTGGTCTTCCAGGCTGCTACGGTGCAAAGGGGGGACAGCGACGGTGAAGCGCAAAGGCGATCTCGGGAGAAAGAGGGAAGATTCCAGGCCAGTGTATCCCCCCCGGGGGACGGCGATGGTTCCCTGGCAGGGAAAAATCGAGCGCCTGGTCTGGGGCGGCCTGGGACTCGGACGCGCGGACGATGGCCGGGCGGTCCTGCTGTCCGCGCCCCTGGCCCTCTTCCCCGGCGAGGCGGTGAAGGCCGCCGAGGTGCACTGGAAGGCGCGCCACGGAGAAGGCAGCGTGGCGTCGTGGGTGGCGCGCGACCGGCGCAGGGTCGCGGCGGGGTGCGAGGTGGCCTCCACCTGCGGCGGATGCGACCTCCGGGAGAGCGGAGCGGCGGCGGGCGAACTCAAGCGGCTCATGGTGGAGGATCTCTTCGCGAGGCAGCTGCCGGACGCGCCCCCGTGGCAGTGGCTCCCCGCGCCCGAAGGCGCGCGCCGCCAGAGGATCCAGCTCCACTGGGACGGCCGGGTCCTGGGGTTCCACCGCCGCCGCAGCCACCAGGTGGTTCCCGTCGCGGAATGTCCCGCGGCCTCCGAAGTGATCTCCTCCGCCATCCCGAGGCTGGAGGAGGCCCTCCGCGAGAAGGTCCTGCCGTGCAAGCCCCAGCGGTGGGAGCTGGCCACGGGCACGCCCCCGGGCACGGTCTTCGCGAGCCTGGACTCCCACCGGGCCTGGCGCCTGGAACCGGATGGATGGCATGCCTGGAACGGCTCCATCCTCCACCGCCACGGGGAGGTCGGCCTCCAGCACGAGGCCGGCGGGTTCTACCAGGTCTGTCCGCCCTGGGCCTGGGAGGCTTTCGGCCAGGTGCTGCGGGACTGGAAGGTGGAGGGCGCCACCCTCTACGATCTGTATGGCGGGGTGGGATTCTTCTCCGCGCTGCTGGGCGACCGGTTCCAGCGGCGCTGCCTCGTGGAATACGATGGGCACGCGGTGGAATGGGCCCGGCGCAATCTCCAGGCCCTGGATCTCCCTTCCGAGTGCATCGCCGCCGACGCGGCGGCGTGGGTCCCCGAAGGCCTGGCCGGGACCCGGGACCTCGTCCTGCTGGATCCGCCCCGGGCGGGCCTGCCCCCGGAGCTCTGCGAACGCCTCCAGTCCGCCGGATGCGGACGCATGGTGCTGGTCGGCTGCGACGGCGCCTCCTTCTGCCGGGACGTGAAGCGCCTGGGCCCGGCCTGGAAACTGGCGGCGCTCGCGGCCCTGGACCTGTTCCCCCTCACCCACCACGTCGAGTGCGTGGGCCTCCTGGAACGATAGCCTCAGCGCTTCTTGGCCGCGCCGACGGGGATGGAGACCGTCTGCTCGTTGCCGCAGAGATCCGTGACCCGCACGGTCACGCGGTCCCCCCGGATCCTGTCCTTCGGGATGAGCACCTCGAACCGTTCCTCCGTGCCGTCGAACACCCGATCCTCGGGAGCGACCTGGAGCCACTCGTCGCCGTCGGCGGACACGCAGGCCGCACTCAGGGTCGAGGCCTCGTCGCGGGCCAGGAAGCGCACCCGCAGGGACTCCCCCTCGGGAACGGCGGCCGCTTCCAGGATGGCGGGCGGCGTGTGGTCGACGGTGAAGGCGGGCGTCCGCCAGCGGCTCGTCTGGACGAAGTTGAAGGGCTCGCTGGGGGCGTCGCTGGCGGTCACTTCAAGACGGTACCTGCCGTCGGGCACCATCAGGGTGTCGAAGGTGAAGAAGGCGTCCTGCCAGGTCCTCTCCAGGGGGATGGGATTCCCCTTCTCGGGCAGGAGGTCGATGCGGAACTGCAGCTGGTCTTCGTTCGGGTCGCCCACCCTGAAGACGAAGGCCTGGGCGCCCCTGCGGAAGCCGCGCTTTTCCGTGCCCGCCTGGCCCAGGGCGGGAATGAGTTTCTGGACGTCCAGAGGGACCCGCTCGATTCCCATGTCCGCCGCGGGCGTGTTGCGGGTGATCACCAGGCCCGGCGGCATGATCTCGATGTTCTCCCACTGCGGGGGCAGGTTGCGGTTGGCCCAGTGCACCCTCGCCGAATCCACCACTGGAGTCGTGCCGCCCCGGCTGCTGGCGAGCTTCAGCCTGAACTGGGCGAAACGGGTGGGCTGCAGGCTGGGCCTCTCCCCGTTCCGGAGGGGCGGAGACCAGGGCGACCAGGTCCCGTCCGGGATCTCCGTCGACCCGGCCCGATACTGCAGGCTCACGCTGGTGCCCTGCGGGGTCTCGGCCTCCACGTAGGCCCTTCCCCAGTCCGCCACCGGCGCGCCCTTCAGCACGCGGCTTTCGAGGGTGCCTTCCGTGGCCTGGGCTTCCGACAGGAGGTGCAGTTCCGCCGGGTTCGAGCCCACCGCCATCAGGTCCGGGCCGGCGGCGAGGAAGGCCGTGGCCTGGGCAGTCCCGAGGTCCTGGACGGCGGCGAAGGGATCGAGGCTCCGCTTCTGCTCGTCCAGGGGGATGCCGAAGATCCGGGCCCGGTTGCCCGTGCCCACCAGGATCTGGCCACCCCAGGCGGCCAGGGCGAAGACCTGGCTCTGGTTGCTCTGCCAGAGGGTCGACGGGACACGGTTCCGGTCCAGGCGGATCACCGCGCTCTTCGTCTTGGACCCGGGTTCGGCAAGGTAGTTCTCGCGCGTCTCCAGGTTGCCCGCCGTGAACCGGTCGGCCAGTCCGTTGTTGGCGGCCACGTAGACGGCTCCGTCCTGGACCGCGAGGGCGTGGACCTGCTCGAAGCCCGTGGCGGCGAGGGTTTCCAGGCGCTCCCCCGCGCAGCGCAGCACCAGCCCGTGGCCGTGGGACCCGAGGTACCAGCCTCCCTGGGGATCCGCAAGGAGCGCCGAGAAGGAAGTCTCCCCGGGCAGCTCCGCCAGCCTCCGGCTGGTCCCCTCCCGGGCCAGGAGCAGGACCGCGCTCTTCTCGGTGCCGCCCGCGACCACGACCTCGGCGCCCTGGGCGGACATGGCCCAGACGAGCCGCGCGTCGATGTCGGCGAAGGGCTTGACGTCCCCCTCGGGAGTGACCCGGAAGAGCTTGCGCTCGCCGCTGGGGGCCACGACCAGGTCCTTGCCGAGCTTCGCCATCGCGAACACGATGCCGCCCTTCACCTGGGCCAGCGGCTTGACCTGTCCCTTCGAGAACCTGAACAGTC
>DAOPZL010000061.1:12499-16444 GCA_035353395.1 Holophaga sp.
CCGCCCTTCACCTGGGCCAGCGGCTTGACCTGTCCCTTCGAGAACCTGAACAGTCTGCCTTCGTTCCCGGCGCTGATGAACGCGCCGCCTTCGCCATCGGAGACGGCCGTCCAGATCACGCCTTCGGGAAGCTGGGCCACGCGCCTCAGGTTCGGGGCCAGCCTCAGCCGGCCGTCCGCGCCGATGCGGACCCCCCGGGCCTCGGCGCCGATCCAGTCGTTGAACGAATCGAAGGTCGCGAGCGGCTGGTCCGCCAGGGCGGGCAGCACCAGCGCCGCGCACAGGAATGCCTGCAGTCCTTGCTTCATCCGCGATTCCATCACTCGATCTCCAGTTCCAGGCTCACCAGCCCCGACACTTCTCGCTCGAGGGGCAGGACCGCCTTCCCGATGATGCGCCGCTGCAGGCGGTTCTCGGTGCTGTTCCCGTCCCCGCCCAGGAGGCTCGCGACGGTGGGCGTGACGCCCTCGATGCGGCTCCCGCGCAGGCCGGCACCCGGCTGGCTCTGCACCAGCAGGCTGTAGGCGTGGTTGTTCCTGAGCGCCCCGTTCAGGAGCCGGACGATGTCGGCGAGGCTGTTCACCTCGATGACGCGCTCGTCGGGATCCTCCTTCAGGAGGCTGGCGCCGTCCCCCACGAGCAGCGTGGCCTTGCCGGGCACCGCCGAGGGCGGCACGTCCACGTTGAAGGTGGCGTATTCGCGCACGCCCTGGACGTTCTGCAGCGTCACCAGGACGGGCAGCACCTCGCCCCGCCTCGCCCGGGCCTTGAGCGTCCGCACGCCGGCGATGGCCGTGAGGTCCAGCCGCTCCTCCGCCTTGATCGTCAGCGAGATCCCCTCGATGACCGGCCGTTCGAAGGGGTTCAGGGTGACGGCCTGCAGCAGGGCCCCGACGTACCGGGCCATGCGGTCGGAGTTCAGGTCGGCCACCATGTTCTCGAGCAGGATGGCCGGATGGCCCGCCAGCTTGAGGTTCCCCTGCATGGCGAGGCTCTGGAACCCGAGGCCCCGCACGTTCGTGTTGAGGGTCTGGCTGATGACCGTCGCGGCGAGGAGGGGCGTGAGCACGGGATGATCCATCAGGTCGAACCTGAAGTTGAGGGCCCGCTTGCCGCCCAGGTTCAGCCCGACCCGGAGGGGGATCATCTTCGCCTCGGCCCCCAGGATCCCGGCCACGCCGGCGCTGCGGTCGAGGCGGACGGCCCCGATGGGGGCCACGGGCATCGCCAGCTTGGTGGAGGCGAGGTAGCTCGGCAGGATCCCGCCCACGGTGGCCGACCACAGCGGCAGGTCCACGGATCCCAGGTTCATGAGCTGGTGGCCGAAGATGAAGACCCGCTTCCCCGACACGTAGGTGATGGTCCCGCCGGTGCCCAGCTCGAGGTCCCCGCGCACGAGGCTGAGGGCCACCATCCCGCCGGGTTCCAGCGGGCTGGCCTCGCCCCCGTTCCCGGATGCGAGGCCGGTCCCCAGGAAGCGGAACGGCAGGCCCTCCCAGAGCGCCTTGACCTCGCCGGAGAGCTCGGGACCGGCCACGGGCAGGGGGAGCAGCTGGCCGCCTTCCGGGACCGACGCGTCGCAGCCCATCAGCCGGGCCGCCGGCAGCATGGTGCCCGCCATGGCGGACTTGAGGACGTCGGGGACCTCCAGCTTGGGCAGGACGAGAGGGGTCCGGAGCGCGGGCGTGTCAGGGATGTCCTGGAGCTGGTCGAGCATCTCGGCGATGGGGGTGATGCCTCCGATGGGTTCCTTCTCGTAGGGGAAGCTGATCGAGAGGGCGCCCGCCAGCCTGCCGTCGATGTAGCAGGGCGAGCCGCTCATCCCCGCGATGATGCCCGTATCGGCCAGGGGGCCTCCGCTGGCCTTCACCAGGATGAGGCTCCGGCCGGGCGCCCCGAGGGGGCCGCCGCCGTTGCGGAGCACGCCGAGCACCTCGAAGTCGAACTTCTCGATCCTGCCGCCCCGGAACACGGTGCGCCCCTGGCCCTTCATCCCGGGGCGAACGGCCTGGAGCGGCATGAATCCGGGAGCCTGGGCGGAGAGCGCGAGACCGAGGAACAGACTGGCGACGAAACGGATCAACAGGCGCATGCGGGACTCGACACCTCAAGGAAGAGGCTACCAACAATCCCGGGAACGGGAACGTCCCCCTCGCGAATGCCCCGGGCGGCAGGGCGGTTCCGGCCTGCTACCCTGGATGGATGCGGATACTGGTGCTCGGAGATGTAGTCGGTGAACCCGGGAGGCGCCTCGTGGAGACGCATCTGCCGGCCCTGCGCAGGGAACTCTCCGTGGACTTCGTCATCGTCAACGGCGAGAACGCGGCCCACGGCCACGGCATCACCTCCCGCATCGCGGAGTCCTGGCTCGCCGAATACGGGGTCGACGTCATCACGACCGGGAACCACGCCTTCGACGTCAAGGACATCACCACCCTCTTCCAGAAGGAATCCCGCCTGCTCAGGCCCGCGAACTATCCCCCAGGGACCCCCGGCTGCGGCCATGTGAAGCTCCACACCAACTCGGGCCAGGAGATCCTGGTGATCAACCTCCTCGGCCGGGTCCACATGGGCCCCTGCGACGATCCCTTCCGCGCCGCCGACGGCATCCTCGCGAAGGAGCGGGCGGACCTGGTGGTGGTGGACATGCACGCCGAGGCCACCAGCGAGGCCCAGGCCATGGGCTGGCACCTGGACGGACGCGCCGCGGCGGTCCTTGGGAGCCACACGCACGTTCCCACGCTGGACACGAAGATCCTGCCCGGCGGGACGGCCTACGTGACGGACATCGGCATGGTCGGCCCGTACGAAGGCGTCATCGGCATGAAGAAGGAAGCCAGCCTGAGCCGGTTCCTCAAGGTCAAGGCGGACAAGTTCGAAGTGGCGGAGCGGGACCTCCAGCTCCACGCCGTGCTCGTGGCGACCGAGGGACGCAGGGCGGTGAGCATCGAGCGCGTGCTCCGCACGCTCTGACGGGACGCTCCCGTGAACCACGGCTTCACCTACACCGGGCGCGTCGGCCCCGAGGGCGACGGCAGGCCGGTGCTCGACCATCTCGCGGACCACTATGCCCACACGCCCCGGAACGTCTGGTCCGAGCGGATCGAGGCGGGCCTGGTGCTCCTGGATGGGCGGCCGGCCGCGGCCGAGGAGGAACTCCGCAGGGGCCAGCAGCTTTCCTGGCTCCGGCCGCCCTGGGAGGAACCGCCCGTTCCCCTGGCCTGCGCCGTGCTCTTCGAGGACGAGGATCTCCTGGCGGTGGCCAAGCCCTCGGGACTGCCCACGCTGCCGGGCGGAGGCTACCTGGAGCATACCCTGCTCGCCCTCGTGCGCTGCCGCTGTCCGGAAGCCTCGCCGGTGCATCGCCTGGGCCGTGGCACCTCCGGCGTAGTGCTCTTCGCCCGCGGAGTCCGGGCCGGGCGGAACTTGTGCGGCGCCCTGCGGGAGCACCAGATGATCAAGATCTACCGTGCGCTCGTGCAGGGCTCTCCGGCGCTCGACAGCTTCCTCGTGGACACGCCCATCGGCTCCGTCCCGCATCCCTTCCTGGGATCGGTCCACGCCGCTCATCCCCAGGGGAAGCCCTCCAGGAGCCATGTCCGGGTCCTGGAGCGCCGGAGCACGGACAGCCTCGTGGAAGTGCGCATCGAGACCGGACGCCCCCACCAGATCCGCATCCACATGGCCTCCTGCGGCCACCCTCTCGCGGGAGATCCCCTCTACGCTCCCGGGGGCTGCCTGCGCGAGGACCGGGCGGCCCTTCCCGGCGACATCGGCTATTTCCTGCATGCCCTGAGCGTCACCCTGCCCCACCCTCGTTCGGGCGCCCGCCTCGTGATCGAGTGCCAGCCTCCCCCCATCCTCCGGCGGACACCTCCGGCGCGGATCATCTAGACTGTCCTCCACGGCCTTTCCATGCTCAAGCCCCTCCTGCACTACCAGGTC
>DAOPZL010000062.1:0-16142 GCA_035353395.1 Holophaga sp.
CTGGGCGGCGAGGCCTTCGCCATGGAGATCGGCTACGTGAAGGAGGTCGTCCAGTACGGGGAGCTCACCGAGGTCCCGCTGATGCCCTCCTACATCCGGGGCGTGATCAGCCTCCGGGGCGCCATGGTGCCGGTGATCGACCTCTCCGTCCGCTTCGGGCGTCCCCTCACGGAGATCGCCCTGCGGAGCTGCGTGATCATCCTGGAGGTCCCGCGCCGGGAGGGCTCCGTGGTCGTGGGCGTCATCGTGGACAACGTGAGCGAGGTGCTCGAGCTGGCGGACTCGGAGATCGAGCCCCCGCCCGCCTTCGGCAAGGATCCCCGCGCCGAGTTCCTGAGCGGCGTCGGCAAGGCGGGAGAGCACTTCGTCATCCTGCTCGACGTCAGGCACATCCTCTCCATCGACGAGCTGGCGGCGCTCTCCGGCGATCCTGGTCCGGAGGTGGCCGTTTCGTGACCCGCTCCCCTTCCATGAGCCCCGCCGTGAACGCCCAGGCCCTGGCCAACGGGGGATTCGCCCCGATCAGCGACGAAGAGTTCAAGCGCTTCCAGAGGCTGGTCCTGCAGAACACGGGCATCACCCTCTCGGACCAGAAGAAGGCCCTGGTGGTGGGCCGCCTGGGATCGCGCCTCCGGCACCGCAAGGCGGACAGCTTCACGGCCTACTACAAGCTCCTCCAGGACCCCGGCGAGAGCGACGAGCTGCAGACCGCCATCGACCTGATCACCACGAACGAGACTTCCTTCTTCCGCGAGGCCGACCACTTCAACGTGCTCCGGGACTACGTCCACAGCCTGCGGCCCGTCCCCTTCCCTTTCCGGGTCTGGAGCGCCGCCAGTTCCTCGGGTGAAGAGGCCTACACCATCGCCATGGTCCTGTCGGACATCCTGGCCAGCGCGGAATGGGACGTGGTCGGCACGGACATCAGCACGCGGGTACTCGAACGGGCGCGGAAGGGCCTCTATCCCATGGAGCGGGCCGCGACGATCCCGCAGGACTACCTGCGCCGCTTCTGCCTCAAGGGGCAGGACCGCCACGAGGGGCTCTTCCTGATGAGCCGCCAGATCCGGGAGCGGGTCACCTTCACCCATGCCAACCTCTGCAAGCCCCTGCCCCGGCTCGGCCCCTTCGACGTGGCCTTCCTGAGGAACGTCCTCATCTATTTCGACCTGCCCCAGAAGAAGCTCGTCGTGGAGGCCGTCGTCAACCAGTTGAAACCCGGAGGCCTGCTCATCGTGGGGCACTCCGAAAACCTGACGGGCATCCGGGGAGACCTCACCGTCCTGAAGCCCACGGTCTACCGCATCTCCTGAGCCCCGCGGGGAGTACACTGAGACCCACAGTCCGATCGGAAGGTTCTGATGGTGAACAACCCAGTCAAGGTGCTGATCGTGGACGATTCGGCGGTGGTCCGGCAGGCGCTGGTCTCCATCCTGGGCCACGACCGGAGCATCAAGGTCATCGGCCACGCCATGGATCCCATCTTCGCCATGGAGAAGATGGCCAAGGAATGGCCGGACGTGATCCTGCTGGACGTGGAGATGCCGCGGATGGACGGTCTCACGTTCCTGCGAAAGATCATGGCGGAGCGGCCCACGCCCGTGATCATCTGCTCCTCCCTCACGGCCAAGGGCGCAGAGACCACCATGCAGGCCCTGGCCGCGGGGGCTTTCGCGATCTTCACCAAGCCCACGATCGGCGTGAAGAACTACCTGGAGGACGCGTCCATGGACCTCGTGTCCGCCGTCCGGGCCGCCGCGGGCGCACGCATGTCGCGCCTCCCGGTGCCCCAGCGGGCGGTGCAGCACACACCGCCCAAGCTGACCGCGGATGCGGTGCTGGCGCCGGGATCCGAGGCCATGAGCGTCACGACGGACATCTTCACCGCCATCGGGACCTCCACGGGCGGAACCCAGGCCCTGGAATACGTGCTGGCGGCGCTCCCCCGGACCTGCCCGGGCATCGTGGTCGTCCAGCACATGCCGGAGCAGTTCACGGCCGCCTTCGCCGAGCGCCTGAACCACATCTGCCAAGTCGAGGTGCGGGAAGCCCGCACGGGCGACCGGGTGATCCCCGGCCGCGCCCTCATCGCGCCGGGCGGGAAGCACCTGGTCGTCAAACGCAGCGGGGCCCAGTACCTGGCGGAAGTGATCAGCGCGCCCCCCGTCAACCGCCACTGTCCCTCCGTGGACGTGCTCTTCCGCTCCGTGGCCAAGTACGCGGGCAAGAACGCCACGGGCGTGATCATGACCGGAATGGGGGACGACGGCGCCCGCGGCCTCCTGGAGATGAAGCAGGCCGGCGCCCGCACCCTCGCCCAGGACGAGGCGTCCTGCGTGGTCTTCGGCATGCCGAAGGAGGCCATTCGGCTGGGTGCCGCCGACAGGGTGGTCCCGCTCCATCAGATCCCGGAGCTGATCTCCCGATGACGTTCCTTTCCGGCCACGAACCGGAGCCGCGTTCTCCGCAATCCGGCAGCTCGCTGGCCGGACTCAACGTGCTGGTCGTGGAGGACAGCGGCGTCCAGCGTGCCCATGCGGTGTCCCTCGTTACGGAGATGGGGGCCGCCCAGGTCCTGGAGGCCTCCGACGGCATCGAAGGCCTGGCGGCCCTGGCGGAGGGCGGGGGCATCGACCTGGTGCTTTCGGACCTGGACATGCCCCGCATGGACGGCATCGCCTTCATCGGCGAGCTGGCTGCCCGCGGGTTCCGGCCGAAGGTGATCATCATCAGCTCCCAGGAAGCCGAAGTGCTCCAGTCGGTGCGCATGATGGCGGAAACCTACGGCCTGAGCGTTCCGGGCGTGATCCCTAAGCCCCTGACGTCCCTCGTCCTCGAGAAGGTGCTGTCGGCCCCTCCCCGGCTCGCCCCCGCGCTTGGCCCCTCGGCCCCCTCGGCCCGGCAGGAGGTGACTCCGGGAGAGATCCGCCGGGGTCTCGAGGCGAAGGAGTTCCATTGCTTCTTCCAGCCCCAGGTCACCTTCCAGGGTGCCCTCTTCCGAGGGGTCGAGGCCCTGGCGCGCTGGCGCCATCCTGTGTTCGGCCTGCTGGGGCCGGCGGCCTTCCTGCCCCAGGCCGAGGCGGACGAGGAACTCATGTCTGGCCTCACGCTGGCCATCCTGGAAAGGGTGGCCGAGCACTGGCGCATCTGGAAACGCCGGGGGCTCAGCCTGGACGTTTCCGTGAACCTGTCCGCCCGCTCGCTGGGGATCCAGGGTTTCTCCGACCACCTGATGGACGCCGCGAACCGTTTCGAACTTCCGCCCAGGGCCCTGATCTTCGAGGTGACGGAATCCGCCTCCACGACCCACCTCGGGCATACCCTGGCCAATCTGGCCAGGCTCCGAATGCGGGGCTACCGGCTCAGCATCGACGATTTCGGAACGGGCTTCGCAACCTTCGAGCAGCTGGAGCGGATTCCCTTCACCGAGCTGAAGATCGACCAGTCCATCATCCGGCTGCTCCCCATGGCCGAGCGCCAGATGTTCATGACCCGGCGCATCGTCCAGATGGCCCAGGACCTGAAGCTCTCGGTCGTCGCCGAAGGGATCGAGACCCTCGCCAGCTGGAACGCGCTCAGGCACCTCGGCTGCAAGCTGGGACAGGGCTATTTCATCGCCCGGCCCATGCCGGCCGAGCAGGTGGCCGGCTGGGCCAAGCAGGACCGCTCCCATCTGCGCGGACAGGAGCTTTCGTGACCGTGAGACGCGCACAGGACCGGGCGAGGCTGTTCTTCTCGGACGACCGCCGGATCGGCTTCTTCCTCCTCCTGGCGACGTTCCTCGCAGTCCTCGTCTTCGTCCTCGGATTCCGCTGGCTCCACGACCTGAACGAACAGCAGCGGAGGGCGGCGCTCAGGGAGAAGGCGTCCATCGCCCGGCAGGCGATCCAGCCGATCGTGGACCGGTTCCGCGGGACGGAGCGGGCGGACCTGGGCCATACCAGGCGGGCGGCCTTCCTCGCCCTGCACCGCTTGACCTGCGGGGAGGCCTGCGGCCATGACCATGTCTTCATGCACGACCTGGAGGGAACGGCCCTCTTCAGCCCCTGGGCGTCCGGGAACGTGGGCCGCCAGACCCGGCTCTTCGAGGACGAGCAGGGGAACTCCCACCTCGAGGACGTGGTCCGCCGCCTCCGCGCCGAACCAGGGGGCGTCTTCGTCTCCTACTGGCTCCCGGACCCCAGGACCGGAAGCCGCGAGAAGATGCTCTCCTTCGTCCAGTTCCTTCCCGAACTGGGGGTCCTCGTCGGGACTGGCGTAGGCGTGGGCGGCGCCCTTCGCGCCGAGCAGCGGATCCTCGCCCTGGGCCTGCCGGCCGGCCTCCTGCTGCTGGGCCTCTTCAGCATTCCGCCCGTGCTCGCCCTCCGGTCCCACCGCAAACGAAGCCTCTGGATGAAGCAGGAAATCCGGGAACGCCTCGAGGTCGAGGAGGCCCTCCGGAGGAGCGAGGCCACCCTGAAGGCCCTCGTGGATTCCGCGCCCATCGGCATCGCGTCCATCAAGGACCGGCGCTTCCTCGACGTGAACGAGACCTTCGCCCGGATCTTCCAGCGGGACCGCAAGGAACTCTCGGGACAGAGCACCCGCCTGTGCTACGCCAACGACGAAGCCTTCGAAACCGGGGGGAGGTGCCTCTACGTCGCTCCCAGCACCCTCGACACGCTGGGGCGGAGGGCGGACGGAAGCGAGTTCCCCCTCCTCCTGTGCGCGGCCCCCCTGGGCCTCGAAGGCACGACGGACGAATTCGTCATCACCGCGCTGGACATGACCGAACGCCGGAAGGCCGAGGAGGAGGTCCTCCAGAACCAGGAGAAATTCCAGACGATCTTCGACGCCAGCCCCATGGCGATCGCCCTGAACGACCCCGAGACCGGCGTCTACCTCGACGTGAACGCCCGCTGCTGCGAGGCCTTCGGGCTGCCGAAGGCGGAGATCGTCGGCCGGACCCCGCAGCAGACCGGCCTGCACCTGGAGGAGCAAGGCCAGCAGGAGGTCCTGGGGAGCCTGGCGCGAGAGGAGACCGTCAACGCCAAGGACATGAAGCTCACCCTGCCCGGAGGCGAAGAGCGCGAAGTCCTGGTCACGGCCCAAAGGATCCAGCTGGCGGGCAAACCGACGTTCCTGAGCATGACGATAGACGTCACGGCGTGGCGTCGCCTAGAACGGGCCACCCAGGAGAGCGAACGCCAGCTGCGCACCCTCTTCGAGGGCTCTCCCATCGGCATCTTCCGGTCGACGCCGGATGGGCTCTTCCGGCAAGTGAATCCGGCCCTGGCCGCGATGTTCCGCTACGGGAGCCCGAAGGCGATGGTCGAGGAGACGAACCGCAAGGGCATCCCGGAGGCGCTCTACGAGAGCCCGGACCAGCGGGCGGCCCTCATGCGGCGGATCCAGGCGCGCATGGGATCCTGGTTCGTCGAGGAGGTCCACTTCAGGCGCCTCGACGGCACCTTCCTGGACGGCATCATGTCCATCATCCTCAGCCTCGATCCGGAGACGGGAAGCCCCACGCTCTTCGGCTTCGTCCAGGACATCAGTGCGCGCAAGCGGGCCGAGAACGACCTGAAGGCGAAGACCGCCCTGCTCGAGGCCCAGACGGACGCGACCCTGGACGGCATCCTGGTGGTCTCGACGGACCGCAAGCGCATCCTCACCAACCAGCGCTTCATCACCACGTTCAACATCCCTCCGGACGTCCTGGAGGACGAGGCGGACGCCCCCTGCCTGGCGCACGTCCGCTCCCTGGCCCTGCACCCGGAAGAGTTCCTGGAAAAGGTCCAGTATCTCTACGCCCACCCGGCCGAGGCCAGCCGCGACGAGGTCGAATTCCGGGGCGGGATGATCCTGGAACGGTATTCCGCGCCCGTCCTCGGCAGGAACGGGGAGATCTACGGAAGGATCTGGATCTTCCACGACATCAGCGAGCGCATGCGCGCCCAGCAGGAGATCCTCCGCCTCAAGGACTACCTGGCCAACGTCATCGACTGCATGCCCTCCGCCGTGGTGGGCCTGGACCGGGCGGGCCGCATCACCGGCTGGAACCGGGACGCCGAGAACATCCTGGGCGTCGAGGCCCGGGAGGCCATGGGGCGGCCCATCCAGGAGGTGGCCAAGCACTTCACCCCCTGGATCATGGCCATGCAGCGGGAAGTCCGGCGAGAACGCCGTCCCGCCTCCATGGAGAAGCTGCACCTGGAGCACGAAGGCGTCCGCAGCTGCTACGAGCTGACGGTCTACCCCCTGACGACCGAAGGCATGGAGGGCAGCGTCGTCCGCATCCAGGACGTGACCGAGCGGGTTCGCATCCAGGAGCTGATGATCCAGACCGAGAAGATGGTGTCCGTGGCCGGCCTCGCCGCGGGCATGGCCCACGAGATCAACAACCCCCTGGGAATCATCAGCCAGGCGCGCCAGAACATCGAGCGCCGTCTTTCCGCGGAACTCCCCGCCAACCGCGAGGCAGCCCGGGAGCTCGGCCTGGACCTCGAGCGCCTCCACGCCTACTTCGAACGGCGGGGAATCGACAGGTTCCTGGGCAACATCCGGGAAGCCGTCGACCGGGCGGCGGGCATCGTCAGCAACGCGCTGCTGTTCAGCCACCAGATCGAATCCACCCACCAGCCGGTTCCGCCCGTCGACCTCCTGGAAAAGGCCCTGGAACTCGCCGCCAACGACTACGACCTGAAGAAGAAATACGGGTTCCGGGACATCGAGATCCGGCGGGAGTTCGAATCCGGACTCCCGGCCGTCCGCGTCGTGAGCCTCGAGATCGAGCAGGTGCTCCTCAACCTCCTCAAGAACGCGGCCCAGGCCATGGCCGGCAATCCTCCGGAACGGAAGCCCCGCATCGTCCTGAGAGCCTTCCGCGACGCCAAGCACCTGGTGATGGAGGTCGAGGACAACGGGCCGGGCATGATCGAATCCATCAGGCGGCGCGTCTTCGAGCCCTTCTTCACCACCAAGGAACCGGGTACGGGGACGGGGCTCGGGCTCTCGGTCTCCTACACCCTCGTCACCCGGAACCACAAAGGATTGATGGAAGTCGTCTCGGAACCCGGCCGTGGCTCGTGCTTCACGATCCGCCTGCCGATGAGGAAGGAGCCGGAGGATGTCCGGGAGCCCTGATTCCCTTGGACATCCTCGCACCCAGCGAGCGGATGGCCCCGCCCTCCCGGAAACGAGGGACCGAATGCCAGGAGATGACAAGATGAACCCGACGGAAAAAATCCTGGTCGTGGACGACGAGCCGTTGGCCCGCGAGAACCTCCGCGTCTTCCTCGAGGACATCGGCTACGAGGTCCTGGAGGCGGGCAATGGGGAGACGGGCCTCCGCGCCTGCGGCGACGAACGCCCCGACCTGGTGCTGCTCGACATCAGCATGCCCGGGAAGAACGGGTTCGAGGTGTGCCGGGAGCTCAAGACGATTCCGGAGCTCCGGGAGATCCCCGTCATCTTCCTCAGCGGCCTGATGGAGACCCGCGACAAGCTGGAAGCCTTCGCCTCGGGCGGGGTGGACTACGTCGGCAAGCCGTTCCGCCTGGAAGAAGTGGAGGCCCGGGTCCGGGCGCACCTGGAGATCAGGCGGCAGCGACGCGAGCTGGAGGAGAGCCACAGGGATCTGGAGAGCGCGCTCCGCGCCGCCCAGATGTCGAACCGCAAGCTGATCGAGGTCAACGAGCGCCTCCGGGAGTCGGAGGCCCTCAAGAGCCACTTCATCGCCCACATGCGGAACGAGATCAACGATCCCCTCGGAAGCATCCTGGGGCTCGCCGGGGAGATCTGCGACAAGACCCTCCCGATCGAGCAGATCCACGACCTGGCCGGATTGATCAGGTCCGAAGCCTTCCAGCTCGAGTTCCAGCTGCGGAACATCTTCTGCGCGGCCGAGCTGGAGGCGGGGGAGGCCACCCTCGCCATCACGAGGGTGGACGTTGCATCCCTGCTGCAAGACGCGGCGGAGACTTTCGCGAGCAGGGCCCGGGTCAAGGACCAGAAGGTCGTGGCGGAGACGGCCGAGGACGCGAGCCCCTTCGCGACGGACGCGGGGAAGCTGGGCATCGTCCTGGCGAACCTGCTCGCCAACGCCATCGAGTTCTCGCCGACGGGTGGGCGGATCGATCTGCGGGCCTTCCGGAAGGACGAGGCCCTGGTCATCCAGGTGGAGGACCAGGGCGCCGGACTGAGCGAGGCCGACAGGGCCCAGGTCTTCGAACGCTTCCGGCAGCTGGAAACGGGCCATGCGCGACCCCACAAGGGACAGGGCCTGGGACTCGCCGTGGTCAAGGCCCTGGTCGAACTGCTGGAAGGCCAGGTTTCCGTGGAGAGCCAGCCGGGCCGCGGCACGAAATTCACCTGCCTCCTGCCTCCGCAATCCGAACTCGGCGTGCTGGACACCTCCGCCCTCGACGGGAACCTCTTCCTCTTCGACGAGCCCCATGAGCTGTAGGGTGCCCTCTCCCATCCCTCCCATGAGACGGCCCTAGCCATGCCATCGTCCCCCGCCGGCGCCATCCCGCGCGTCAACCTGAATCCGTGCCTGCTCACCGCGCACCGGGAGGAGGCGGAGGTCACGACGCTGCTGGGATCCTGCGTGGCGGTGTGCCTCTGGGATCCGCGCCTGGCCTACGGCGGCATGAACCACTACATGCTGCCGCTCTGGAACGGCGACGGACTGCCCACCCCGAAATACGGGAACGTCGCGATCGAGAAACTCATCGAGAAGATGGTCTCCTTCGGCTGCAGGAAGGAGCAGCTCGTGGCGAAATGCTTCGGGGGGGCCAACGTGCTCGGGGACATGTCGGGCCCCATGCAGATCGGGGAGCGCAACATCGTGCTGGCCGAGGAGATCCTGGCGACCCACCGCATCCCGATCGTCGCCAGGGAGATGGGAGGATTCCGGGGCATGAAGATCATCTTCAACACGAGGACCGGCATCGTCCTGGCAGGCCGCCTGGCCGGCTCCCCCGTGGCCGCCAACCCCAAACGCGCCTGACGCCGGCCCATGAACGACCTGCCCCCGGGCTTCCGGAGAAGACCAGGGGCAGTCAGTCGGTGAAACCGGGAAGCTACTTCTTCTCTTCCTTCTTGGCCTTGGGGGCGGCAGCCTCGGGAGCAGCCTCGGCCTCGCCTTCGGCGGGAGCTCCCGCGGGGGCGAGCTCTTCCTCGGCAGCCTTGCCGTGCACGGAGCAGACCACGTTGTGGGCATCTCCCAGCAGGGTGACGTGGGCATCGAGCTTGATCTGGTCGAGGCGGACGGAGTCGCCCACGGCGAGGTTGTCGACGTTCACGTCGATGTGGCCGGGGATGAAGCCGGGCAGGCATTCCACCTCGATGCTCCGGTGGACGAAGTCGAGGAGGCCGCCTTCCTTGACGCCCAGGGGGGTACCCTTGAGCACGATGGGCACGTGGACGCGAACCTTGTGGGTCGGGTCGACGCGGATGAAGTCCAGGTGGACCAGGCGGCCGGTCACGGCATCGCGCTGAACGTCCTTGATGATGACGTGCCGCTTGATCTCCGTGCCCTCGCGCTGGAGATGCAGCATGGAGTTGCTGCCCGTCTCGCTGGCCAGGACCCGGGCCACGATCTTGGGGCTGATGGCGATGGAAACGGCGGGCTCGTTCAGGCCGTAGATGGTGGCCGGGATGAGTCCGTTCTTGCGGAGTGTGCGGCTGGCGGACTTGCCGACCCGGTCGCGCTTGGCGACGACGATGGTATCGACGACGGATGTGCTCATGGTTCCTCCTACCAGGCTGCCGGATGCAGCCCTCTCGTTGGGTTCGAGGCCTGGCGGCCCCTGCCCGGAAATCGGGCGAACCACCAGGATATCGTGCGGAAATCCCGAAGGCCAGCGGATGTTTCCGGAGGAGGCCCGGGCGATATACGACGTTCATCACGCCCGTCCCCGGTGACGTCCACGGATTCCGTGGCACCCTGGAGGAAGGAGCGATCATGACCAAGGTGAGCCGCGCGGCGATCTACGATGCACTCAGCAACTGCCAGGTCCCTGGAACGGACGCGACGCTGATGACCCTGAAGGCCGTCAAGGCCATCGAGGTGGACGGGGATCGCGCCGTCATCGACCTGGCCCTCCAGGACGTCTACCGGGACCGGGAGGGCGCCCTCCGCAGCTTCCTGGCGAAACGGCTGGCCGGGACCTCGCTCGAGATCCGCTTCCGCTGGGAACCCACGCCGGAGGCCCAGTCCAGGAACCTGCTCCAGGACGTGAAACGCTGCGTCATGGTCGGCAGCGGCAAGGGGGGCGTCGGCAAGAGCACCATCGCCGCCAACCTGGCCTGTTCCCTCGCGATGGACGGCCTCAAGGTGGGCCTCCTGGACGCGGACCTCCACGGCCCCAGCATGGGCATGATGTTCGGGATCAAGGACGGCCCCGAGGGCACGGAGGAAGGCAAGATCCTGCCCATCCGGAAGTTCGGCTTGAACCTCATGTCCATGGCCTTCCTGGTGGACGAGGACCGGCCGGTCATCTGGCGGGGACCCATGCTGAACAAGGCCCTGACCCAGTTCCTCGGGGACGTCCTGTGGGGCGACCTGGACCTGCTGCTCATCGACCTGCCCCCGGGCACGGGCGACGTCCAGCTCTCCCTCATCCAGAACGCCAAGGTGGACGGCGCCATCGTCGTGAGCACCCCCCAGGACGTGGCCTTCCTGGACGCGAGGAAGGCCATCGGGCTCTTCCAGACCGCAAAGATCCCCGTGGTGGGCGTCGTCGAGAACATGTCCAGCTTCCTCTGCCCCCACTGCGGACAGGAGACGCAGATCTTCGGCCACGGCGGCGTGCGCGCGGCGGCCCAGCGCATGGGCCTGCCCTTCCTCGCCGAGGTGCCCATCGACCTCCAGATCCGCACCGGCAGCGACGAGGGAACCCCCCTCGTGACGAGCCACCCCGGCAGCCCCCAGGCCCTGGTCTTCAACGAGATGGCGGCCCACCTTCGGAAAGTCCTGAAGGTGTAGTCTCCACATCCGGATGGCGACGACATGAACTTCCTGGAAATCGGCGATTTTTCGGAAACACAGGTGCTCCGCGTCTTCGCGCGCGCCGGCCGCATCGATTCGGAACCGTCCCCCCTGCGGGACCGGAACGTCTGGATGCTGTTCCCCGAGAGCAGCATCCGGACCCGCACGACCTTCGAACTGGGGATCGCCCAGCTCGGGGGCCGCGGCGTCCTCTTTCCCCCGGAAGTCCTCGAGCGCAAGGAGGATTTCCGGGATCTCGTCGCCTACCTGGAGAGCTGGATCCATCTCGCCGTCATCCGCCATCCCAGCTTCGAGCTCGTGAAGCGCTTCGCCGACCTGGCGCCCTTCCCGGTCGTCAACGCCATGACCCGGCGGAACCATCCCTGCGAGATCCTGTCCGACCTCTACGCGTTCTCGCGCCTGCGTCCCGACTGGCGGACCGCGCGCTACCTGTTCGTCGGAGCGGCGGGAAACATCTGCGACACCTGGCTGGAGGCCGCCAACCTGCTCGGGTTCCCCATCACCCAGGCCTGCCTCCCGCAGTACCGCTCTTCCGTGACGGGCCCGACCCTCGACTTCACGGAGGACCTCGAACAGGCGATCCGGACGGCGGATATCGTCCTCACGGACGGGCTGGTTCCCGAGCTCCGGAACGAGGAGTATTTGTCCCGCTACCGCATCACGGCCTCGCTCATGTCGAAGGCGCGGCCGGGCGCCCTGTGCAATCCTTGCCCGCCCTTCACCCGGGGAGGAGAGGTGTCCGAGGACCTCGTCGAGTCGGCCTGTTTCGTCGGGCACGGGTTCAAGGCGAGCCTGCTGGCCGTCCAGCAGGCGATCATGCTCGAATGCCTGGAAGGGTGAAGACCCAGGATCAGATCTCGAACTCCTGATGCATCTCCGGGATCTCGGATCTCGCCCCTTGCCGGTCGAGCGCATCCCGCAGGGCGAGGGCGGATTTCGGCTCGCCGTGGACGAGGAAGGTGAGGGCATCCCTGCCCGAGCCTTCATGCCACTTCAGGAGGGTGCCGTGGTCCCCGTGGCCCGAGAAACCGTTGATGGTGTGGATCCGGGCGCGGACCGGCACCTCCTGTCCGAAGAGCCGAAGGGAGCGCGCGCCGTCGATCAGGGAACGGGCGGGCGTGCCGGACGCGGCGTAGCCGACGAAGACCACGGCACACTCGGGCCTGGGCAGGAGCTGTTCCAGGTGGTGCATCACGCGCCCCCCCGTGCACATGCCCGATCCCGCCAGGATCACGGCACCCCTGCGGACATCGTTGATGGCCCTGGAATCGAACCGGTCCCGGGTGAAGGAGAGCCCCTCGAAGGCGAAGGGATCGCGCGCCCTGAGCACGTTCATGGCGTGCTGGTCGAAGCACTCTGGATGCCTGCGGAAGATCTCCGTCGCGGTGGAGGCCATGGGGGAATCCAGGAAGATCCGGAGCCCCGCCGGGAGGCGCTGGTGCTCCAGTCCCTCCCGGATCCCGTAGACGACCTCCTGGGCCCGCTCCAGGGCGAAGGTGGGCACGACCACGTTCCCGCCGTCCTTCACGGCGTCGCCCACCACGCGGAAGAATTCCGCCGCGGTTTCCAGGACGCTCCGGTGCGTCCGCCCGCCGTAGGTGGTCTCCATGACGACCACGTCGGCCGCGGGACAAGGGGCGGGATCCCGGACGATCGGATGGTGAGGACTGCCCAGGTCCCCGGAGAAGACGAGCCTGCGGGACCCGGCTTCCACCAGGATGCTGGCGGATCCCAGGATGTGGCCCGCCTCCCTGAAGGTGGCCTTGATCCCCTTCCCCAGCTCGCAGGGGGTGTCGTAGGGAACCGTGATGGAGAAGCGCTCGAGGGCAGCTTCCACATCCAGGCTGTCGTACAGCGGCTCCTCGGGCAGATGGCGGTAGCGGTCCCCCCGGTCCCGGTGGCGCTTCGCCCGCTCGGCATCTTCCTCCTGCAGCCGGGCCGAATCCATCAGCACGAGCCGGGCCAGTTCCTTCGTCGCGGGGGTGCAGGCCACCTTGCCCCGGAACCCCTGCTTCACGAGCAGGGGGATCCGCCCGCAGTGGTCGAGATGGGCGTGGGTGAGGAGCAGGATATCGATGGAGGCAGGGTCGAATCCGAAGCTCCGGCCGTTCTCCTCCCGGGACTCCCGGCTTCCCTGGAAGACCCCGCAGTCCACCAGGAGGCGGACGGTCCCCGTGTCCAGCAGGTGGCAGGAGCCCGTCACTTCCCCGGCGGCCCCGTGAAACGAGATGCGCATGGTTCCTCCTCTGTCGAATCGAATCCCGGGGACTTCCCCGAATCTTCCGGAGCGGAGTCTCCCGGCTCTCAGCTCCCTGCCGAGGCGAGCAGGTCGCCCAGGGCCTGCTTGAGCTTCTTGAGGTCGAAGGGTTTGCCGAGACTCGGCAGGTGGGTGCGCTCCAGGAACTCCCGCGTCTCGGGGTCGAAGCTGTCGCCGGTGGTGTAGAGGATCCGCCTCGCCATGGCCGGCTGGTATTCCCTGATCCACTCGTAGAGCGGGATCCCGGAGAGGCCCGGCATCCGGATGTCGGAGACGATGAGGTCGAAGGATTCGACCTGCAGTTTCTGGATGGCCTCGGCCGCCAGGCCGCAAGGCCTCACCTCGCATCCCCACGCCGCGATGGCGTCCGCCAGGCACTCCACCAGGTAGGTCTCGTCATCCACCACCAGCACCTTCTTGCCCGAGAGGCTGGGGGGCTCCGACGAGTTCATCGCGCCGTCGATCATCGGAAACTCCAACAGGAATGCATTGCCGACTCCTTCCTGGCTCCGCACGGATATCCTGCCGCCGTGCGCCCTGACGACGCCGGCGGCCACGCAGACGCCCAGGGAGGACGCGTCGGTCGCGCTGGCCAGCTCGAAGATCCGCCCCGTTTCGGGGTCGTCGATGGCGGCGCCCGTGTCCTGGACGATGACCTGGACCCCGCTGCCCGCCGCCCTCGTGCCGGCCTTCACCTGCCTGGCGGACGAGCGGCTCGATACGTGGACCGCGCTGCGGAGGAGATTCACCAGCGCCTCCCTCGCCTGCTCCACGTCCAGCCCGATCTCCGGAACATCCGGGGAGCAGGCGTAGTCCACGGTCACGCCCGCGGCCGCGGCTTCCCCCTCCATGCGCCTGGCGGCTTCCTGGAGCAGGGTGTTGATCTGTGCCCGCTCGCAGCGGAGCGACGAGGGAGCCACGACCATGAGGAGGGGCTTCAGCAGGTTCTGGGCGGAATCCACCGCCTGGAAGAGCCTGGAGAACCGGGCGAGCACCTGGGGATCCCGGACCTCCTCCATCAGCAGGCCCTTCTGGAGCAGGATCGGGCTCAGCCGGTTGGCAAGCTCGTTGAACATCGGCGGCATGATGCGGCAGAGCATGTCGCCCGATTCGAGGGAGGCCACCCGCTTCTCCAGCGCCCGCTGGTCGCCCACGTCCCGGATCAGGGCGGAGAAGGCCAGCACCCGCTCGTCTCCTCCCCGGATGGGCGCATAGGTGGCCGTGGCGGGAAATTCAGTCCGGTCCTTGCGCAGGCGCGAAGTCGGCACGTCCTTGATCAACTGACCCTTGCCCACCACCGCGATGATCTGCTCCCATTCGCCGGCCCGGAAGGGGGGGGTGAGCTGCTGGACGGAATGCCCGACGATCTCGCTGCGCGTGTAGCCGAAGATCCTCTCCGCAGCCGCGTTCCAGGTCAGGATGCGCCCGTCGTGGCTGAAGGAGATGATGGCCTCTCCCACGCTCTGGATGAGCCCTTCAAGGTAGCGCCGGGTCTTCAGGTTGTCCTGGTTGGCCCGCTCGAGCTGCGCGTAGAGCTGGGTGATCTCCTCGTTCTTCTTCTCCAGGGAATCCTTGGCCTGCTTGATCTCGGTGTATAGCCGGGCCGTCTCCATGTTGGACTTGAGGGCGTCTTCCAGCAGGTCCTGGGCTTCCGCGACCTTGTCCTTCGGGAGATCCGCCACGCTGACCCCGTCGTGGCGGAGCACCGTCGCCTCGGGCTCGGGCTCGTGCTCGGGCGTGGCCGTCTCCTCAGGCACGGAAAGCTCGCGCATGCTGTTCCGGATGTTGGTCTCGATGAGCGCGAGCATCTCATCGAAGTCCTGGATCTTCTTGTCCAGGTGGTATTTCCGGAAGGTCGTGCTCACGGTCTCCTTGGTGATCGCCTGGAAGGTGTCCAGAACCCCGAGCCCCTTGGGCGCGACGGATTCGAAGAAGGGCACGGAACGGAAGTTCAGGCGGCGGTTCATCACCCCCACCGGCATGGCGTCCGGGAGGTCCCGCTTGTTGTACTGGATGACGAAGGGGATCTGCTTGATGTTCAGCCGGTTCGCGTTGAGGTTGTGGTAGAGGTTGGACAGGGAGTCCACGTTCTCCTGCATCTTGGCTTCGCTGGAATCCGCCACGAACACGACGCCGTCGGCCCCGCCCAGCACCACGCGGCGGCTGGCGTCGTACTGGACCTGGCCCGGCACCGTGTAGACCTGGAGGTGGATCGCGTTCCCGTAGATGTAGCCCAGGTTGATGGGCAGCAGGTCGAAGAAGAGCGTCCGGTCCTCCTGGGTGTTCACGGAGAACAGCTCCCCCCGGCTGGCTTCGTGGCACATGGCGTGCAGGGCCTGGAGATTGGTAGTCTTCCCGGACAAGCCAGGACCGTAGTACACGAGCTTGAGCAGGATCTCATTGGCGCGCGTGTTGAACTGGACCATGAGGTTCCATCCATATCCGGAGAATAGGATAGCCTACCAGGAGTGCCTGGGCCGGAAGGCTCCGTGTTAGAATCCGCTTCGCGCAGCATGCCCTCCGGGCGGAGTCCGTCATCCAAGGCGTTCCCTGCCTCGCTTGATCTGGAGCCACTCTTGAGCAACGCGACCCACGTGGCCATCGTCGTCCCGGAAAGCCCCGAGGGGATGCGCGAGACGCCCATGGCGAGGCGGAGGAGCAAGCCCGAGCCGGGAGGCCCGCTGTGAGCGTCCCGACCCACGTCGCCATCATCATCTCGGTATCCCCGGGGGGGATACGCGAGACTTCCACGACGCGCTGGGCAGACAAGCCCGAGCCGGGAGGCCCGCTGTGAGCGTCCCGACCCACGTCGCCATCATTATCTCGGTATCCCAGGGGGGGATACGCGAGACTTCCACGACGCGCTGGGCAGACAAGCCCGAGCCGGGA
>DAOPZL010000063.1:0-16065 GCA_035353395.1 Holophaga sp.
TGAAGACGACCGCCGTGCCGTAGACGACCAGGCGCCAGGCCGCCGCGGCCCGCAGGACCTCGGGAAGGCTCGTGAGCACGATGGCCGAGAGGAGCGCCCCCGTGATCGAGTGCATTCCGCCGAAGATCACCATCACGATCAGCTCGGTGGACTTCTGGATGCCGAACATCGACGGCTGAATGAATCCGACGTAGTGGGCCAGGAAGCCGCCGGAAAGGCCCGCGAGCATCCCGTTCACGAAGAAGGAGATCTGCTTGTAGCGGAACACGTTCACGGCGATCGCGTGGGCCGCGATCTCGTCCTCGCGCACGGCGATGCAGTTCCTTCCGTGGCGCGATGAGATGTAGTTCCGCATGACCCACACCAGGATCAGCGTGATCGGGACCAGGGCGATGAGGTGGGTCTCGTTCGGGATGCTGGGGACCCCGCGGGATCCGCCGGTCACCTTCTCGAGGTTCTCGATGAGCAGGCGGATGGCTTCCGCGAAACCCAGCGTGGCGATGGCGAAATAATCGCCCTTCAGCTTCAGGGTGGGGAATCCCAGCAGGAAGGCCACCACGCCGGAAGCCAGCATGCCCGAGAGCAGGGATACGGCGAA
This sequence comes from Holophaga sp., assembly GCA_035353395.1. Lineage (GTDB taxonomy): Bacteria > Acidobacteriota > Holophagae > Holophagales > Holophagaceae > UBA1801. The sequence goes on from DAOPZL010000063.1 coordinate 599, forward strand.
GGGCATGTGCAGCTTGACGGTCATCAGGGCCGAGACGTAGGCCCCGATGGCCAGGAAGCCCGCCTGGCCGAAACAGAAGGAGCCAGTGAAGCCTGTGAGCAGAGACAGACCCAGGACGGCGATGAGGTTGATGCAAGATAGACTGATCAGTCCTTGGACATATCCGGACATGTTCTCCTCCTAGGCTTTCTCTTTGGCGATGACGCCCATCAGTCCGCTGGGCCGCACGATGATGATCAGGATCATCAGGGCGAACGAGAACAGGTCCCGGAAAGCGGAGGAGACGAACGCGGCTGCCAAAGTCTCGGTGATACCCAGGAGGAAGGCGCCCACCACCGCGCCGGGCAGGCTGCCGAGGCCCCCGACGACGGCGGCGATGAACGCCTTGATCGTGATGTTCCCCATCCATGGGTAGACGGTGTATTTCATCCCGAACATGACACCGGCGATGCCCGCCGAGCTGCCGGCCATGGCGAAGACGATCATGACCACGAGGTCGGGATTGATGCCCATGAGCGTCGCGGTGCGCATGTTGTAGGCGGCGGCCTGGATCGCCATCCCCAGTCGCGTGCCGTAGATGAACCAGGTCAGGACGGCGAGCGACAGGATGGTGATGATGAAGATCACCAGGTCCAGGCTGCCGATGACGAGCGATCCGAACTCGATGGGATCAAAAGCAAAAACTTCCGGATAGTTCCGGAAATTGGGTCCGATGGTCACCATGACGAAGTTCTGGAGGAAGATCGACAATCCCATCGCGGAGATCATCAGATAGAGCGTGGGCGCGTTGCGCATGCGCAGCGGCCGGTACCCGATCTTCTCGAGGAGGATGGCGACGAGGCCGCCCACGATGATCGACAGGCCGAGGGCGAGGGAGAACGGGAGATGCAGTGCGGTCAGGCCGTAGAACCCCGCGTAGGCACCTACCATCAGGACTTCGCCGTGGGCGAAGTTCGAGAAATTCAAGACGCTGTATACCAAGGAATAGCCGACGGCCATGAGCGCGTAGACCCCGCCGATGGATATTCCGTTGATGATTTCCTGCCAGAACATATCGTTAACCTCGGGAAGTTCGAGTTTGAGACATGATTTACAATCGTGGTCTGAATATCATAGCGGAAATTTGATTTGAATAATCAGTGCTGGGAAATGGACAGTTGGTGGGTTCTAGTCGCGCAAACAATGGCATCATCCTGTCGGAAGCGATGGAAGCTGCTTACGGGTTGGAACTGGTTTCCGGACAATGCCATTGTTTGGCGGAATATGGAATATGGCGAATTATAAATGACGTCTACTGCAGCTTGGATGCGCTCTGCTTGTAGAAGACGAACTTCCCGCCCTTGATGTTGATGATGGCCGCAGTCTTCCCGATCGGGTTGTGGGTGGCCGGATCCATGCTGATCGTGCCGGTGAACAGCTTGACGTTCTTGAGGCTTTCAAGCGCGGTCCTGATGGCTTCCGGTTCGGCGCTCTTCGCCTTCTCGATCGCGGCCTGCAGCGTGATCATGGCGTCGTGGGTCTGGATGGAATTGATCTCGATGTCCTTGTTGTACACGGCCTTGTACTGCTTGCGGAACTCCTGGACGTTGGGCTGGCTCACGTCGCAGTGGTCGACGTAGTAGGAGCCTTCGACCGCGGTGGCAGCCATTTCCAGCAGGCCGGTGGAGGGCCAGCCGTCGCCGCCGATCTTGGTGACCTTGAGGCCGAGATCCCTCGCCTGGCGGGAAGCCAGGGCGACTTCCTTGTACAGGATGGGCATGACGAGGACGTCAGGCTTGGAAGCCTTGATCTTGGTCAACTGGGCGCGGAAGTCGACGTCGCCGGTCTTGAATGCTTCGTCGGCGACGATCTTCCCGCCGAGCTTGGTGAAGGTGGTCTTGAAGTATTCGCGGAGGCCGACGGAGTAGTCGGAACTGATCTCGTACAGGATCGCGGCGTTCTTCGCCTTCAGATCGGTGTGCGCGAACTGGGCCAGCACGCCGCCCTGGTAGGGATCGATGAAGCAGACGCGGAACGTGTACTTCATCAGCTTGCCGGGTTCGGGGACGGTCACGCGGGGATTGGTCGCGAGCGTGGCGATGACGGGGACCTTCCCGGCTTCGGCCACGGGGGCCACGGCGATGTTCCGGCCGCTGGAATTGCAGCCGATGATGGCCACGACATGGTCTTCGTTGATGAGCCGCTTCACGGCGTTCACGGCTTCCAGCTGGTCGCCCTTGTCGTCATAGGAGATGATCTCGATCTGGCGGCCGAGGAGCCCGCCCTTCTTGTTGATCTGGTCGGCGACCATCTTCAGGGCGTTGGATGCGGCCTGGCCCCAGATGGCCTGGTCGCCGGACATCGCCTCGAAGTTGCCGATCTTGATCGGAGGGGCGGCCATCAGGGTGAGCGCGAAGCAGGGAGCAAGCGCCTTCAAACAGTTTTTCATTTCGTTCTCCTGTGGGTTACTTCAGATGAGACTGGGAAGCTGGAGCTTTACCTGGAAACACAAGACACATAAAAAATACATAACCGTTGTTGGCCGATCTCGGGTTGATTAGGTCATGCGCCCCTCCCTGTGGACATTGAAAAAAAATAGGCAACAACATATTTTCAAATATCTTCTACGTAGCGTGCAGTATCTGGCGTGACGGGGGAGGAGTCCAATATTAGTTTTTGGCTTTCTGATTCATGCTAGATATGTAACAAATTATTAATACGAGTGGAAGCGTGCCCCGCGGCGCCTGCAGCGCCCGTCCGAAGCGATGTAAAAAAACGTGATATCCTGGATGTCATGAGCATGGGAAGGCGGCTCCAGGCCCTGGCCGCGCGGAGCCTCGAGAAGGGGAGGGGCATCCGGGCCGGGCGTCCGGTGCGACAGGGGCGGCGGGTCCGTCCCCGGCCGCGCAGCTACCGGACCATGGCCCTCATCATCGCGAGCGCGCTGTTCATGGAGCAGCTCGACGCCACGATCCTGGCCACCGCCCTGCCCACCATGGCGCGCAACTTCGGGGTCTCGCCGCTGCACATGAGTGCCGCCCTCACCTCCTACCTGCTCGGGCTGGCCGTCTTCATCCCCGTCAGCGGCTACGTGGCGGACCGGTTCGGCGCCCGGCGGATCTTCCGGGCGGCCATCGGCATCTTCACGGTGGCTTCCGTCCTGTGCGGCCAGGCCGCCAGCCTTCCGTTCCTGGTGGCGATGCGCTTCCTGCAGGGGGTCGGCGGCGCCATGATGGTGCCCGTCGGGCGCCTGGTCCTCCTGCGCTCCGTCTCCATGAAGGACATGGTCGCGGCCATGGCCTGGTACACCATCCCGGGGCTCATCGGTCCGGTGGTCGGCCCCCCCCTGGGCGGCTTCATCGTCACCTACCTGTCCTGGCGGTGGATCTTCTACCTGAACGTGCCCATGGGCATCCTGGGCATCGTGCTGGCCACCCTCTACATCGAGGATGTGAAGGAGCCCTTCCCCGGGAGTTTCGACACGCGAGGCTTCGTCCTGTCGGCCCTGTCCCTCTCCTGCCTGATGTACGGGCTGGAGATCGGCAGCCGCGGCGGGATGGCGTCCGGCCGTGCCCTGGTGGTCATCCTCGGCGTGGGACTTGGGGCCGGGCTCGCCTACGTGCTGCACGCGCGCAAGGTTCCCCAGCCGATCCTCGACTTTCGCCTGATGAGGATCCCGACCTTCAGCATCTCGGTCCTGGGGGGCGCGCTCACGCGCATCACGGGGGGCGCGCTCCCCTTCCTGCTGCCGATGATGATGCAGCTCGGGTTCGGGTTCTCGGCCGCCCGGAGCGGCCTCATCACCTTCGCCACGGCCGCCGGATCCATGATCATGAAGTTCGCGTGCCCCCCCATCCTCCGGCGGTTCGGTTTCCGGGATACGCTCGTCTGGAACGGCCTCCTGGCGTCGGCCTTCCTGGCCGTCTGCGCGGCCTTCCGGCCGGGCTGGCCCGCGGCGGCCATCTACGGGCTGCTCCTGGCGGGAGGATTCTTCCAGTCCCTGCAGTTCACCGCCTACAACACGGTGGCCTACGCCGACATCCCGCTGCCCAGCATGAGCCTGGCCACGAGCTTCTACGCGACCTTCCAGCAGCTGATGCTCTCGACGGGCATCTGCGTCTCCTCGGGCATCCTGAGCCTCTCCATGGCCCTCTCCGGGCACGGCCGGCCCCAGCTCGCCGATTTCTCCGCGGCCTTCCTCGTCGTGACCTCGATCTCGCTGCTGGCCTCCCCCGTCTGCGCGCGCCTGCCGCGCCACGCGGGCGCCGAGATGAGCGGACACGTGCCCCAGACCGGCACCTTCGAGGGCGCGGGCGACGCCTGAGGCCCGGGGTATCATCGATGCCGGCGGCCTCGGCGGCCATGCTCCCGGCCGGGCATACGGCCGGGGCGGCTGGGGGTCCTGTCTGGATGGATGATGCTGCGATTCCGGAATTCCCTTCCCTGCCTGATGGCGCTCTCCCTGGCCACCCTTCCTGCCTTCGCCTGGGGCAGGGCGGGCCACGCCATGGTGGCCCGGATCGCGGCGATGCATCTCACGGGTCCGGCCCAGGCGGAGGTCCAGGCGCTGCTGGCGGATGACCTGGACGCCGCGGGCGAACCCTCGGGTCGCACCACGCTCGAGGAGATCGCCTCCTGGCCGGACGAGATCCGCCTGCTCGCGCCTGAAGGCGCCTACAAGGGTTGGCACGGGCGGGCCAATCCCGTCTGCGGCGAAGGACTGGGGGCCTGCCCGGACGGCCATTGCGTCGATGCGCTGATCGAGCATTTCGGCGAGATCCTGCGGGATCCGGGACGGCCGCCGCGCCAGCGGAACGAGGCGCTCAAGTGGGTCGTGCACCTGGTCGGGGACCTGCACCAGCCCCTGCATTCCGGCGTCGCGCGCGACCGCGGCAAGACGCCCGTGCGTTCGGTCAGGGGCCGGAGGCTCAAGCCGGGCGCGACGCTGCATACGGTATGGGACGGCGAGCTGGCCAGGATCGCCCTCAAGGGCTGGCGCGTCCCCGACGGGCCGGAGGACGCCCCGGTGGAGGATTCGCCGATGCGATGGATGCTGGAGAGCCGGGACGTGGCCCTGGAGCGCGCCTACAAGCCCCTGCCGGGCTTCAGCTGCACCGCGGATCTGCAGGGGCCGCTGGACCTGGACAGCGCCTACGTGAAGCAGGCGGTGCCTGCGATCCGGCTCCAGATCGCGCGGGCCGGCTTCCGCCTGGCGGACAGGCTGAACCTGTGGCTGCGGTGAGGGACGAGGCGCCGGCTTCGTATGCCCGACAGGCGGTGCTAGACTTCCTGACAAAGGCCGGGGACCTGCGTCCCCTTCGGGAGGAATGCTGATGCGGCAGTGACGGGACCTTGATCGACGTGATCGTATGCGCGCGTCCGCATGAGTCCGGTGTCGTTCCGCTGTGGTATCCCGATTCCCGGCCGGAAGTGGTATCGCGTCCATGCGCCCCCATCAGGAGACCTCATGGCCGGTTCCTTTCTCAACTTCCGCAGGGTCGCATTCGCATATCCGGGCGCTCCGGATCCTGTCCTGCACGACCTGGATTTCTCCATCCCTCCCGGCTGGACCGGGGTCGTGGGCGCCAACGGCGCCGGGAAGACGACGCTGCTCCAGCTGGCGGCGGGCCTCCTGGATCCGTCCGATGGGCTGGTGGACGGTCCGGGGGGCATCCTCTGCGCCCAGCGCACGGACGAGCCCCCTGAGAATCTGGGGTCCTTCCTCCTCGGGGAGGACGCGGCCTCCTGGCGGTGGCGGATCGAGCTCCGTCTCGGCTCGGACTGGGGTGTGCGCTGGGACAGCCTGAGCCACGGCGAGCGCAAGCGGCTGCAGCTGGCCGTGGCGCTCTGGAGGAATCCGCCGGTCCTGGTCGTGGACGAGCCCACGAATCATGTGGACCGGGAAACGGTGGACACGATCCGCACCGCCCTGGCGGCGTACCGGGGAACAGGCCTGCTGGTGAGCCACGACCGGGACCTCCTCGACGGATTGTGTGGACGCTGCCTGTTCCTGGCCGGGGCCAAGGCCATGCTTCGGCCCGGCGGCTACTCCCAGGGCGCCGAGCAGGAGAGACGGGAGAGGCTCCGCCGAGGGCGGGAACAAGCGGAGTTGGACCGGGAAGTCCGCCTCCTGAGGGATGAACAGCGCTGCCGGCGGGAGTTCGCGAACCGCGCCGAACGGGACCGCTCCAAGCGGGGACTGGCCAAGGGGGACCGGGACGGGCGCACCCGCGCGGATGCGGCCCGCGTGGCCGACGGGGGCAGCGGCGCGGTCCTCCGCCAGATCGAGGGGCGGCTGGCGCAGGCCCTCGAGCGGAGACAAACCGTCGAGGTCTCGCGGGACTTCGCCGTCGGCGTCCGACTGAAGGCCCGCCCCGCGGGGAAGCCGCTGCTCTTGTCCCTTGCGGACGGCACGCTGGCCCTGGGTCCGGCGCGGACCCTCGAGATCCCTTCCCTCACGGTGCGGTCCGGCGACCGCATCGGCATCTCGGGCCCCAACGGGGCCGGCAAGAGCACGCTTCTCCGCGCGTTCCTGGCGGGGGCGGCGCTGCCGGAAGGGGCCCTCGCCTATCTGCCCCAGGAGATCGACAGGGAGCGTGGGAGCAGGATCCTGGAGGAGATCCGCGGCCTGGGAGGTACCAGCCTCGGGCGGGTCATGACCCTCGTGCGCCGCCTGGGTTCGGACCCCGGAAGGCTGCTCCAGAGCCAGGAACCCAGTCCGGGGGAGCTGCGCAAGCTGCTCCTCGCCAGGGTCCTTCTGGCGGAGCCGTGCCTGTTGTTGCTGGACGAGCCCACCAACCATCTGGACCTGCCTTCCGTGGAATGCCTGGAGGAGGCGCTGGCGGCCTACGAGGGAAGCATGGTCCTGGTGAGCCACGACGACCGCCTGCTTTCACGGCTCGCCACCCGGCGCTGGTTCCTCTGCCCGACGGGAATCCCGGCTTCGCGCGTCCTGCTGAGAGAGGGCGCGCGGGAGGGGTGAGGCTAGCGGGCCGCCCCCGCTTCGTCCATCCACGCCTGGAACAAGGCCTGCATCTCCGGGTGGCGTTCGGCCATGGCCTCGGGATGCCACTGGACTCCGAGAACGGACGTGCCCGGGAGGCCTTCCACCGCCTCCACGATCCCGTCGTCGGCCTGGGCGGTGACCTGGAGACCCGGGGCCAGCGCCTTGACCGCCTGGTGGTGGAAGCTGTTCACGCCCACCGTCCGCTGCCGGAAGATGCGCGCCAGGCGGCTGTCCTCCGCGAGGGTCACGGGGTGGGCGACCGTGTGGCGCCGGCCCTTCTGCACATGCTGGAGGCAGCCTTCCGGGTTCCTGGCGATGTCCTGGTGCAGGGTTCCGCCCATGACGACGTTCATGAGCTGCATGCCCCGGCAGATCGCCAGGATGGGCTTCCGCGCATCCAGGGCCAGGCGGGCCAGGGCGAGCTGGTGCGCGTCCTCCTCCGGGAAGGTCTCGCCGAGACCCCAGGCCGGCTGTTCCCCGTAGGTCAGGGGATGGAGATCCGGTCCGCCCGCCAGCAGGAGGGCATCCACTCTGGCGAACTGGCTCTCGATGTCCTGGGGCTTCGGTACGGCGGGGAGCAGCAAAGGGACGCCTCCGGCCAGGCTCACGCACCGGATGTAGTCCTGGTTGACGTAGGCGCGCTGGAGGCCGGGCGAGGAAGGGCCTTCCATGCTGAGGGAATTCGTGGGGATGCCGATGACGGGAGCAGACATGGGGCGCGTCCTTCAGGTAGGCTCCTCCCGTAGCAAGATGGATGCTAACTGGGGATGCCCGGCGGGCGAGGCACGCGGACACGAGCCCCCGCCGGGAATGCTGGCCGGAGTTCCCCTCTTGCGATCATCCCTTTCATCCTTTTTATCCTTGTTGAAAACATAAAAAACAAGGATGCAAGGGATGAAAGGGATCAAAGAACAGATCCGCGTGGTTTCTCTCCGCCGCAGGCCCTGCTGAGTCCGGGAGAGGCGCCGGGGATGGGTGATTGGGTACCTATTCTACCTGTTTGTTGACCCATTCAGGAAGGCCCGCCCCTTCTCGGTCAACTGGGTCCCCCGCCGTCCGATCCGGGACCGCACCAGGCCCATGCCCCCGAGGTGGACCAGCAGCCCGCGGATCTCCCCTTCGGACAGGAGGAGTCCCCGCTCCGCCAGGGCGCTCCGGATCGCCTTGCGGCCGAGCCCGCGATCCCGGTCGGGGCAGGCGAGCAGGGCCTCCAGCACGGCCCGGGGCCGGTTCGGCCCGGCCTCCGGGGCGGCCGCGTCCCGGCTCCAGCCGGAGGTCCCGGGCTCGTCCTGGAGGTAGCAGGGCAGCTCCTCCGCCGAGACGGGGCCTGCCTCGGTCATGAACGAGATGTGGCTCGCCACGTTGGCCAGTTCCCGGATGTTGCCCGGCCAGGTGTAGCGCTGCAGGATCTTCCGGGCTTCCGGCGTGAACGCGGCGTCCGTGCGGCCGTGCTCCTCCAGGAAGTGCGCCAGGAGGGGGAAGAGGTCCTCCGACCGGTCGCGCAGCGGCGGGATGCGAAGCTGCAGGGTGTTCAGGCGGTAGAAGAGGTCCTCGCGGAAGAGGCCGGCCTTGATCCGCCGCCGGAGATCCTGGTTGGTCGCGGCGATGACCCGGATGTTGATGTTGACGACGTTCTGGGCGCCGACCCGGACGACCTGGCGCTCCTGCAGGACCCGCAGGAGCTTGGCCTGCAGGGGCAGGGGCATGTCGCCGATCTCGTCCAGGAAGATGGTCCCGTTGTGGGCCTGCTCGAACAGACCGGCCTTCCCCTCCCGGAGCGCCCCGGTGAAGGAGCCTCCCTGGTAGCCGAACAGTTCGCTCTCCAGGAGGTTCTCCGGCACCGCCGCGCAGTTGACGGCCACGAAGGGCTGCCTGGCGCGGGGCGAGGCGTGGTGGATCGACTGGGCGAGCAGCTCCTTGCCGGTGCCGCTCTCGCCGGTGATCAGCACGGTGAGGTCCGAGGGCGCGACCCGCGCCGCCAGGTCGATGCACTGCTGCATCCTGGGCGAGCGGGTCAGGAGGTCGCCGAAGCTGTAGCGGGTGGTGTGTCCCCTCTCCCGCAGCTTCCGGCTCAGGTTCTGCTCCAGCTGCCGGATGTACGTGACTTCCTGGAAGCTGAAGCAGCTGCCGGCCACCTCGCCGAAGCACGCCAGATCCTTGCGGGTGGCGACCAGGGAACGGCCCCGGTACTCCAGGATCCATTCGCGGCCCTTGCGCTGGCCGAGGATGTGGCGGATCTCGGGGGCGAAGGTGGCCACGGTGGCCCCGACGACCGGTTCCCGGAGCTCGAGCATGGCGACGAGGGCCCGGTTGCACAGGGCCACCCGGCCGTCGGGGGACAGCAGCAGGATGCCTTCGCGGGAAAGATCCATCACCATGGCCAGCTCGGCGTTCTTGATGGAGAGTTCCCGGTACTGCTGGCTGATGCCCCGGTCCAGGGTGACGATCGTGTCCGCGTAGTGCCGGAGGTTGCGGTCCACTTCCGGGTCCTCCAGCCCCAGGCGGTTGATGATCTCGATGAAGGCCGACAGGTCGAGGCACCGGTGGCCGACGTCGATCACCGTCTTGACATGGCCGGGCACGCGCTGGCTCTCCCCGGGAGTGATGGCGATCCGGAGCTCGCGGTAGTCCCCGCCCTCCTCGAAGGGGACGTAGTGCAGGTGGCTGATGCCCAGCTGCTGGAGGAGCGCCGTCATCTCCATGGCGGAGCTGGAGTGGTCGTTCACGACGAGCACGCGGGTGCCGTCGGGGATGGCGAGGATCCTGGGGACTTCCCGCTGGCGGATGGTGCGCTGCACCACCTGGATCCGTTCCGGCTCGGCCACGTGGCTGTGGAGTTCCAGGACCCGGACCTTGTTCAGGACTAGGATCAGGTCCGCCTCGATCCGCTCTGCCGGCCGCAGGGAGTCCAGGGAATGGTTCCGGATCTCCACGCACCGGCCCAGCACTTCCTCGAGATTCTTCCTCAGGGATTCCCCCAGGGGGCTCTTTCCGGTATGGGTGACCACGGCGATCCGCTTCATGCCGTTCCCTCCGGGAAGTGCTTTCGTTGGCATCCACCTTGCTTATTGATGCGATATCCGCAGGCACGTCCCGTCCGATGGGCTCCGCAGCCTCCCGAGGCGCACGATATTCCGAGGATCAGCATCGATGGAAACTTTCTCCGAAATTCCGGATCCAGTCGACTGGGAACAGGGACGGTGGTCCCGCCGCGGGGCCGGTCCCGCCCAGGGACACCTGATTATCGCCGGGGACTGGGCGCCCATCCGCATTTTCGGCCCCCAGGTGGACGAAGACCCGGAGGCGGTCTACGGAGACCTCCTGCCGGTGCTGCGTTCGGGGCACCTGCGCATCGTCAACCTCGAATGCCCCCTGACCGCCCTGGACCAGCCGGCGGTCAAGAGCGGCTCGGTGCTCAAGGGCGCGCCGGGCCACGTGCGGGGACTCACGGCCGTTCCCTTCGACCTGGCGACCTTGGCGAACAACCATGTGTTCGACCATGGAGTGGACGCTTTCCGGCAGACCCAGGCGCTCCTGGACGCCCACGGGATCCGCGCCGTGGGCGCGGGCCTGACGCCCGGGGAGGCGTTCCGGCCCCAGGTGCTGGACCTCAACGGGATCCGGCTGGGCATCGTCAACTTCAGCGAAGGGGAGGATCTCACCGGAGCCGTGCGGGGCCCGGGCGTCTTCGGCTGGGAACCCGGCAGGGCCCGGGACCTCCTGGCCGAGCTGGAGGACAAGACGGACGTGCGCGTGGTCGTCTTCCACGGCGGCGTCGAATACATCCCCTTCCCGCCCCCCTACGTGGCGGAGGCGCTCGAACAGATGGCGGAGGCCGGGGCGGACCTGGTCGTGGCCCACCATCCCCATGTGCCCCAGGGCATCGAGATCCACGGGCGGACTCCCATCTGCTACAGCCTAGGAAACTTCCTCTTCCACCAGGAGACCGACCTGCTCCACCGGAAGACCGGCTATCTCGTGAAGGCCGGGTTCAGCCGGGGCGGGCTGACGGACCTGGAGGTCATCCCCTACCGGATCGGCCGGCGAGGGCTGAGCCTGCTGCGCGGCGGGGACCGGGCTGCGTTCCTGGACTCGCTGAGGGCCGTCTCCGAGCCCCTGGCCTCGCGCCGCGGGATCGAGGAGGCCTGGCACGGCTTCCTTCGCTACCAGGGGCGGGAAGGGTTCCGGGCCGAGGTGGAGAAGATCCTCGCCGAGATGGACACCTGCCCGGGGAAGGGCGCCGCCATGTTCCGCAACCGCCTGACGACGCTCCAGCACCGGGAGCAGTGGATGGACCTCCTGACCCGCGTCATGGAAGGCCGGATCGACGATGCCCCCCAGTGGGCCTACGACCTGATGGCGGAGTGGCAGACGGCCAAGGTGCCCGGAAGCAGCGAGCGATGAGCCGGCCGCCCTTCTCCCTCGTCATCACGGACTCCGGCCTGGGCGGGATGTCCATCTGTGCGGCCCTGGTGCGGCGCCTCGCCCACGCTTCTTCCGGCCGGGACATGGCCATCACCTACTTCAACGCCTGGCCCGAGGAAGGGCGCGGCTACAACAAGATCCCCGACATGGAAGGGCGCGTCAGGGTCTTCGACCGGGCGCTGGAGGGCATGGCGCAGTTCCGCCCGGACGTGATCCTGATCGCCTGCAACACCCTCTCCATCCTCTACGAGCGGACAGCCTTCCGCCGGGCCGGGCGCGTGCCGGCGGTGGACATCATCGGCTTCGGCCTGGACCTGATCCTGGAGCACTGGCGCCGCCTTCCGGACAGCCGGATCCTGCTCCTCGGCACCAAGACCACCATCGAGTCGGGCGAGCACGCGGCCCGGCTGCGCGCCGCGGGGGTGCCCGCCGACCGCATCCTCGGCCAGCCCTGCGACGGCCTGGCCACCCAGATCGAGCAGGGGCCCGGCAGCGCCCTGGTGCAGGCGATGATCGACCAGTACGTGGGCCAGGCCGCGGCGACGTACGGAGACTCTGGCGCCCCTCTCCTGGCCGCCCTGTGCTGCACCCACTTCGGCTACAGCCTCCCGGCGTTCGGACGGTCCCTGGAAGCGAAGTTCTCCGGCCCCGTCCAGGTGCTCGATCCGAACCAGCTCATGGCCGAGCGCGTGCCGCTGGAGCCCGGGGAGGACCAGGCGCCGGGGAAGCTCGACCTGCAGGTGGTGTCCCGGGTGGTATGGAGCGGCCAGACCGTCCAGGCCATCTCCAGGGCCCTGGAGCCCGTGTCGCCCCTCGCGGCCCACGCGCTCCGCCACTACCGGCACGATCCCACGTTGTTCACCATCTAGCATGGAGGTTCCCATGAAACGAGTCCTGCTCATCACCGGCCCGGGAGGCGACGCCCAGGGCTGGGGCGACATGAAGGTCACCGAGAGCGTCAGGGACGCCCTCACCTCGAGCGAGGCCTCGGCCGAGATCGCCTACGTGGAGAACCAGGATGAATTCCTGCGCCGGATCGAGCGCAGGGACTTCGACATCGCCTGGAGCGCGCTCTACTTCGTCTCCGAGCGGTCCGACGTGATCGGCGCCAGCGGCGAAGGCACCATGTGGGTGGCGGACGAGCTGGATGCGCGGGGCATCCCCTACATCGGGCCCAGCTCCCTGACCATGAAGCAGCTGATCGAGAAGCACGAGACCCACCGCATCCTGGCCGAGAACGGGGTGAGGGTTCCGGTCAACCATGTCGTGGCCATCGGCGAGGTTCCCCCCGAGGTGTCCTTCCCGGCGTTCGTCAAGCCGGACACCGAATCCCGCTCCGTGGGGATCAGCGACCGCAGCGTCGTCCATGACCGGAAGGAACTGGAGGCCCAGGTCGCCTACGTGCACCAGACCCTGGCCCAGGCCGCCCTGGTGGAGGAGTACCTCCCCGGCGACGAGTACACGGTCCTCATGCTGGGCAACGGACGGCACCAGGAGCTGCTCCCGGGCATCGTCCGGGTCGACCCGGCCCACTACGGGAAGTACCAGATCCTCCGCAGCGACCTGCGCGGCGTCGGGCTGACGCACATCTTCATCCCCGATTCCGCCGAGCGCGCCGAGGAGGCCAAGGACCTGACCCTCCGGGCCACGGCCGCCCTGAAGTGCTGGGACCATGTCCGGCTGGACATGCGGGTGGACTCGGAGAACCATCTCCGGATCATGGAGGTCAACGGGATCCCCGGGCTGAAGCCCATCAAGAGCTGGAGCCCGCAGATCTACTCCCTCTACCATCCCTCTCCAGAAGGGCCGGCGGGCGCCTACCGGGACATGCTCCAGCTCATCCTCAGGTCCGCCTGGGAGCGCAACGGCCTGGCGTGAACCTTCCCGTGCGGACCCCGTCGATAAGGTCAAATAATTATTAATTAATATCGAAGCAGTGAAGAAACAGATGCTCCGGGGTCCGGACTCGTTTGATAACTGTTTTGATACGTGTTCTTCACGCTAGACTGGTGCCGGGATGGGAGTTGCCCGCGCCCCACTGTGGAGCTTTCCCATCCCCGACCAATCAATCCTCAGTAGAACCGCGGGTGGAAGCCCCCCCGCCAAGGCTGGGCCCTGTGTCTGCATCGGAGCTTCTTCATGCTCAAACTGCGCGATCTGAAAATCTGGAAACGCCTCACCCTCGGCTTCGGGTCGCTGGGCCTGGCCCTGGTGGTCACGGCCCTGGTGTCGCTGTGGGGCCTCGGCGCCCTGCGCACCGGCATCGAGGCCGTGAGGGCCGAGGCGAGGAGGGCCGATGTCGCCCGGGACATGGTGAATACCATCTCCGAGATCAATCTCACGATCTACCAGGTCATCACGGAGAAGAGCGCCGTCGGGAAGCAGGGCCAGCTCGATGTCATGGGAACGCTCCGCAAGCGCTACAAGGAAGCCATGGCGCGGCTCAAGGAGGGCGCGGACCAGGAGGACCTGTCCCTGCTGGCGGGGGTCGAGGCGGCCCTGCAGTCGGGCAAGGGGGTCAATGACACGGTCATCACCCTCGCGACTTCCGGAAAGGAGGGCGAGGCCGCCCAGACCTACCTGCTCGAGGGAGGCAACATCAAGTCGGCCGTGGCCCGGGCGTGCCAGAGCTATCTGGAGCGCCGGAACGCCCGGATGACCCAGGTCGAGAACGCGCTCGGCGCCACCATGGCCCGGGTCCGCTGGATCCTCGCCCTGGCGACCCTGCTGGGCCTGGCGCTCGCCGCATGGATAAGCAGCCTGATCACCCGCATCTACATCACGGACATCGCCGCGGTGGCGGAACACACGAAATGCCAGGCCGACGGCGACTTCTCCAGGGACGTCCCCGGCGACTTCTGCGGCCGCAAGGACGAGTTCGGGAGCTTCGCCCGCGACTACCAGGCGATGACCGTGAATGTCCGCAGCCTCCTCTCCGAGTTGTCCTCGGGGGTGCAGTCGGTGGCTTCTTCCGCGACGGAACTCTCCGCCTCCGCGGAAGAGATGGCGGCGGCCACCAACGAGATCGCCGGCACCACCGATTCCCAGCGAGAAGGTTCCGAACGCATGGCGGCGGCGATCGCGGAGTTGTCCGCCTCCATCGACGAGGTGAGCCGCGGCGCCCAGGATGCCATGCGCCAGATGGAGGACGCGGTCGAGGCCACCCACAAGGGCGACGCGGCGGGCGGCGCGACCCAGACCGCCATGGAGGGAGTGACCGCGACCGCCAGGCAGATCTCCTCGGCCATCACGGTCATCACGGAGATCGCCAACCAGACCAACCTCCTCTCCCTCAACGCGGCCATCGAGGCGGCCAAGGCCGGCGAGCACGGCAAGGGCTTCGCGGTCGTGGCCGAGGAGGTCCGGAAGCTGGCCGAGCGCAGCGCCTCCTCGGCCAAGGAGATCGCGACCTTCATCCACGCGGCCCAGAAGGCGGTGGACGAGGGAGGGGCCACGGTGGCCACCACCGTGCAGCTCCTGAAGCAGATCCGGGCCAGCCTGGAATCCTTCGCCCTGCAGACCCGGCAGATCAGCGTGGCGACCTCGGAGCAGAGCAGGGCCGGGGCGGAAGTGGCGAAACGGGTGGAGCAGAGTGTCAACGACGCCACGGCCACCGCTTCCGCCACGGCCCAGATGGCGGCCACCACCCAGGAGGTGGCCCGGACGGCCCAGGACCTGGCCCAGGTGGCCGACCGCCTCCAGGGCATGGTCCAGCGGTTCAGCCTGTAGCCCGGGGCCCCGCTGCCTGCGGGTTGGGACGAGGCGTCACCGCAGCGCCCACCGGAAGGTCCGTCCGTAACGGCGGCCGAGCGCCAGGGTGAGGCGCCCGGGATCCAGCTCGTAGACGGCGGACCAGCGGGTGCGGGGAACGGACACGGTTTCGAGGAGGTCCATCGCCCCCTGCGCGCCGGGGAGTCCCTTCCCCTCCCTCAGCCGGGCGGAGGCGGCGGCATAGCGCCAGCACGCGCGGTCCCTCGCGGGGGGAGGCACCTCCGCGAGGAGGAAGTTCGTCGAGACCATCCAGGGGGTCCCGCTCCGGATCACCCGGAGCCGGCCG
>DAOPZL010000064.1:0-16030 GCA_035353395.1 Holophaga sp.
GAGGCCAGGCGCTGGATCTGCCGGAAGAGCTTGGAGTTCTCGATGGCGATGGCGATGTAGGCGCCGATGGCCCTGACGGTCTCGACCTTCTGCTTGTCGTAGGCGTGGACGATGTGGCTCTGGACGCTCATCATGCCCACGACCTTGTCCCCGACGAGGAGGGGCACGAAGATGAGGGACTTCTCGGCGATGCCGTCGTAGAGGAGATCCTCGTAGGACCGCACGTACTGCTTGTACTCGGCCTCGAGGTCCCCGATGAGGATGGCGCTGCGGTGGTTGACGCACCAGCATCCGAACGCGTCCTTCCCGAGCGGGAAGCTGAAGGGAGCCTCGCGCCTGCCCCGCACGATCACCAGGCGGTAGTCGAGGCACCGCTGCTCCTCGTCCACCAGGGCGATCATGAGGGTCGGGGCGTCCATGAGCCCGTTGATCGCGCCGTGGAGGTTCTCGAGGGTGACGTCCAGGTCCAGGTTCGCGGTGATGCGCTGGCCGATCTCCCCGATCGCGGAGATCTGGCGGTAGAGGTTCTCGAAGTGGCGGGCTTCCCTCCGGGCGCGCTCGTCGTGCAATCCGATGACGCGGCGCGAGGTCTGCTCGCTCTTCAGCGCTTCCTTGAGCCTGGCTTGGCGGACGAAGGCCCCGAGCGCATGCTCGCACTCGCCGAGGTTCTGCCAGGCCAGGTAGAGGGCCTTCTCCGCATCCGCCTCGAGCTTGCGGGAGCCGATCTCCCTGGCGCAGGTGATCGCCGCCTGGATGTCGGGAAGGGCCTCCGGGCACCGGCCCCGCATCTGGGAGAGTCTCGCCCGGGTGAGCCTGAACTTGGTGCCGATCAGGCGCTCCGAGGCGCGGGAGCACGCGTCGAGGCTCTCCGAGACCAGCGCCGCGGCCTCATCGAGGCGGCCTGAATCGAGGTAGACCTCGGCCAGGATCTGCCTGGCCTCGAGCTCGTCGTGGAGCGCGCCGCCCGCCGCGGCCATCGCTGCCCGGAGTTCCCGTTCCGCCTCGTCGAACCGTCCCAGGGCCCAGTAGACCAGGCCGGCCGTGCTGTAGGCGTTGGTGGTGTTCCGGGGGGCGATCTCGTAGTGCTGCCTGCAATACTCGATGGCCTGCAGGGCCTCCTCGGGCTCCTCCAGCTCGTAGAGGCACATCGCCATGTTCGTGCTCGCCGCGCCGGCCAGGCTGGGGAAGCCGTACTTCTCCGCCTCGTCCGCCGCCTGGCGGTAGTCGTCGAGGGCGAGGTCGTAGATGCCCAGGGAATGGTTGGCGTAGCCGAGGGCGTTGAGGCAGCGGGAGAGTCCCTCCCGGTCTCCTAGGGTCTCGAAGGTGGTCCGGACGGACGCCATGATCGCCAGCCCCTGTTCGTAGTCGTCGGCGTCGAGGGCGAGCCAGCCGAGCCAGAACCTGAGCCAGGCGGCGCTTCCCTGGTCCCCGGCCGCCTCCGCCTCCGGCAGGAGGACGGAGGTGATCTCCCTGGCCAGCCTGGGATCGGTCCGGAGGTTGTCGTCGAGCCACTTCAAGGCGACCCGCATGCGTTCCGCAGGCAGGCGGGCTCCTGCGAGGATCGCGTGGACGGCAGGGGAATCGCGGGTCATGGCTCTGTCATTCTACCCGCGCTGTCTTCAAAAAAATGAAATATTGTTGACCACCTCGTGCGTGATGTCTTTCCGGGAGCCATGGCTACCATGGAGGGGAGAGGTCCCATGAACGCGCCCCATCCCGAAGATCCCAGCCATGCGCTCCACGTCATGCCCGGCGTGAAGGGAGGCCACGACGGCCTGCCGGGCCACCTGCGGGTGGTCGTCCCCCTGTCCCACCCCCATCGGCGGCGGGCCGTCCAGGTGGCCGAACTGGCGGAGGGCGTGCTGGCGGGGGACCGCGTCATGCTGGCCCGGGCCATCACCCTCATCGAATCCAACGCGCCCGCTCACTTCGAGCAGGCGCAGGAACTGCTGACCCGCATCCTGCCCCACACGGGAGGCGCGATCAGGATCGGCATCACGGGGGTGCCCGGCGCAGGCAAGAGCACCCTCATCGAGGCCCTGGGGATGAAGCTGGTGGAGGAAGGCAAGAAGCTGGCGGTGACGGCCGTGGACCCCTCCAGCATCCTCACCGGAGGCTCCATCCTCGGCGACAAGACGCGCATGGAGAGGCTTTCCGCTCATCCCGGCGCCTTCATCCGCCCCAGTCCGAGCGGAGGCGCGCTGGGAGGCGTGGCCCGGAAGACCCGGGAGACCATCCTGCTCTTCGAGGCCGCCGGCTACGACGTGGTGCTCGTGGAGACCGTCGGAGTGGGGCAGAGCGAGGTCACGGTGCGGTCCATGGTGGACTTCTTCCTGCTCGTGCTGGCCCCGGGCGCGGGGGACGAGCTCCAGGGCATCAAGAAGGGCGTCGTCGAACTGGCCGACGCGGTGCTCATCAACAAGGCCGACGGCGCCAGCCGCAACCTTGCCCTCATGAGCCGGGCCGACTACGAGCGGGCCCTCCACTACATCCAGCCTTCCACCGAAGGGTGGACGACCCCGGCGCTCGCGGCCTCCTCCACGACCGGCGAAGGCCTTCCCGAACTCTGGGCGATGGTGCAGCGCTTCCTCGAGCATGCCCGCGGCCGCGGTCTCTTCGAGCAGAGGCGGCGGGAACAGGAGCGGGCCTGGATGCGGGCCATGGTGGAGGAGCAGCTGCGGGAACGGTTCTTCAATCATCCCTCGGTGCTCACCCTTTTGCCGGAGATGGAGCAGGCGGTCGCGGAGGGGCGCCTCCCGGCGGCCAGCGCCGCAGCGCGGCTGCTGAAGGCCTTCGACGGCGACTCCCCGGCCTGAATCTGCAACACTGTCCCTCTCGAAGGTTTCCATGTCCCCTGATGTCCGCAGGCCCATCGATCTCTGGCTCCTGTTCTTCACCGTCATGCTGATGGCGGTGGGGATGGTCTGGGTGTATTCCGCCTCGGCCTTCAAGAACCCGGGGACCTCGACCGCCTTCCTGGTCCGCCAGCTGGTGGGGGGCGGCATCGGCATCACCCTCATGATGGCCCTGAGCCAGACGGACCTGAGCGGGGTCCGGGAGAACCCCCGGCCCCTGCAGGTCGCCTACGGGATCCTCCTGCTGCTGCTCGTCGCGGTGTATTTCTTTCCCGCCGTGAACCACGCCCACCGCTGGATGCGCGTCCTCGGCCAGAGCCTCCAGCCCTCGGAACTCTTCAAGCCCCTTTCCGTCATGATCGTGGCCTGGTGGATGATGCGCCACCAGGACGCCTGGTCCAGGCGGCAGGACTCCATCCCTAAGCTCGTGGTGCTGTGCCTGATCCTGGCCCTTCCCCTGGGCCTGATCGTCCTGGAGCCCGACTTCGGGACCACGTTCCTCATCACGCTGGCGGCCCTGCTCGTCGTGTTCATGGGAGGCGCGCCCCGCTGGATCTTCGCCGTCGTAGGGCCGGTCCTGGGGGTCATCGGGTTCTGCTTCGTCCGCTTCTCCCCCTACCGCTGGGCCCGGGTCACCAGCTTCATGCGTCCCGAGGCGGATCCGCTGGGCAGCGGCCACCAGGCCCTCCAGAGCCTCATCGCCGTGGGCAACGGGGGGCTCCTGGGCGTGGGCTGGGGCGCCAGCATGCAGAAGCTGAACTACCTGCCGGAAGCCCATACGGACTTCATCTACGCCGTGATCAGCGAGGAGGCCGGCTTCATCGGGGCCCTGGTCGTGCTGCTGCTGTTCGTGGGCATCCTCTGGCGGGGCTACCACATCGCCCGGAGGGTGCGGGACGGCTTCCTGCGGCTCTGCGCCATGGGCTTCACCCTGATCCTGGTGCTCCAGGCGTTCATGAACATCAGCGTGGTGCTCAGCCTCGCGCCGAACAAGGGAATCCCGCTGCCCTTCATCAGCTACGGCAGCTCCAGCCTGATGGCCTCGCTGGCCTCCCTGGGGCTGCTCCTGGCCATCTCCAAGGAAGCCAGCGAGTAGAGGGGACGGCGCGATCGGCATTCCGGCGGCGCCTGGCCGGTGGTTGGAAATGCTGGATTGCAAAATATAGATTGATCGGTCAATCTATATCCTTTGGACGAGGGCAATCCCATGCTCCACCCCCACGATCCAAGATCGGAGAAGACCTGCGAGGCCCTGATCGAGGCGGGCCTGTTCTGCTTCTCGGAACGGGGCTTCGACGGCACCAGCCTGCGCATGGTGGCGGAACGGGCCGGGAAGAACACCTCGCTCATCGCCCATCATTTCGGCAACAAGGAGGGGCTCTACCTCGCGGTCTTCCGGGACATGCTGACCCGGCACGCGCATGCCTGGTTCAAGGGGCCCGTCGTGGAGGCGGAGGAACTCGAGAAGGACCCCGAGAGGGCCGTGGCCATCCTCAGGCACCTCATCGGGCAGATGGTCGGGAAGATGCGCCGGGACTTCGATGGAGGAGATCCGAAGCAGACGGCCTACTTCCGCCTCTGGATGGCGGCCGTGCAGACGCCCATCCCGGAACTGGAATCCTTGATCCGCGAGTGCGTGCAGCCGCTCCGGCTGCAGATCGCCGCGTGCATCCGGGCCATCCGGCCGGACCTTCCCCTTTCCGAGATCCCCTTCTGGTGCGCCCTCGTGCACGGGCAGTGCCTCGCGAACACCCGGCTCCGGAGGTTCAACCAGCTGGTGTTCGGGCCCGAGTGCTATCCGGAATCCGTGGGGAAGCTTTCGGAACAGATCGCCGACATCACCCTGCGCGCCCTCGGCCGCCCGTAATCCCTCCGCCAGGAGTCCGCATGAAGAAATGGAAGACTGTCGTTCTCGCCGCCGTCCTGGGCGGCGCCAGGCTGGGTTCTGCCCCGGCTCCCATGGACCTGGGCCTGGGGGAGGCCCTCCGCGAGGCTCTCGCGAAGAATCCCGCGCTGCAGCGCAGCCTGCTGGAGCAGGTGAGGCGCGAGGCGGAGAGCCGGGAGGCTCGCGGCGCCCTCCTGCCGTCCCTGGAGGCCCAGGCGTCCGAGATCCGCCATTCCTTCAACTACGAGACATACACCGGCGAGCCCGCGCACGGAACGCCGGTCCTGATCGGCCCCTTCTCGGTCCGCAGCGTCGGCCTCCAGGCGGAGGTTCCTCTTCTGGACCTGAGCCTGTGGCGGCGCTGGCGCGGTTCGGAGGCCATGGTGGAGAGCGGCAGGGCCGAGGTGGAGCAGGCCCGGGAGGAGATCTCCGCCCTGGTGGTCGGCCAGTACTTGCTCGCCCTCCGCGCCGAGGCCCAGATCCGAGCCATCCAGGCCCGGATCGACCTGGCCCGGAACCTGGAGGACCTGGCCGTCCACCAGGAGCAGAGCGGCGTGGGCACGGGACTGGACACCCTGCGCGCCAAGGTCCGCACCCGGACCGAGGAGCAGGCGCTCATCCGGGCCCGGACCTCGCGCCAGGAGGCCGTGAGCGGCCTTGTCCGCCTGCTGGCCCTCCCGGCGGGTACGGAACTCCATCTCAAGCCCCTGCCGGGTCCGGAAACGCCGGACGGCGCCGGTGCTGGCCTCGAGGAGGACGTGCGCTCGGCCATCGACGGCCGGGCGGACTTCAGGTCCCTGCAGGCCCAGTCACGGGCGGCGGACGAGCGGGTGGAAGGCGTCCGGGCCCTCCGCCTGCCCAGCCTCCAGGCCTTCGGTTCCCTGCAGGACATGGGGCTCGTGAAGACGAACCTGGAGCGCGTGTTCGAGGTCGGGGTTCAGGTCAGGGTCCCCCTCTTCACCGGGGGCCGGATCCAGGCCCAGGAGAACCAAGCCCGGGCCGCGCGGAGCCAACTGGACGCTGTGCGCCGGGACCAGGAGGCGCGGGTGGCGTTCGAGGTCCGCGTCGCGCGGGAGCGCCTCGAGGCGGCGCGCAGCGAAGTGACCCTTTCGGAGAGCGTCCTCGACCTTTCCCGGGCGGAGCTGGAACAGGCCCGCCACCGCTTCGAGGCCGGAGTCTCCAGCAACATCGAGCTGGTGAGCGCCCAGGAGGAGCTGGCCAAGGCCCAGGAAGGGAACCTGGACGCCCGCTACCGCCTGGACCAGGCCCAGGCCGACCTAGCCCACGCCAAGGGCGAACTGGAGGCGCGCTATGTCCGCTGAGGCGAGCCACGACACGAACAAGGAATCGAGGAGTCAGTCCATGGAAAGCACCCCTGCCCCGAAGCGCGAGGAACAGCCGGATGTGAAGGCCCGGCTGCGCCGGGTCGCGCTCATCGCCATCCCCGTCGTCGTCCTGGCGGGACTCGGCCTGTGGCTGAGTTCCCGCAACAAGGTCAGCACCGAGGACGCCCAGGTGGACGGCCACCTGGTCTCCGTCGCCGCGAAGGTTCAGGGCAGCGTCGGCGACTTGAAGGTCAGGGACAACGAGGTCGTGAAGCAGGGCCAGGTGCTGCTCACCCTGGACGACCAGGACTACGCGGCCGCCCTGGCCAAGGCCAAGGCGGAACTCGAGGAGGCGGAGGCCCGCCTGTCCGCGAGCGGCGCCGAGACCCAGGCGGCCCAGGAGTCCTACGAGTCCGCCCGCAAGGCGGAAGTGGCGGTCGCCGAGGCCAACATCGCGGTCCGCACCGCCAACCAGACGAAGGCCAGGGCGGACCTGGAGCGCATGAAGCCGCTGGCGGAGCGCCACGAGATCAGCGCGCTGACCTTCGACGGATACCGCACCGCCGCGGACGTGGCCGACCAGGAGCTGGCGGCGGCGCGGAAGCGCCTGGATGCCGTCCGCCAGGAGGTGAAGATACGCAGGACGGGCACCGCTTCCGCCCGGGCCCGCGAGGAGGCCAGCGCCGCGGCCATCGCCAGGGCCCGCGCCAGCGTGAAGGCCCTGGAACTGCAGGTGGGCTACTGCACGGTTTCCGCACCCGTCCCGGGCATGGTGACCCGCCGGACCGTCGAGCCCGGGCAGATCGTCCAGCCGGGGCAGACCCTGATGATGCTCGTGCCCCTCCACGATGTCTGGGTCACGGCCAACTTCAAGGAGACCCAGCTGGAGGACGTCCGGCCCGGACAGGAGGCCGAGGTCGAAGTGGACATGAACGGCCGCACCCTCAAGGGGAAGGTGGACTCCATCGCCGGTTCCACCGGGTCGAAGCTGAGCCTCTTCCCCCCCGAGAACGCCGCGGGGAACTTCGTCAAGGTGGTCCAGCGGGTTCCCGTGAAGATCCTCCTGGACACGAAGGAGGCCGAGGCGGCGGGCCTGCGGCCCGGCCTCAACGTCACCGCGACCATCCACACGCGCTGAGCGGGGGGCGGCCGCATGTCCAACGCGCGAAAGGGCGTGAGCCCCTACGTCATCGCCATGGTGGTGATGCTCACCACCTTCATGGAGGTGCTGGACACCTCCGTGGCGAACGTCTCCCTCTCCCACATCGCGGGCAGCCTGTCCGCCACCCTGGACGAGAGCACCTGGGTGCTCACCTCCTACCTGGTGGCCAACGCGGTGGTGCTGCCCATGAGCGGCTGGTTCAGCAGCCTCCTGGGACGCAAGCGCTTCTACCTCTCCTGCGTCGCCCTGTTCACGACCAGCAGCCTGCTCTGCGCCATGGCGCCCTCCCTGGGATGGCTGATCTTCTTCCGCATCCTCCAGGGGCTCGGCGGCGGAGGCCTGCAGCCCACCTCCCAGAGCATCCTGATGGAGAGCTTCCCGCCGGAGAAGCGGGGTCAGGCCATGGCCATGTTCGGCATCGGCGTGATCTTCGCGCCCATCGTCGGCCCCGTGCTGGGGGGATGGCTCACCGACCACTACAGCTGGCACTGGATCTTCCTGATCAACCTTCCGGTGGGCATCGTCTCTATGATCCTCTCCAGCTCCATCCTGGTGGATCCCCCCTACCTCAAGCGGCTCAGCCTGAGGGACGGCAAGATCGACTTCATCGGCTTCGGGCTGGTGGTGCTCGGCCTCGCCTCCCTGGAGATCGTCCTGGACGAAGGCCAGCGCAACGACTGGTTCTCCAGTCCCTTCATCGTGTGCTTCGCCATCCTGGCCGTGGTGGGGCTCGCCGCGATGGTATTCTGGGAGCTGAAGCACGAGCAGCCCGTCGTGAACTTCCGCCTCCTGAAGGACCGCACCTTCGCCAGCTCGATCGTCATGCTCTTCACGCTGGGCTTCGTGCTCTACGGGAGCACCTTCCTCATCCCGACCTTCCTCCAGACCATGGCCGGGTTCGATGCCACCACCAGCGGCCTGGTGATGACGCCCGGCGGCTTCGTGGTCCTGGTGAGCATGCCCCTCGTGGGGGTTCTGGTGCACAAGATCGATACGCGCCTGATGGTGGCCTACGGCCTTGCCATGACCGGGGTCGGCCTGCACATCATGAGCACATGGAACCTCTCAACCGGCTACTGGGATGCCGCCTCGGCGCGCATCGTCCAGAGCATGGGACTGGGCTGCCTCTTCATCCCGATCAGCGTCATGGCCTACTCGACCCTGTCCCAGGAGAAGGCCAACCAGGCCGCCGGGCTCATGAACCTGGCCCGCAACATCGGCGGCAGCGTGGGCATCGCGATCCTGAACACCCTCCTCAGCCGCCGGACCCAGTTCCACCAGGCCCAGCTGGTGGGCCGTTTCAGCTCCGGCGACGCGGTCTCCCAGAACTTCGTGGCGGGAGTCGGCCGCGCCCTGGTCGCCAAGGGCTACAGCAGCGTCGATGCCGTGCAGCGGGGCTGGGGCCTGCTCTGGAGCCAGACCCTGCGCCAGTCCCGCTACCTAGCCATGGTGGACGTCTTCTTCGTGGCTTCCTGCGTGTGTTTCGCGGCCATCCCCCTGCTCCTGGTCATGCGGCGCCCCCGCCACGTCGCCGAGAAGAAGGCCGTGGATGTCCACTGAGGCCGACATGATTCCTCCACCTGCCATCACCATCTCCCGCAGCCTCGGCAGCGGCGGCACCGAAGTGGGGCTCCTCGTGGCCCGGAAGCTGGGCTGGCAGTTCTGCGACCGCAGGATCCTCCGCCGCACCGCCGAAGCCCTCGGGGTCCCTGTGACGGCCCTGGCCCGGCAGGAGGAACGCCCCAGCGGCCTGCTGGAAAAGTTCCTGAGCATGTTGGCCTTCGCCTCGCCCGAGGTGCCCTACGCGCCGCCCCTGGAGGTGCCCGTCTACAGCGCGGAACTCTTCGAGGCGGAAGGGGCGGTGATGCGCCGGCTGGCCGATGCCGGCCCCTCCGTGCTGGTGGGTCGCGGGGGATTCATCGTCCTGAAGGACCGGCCCTCCACCTTCCATGTGCGCATCGAGGCCAGTCTCGACTCCCGCATCAGGTATCTTCTGGGCCGCGGGAAAGCCCCGGACGAAGCCTCGGCCCTGAAGGCCATCCAGGATTCCGACAGGGGAAGGGCCGCCTTCTTCCGTAGGGTCGCCCACGTCGAGTGGGGAGATCCCGCCAACTTCCAGCTCGTCCTGGACACCGGGGAGCAGGACCTCGAAGCATGCGCCGGGACCGTCGTCCGCGGGGCCAGCGTCTTCCTGGGACGATAGATCCCGCGGTGCCCGGCAGCCGCCGGACCGACACAGTGCTATTCTATTAGCAGCCTAATGATTAGTGGGCTCACGAATGGGCACGCCATGGAATCGAGAGAACTGCATCGCCTCCTTGCCAAGGTCCACCGGATGCACTGCAAGTGTTCATCGGGTCCGCTGGCCGGGATCGGGATCACGCAGGGGCAGCCCCGGATCCTGCACCATCTTTCCGTCCACGACGGGTGCATCCAGAAGGAATTCTCCCGGCAGTTCGACCTGGAGCCCGCCACCGTGACGAACATCCTTTCGATCATGGAGGACAACGGCCTGGTCCGCAGGGAATACGATCCGGCGGACCGGCGGATCCTGCGCGTGTTCCTGACCGCGAAGGGAAGGCAGGCCCACGCGAGGGTGGAAGACATCTTCGCCTCGCTGGAGGAGGTGTGCTTCCGGGGCTTTCCGGAACAGGACAAGGCCTTCCTGATCGCGCGCCTGAAGGATGTCTACGAGAACCTGAAGAAGGCCCAGGAATCGAAGGTCCCGTGATCCGGCTCGCATGGAAGCATCTCAAGGGCCGGGCGCTCGCCTGCGCCGTGATCGCGCCGCTCATGATGCTCGTCGAAGTGCTCATGGACCTGCAGCAGCCGGCGCTCATGGCCAGGATCATCGACGTGGGCGTCAGCGGACGGGACCTGACCTACGTCCTCGCCACCGGGTTCCGGATGGTGGTCATGGCCGCCATCGGCTTCGTCGGCGGCGCGGCCTGCTCGCTCCTGGCTGCCCGGGCGGCCGTCGACATGAGCGGCCGGATGAGGCAGGGACTCTTCGAGAAGGTCCAGCGCCTCTCGTTCGCCGAGATCGACCGCCTCAAGACATCCTCGCTGGTCACCCGGCTGACCAACGATGTCATGCAGATGCAGACCATGGTGCTGATGATGTTGCGCATCATGGTGCGGTCGCCTCTCACCCTGCTGGGCAGCATCCTCATGTCCTTCCTGCTCAGCCCGAGGCTGTCCCTCCTGTTCTGCGTCCTGCTGCCCGTCGTGATCGTCAGCATCGTCCTGGCCCTCAGGCGGTCCATCGTGGTCTTCTCGCAGGTGCAGGCGTGGCTGGACCGGATGAACACGCTCATGCGCGAGAGCCTCCTGGGCGTGCGCGTCGTGAGGTCCTTCACGATCGAGGCCCAGCAGGCGGACCGGTTCGCCGCCGCCAACGACGGCTTCACGGACAGGAGCATCCGGGCCCAGGAACTCACCTTCCTGCTCCTGCCCGTGGTGACGCTCGTGATGAACCTCGGCGTCGTGGCCGTCCTCTGGTTCGGGGGACGCATGGTATTCTCCGGCGGCCTCGAGATCGGGAAGGTCATGGCGCTGGTCAACTATCTGACCCAGATCACGCACTCCCTCATGGTCACGGTGAACCTCGTCGTGAACGTCTCCCGGGCCCAGGCCTCCACCGCGCGGATCAAGGAGGTCCTGGACGCGGAGCCCGCGGTGGCGGAGCCTGCGGAGCCATGCGTCCCCCGGAACGACGACATCGAGTTCGAACAGGTGAGCCTCCGGTATGGCCAAGGCGAGACTCCCGTCCTGCGGGACCTTTCCTTCGTCATCCGGCAGGGGGAGACGGTCGGCGTCATCGGCGCGACCGGGTCGGGCAAGAGTTCGCTGATCAGCCTGATCCCCCGGCTCTACGACGCCAGTTCGGGCCGGGTCCTGATCGGAGGGGTCGATGTCCGCCGCATGGGCATCCGGGAACTCCGCCGGCGGGTCGGCCTGGTCATGCAGGAGGCTTTCCTCTTCTCCGGAAGCGTTGCGGACAACCTGCGCTTCGGGAATGAACGGGCTTCCGGCGAGGCCATGGAGAGCGCCGCGCGCGACGCCCAGGCCGCCGGGTTCATCCGCGACCTTCCGGACGGCTATGGGGGCGCCGTGGAGCAGCGGGGGCGCAACTTCTCGGGAGGCCAGAAGCAGCGCCTCTCCATCGCGCGCACCCTGCTCCAGGAGCCGCGGATCCTCATCCTGGACGATTCCACGAGCGCCGTGGACCTGATCACCGAGGCGGGCCTGCGCCGGGACCTCGCCCGGAGGATGAAGGGCCGCACCCTGATCGTGGTCGCCCAGCGGATCACGGCCGTCATGGACGCCGACAGGATCCTCGTGCTGGACGCCGGGCGGCTGGCCGCCTCCGGAACCCATGCCGGACTGCTCCGCGACTGCGAGATCTACCGCAGCATCGCAGTCTCCCAGCTCGGAGAGGGGGTGCTCGCCCATGCCGGCTAGGATCGAGCCCACGTTCGCGGGGGGGCGCGCGCCAGGCGGTTCCCACGCGCATCTCTTCCGCGAGAAGGCGAAGCTCGGAGACGCGAAGGGGACCTCGCGGCGCATCCTTGGCTACCTTTCGGGGAGGCGGTCGACCCTCGCCGCCGTCTTCCTGTGCGCGGCCGCCACGACCCTGATCAGCATCGCGGGGACCCGGCTGAACGGCTGGACCGTCGACCGGTTCATCGGGACCGGCGACATCCGGGGCCTGGGCCTCATCTGCCTCGTGATGCTCGGGACCTACCTGGTCCAGGTGGTCTCGACCTATTTCCAGAACGTCCTGATGATCTCGGCCGCCCAGCGGACGTCGGCCGAGATCCGGCGGGACCTGTTCGCGAACGTCCAGGCGCTTCCGCTCCGCTACTTCGACACCCACGCCTCGGGCGATCTCATGAGTCGGCTCACCAACGATGTGGACAACATCAACACGATGCTGTCCCAGGGCGTCGTCCAGATCTTTTCCGGCGTCGTCAACATCGCGGGGATGCTGGCCGCGATGCTGCTGCTCAGTCCCGTCCTGACGCTCGTCGCCCTCGCCATGACGCCCCTGATGTTCGCCTGCTCCAGGCTCATCGCGCGCAGGACGATGCCGTTTTTCGTCGCACAGCAGCGGGAACTCGGTCGGCTGAACGGCTTCATCGAGGAGGCCATCTCGGGGCAGAAGGTCATCGCCCTCTTCTCCCGGGAGGGGAGCGCCGGCAGCGAGTTCTCGGACATCAACGAACAGTATGTCCAGAGCTCCGTGAAGGCCCAGGGTCTCTCCGGCCTCATGGGTCCGCTCAACAACCTGGTCAACAACATGACCTACCTGACCCTCGCCGTCTGCGGGGGCCTCCTCATCATCAAGGGGGGAGCCATGACGGTGGGCATCGTCTTCTCCTTCCTGCTCTACATGCGCAACTTCACGAGGCCGATCAACGAGATCCTGAACCTGTTCGGCGTCCTCCAGTCGGCGCTGGCCAGCGGCGAGCGGATCTTCGAGGTGATGGACGCGGAGAAGGAACGCGACGACGCCTCCGCCCGGGACATCCAGGACATCGCCGGGGACATCAGGTTCGAGGGGGTCGGGTTCGCCTACCTTTCGGGGAAGCCGGTCCTCGTGGACGCCGACCTCCGGGCCGAACCGGGCCAGACGGTGGCCATCGTCGGCCCGACGGGCGCGGGGAAGACCACGATCATCAACCTGCTTTCGAAGTTCTACGGCCTGGACAGCGGCCGCATCCTGGTCGACGGGAAGGACATCCGCAGCATCACGGCGAGAAGCCTGCGCAGCCATGTCTCCGTCGTGCTCCAGGAGCCGTTCCTGTTCTCGGGCACGGTGCGCGAGAACATCCGCTACGGCCGCCTGGCGGCCACGGACACGGAGGTCGAGGAGGCGGCCCGCCAGGCGCGGGCCGAAGGCTTCATCCTGCAGTTGCCCCAGGGCTACGACACGGTACTCGCCGACAACGGGGGGGAACTGTCCCAGGGGCAGCGCCAGCTCCTGAGCATCGCCAGGGCGATCCTCGCGCAGGCCTCGATCCTGATCCTGGACGAGGCGACCTCCTCCATCGACACGCGGACCGAGCTGCTGATCCAGGAGGCGCTCCTGGGCCTGATGAAGGGGAGGACCTCCTTCGTGATCGCCCACCGCCTCTCCACGATCCGGAACGCAGACCGGATCGTGGTGATCAAGGGAGGGCGGGTCATGGAGTCCGGGACCCACGACGAACTCATCGACGCGGGCGGCTACTATGCCGAGCTGTACCACAGCCAGTTCAGGACGGGCATGGCCCTGTAAGGCCCGGCCCGGCGTCCAGGCTCCTGCCGATGGCCGCACTGATGCCGTCCAGCTCCCGCACGAGCCGGGTCAGCATCTCGGGGTAGAGCGCCTGGGGGCCGTCGGAGAGGGCCTCCTCGGGACAGGTGTGGCACTCCACGATGCAGCCATCGGCGCCCGCGGCGATGCCCGCCCGGGCCAGAGGGATCACCTTGTCCCGCACGCCGATGGCGTGGCTGGGGTCCACCACCACGGGCAGGTGGGTGAGCTGCTTGAGGACCGGCACGGCGCTCACGTCGAAGGTGTTGCGGGTGGCGGGCTCGAAGGTTCGGATGCCGCGCTCGCAGAGGATCACCTCGTAGTTGCCGCCGGACATGATGTACTCGGCGGCCATCAGCCACTCCTCGAGGGTGGCGCTGATGCCGCGCTTGAGGAGCACCGGCTTCCGGATCTTTCCGAGAGCCGCCAGCAGGGCGAAGTTCTGCATGTTCCGGGCGCCGACCTGGAGCACCTCCACGTAGTCGAGCATCAAGGGGATCTGGGAGGGATCCATCACCTCGCTCACGACGGCGAGCCCGTGGGTGTCCGCGGCCTCCCGCATCCACTTCAGGCCCTCCTCTCCGTGCCCCTGGAAGGAGTAGGGGGAGGAGCGCGGCTTGAAGGCGCCGCCCCGCAGGACCGGAATGCCGGCCTCCCGGACCAGGCCCGCCATCTCGAGGATGTGCTCCCGGCTCTCCACCGCGCAGGGGCCCGCCATCATCACCACGGCCCGTCCTCCCAGGGTGGCCCGCCCGACCTTCACGAGCGTGGGATGGGGGTGGAAGGACCGGCTGGCCAGCTTGTAGGGATGGTCGAGGCGGATGGCCTTCTTGACGCCCGGAAGGTGGGCCACTTCCTGGCGCAGGGACTTGCTCATGGGCTCCACGAGCCCGATGGTTCGGGATCCTTCGCGGTCGGAGCGGTGCAGGGTGAAGCCGAGCTGCGCCAGGCGGCGCTCCAGGGCGGAGATCACCTCGCGGGGGGCCTTGGGGTCGAGGATCAGGAGCATGGCGCCACCGCGGCCCGTGCCTCGTCCAGGGCCTTCCGGAAGGAGGCCGCGAAGCGGCGCGCCCTTTCCTTCATCTCCCGGGGCCCCGCGCAGGCTTCCAGGACCCGCAGGAGGGCGCTGCCGACAATGACGCCGTCGCACGCTTCCGCCATCTCCTGGGCCTGCTCCGGCGTGGAGACGCCGAAGCCCGCGAGACAGGGGACGTCCGCTTGCTTCCTGACCCGGCGCAGGAAGGGCAGGGTGTAGTCCGCGAGCGTGTCCCGCGCCCCCGTCACGCCGAAGACGGAGACGCAATAGATGAACGGAGGCCGCTGCGCCGCGAGGTCCCGGATGCGTTCCTCCGGAGTGTTCGGGGCCGCGAGCTGGACCAGGGGCGGCGCGCCGGGCAGGAGGTACTGCGCCTCCGGCGGCAGGTCCGGGATGATGCAGCCCGCGATCCCCGCCTCGCGGGCTCGGCGGGCGAAGACTTCGGGACCCATCCGCAACAGGGGGTTGAAGCTGGACATGACCACCAGGGGCGTCCGGTGGTGGGCAGTGAACGTCCGGGCGATGCCGAGGGCCCTGGAGAGGGTCATCCCGCCGGCCAGCGCCCGCTGCGAGGCCGCCTGGATGACGGGACCATCCAGCAGCGGATCCGAGAAGGGGATCCCCAGCTCGATGACGTCCGCGCCACCCTCCTCCAGGCCCTCCAGGAGGCGCAGGGTGTCGGCTTCCGGCGGGAAGCCCGCGCACAGGTAGGGCACCAGGAGCTTTCGTCCCGAGGCCGTGCGTTCCTTGAGCAGCTCGTGCAACGACATGGATTCACCTCTTTCCCGTGCGCAGGTTGTATTCGTCGAGGTCCTTGTCGCCCCGGCCCGAGAGGCAGACGACGAGGTGGGCCCCCCGCTCGAAGGTGCCGCGGTTCCGCACGACCCAGGCCAGGGCGTGGGCGCTCTCGAACGCCGGGACGATGCCCTCCAGGCGCGAAAGGAGCCCGTACATCTCCAGGGCCTCCTCGTCCGTGGCGCTCTCGTAGCGGACGCGCCCGGTGTCCTTGAGGTAGGCGTGCTCCGGACCCACGCCCGGGTAGTCGAGGCCCGCGGAGACGCTGTGGGCCTCCTGGACCTGGCCGTGGGCGTCCTGGAGCAGGTAGCTCATGGCGCCGTGCAGCACGCCGGGCAGCCCCCGGGCGAGGGTCGCCGCATGCCGCCCCTCCAGGCCTTCTCCCGCCGCTTCCACGCCGACGAGCGTCACCTCCTCGTTCGCCACGAAGGCGTGGAACATGCCCATGGCGTTGGAGCCTCCCCCCACGCAGGCGGCCACGGCCGCGGGCAGGCGTCCGAAGGCTTCCCGGCACTGCCGCTTCGTCTCCTGTCCGATGAGGGACTGGAAGTCCCGGACCATGACCGGGTAGGGATGGGGGCCCACCACGCTGCCGATGAGGTAGTAGGTATCGGAGACGTGGGCGACCCAGTCGCGGATGGCCTCGCTGGTGGCGTCCTTGAGGGTGCGCG
>DAOPZL010000065.1:0-12475 GCA_035353395.1 Holophaga sp.
TGGGTGGTACCATGACCCCACAAAGTTCCAACAGGGGTGCGGGTCTCAACTCATTCCTGGCACCCCGGTGATTAGGTCAGGTTGACAACAGTCAGGAGGAAAAGGCGATGGGGACGCTCTGGCACTATGCGCAGGATGGCAGATCGCTGGGCCCCGTCCCCGAGGAGCAGCTGAGGGCCATGCTGGCCTCGGGCACCCTGAGTCCTTCCGATCTCGCCTGGCACGAGGGCATGGCCGCCTGGACCAGGATCCAGGAACTCCCGGAGCTGCAGACGGTCCCCCCGGTTCCGGCACCGGCCCAGCCCAATCTCTATGCGGCCCCGCAGGCCGACCTGGAACCCGCGCCCGGGTTCGCGCCTCAGGCTCTCGATGCCGTTTCCGCGGAAGCCGTCGAATTGCTCCGCAGGACGAAGCCCTGGGTGCGGCTGTTCAGCGTGCTGGGCGTCCTCGGGATCGTCATGATGGCGCTGGGCGCCGTGGCCATGATCCTCGCCAGTTTCGGCCCCTTCCACACCCTGCCGGCCGCGGCCCGCCTGGGCGTCGGCGCGCTGTACTTCGCGCTCGCGTTCGTCTACGTTCCGCCGGTGGTCTTCCTCCACCGCTACGCCAGCCGGATCCGGGACCTCGTGGACGAGCCCACCTCCCGGAACCTGGAGGAGGCCCTCCGCTCCCAGAAGTCGTTCTGGAAATACATCGGCGTGTTCACGGTGATCGCCATCGGCATCTACCTCGTGGTCCTGGTCGGCGCCCTGGCCATGGGCCTCCTGATGGGCCTGGGCCGCCGCTAGGTCCGGCCGTTCCGCCGGACCGTGTGATCTTGGGGACAATGCGGTCCTCCCGGTTCGAAGAGATGTCATACTGTTTCCGTTGCGGTCGTCGCAACGAAAAATAATCTTCGGGGCGGGGTGGAAATCCCCACCGGCGGTGGAGCGAGGCCCAGGGCCCGCTGAGCCCGCGAGCGCCCGCGGAACGCGGGGACAGCAGATCCGGTCAGATTCCGGAGCCGACGGTCACAGTCCGGATGGGAGAGGAGGAAGTCATGCGTCACGAGCGTGTCGAAGCGGCCATCCGGGCTTTCAAGGAGGGCCGGGCCGTGGTCCTGCAGGACGATCCGGACCGCGAGAACGAAGGGGACCTGATCATGCCCGCCGAGACGATCACCGAGGAGATCATGGCCATGATGATCCGGGAGTGCAGCGGGATCGTCTGCCTGTGCGTCGACGACGCCCTCGCCCGGCAGCTGGACCTGCCCCAGATGGTCCAGCACAACGAATGCAGGAACCGCACGGCCTTCACCGTCTCCATCGAGGCCAAGAAGGGCGTCACCACGGGCGTGTCGGCCCATGACCGCCTGGTCACCGTCCGCACCGCCATCCGGCCCGGCGCCCGCCCCGAGGACCTCGCGCGCCCCGGGCACGTGTTTCCGCTCCATGCCCACGACGGAGGCCTGCGCTGCCGCCGGGGCCACACGGAGGGGTCCGTGGAGCTGGCGCGCATGGCCGGTTTCCGTCCCGCCGCCGTCCTCTGCGAGCTCATGAACCCGGACGGCACCATGATGCGCGGCCGGACCCTCGAGTGGTTCGCCGAGCGGAACGACTTCCCCCTGCTCAGCATCCAGGAACTCACGGACTACCTCGGCCTGGCCCGGGAAGTGTCCGCCTGAGCCGCGGGAGAACGATGGTGCAGAACCAGGCGAAGATCGACCGCTATCACCGGATCAACGTCCAGCTCCGGTCGCTGCTGGAGAAATGCGGGGACGAGCAGGCGCGGATGGCCTCGGTGGTCGCGCTGCTGCACCACAAGATGCGGCACTTCTTCTGGACCGGCTTCTACGAGCTGAAGGCCGACCGGCTGGTCGTCAAGCTGTACCAGGGCCCCATCGCCTGCATGGAGCTGAAGAAGGATACGGGGGTCTGCTGGGACGCCGTGAACGGCGGAAGGACCATCCTCGTCCCGGACGTCCGCGAATATCCCGGGCACATCGCCTGCGACCGGAGGAGCAAGTCCGAGATATGCATCCCCTTCCGCGGTCGGGACGGGGCCATCACCCACGTCCTGGACATCGACAGCGACGTCTATGGCAACTTCGACCAGGTCGACGAAAGGGAGCTGGCGTCCATCCTGTCCCTCATCCACGGGGTGCCGGCCTCCGGCACCCCCGTCAGCGCTTCCTGCCCAGCAGGCTCTTGACCAGCCTCCCCAGGCGGGCGATGTCCACTTCCGCCTTGTCCGACCAGCAGGCTGCGTTGAGCCGGATGAAGTCGTCGAACTTGCGGGTGGGGGAGAAGATGTAGCCCGGCGCGATGGCGATGAAGGCCTTCAGCGCCTCGTGGTAGAGCGCCATGGAGTCCAGCTTCCCGGGCAGCTGGACCCAGAGGACGAACCCTCCCCCCGGCTCGGTGATGCGCGTCCCTTCCGGGAAGTGCGTCAGGATCGCCTGGGACATGAGCATGTTCTTCTGGGAGTAGGCCCGGCGGATCTTCCGGAGGTGGGCCTCGTAGCCTCCGCTCTCCAGGAAGCGGGCGATGGTGAGCTGCGGCAGGACGGAGGTCCGGTAGCTCGTGGCGTACTTGCGGCACAGCACCTCGCGCTTGAACCTCCCCGGGGCCACCCAGCCGATGCGGAAGCCCGGGGAGATGTCCTTGGAGAAGGAGGAGCAGAGCATGACCAGCCCTTCCTTGTCGTAGGACTTGGCCGTGCGGGGGCGGCGCTCCGAGAAGTACAGCTCCCCGTTGATGTCGTCCTCCACGAGCGGGATGCCGTAGGCGCCCAGGATCTCCACCATCTCCCGCTTGTCCTCGTCCTCCATGAGGCTCCCCGTGGGGTTGCTGAAGTTGGTCATGGCGACCACGGCCTTGATGGGGTGGTTCTCGACCGCGAAGCGCAGGGCCTCGAGGCTCATGCCCCGGCGGGGATGGGACGGGATCTCGATGACACGCAGGTGGAGCGCCTCCAGGGCCAGCAGGATCCCGAAGTAGGTGGGGGACTCGATGGCCACCAGGTCGCCCGGCTGGCAGACCGACTGGAGGCAGAGGCTCATGGATTCGTTGCAGCCCGTGGTGATGACGATCTCGCTCGGCGAAAGGTCGCACCCGTAGCTGAAGGCCCGCTGGGCCACCTGGATGCGCAGGTCCTCGCGCCCTTCCACGGCTTCGCCCTGGTCGTGGGGGAACATCCCTTCCCTCGCCAGGTCCGCCAGGATCCGGTTGAGCTTCGAGGTGGGCAGCAGGGCCGGGTCCGGCAGGGCCGCCCCGAACTGGGCGAAATCCAGGTTCATCGTGTCGTGGATCAGGCGCAGGGAAACCTCGTCGATGCTGATGCTGGTGGGGATCCCCTGGAGCGGCTCGAAGTCCGGCTCGGGCACCTGCTTCTTCGGCTGCAGCTTCACGTAGTAGCCGGACTGCGGGCGGGCCTCGATCACGCCCCGGTTCTCCAGCACCCGGTAGGCCTGGAGCACCGTCGAGAAGCTGAGTTCCCGCCGCTCGCTGGACTCCCTGATGGAAGGGATGCGGGTGCCCAGGGGGAAGGTCCCGGAACGGATCTGCTCTTCCAGTTCCTGGGCGAAACGTTCGTAGAGCGGGATCTTCTTCGATTCCCTCATGTCTGTTCTCCGCGCCGGATCGTTGCCTCCATGATCCGCTAACAGTTCCTGAAATTCCATAACAGTCAATTCAATATTTCAACTAACAGTCGAATTGTATTGATACTGTTACGGTCATAATTCTAATTTTCTGCCACTGTTATCTTTACCAATTTAGTCTCATATTGAGCATGAGAGCTGGCAAGGATCTCATCCCCAGGAGGCACCCATGAACGAGTACGCGATCAAGTCGACCACCTTCGATCATTCCGGGGCAAGGCAGCGCACTCCCAACTTCGGCACCGTCCAGGGCGACGACTTCATCAGGCTGACGGACGCGCAGGGATCGTCCATCCGCTGCAATGCCGGCTATCTCTGGGTGACCTTCGAGGACGACGTGATGGACCATGTCCTCTACGCCGACCAGGCCATGACGATTCCCAACGACGGCACCACGATCATCGGCGGGAAGGGGACCTACAGCCTCGAGAAGGGCCCGCGCATGTCCATGGCCTCCTGAGGCGGCGACGGGCGACCGCCCTCGAGCGAGCCAGGCTGCGCACCGGGAACGCCGGCGCACCCTGGCTCGCTTGTTCTGCCTGGAGACCCGCGCCGCCTGACATCATGGACACATGATGCGCGTCCTCGAACTCTTCAGCGGTCTCGGCGGCTGGCGGTACGCCCTGGAGGGCCTGGGCGGGGTGGTCGCCGCCTACGACATCAGCCCGGGGGCCAACGAGACCTACGCCCTGAACCACGGTTCCCGGCCGATTGCCCGGGAACTGGCCAGCCTCCCCCCGGACCGCCTCGCGGCCCACCGGGCCGATCTCTGGGTCCTGAGCCCGCCCTGCCAGCCCTACTGTCGCATGGGCCACCGCCAGGGGCTGGAGGACCGTCGCTCCCGCGCCTTCCTGAACCTCCTGGAGATCCTGCCCGCGGCCCCCCCGGAACACCTGGTGCTGGAGAACGTGACCGGCTTCCTGGGCTCCGACGCCCACGATCTCCTGGCGCGGACCCTCGGTCCGCTGGGATTCCGGTGGAAGGAGTACCAGCTCTGTCCCACGCGGTTCGGCATCCCGAACCAACGTCCCCGGGCCTTCATCGCCGCCTCGAGGCAGCCCCTGCGCGAGCTCGTCCTCCCCGAGAGGGAGCCCGGTGCCCTCGCCGCCTACCTGGACCCGGAGGAGGATCCCAGGCTCTACCTGGATCCCGCGACGCTGGCCAGGCACAAGCCCGGGCTGGACCTCGTGACGCGGGAGGAGCGGCGGACGGCCTGCTTCATCGGAGGCTATGGGCAGCGCTTCGTGGGCAGCGGCTCCTTCCTGCGGACGGAACGGGGCGTCCGGCGCTTCTCTCCCACGGAAGTGGCCCGATTCATGGGCCTTCCGCCCGCCTTCCAGTTCCCTGAACAGCTCGGCCTGGAGCAGCGCTACAAGCTTCTGGGCAACAGCCTCTCCATTCCGGTGGCCCGCTGGGTGCTGGGCGCGGTCCTCCCTCAGCCGGGAAACGGCAGGGCGGCCTCCAGCGAGGCCGGGTCGAACGGGATGGGCAGACCCTCCAGGTAGTGCCAGACCTCGTGATGCTCCACGGAGCCGCCGGGAGGGATCGTGGCCAGAGGCCCCAGGGTTTCCACCTCGAGCATGTCCGCGTCGACGTAGAATTCGTTGTTGCAGCCCTCGTCCGGGTAGCGGGCGCCGGACGTCCAGGCGAACTGCTTCAGCAGCATCTCGCCATCCAGGAAGTAGCCGCACCAGCCCCGCCGGTTGCCCGCCCCGAACTTCATCGGCGAGGGGACGGCCGGGTCCTGCTTCAGCAGGATGTGCCGGTCCAGGAAGGTCCACCGCGGATCGTCCAGGCGCGTGTAGGACCAGAGTGCCATGGTGCGCACGGGCAGGTAGGAGTTCCCGCCGCAGGGCAGCGCCAGGCCTTGCGGGGAGTCCGGATGGGGCGCGAAGGGCTCCTGGGGGAGGACCGCCGTGCCCCCCGCCGCCATCATCGTGATGGCCCAGGGGGCCAGTTCCACGGGCCAGGGGTTCAGGTTCCCGAGCCGGTGCGCCAGGAAGAGCCGGCCAGCCCCGGGCTCCAGGCGGAGTTCGAGCGTCTTCTGGATCCCCGTCGAGGATTCGGTCTCCTGGACGAGGCGGACGCGGTCCTCCCCCACCTCGAAGCGGACAGGGTCGTTGTCCGGCGCGTAGGTCCTCGGCCTGGCCTCCGGCGCGTGCCACAGGCGGTGCCCGCCGAGGGACCGCCACTCGGCCCCGCCCTTCCGGCCGCGGTGCCCGGGCACCTCGTGGAGCAGGTTCCGGCCTCCGACGGCCCCGAACCGCAGGATGCGCGGCCCCACCTCGGTAGTCGCGACGACCTCGATGCGCCCGTCCGTGAGCCGCAGGCAGTCCTCCCATCCCGCGTAGCGGATTCGCTCGATCATGGCCGCTCCCAGCGCGGAGCCTGGCCATAGCCCTGGGGATGGCGCCGCCGCCAGTCCCAGGCGCTGCGGATGATGGTCTCCAGGTCGGCATGGGCCGGGCGCCAGCCCAGCTCCCTCTGGATCTTCGCGCTGGAGGCCACCAGCACGGCCGGATCCCCGGGCCGGCGCGGGGCCTCCTCCACCGGGATGGGATGGCCCGTCACGCGGCGCGCCGCCTCGATCACCTCGCGGACGCTGTAGCCCACCCCGTTGCCCAGGTTGTAGACGAGCCGCCTCCCGTCTCCGAGGGCCTCCAGGGCCATCCTGTGGGCGGTCGCCAGGTCCAGCACGTGGATGTAGTCCCGGACGCAGGTCCCATCCGGCGTGGGGTAGTCCGTGCCGAAGATCTTGACGGCCCCGCGCCTGCCCTCGGCCACTTCCAGGACCAGGGGGATCAGGTGCGTCTCCGGGGAATGGAGTTCCCCGAGTTCCTCGCCGCATCCGGAGGCGTTGAAGTAGCGGAGGGAGGCGCAGCTCAGACCCAGGAGGCGGTTCATCCACTCCAGGGAACCCTCGACCAGGAGCTTGGCGTAGCCGTAGGTGCTGGTTGGGGCCTTGGGGTGCTCCTCGTCGATGGGGGTGTAGGCCGGATCCCCGTAGGTGGCCGCGGTGCTGGAGAAGATGAACTTCCGGATCCCGTGGGCGGTGAGCCGGTCCAGGAGCACCATGGCCCGGGCCGTGTTGTTCACGAAGAACCGGCCGGGATTCGTCATGCTCTCCCCGACCTCGATGTAGGCCGCGAAGTGCATGACGGCGTCGAAGGGCCTGTCCGCGAACAGGCGGTCCAGGAGTCCCGCGTCGCCGCAGTCTCCCCGCACGAAGGCGGCCGAGGGATGCACGGCCTCGCGGTGCCCCTTCTCCAGGCTGTCCAGCACCGTGACGTCGTGCCCTTCCCGCACGAGCAGATCCACGACGTGGCTGCCGATGTAGCCGGCTCCTCCGGTGACGAGAACGCGCATGGTCAGACCTCCGCCTTGTAGTGGATCTCGCTCATTTCCCGGAGCCTCGCCGCGGCGGACTCCGGCGTGATGTCCCGCCCGGGGGTGGCCAGCATCTCGTAGCCGACCATGAACTTCCTCACGGTCGCGCTCCGGAGGAGGGGCGGATAGAAGTGCAGGTGCAGGATCCATTCCGGGTGGGGCTCCCCGTCGAAGGGCGCCTGGTGGAATCCCATGGAATAGGGGAAGGAGACCTGGAACAGATTGTCGTAGCGAGTCGTGAGCCGCTTGAGCAGCTCCGCCAGGGACGCCCGGTCCGCGTCCGGAAGATCCAGGAGGGTGCGATGGGGCCTGCGCGGCACCACCAGGGTCTCGAAGGGCCAGGCCGCCCAGAAGGGGACCAGGGCCGCCCAGTCCTCGTTGGCCACGACCAGCCGCTCCCCCCGTCGCAGTTCCTCCGCGAGGTAGTCCTGAAGCAGGCAGGTGCCCCGGGAGGCCAGGTATTCCCGCTGGCGGGCCAGCTCCTTGCGCGGCTCGTTGGGCAGGTGCTCGGTGGCCCAGATCTGGCTGTGGGGGTGCGGGTTGGAACACCCCATCATCTCGCCCTTGTTCTCGAAGACCTGCACGTAGGTGATGTCCGGCCTGGCCGCCAGCACCCGGGTCTCCTCGGTCCAGGTGGCGAGCACGGCCTCCAGTTCCGGGAGGCTCAGCTCGGGGAGGCTCAGGTCGTGCCGGGGCGAGAAGCAGACGACCCGGCACACGCCGGACTCCGGCTCCTGCGTGAACAGAGGGCTGGCGTCCGCCTCGGGAAGGCTCCTGTCCGAAGGCAGGAGCGCCGCGAAGTCGTTGTCGAAGGCGAAGGTGCGCCCGTAGGCGGGATTGACGGCGCCTCCCGCCCTCGAGTTGCCCGGACAGAGATAACAGGCGGGATCGTAGGCCGGCCGCCGGTCCCGGGGAGGCGCCTCCACCTTCCCCTGCCAGGGCCGCTGGGTGCGCTGGGGACTCACGAGCACGTACTCCCCGGTCAGGGGATTCAGGCGGCGGTGGGGCCGGTTCATGGAATCCGCTCCCGGCCGGCGAGCTCGGTACCGCCGCGGAGCCGGCAGACGTGGAGGACGGGCTCCCTGCCCAGCCGTTCGCGGTAGACCCGTCCCATGGCCGCCTCGAAGGAGGGCATGGCCGCCGCCTCCACCAGGTTGATCGTGCAGCCTCCGAAGCCCGCGCCCATCATCCTGGCCCCCAGGACCCCGGGCAGGGCCTGCGCCGCGGCCGCGAGCACGTCCAGCTCCGGGCAGCTCACCTCGTAGCCGTGGGCGAGGCCCTCGTGGGACGCGTTCATGGCCGCGCCGAAGGCGGCCACGTCGCCGCGGTCCAGGGCCGCGCAGGCGTCGATCACCCGCTGGTTCTCCTCCACCACGTAGGCGCAGCGCCGGTAGACGACCGGATCGAGATCCCCCCGTCGGGCCTCGAGCAGCTCCAGGCTCACGTCCCGCAGGCTCCAGACCTCCGGCTGTCCGAGCCGCAGGAGAGCCACCCCCTCCTCGCACTGGGCGCGGCGCAGGTTGTATTCGCTCCCCGCCAGGGAGCGCCTCACCTGGCTGTCGCAGAGCACGATGCGGAGGTCCTCCCGCTCGAAGGGCACGTAGTCGAAGGACAGGTCGCGGCAGTCCAGGCGGATCAGCTTCCGCTCGCGGCCCATGAGGGAGGCGAACTGGTCCATGATCCCGCAGTTGACGCCCACGAACCGGTTCTCGGCCCGCTGGGCGAGGCGCGCGAGGGCCACGCGGTCCATGCCGTAGCCCATCAGCTCCTCCAGGCCGAAGGCGAAGCCCCCCTCCAGGGCGGCGCTGCTGGAGAGCCCGCAGCCGATGGGGACGTCCCCCCCGAAGACGCAGTCCACGCCCCGCAGCTTCAGGCCGAGCTCCTTCATCTCCTGGAAGACGCCCAGCAGGTAGTTGGGCCACTGGAGCTCCGAGGCGAGGAGGGCGTCCAGGCTCCCCTGGTAGGCCTCCCCCTTGTCCAGGGCGAAGAGGCGGATCCTGCGATCGTCCCGGAGGCGGAGGGCCAGGTGGATGGCCTTGTCCACGGCCGCCGGAAGCACGAAGCCCAGGTTGTGGTCGGTGTGCTCGCCGATGAGGTTCACCCGCCCGGGGGAGACCACCACGGCATCCTCCCGGCCAAAGCGCTCCCGGAAGGCACGTACGACGCGTTCAGTGCAGGATCCAGTCAAAGGATTCTCCCGGACAAGCCCGAGGTCTTGTCCTGACCATAATAAGCGTCCTTCCCGTGCTTCCGCTCGAAGTGCTTCCGGACCAGGTGATCCGGCAGGCGGGCCGCCTGGGGAGCGAGCTGGCAGGTGATGAAGGCCATCCGGGCCAGTTCCTCCAGGACGACGGCGTGATGGAGGGCCTTCCCGGGCGTCTCGCCCCAGGCGAAGGGCCCGTGGCCTGCCACGAGCACCATGGGGACATGGGCGGGATCCCGGTCCCGGAAGCAGGCCAGGATCTGGTTCCCGGTTTCCGTCTCGTAGTCTCCCCGGGCCGCGCGGGCGTCCATGAGGTCCGTGCAGGGCACGTCCTCCGGCAGGTAGTCCGCATGGGTCGTGCCGAGGATCGGGATCGCGCGGCAGGCCTGGGCCCAGCCCGTGGCGTAGGTCGAGTGGGTGTGGACGATCCCGCCGAGGCCCGGGAAGGCCCGGTAGAGCACCAGGTGCGTCCGGGTGTCCGAGGAGGGACGCAGCGCGCCTTCCACGGTTCGCCCCTCCAGGTCCACGATCACCATGTCCTGGACGGCCAGCCGCTCGTACTCGACCCCGCTGGGCTTGATGGCCAGCACCCCCCTGGCGGCATCGAAGGCGGACACGTTGCCGAAGGTGCAGATCGCCAGGCCCTGCCTGGGGATCTCCAGGTTGGCCTCCCAGGCGCGCTCCTTGAGGTCCCGGTAGGCGGTCATGGCATCAACCGGTAGGCGGCGTCGTTCCAGCGCAGTTCGTTCCGCAGGGAGGCCAGGTCCGTGCCCGCCCCGATGCGGACGAACTCGATCCCCGCCATGCCCGCGAAGTCCTCCAGCTGCCCGGCGGTCGCGCCGCGGCCGCAGGCCGTGTGGTGGCCGCCGCCCGCCAGGATCCATCCCTCGCAGCCCCGTCTGAAGTCGGGCCGGGGAACCCACACGGCGCTCGCCACGGGCAGCCTGGGCATCCGCCGGGGAGGCGGCACGATGTCCACCTCGTTGACGATCATGCGCATCCGGCCGCCCATGTCCACGAGGGTCGCGTTCACGGCGGGACCGGGCGCCGCCTCGAAGATCAGCCGGCATGGATCGGCCTTGCCCCCGATGCCCAGGGGATGGATCTCCAGGGTGGGCCGGCCCGCGGCGAGGGAAGGGCAGACCTCCAGCATGTGGGCGCCGAGCACGCACTCCTCGCCAGGAGCCAGATGGTAGGTGTAGTCCTCCATGAAGGAGACGCCGTCGGGAGCCATGCCCTTGAGGAGGCGGACCAGGGCCGCGGTCTTCCAGTCGCCTTCGGCGCCGAAGCCGTAGCCGTCCGCCATGAGCCGCTGGCAGGCCAGGCCTGGGAGCTGGCCCACACCGTGGAGGTCCTCGAAGGTCGTGGTGAAGGCGCCGAAGCCGCCTTCCTGGAGGAAGTGCCGCAGGCCCAGCTCCTGGCGGGCCGCGTCCTCCAGGCTGGCCCGCCGGGAGCCGCCCTTCCGCAGCTCCGGCGCCACGGTGTAGCGCGCCTCGTACTCGTCCAGCAGGGGCGGGACCTCGGCCTGCCCCACGGCCGCGATCCACTGGGCCAGGTCCCCCATGCCGTAGCCGTTCACGGACCAGCCGAGCCTGATCTGGGCCTCGACGCGGTCCCCGCCGGTGACCGCCACGTCGCGCATGTTCATGCCGCCGAACCGCGCGATCCTGAGGCGCCGCGACGCCTCCAGGGCGCAGGCCGCCCGGGCCCAGCCGTCCAGTTTCACCAGCACGTCCTCTTCCTGCCAGTGGCCCACCACGATCTTGCGGTTCATCCGCAGGCGCGCGCCGATGAACCCGAACTCCCGGTCCCCGTGGGCCGACTGGTTCAGGTTCATGAAGTCCATGTCGATCCGGTCCCAGGGCAGATCGCGGTTGTACTGGGTGTGGAGGTGGGCCATGGGCTTGTCCAGCCGCGAGAGCCCCGCGATCCACATCCGGGCAGGGGAGAAGGTATGCATCCAGGCGATGACGCCCACGCAGGCCCAGGTCGAGTTGGCCTCCAGGCAGGCGCCCAGGATCTCGTCCGGCCCCGTGAGGGTGGGCTTCCACACCACGCGGGCGGGGAGCCGCCCGGCACGGTCCAGGAAGCCGGCGATCTCCGCCGAGTCCCGGGCCACCCGGTCCAGGACTTCGGGACCGTAGAGATGCGGGCTCCCCGTGAGGAACCAGAGTTCACGCTGTTCCGGATCGTTCATCGCCGTCTCCCTCGCTCCGTTCGAAATCGATGGAATTGTTACCGTTCACATTTCCGCGTGCGCACCGCGCTTACATGCGTTCCATGAAGGCGCCCAACCCGAGATAGCCTTGAT
This sequence comes from Holophaga sp., assembly GCA_035353395.1. Taxonomy (GTDB): domain Bacteria; phylum Acidobacteriota; class Holophagae; order Holophagales; family Holophagaceae; genus UBA1801. The sequence continues at coordinate 11,542 of DAOPZL010000065.1, forward strand.
AGAGGCCCTCGTATCTCCCGGCCCTCGCGGGATCGGGGCGGTGGATCCGCTCGATGCCCGGGGACATGGCCTTCTGGGCCAGCTCGACGCCGGGATGGAGGCCCGCCGCCGCCGCCGCGAACATGGCGGCCCCCAGGGCCACCGCCTGGTCGCCCGCGACCACGGCCACGTCCATGCCCAGCACGTCCGCCACGGTCTGCATGACGAAGGGACTCTTCCGCGCCACCCCGCCCATGGCGATGACACTGTCGATGCGGACCCCTTCCGACCGGAACCGTTCCACGATGGCCCGGGATCCGAAGGCCGTGGCCTCCACCAGGCCGCGGAAGACCCGCGGGGCGTCCGTGCCCAGGCTGATCCCCGCGATCGCGCCCTTCACGCGCGGGTCCGCATCCGGCGTCCGGCGGCCGTTGACCCAGTCCAGGGCGAGGGGGACGGTCTCCTCCGCCGGGAGCCCGGCGGCCTGCCGCTCCAGCTCCGGGAGGATGCGCTCCGCCACGGCCTCCGCCAGGCCGTCCCCCTCCAGCCCTTGCCCGGCGGCCGCGGCGGGCAGGAGGGCCTCCAGGGGCCAGGCGAGCAGGCCCCGGAACCAGGCGTAGACATCGCCGAAGGCGGACTGGCCCGCCTCGTAGCCGACCATGCCGGGGAGGACCGAGCCGTCCACCTGCCCGCAGATGCCCTTCACGGGGATTTCGGGCCCGGCCATCCGGGGGCCGACCGCGATGTCGCAGGTGCTCGTCCCCATGATCTTCAGGAGCTTCCCTGGGCCGACGCCCCCGCCTACCGCCCCCATGTGGGCGTCGAAGGCGCCCACGGCCACCACGACCTCCGCGGAGAGGCCCAGGCGGTCCGCCCAGGCCCGCGACAGCCTGCCGCAGGGCGCGTCGGCGGTCCAGGTCTCCGTCCCGAGGGAGGCCTTGAGGGGCACGAGGCG
>DAOPZL010000065.1:12575-15854 GCA_035353395.1 Holophaga sp.
GAGTAGACGCCGCCCTCGAACCGGGTGAAGTCCTCGCCGCCCCAGGTGCGCGCGAGCCGGTTGATGCGCTCGGCCTCGGCCACCGCCGTGTGGTCCTTCCAGAGCACGAACATGGCGTTCGGATTCTCCTCGAAGCCCGGACGCAGGGCCAGGGGCGTGCCCTGGGCATCGGCCAGGACCGGCGTGGAGCCGGTGGTGTCCACGGCGATGCCTCGCACCTTGGCGGCGGACCCGTTCCCGGCCTCGCGCAGGGCCCCCCGGACCGCGGCCTCCAGGCCCTCCAAATAGTCGAGGGGGTGCTGCCGGAAGCGGTTCGCCCGCGGGTCGCAGTAGAGCCCGCGCGCCCAGCGGGGATAGTCCTGGACGCAGGCGCCCAGCACCCGCCCGTCGAGGCTCCCAGCCACCACGGCCCGCACGGAATCCGTGCCGAAGTCGATGCCGATCACCCAGTCGTCTTCGCGCATGATCCGTCCCTCGACCCGTCCCCGGCCGGGGGCGCTCGTGGCGGCCCCCCGGGCAGGCCGGGGAACGTCCGGGGTCGCCTTCGCCCCCGCTTCGCGCAGGGGTGCGTTCCAGATTGTGAACGTTCACATTTCGCCCGTCAACCTCCCTTGCCCGGGTCCGATGCGCTAGGCTAGGGATTCCACCTGCATCCCGGAAGGCGCCGACGACCGGATGAGATCCCACCTAGACCAGCGATCCGCAGAACCCCGCCGGCGGCCGGCCGTCATGGCGGACGTCGCGGACCTCGCCGGGGTTTCCCACCAGACGGTGTCGCGCGTGCTGCACGACAGTCCGAACGTGCGCAGGGAGACCCGGGAGCGGGTCCTGGCCGCCATGGGGCAGCTCGACTACCACCCCAACAGCATGGCCCAGGCCCTGGTCACGGGGCACTCGCGGGCGCTCGGGGTCGTGAGCTTCGACACGAGCCTGTACGGGCCCGCCTCGACCCTGCTCGGCATCGAGCAGGCCGCCCACGCCGCCGGCTACGGGGTGAGCATCTCCAGCCTCCAGGCCGTCACCCGGGCCTCCATGCTGGGCGCGGTCCAGGGCCTGCAGGGCCAGGGGGTGGAAGGCATCATCGTCATCGCGCCCCAGAAACAGGCCGTCGAGGCGCTCCGCCGCCTGTCGCACCGCGTACCGCTGGTGGCCGTCGAGGCCGGGCCGGACGAGTCCGTCCCCGTGGTGGCCGTCGACCAGTTCGCGGGAGCCGCCGCCGCCACGCGCCACCTCCTGGAGCTGGGCCACCGCAGCGTCTGGCACCTCGCGGGCCCTCACGATTTCCTGGAAGCCGAGCTGCGGGTCTCCGGCTGGAAGGCGACCCTGGAAGCCGCCGGCATCCAGCCCCCCGCCCCCTTCCGCGGCGACTGGAGCCCCCGTTCCGGATACGAGATCGGCCGGCGCCTGGCCGGGCTTCCGGAGGTCACGGCCGTCTTCGTCGGGAACGACCAGATGGCTCTCGGCCTGCTCCGGTCGCTGCACGAGGCGGGTCGCGACATCCCGGGGGACATCAGCCTCGTGGGGTTCGACGACATCCCCGAGGCCGCCTACTTCACGCCGCCCCTGACGACGGTCCGCCAGGACTTCGCCGAAGCGGGTCGCCGCTGCCTCCGCATGCTCGTCGACCTGATCGAGACCGGCGAGCCCTGTGCGAACGTCCTGGTCGCCCCCGAGCTGGTGGTCCGGAGCAGCACCCAGGCCTTCCGCCGCTGACCTGGAACCGCGCGCACTGCGGGTAGACTATCCATGCCCGCAGGAGATCCCCATGGCCAAGCAGCCCAACGAGCAGCCCGAGATCATCTACACGATGATGCGGGTGTCCAAGTACTACAACAACAAGCCCGTGATCAAGGACATCTCCCTGTCCTATTTCTACGGCGCCAAGATCGGCGTGCTGGGACTCAACGGATCCGGCAAGTCCACGGTGCTGCGCATCATGGCGGGGGTGGACCAGGACTTCAACGGCACCGCGGTGCTGTCCAAGGGCTACACCACGGGGCTGCTCGAACAGGAGCCGAAGCTGGACGACGCCAAGACCGTGCGGGAGATCGTGGAGGAGGGCGCCGCGGAGAAGGTGGGCTGGCTGAAGGAATACAACGCCATCAACGACGCCTTCGCCGATCCCGACGCGGACTTCGACAAGCTGATGGCCAGGCAGGGGGAGCTGCAGGACAGGATCGACGCGGCGGACTGCTGGGACCTGGACGCGCAGCTCGAGCAGGCCATGGACGCCCTGCGCTGCCCCGATCCCGAAACCCCCGTGCAGGTCCTCTCGGGCGGCGAGCGCCGCCGCGTGGCGCTCTGCCGGCTGCTCATCCAGAAACCCGACATCCTGCTCCTGGACGAGCCCACCAACCACCTGGACGCGGAAACCGTCGCCTGGCTGGAGAAGCACCTGCAGGAATACGAGGGCACGGTCATCGCCGTGACCCACGACCGCTACTTCCTGGACCACGTGGCCGAGTGGATCCTGGAGCTGGACCGGGGCGAAGGCGTGCCCTGGCGGGGCAACTATTCCAGCTGGCTGGAGCAGAAGAGCCAGCGGCTGGCCCAGGAGGAGAAGGCGGACAAGCGGCGGGAGAAGACCCTGGAGCGCGAGCTGGAGTGGATCCACATGTCCCCGAAGGGACAGCACGCCAAGAGCAAGGCGCGCATCGCGAACTACGAGAAGCTCGCCTCCGAGGAGGGCTCCCGGCGCGAGCAGGAGCTGGAGATCTACATCCCGGCCGGACCGCGGCTGGGGGACGTGGTCGCGGAGCTCAAGGGCGTCTCGAAGGCCTACGGCGACAAGGTGCTCTTCGACGGCCTCAGCTTCGAGATCCCCCGGGCAGGCATCCTGGGCGTCATCGGCGCCAACGGCGCGGGCAAGACGACCCTCCTGCGCCTGCTCACGGGTCAGGAACAGCCCGACTCCGGCGCCGTCCGCCTGGGCGACACCGTCAAGATGGCCTACGTGGACCAGCTCCGCGCGAGCCTCGACACCGACAAGAGCGTCTTCGAGGCCGTCTCCGGCGGCTACGAGATCATCAGCCTCGGAGGGCGGGAGATCAACGCCCGGGCCTGGCTGAGCCGGTTCGGGTTCTCGGGCGAGGCCCAGCAGAAGAAGGTGAAGGAACTCTCAGGCGGCCAGCAGAACCGCCTGAACCTCGCCCTCACCCTGAAGAGCGAATCCAACCTCCTCTTCTTCGACGAACCGACCAACGACCTGGACGTGAACACGATGCGCGCCCTGGAGGAGGCCATCGACGCCTTCGCCGGCAGCGCCGTCATCGTGAGCCA
>DAOPZL010000066.1:0-15803 GCA_035353395.1 Holophaga sp.
CTGCTGGCTCCCCTCGTCGGCCGGCGCCGGGCCTTCTGGATGCTGGCCCCGGGGTGGGTCCGCCTGGCGGCGGCGGCCTTCGGGCTCCGGCGACACCTGGCGGGCTGGGAAGACCTGCCAGAATCTCTGCGGACCTCGCGCGAACCGGCCATCTTCATCGCCAACCACGCCTCCTCCTTCGATCCTCCCCTGCTGATCTCCACCCTGCCCTGCCGCCCGGTCTTCATCGCCAAGAAGGAACTGGCCTACCTCCCCTTCCTGGGGTGGCTGATCTGGCTCGCCGGCTTCATCTTCGTCGACCGGGGCAGGCAGTCCAGGGCCGTCGCATCCCTCAGGCGGGCCGCACGGAAGATCCGCGAGGGCCAGAGCATCGCCGCCTTCCCGGAGGGAACCCGCACGCGGACGGGACGAATCCTGCCCTTCAAGCGGGGGGTCTTCGCCCTCGCGAAGACGGCGGAGGTTCCCGTGGTCCCCATGGCCATCCAGGGAGGATTCGACGCCCTTCCTCCGGGCGCCTGGAGGGTCCGACCAGGCGACTACACGATCCGGGTGGGCGCCCCGCTGATGCCCCGGGACTACCCCAGCGCGCAGGCCATGATGGAGGCCGCCGAATCGGAGGTCCATCGATTGTTTGCACGGGAATGACAAATATCTTCCTGTAATCAAACAATTCTTTCCAATCTGCCATCCCTTTCCATGTTTCCTGTGACACATGGACTTCGGGAACGGTAGGATGATGAAACGTCTGCTATCCGGGAGAAGACATGGCTTCCTTCGATCTGATCGTTGTTGGTGCTGGCCCCGGCGGCTACGTGGCCGCCATTCGCGCCGCCCAGCTGGGCCTGAACACCGCCGTGGTGGAGAAGGATCCGGCCGGTCTTGGCGGCACCTGCCTGCGGCGGGGCTGCATCCCCGCCAAGACGTGGCTGGAGACCGCCCACCGCTACGAGCAGATGGCCAGCCTGAAGGAGTACGGCATCGCGGGCGTGGACACCAGCCAGATGGCCCCCGACCTGCCCACCCTGGTGGCCCGCAAGAACAAGATCGTCCTGAAGAACGGCAAGGGCGTCGAGTTCCTCATGAAGAAGAACAAGGTCACCGTCCTGAAGGGCGCCGGGACCCTCCTCGGAGGCGGCAAGGTCCAGGTCGAAGGCGAGATCCACGAGGCGAAGAAGATCATCCTGGCCACCGGCAGCGCGCCGCGCGAGATCCCGGGCCTGGAGACGGACGGCAGGCGCGTGCTCAACAGCGACCACCTGCTGGACATCCAGGAACTGCCAGGGCATCTGGTGATCCTCGGCGCGGGGGCCATCGGAGTGGAGTTCGCCAGCGCCTTCTCCCGCCTGGGCTCCAAGGTGACCCTGGTGGAGATGATGGACACCCTGATCCCCCTGGAGGACGCGGCCGTCGGCGCGGAACTCGCCAAGATCTTCACGCGAACCTACAAGATGGACTGCCGGGTGAAGACCAGGATCGCTTCCATCGAGCGCTTCGAGGACAAGGTCGTCTGCCGCCTGGAAGGCGAGAAGCCGGGGACCGTGGAAGGCACGCACCTGCTGGTCGCCGTGGGACGGAGCCCCCTCACGTCCGGCGTGGGGCTGGAAGCCACCCAGGCCGTCATGGACAGAGGATGCGTGAACGTCGACGCGTTCATGCGCACCGGGGAACCTGGGCTCTACGCCATCGGCGACATCGTCCGGACGCCCTGGCTCGCCCATGTGGCCAGCGACGAGGGCATCGTCGCCGCGGAGCACGCCGCCATGGAACTGGGCAGGGATGTGCACCCCCACCCCGTCGACTACACCCGGATCCCGAGCTGCACCTACTGCGATCCCGAAGTGGGGTGCGTGGGCATGTCCGAAGCCCAGGCCCAGGCCAAGGGCCACGAGGTCGCCACGGGCGCCTTCCCCTTCATGCCCCTGGCCAAGGCCAACATCGTGGGCGAGCCCCACGGGTTCCTCAAGATCGTGGCCGACAAGCGGGACGGCCGGATCCTGGGCATCCACATCATCGGCCCCAAGGCCACGGAACTCATCGCCAGCAGCGTGGCCCTCCTGGGTGGGAACTTCACGGTGGAGCAGCTGGTCCACACCATGTATCCCCATCCCACCCTGAACGAGGCGTTCCCGGAAGCCGCCCGGGCGGTCCTCGGCCGGGCCCTGAACATGTAGCGGGGCGGCGCTGCCGGGCCTATCATCGAACAGCCCTACGGAGGTCCCATGATTCCTGTCTGCCGCATCGGGATGGTGACGAAGGGGGCGCTGGCCGGCTGGTACATCAGGGTCCAGGAGATCGAGAAGCCCAGGGGCTTCCTGGTCTCCAGGGCCCGCAATGCCCTCATGGACCAGACGCTGATCCTGGACGGCATCTTCCCGGACAAGGAGAAGATGGAAGCCTTCTTCAGGACCAACGCCGAGGAAGTGGACTGGCAGGCCGAATAGGCCCGGAGCTCACAGCCCCATCACCTGCTCGAGCAGGCTGGAGAAGGTTTCGTCCAGGGTGTAGGGCTTGACCACGAGCTGGGATACGCCCGCCCGCCGGGCGGCGAGGACGAGGCTCCGCGAAACCTCCTCGGCGGCGACGATCACGGGGGGGAGTTCCTGGTCCGTCCCGGCCATCCTGGTGACCATCTCCAGGCACTCGAGGATCGACATCTCGTTGTCGATGAACACCATGCCCACGTTGGGCTGGCGGATGCAGTCTGAGAGCTCCTCCCGGTTCGCCGCCAGGAATATGCGCCCGTAGCCGTCCTCCAGCAGGAACTCCCTGAGTATCTGCCCATAGGCTGCGTTCGCCAGGATGACGATCGCCCGGGTCCGCTTCTTGAGCCGGAGGAGGGCGGGGTTCCTGGGGGGTGCCTGGGAAATCTCGGGGACCGGACTTGGGGCCTCCTCGGACCTCGAGTCCGGTTCCTTCGGGGCGGCCGGCTCCCGGGGCTCGGGCGGGGGGGGTTCCGGCGGCGGGGGTTTCTGGACCACGGGACGGACCGCCCGCTCCCTGGGTTCCGCCAGGAAGGTGTCCTCCTGGGCCATGGCCTTCCGGCGCGTCTTGGGGGGAAGGCTTGACGGGATGCTGCCACTGCGGCTGTTCACTAGGCTCCGGATGGCGCTCGCGTAGTCCCCCCTGGGCTTGTCGAACTCGATCCCGATGGACAGGCCCTCGCGGTCGTCCAGGTAGCTGACGCGGCCCGTCAGCTCCATCACGGCAGGACACTTGGGGACCTTGTTCAGCTTCAGGAGCATGAAGGGCTGGCCCACCGGGAGCAGGGCCTTGCCCAGGTGGAGGCGCTTCTCGTCCTTGATGTTGATGGCCTTCTCCACCCGGATCCGGCATCCCCCCTCGGAGATGTTTTCCATGGCTCCGTTCACGCCGACCCCTTCGAAGAGGTTGGTCAGCGCCGTCACGTTGGCTCCCTCCTTGGGATTCAGCCGGGCGCGCGGGCACTTGCGCCGCTCCCTCAGTTCCAGTTCGTCGGGGAGGTCCGCCACGACCGTATTGGGGCGGACCTCGGTGACCTGGGTGGTGCCGCCCAGGCGCAGCCCTTCCTGGATGAACAGGAAATCGAGGCTGGCGCCCTTCTCGAAGGTGCCGCCCTGGGTCTGGAAGCTCAGGGAACCCGATTCCTCGTCGATGCCCTGGAGCATCGCCGGGATTTCATTCCTCCGCTTGTCGCCCAGGAGGAACGGGGTGCGGACCCTCTGGGCGTCCTCCAGGTACGCCAGCACCAGTTCGGAAGATCCGCTGTCCTTCTTGTCCTTGCCGAATCCGAAAAAAGCCACGTCACACCGTACCATTCAAGACTTGCATCGTCGCCAGGGCTGATCATCTTGAATGTGTCCATCCTGGGCATTGCCTGCCAGTGTACGAATCCCAGGATAAATCAGCTACCCTCGAAATATGACCGAACACGCCATCCGATGTTTCCTCCTGGCCCACCAAGGCCCCAAGGACGAGGCCAGCCAGATCGAGGACCACCTCGCGGAACTGGCGGAACTGGCTCGGTCCTGCGACATGGAGCCGATGGGACGGCGCCTGCTCAAGCGCCCCGCCGTCGACTCCCGGAGCTACTATGGCCGAGGGCAGGTCGAGGCCGTGGCGGACGAGGCCCGGCGGATGGGGGCCGAATTCCTGGTCTGCGACGACGAGCTCTCGGGGAGCCAGGTCCACAACATCGAGAAGGTCACCGGCCTGCACTGCCTGGATCGGACCGGGCTCATCCTGGCGATCTTCGAACAGCGCGCCAAGACCCGGGAGGCCAGGGCCCAGGTCGAGCTGGCGCGCTGCGAGTACCAGCTCCCCCGACTGAAGGGGGCCTGGGCCCACCTGGAGCGCCAGGTCGGCGGAGTGGGCGTCCGGGGCGGTCCGGGCGAGACCCAGATCGAGGTGGACCGCCGCCTGGTTCGGGCGCGGATCGGACAGCTCAAGAAGGAACTGGTCCACCTGGAGCGCGTGCGGGAAACCCAGCGCCAGGGGCGGCTCCCGGACCTGCCCAGGGTGGCCCTGGTCGGCTACACCAACGCCGGCAAGACCAGCCTCCTGAAGGCCCTGACCGGGGAAGGAGAACCTGCGGACATGCTCTTCGCCACCCTCGACACCACCACTCGCCGGGCCTGGCTGGGCCAGGACGAGGAGACCGGCATGCCCCGGCAGGCCCTGATTTCCGACACCGTGGGCTTCATCCGCAGGCTCCCCCACCAGCTGGTGGCCGCCTTCCGGTCCACCCTCGGGGAGGTGCGCACCGCGGAGGCCCTCCTGGTCGTCGCGGATGCCTCGAGTCCGGAACTGGAGGACCATCTGAAGGTCGTGGGCGCGACCTTGCGGGAGATCGGGTGCGGCGGGCACCCGCGCCTGCTGGTCCTCAACCAAGTGGACCGCATCACCCGGCCCCAGCGGCTCAACCTCAAGCGGCTCCATCCCGAGGCCGTCCAGGCGAGCGCGCTGACCCGGATCGGAATGGACGAGATCCGGGGCTGGCTCCTGGAATTGATCCCCGGGCCTCCCAGGCCGAGGGAACTCGAGCCCTGGGAGATTGGCTGATCAGTCCCCGGCGGGAGCCGCGCCCTCGATCCCCTTCGGAAGACAGGAGACGCCGGCGGCCAATCCCAGCCCCAGCAGCATCCTCAGGACCAGGAGCTGCCTGGAGATGTTCCTGGCCCGGCCGAGGGCCTTCCCTTCCCGGGTCTCCGCGGCCCCGTGGGCGGCCGTCCGGAGACTCTCCATCCGGGGGTTCACGATGGCCATGCTGGCGAAGCACATGAGCAGGGCCGCCAGCGCGGCGGCGCTCCACAGCCGCATGGCGCCCATGGCCCCGTCGTGGACCTCCGACAGCCATCGCGACCCGTAGCTCATCAGGAGGGGCAGGCCGAAGGCGAACCAGGACGCGAGGTCGAGCCGCCAGAAGCAGGACCCGAGCACCTTCCCCGCCAGGTCCCCCCCGGGATCCTGCCGCAGGACGACCGGGGCGACCAGGAATCCGATCGCGAAGGCCATGCCTGCCCAGAGGAGCAGCAGCGAGGCGGAAAGCCGGTCCAGGCGGGAATACGTGCGCTCGTTCATGGCTAGTAGGACCATTCGTTGTAGGGGATGCCGTTCTCGCCGACCTCCGTGGATCCGCTGCGGATGCGGAAGATCCCCGTGTCGGCATCCGGATTGTCCGGATCGGGCGCCTCCATCTCCGTCGTCCAGGTATCCTTGGAACCCGTCATCGGGTCCGCCGGGATGTCCCGCAGATAGCCTTGTTCGCGCAGGGCGGAGAGGGTGCTCGGATACCTGCCCTTGTCGGCCAGGTGCTGTTCCAGGGCATGGTTGAGCTGGAACAGGTCCTCCCTCAGCACCGATTCCCTGGCGGCCCTGGTGTGCCTCCGGTAGCCGACGATGCCCACCGTGGCGAGGAGCGCCAGGATGGTCATGACGGTGAGCAGCTCCAGGAGGGTGAAGCCGCGTTGGCACGGGCGTTTCGTGGGCATCGGAAGGCAGTGTATCAGCGCTCCGGCGGCCAGGGGGGCTGCCCCCCCCGGCGAAGTGCCGTCAGAGGCTGGTCGCGGCGAACTTCTCGCGGGTGTAGAACTCGAGGACATCCCCTTCCTTGAGATCGTCGAAGCCCTCGAGGGAGATGCCGCAGTCGAGCCCGTTCTTCACCTCGTGGACGTCGTCCTTGAAGCGCTTGAGGCTCTTGATGAGACCATCCCAGACCACGGCTTCCCCGCGCTTGACCCTCACGCGGTAGGCTTTCTGGACCTTGCCCTCGGTCACGAAGGAACCGGCGATCATGGCCTTGTTCACCTTGAACAGCTGGCGAACCTCGGCCTGTCCCTGGAGGGTCTCCTTCTCGACGGCGTCCAGGAGCCCCACCATGGCCGCCGTGATCTCCTCGGTGACCTTGTAGATGATCTCGTGGAAGCGCAGGTCCACGCCCTCTTCCTGCGCCAGGTCCTCGGCTTCCCGCTCCGCCTTCGTGGAGAAGGCGATGATGCTCGCGTTGGAGGCCTCGGCCAGGAGCACGTCGTTCTTGTTCACCGTGCCCGCCGCGGCGTGGATGATGCGCACGCGCACCTTGTCGGTGCTTAGCTTCTCGAGGCTTCCGACCAGGGACTCCACGGAGCCCGAGGTATCGGCCTTGACGATGAGGGGCAGCTCCTTGATCTGGCCATCCTTGAGGGTGGAGAAGAGGTTCTCCAGGGTGACGCGCTGCTTGATCTGGGCGGCGGCCCGGGCCTTCTCCTGGCGGAAGCCGACGATCGCGCGGCCCTTGGCCTCGTCCTCGACCACCTGGAAGTTGTCGCCGGAGACCGGCACTTCCTCGAACCCCAGGATCTGCACGGCCATGGAGGGCGTGGCCTCGGCGATCTTCTCGCCCGTGTCGTTGAACATGGCGCGCACGCGGCCCATGGTGGCGCCGGCCACGAAGACCTCGCCGGCCTTCAGGGTGCCCTGCTGGACCAGGACGGCGGCCACGGGACCCCGGCCGCGATCCAGCTTGGCCTCCAGGATGCTGCCGGAGGCGGGACAATCGTAGACGGACTTCAGGTCCTTGAGGTCGGCGACGAGCAGCACCGTTTCCAGCAGCTCGTCCAGGCCCTGCTTGGTCTTGGCGGAAACGGCCACGGCGGGCACGTCGCCCCCGAAGGCCTCCGTCTGGACGCCGTACTGGAGCAGCATCTGCTGGACCCGCTCGGGATTGGCTCCGCCCTTGTCGATCTTGTTGATGGCCACGACCATGGGCACGTCGGCGGCCTTGGTGTGGTTGATGGCCTCGATGGTCTGGGGCATCACGCCGTCGTCCGCCGCCACCACCAGGATGACGATGTCCGTGACCTTGGCGCCCCGGGCGCGCATCTTGGTGAAGGCCTCGTGGCCCGGCGTGTCGATGAACACGATCTGCCGGTCGTTGCCCTCCGGGTCCTTGAGGTCCACATGGTGGGCGCCGATGGCCTGGGTGATGCCGCCCGCTTCGCCCGCCGCCACCTTGGTGTGGCGGATGGCGTCCAGCAGGGAGGTCTTGCCGTGGTCCACGTGGCCCATGATCGTGACGACGGGGGGACGGGAGAGCTTGTCGCCCTGGACTTCGCCCGCCTCCTCCATGGCCATCTGGACGTCCTCCTCGAAGGAGACGATGTCCGCGAGGTAGCCGAATTCCCGGGCGATGTCCTTGGCCAGCTCGGTGTCGAGGGGCTGGTTGATGGTGGCGAAGACGCCCCGGTGGAGCAGCTTGGCGACGACGTCCTTGGCGGGACGGTTGCACTTCTCGGCGAGTTCCTTGACCGTCACGCCCTCGGAGAGCATCACGATGCCGATCTCGTCCTCGATGTACTCGGTGGCGACCTGCTGGGCGCGGCTCCGCGGCTGGCGGAGCTTCAGCTCGAGGGCCTCGGCCTCCCGCTCGGCGCGGGTGCGCTTGTCGTCCTTCTTCTTGCCGGCGAAATGAACGCCCCTGCCCGGACCCTTCTGGGCATTGGGATCGATGGGACCCGCCGCGGGCAGCGCGGGGCCGCGCCCGCCCATGCCGGGCCGGCCGGGGCCGCCGGGACGGGCGCCGGGACCGCCGGGACGGGGGCCGCCGGGGCGTCCGCCCGGGCCGCCTGGACGGGCGCCAGGACCGCCGGGACGTCCGCCCGGACCGGGGCGCTGGCCGGGACGCTGGCCGCCGGCAGGCCGAGCCTGGGGCAGCTGGATGTAGCGGGCGGGTTCCGTGGAACGCGGCGTCGGGGTGGGCGTGTCCGCCATCTTGATGCGGGTGAAGCCTTGTTCCGGCTGCAGGGAGGAGATGGAAGGCGGGATGTAGGGCCGGCGGCTGCCCTGCTGCGAGGCGGAGGTTCCCTGGTCGTGGCGGACCTCCCCCTTGCCGGTGTTGGTGGCCATCGGCAGCGTGGTCCGCTCAGGCTGGGGCTGTCCGGAACGCTGGACATTCTGCTGGGGCTGGCCGGGACGCTGGACGCTCGGCTGGACCTGGCCGGGGCGCTGCACCACGGGCCTGGCGCCGGCTTCCGGACGCCCCCTGAAGGGAGCCTGCTGGGGGAGCTGGATGTAGCGGGCGGGTTCCTGGGGCTTGGGAGTCGGGGCAGGCGTGACCGAAACCCGGAGGCGGGAGAACTCGCTCTTGCTCGGGACGGGCGGCTTCTGCTCGATCTTCGCGGGGGCCGGGCGGGAATCCGCCGGGACCTCCTGGACGCGGGCGGGAACGGCGGCCGGCCTCGAAAGCGCGGGAGCCGGCTGGCTCGGGGCGGGAACGGGCTCGGAAGGAACGGACGGTCGAGGCGCGGCCTCCCGGGGCGCTTCGGAGGCGGGCTTGGCAGCCTCCTCGGCCGGCTCGGGGCCCTTCACCAGCACGGGGGCCGGCGGCGGAACCTGGCCGGCGGGTTCGACGGGCGCGGCCGCCTTCACGATCCGCACGGGGACGGACGGCTTGTGGAGCGCCAGAGGTGTGCCATCTTCCATGCCCTTGGACTTGGCATCGAAGACCCGCCGGAGCTGGGAGATCTGGTCGTCCGTGAGATTCGAGCTGTGGCTCTTGCCCGAAATGCCCAGGCGCTTCTCGAGAGCCTCGATGACGTCGTGGTTGGTCACGCCAAGGTCTTTGGCAAATTGGTTGATGCGCAACATGAAGGGGCGTACCTCATCGGTTGGGGATTCGGAAGAGCGTCGGTCGGATATCTAGCCTACTCTCCGAAACGCTCGTGCACAGCGTCGATCAGACGGAAAGCGAGATCCTGGTCCATTCCGGCCACGCCAAGGAGCTGTTCGACGGTCACAGTGTACAGGGATTTCGCGTCCGGATAGCCGGCCAGGGCGAGTTTTTCGGCCATGGCCTCGTCCAGGCCCTCGACGGGGCCCAGTTCGGACAGGAGGGAGGAGGACGGCGTTCCCGGCTCTTCCTCCGGGAGGGGAGGCATCTCCGGGAGAGCCGCGCCCATGGCCTCCTCGGCTTCGCGGCGCTTGTCCGCCTCGCTCCGGACGTCGATGTTCCAGCCCGTCAGCTTGGCGGCCAGGCGCACGTTCTGGCCGCGCTTGCCGATGGCGATGGAAAGCTGTTCATCGTCCACGACCACTTCCACGCGGCGGTGTTCCGGGTCCACCACCACCACCCGGAGAGCCTTGGCCGGGTTGAGGGCGTTGGCGATGAAGCGGCTGGCGTCCTCGTCGAAGCGGACGATGTCGATCTTCTCGTTCTTGAGTTCCCGGATGATGGCCTGGACCCGGGAGCCCTTGAGGCCCACGCAGGCGCCCACGGGGTCCACGTCCGGATCGAGGGAGTGCACGGCCACCTTGGCCCGGTCCCCGGCTTCCCGGACGCAGGAGCGGATGACCACGGTGCCGTCGTGGATCTCGGGGACTTCGCTGTCGAAGAGCTTGATGAGCAGCCGCGGATCCGTGCGGCTCACCTGAACCTGGGGATCCTTGGCGGACTTGTCGACCCCGGAGATGACCACCTTGATCCGCTGTCCCTTGTCGAAGCGGTCGCCGCGCAGGGCTTCGCTGCGCTTCAGCATGGCCTCGACGCGGTCCACTTCGAGGATGATGGCGTTCTTCTCGAAGCGCTTGACCTCCGCGACGACGACCTCGCCGATGCGGTTGGCAAAGTCGTTGTAGATGCGGTCGCGCTCGGCCTCGCGGACCTTCTGCACCAGCACCTGCTTCGCGGCCTGGGCCGCGATCCGGCCCAGCTGGGTCGTGTCCTGGGGCAGCCAGAGGGTGTCGCCCTCGGACGCGTCGGGATTCAGCCCCTGGGCCTCGGCGAGGCTGATCTCCAGGTCCTCCTCCTCCACTTCCTGCACGACCTGCTTGAGGGCGTAGACGTGGAACTCGCCGGTCTCCCGGTCCATCTGGGCCTGGAAGTTGCCGTAGAAGTCGTAGGCCTGGAAATACTTCTCGGCGGCCTTGACCAGGGATTCCTCCACCGCCTTGAACACCTCCTCCTCGGGGATGCCCTTGTCGGAAGCGATCATCTTCACGCTGTCGAAAAACGAATTAGCTACGAGAGCCATCGCATGTCTCCTCAGTCGGCGCTTTTCTCTACGCCGGCCGTCTTGGGGGCCGCGGCAAGTGCCACCAGCCTGGGTTTAGGGGTCTTTTCCTCTTCGAAGGGCGCGAGCCGCGCTTTCTGGATCGCCTCCAGCGGGATGGTCTTGAGGACGCCGTCCTCTTCCACCGTGACGGCTTCGGCGGTCACTTCCCCGATCCAGCCCTTGAACCGCTTCTGCCCGTTGATGGGCGTGCGGGCCTGGATCCTGCAGAGGCGTCCCGCGAAGCGCCGGTAGTGTTCCGGCCTGACCAGGGGCCGGTCCAGGCCGGGACTCGAGATCTCCAGCCCCGTCTCCTCGCGGAGGGAGGGGAACGTCGCGTCCAGCCACGAGACCAGGCCGTCGTTCACCGCGACGCAATCGTCCAGGGTCACCGACCGGCCCGGCTCCAGATGGTCGACATAGAGGCGCAGGACCGGGTCCCGTCCCTCCTTCGCAGATTCCAGGCAGACCAGTTCGTAGCCCAGGAGGGCAAGCTGGTGTTCGAGGGCTGTTTGGAGCTTCTTGAGGTCCATGGGTTGCGTCCGGAAATCCAGGGGAGGCGGGTCGAACCCACCCGACAAAGGCCCGCTCCATCCAAAGAAGCCGGTTTCACGGCGGCCTCCCCGAACCGGGCGGGTCAAGGCCAGATTCAGAGGAGAAGTGTATCGTCCAATGCCTTGCAAGACAACGGCAATTCGAGGATGCACCCCGGGAAGAGGAGGTTTCCGGCACCACCCGGGGCCCGGATCCCCCCGGGGTTCCGCTAGAATCGCTCATGAGGCAGGAAGGAGATCGAATGGTCCAGATTCTCGACGGCAAAGCCCACGCGGACCGGATGCTGGAGGAGGTCCGCGCCTCGGTGGAGGCCAGGAAGGCAGCGGGATCGCGGGTCCCGAGCCTCGCGGTCGTGCTGGTGGGCGAGGATCCCGCCAGCCAGGTCTATGTCCGGAACAAGGTCGCCGCCTGCGCCCGGACGGGCGTCCGTTCGATCGAACGCCGCCTGCCGGCCGCCGCCACGGCGGCCGAACTGGACGACCTGATCCACCAGCTCAATTCCGATCCCGACGTGGACGGCATCCTCGTGCAGCTGCCTCTGCCGAAGCACCTCGACGCCAAGGCCGTCCTGCGGCGCCTCGACCCGGCCAAGGACGTGGACGGATTCCATCCCGTGAACCAGGGCCTCCTCTTCCAGGGCCAGAAAGGCATGCGCCCCTGCACGCCCAGCGCCGTCATGAACATGCTCAAGGCCTACGGCGTGGAGATGAAGGGCAAGCGGGCGCTCGTGCTGGGCCGCAGCGAGATCGTCGGCAAGCCCATGGCCCTGATGCTCCTGGAGGAACACGCGACGGTCACCATCGCCCACAGCCGCACCGTGGACCTCCCCGGCCTCTGCCGGGAGGCGGACATCCTGGTGGCGGCCATCGGCAGGCCCGGCTTCGTGGAAGGGGCCTGGATCAAGCCCGGGGCCGTCGTGGTGGACGTCGGCATCAACCGCGTCGAAGACCTGGCCCTGGGCGAGAAGATCTTCGCCCGGGAGCCGAGGAAGCTCGAGACGCTGAAGGCCAAGGGTGGCGTACTGTGCGGCGACGTCCGCTACGGCGAGGCGTCCCAGGTCGCCGGGGCCATCACGCCGGTCCCCGGCGGAGTGGGCCCCCTCACCATCGCGGGGCTGCTGGCGAACACCCTGCAGGCCTGCGAGGCCAGGGAAGCCCGATAGCCGTCTACAACTTCGTCGTGCAGAACTTGCAGCGCGTGGCGGCCTCGGGGATGGTCTCGAGGCACTCGGGGCAGGTCTTCGTGGCGGGCGCCGGCGCGGCCTCGGGCTTCTTGATCACCCGGCCGAGTCCCTTCACGAAGACCAGGAACACCACCAGGGCGATGAGCAGGAAGTCGATCACCGCCGCGAGCAGCTGGCCGATCTGGAAGGGCCCGACCGCGAGCTTCTGCCAGTCGCCCTGGGGCATCACGTAGCCCACGAGGGGCATCACGAGTCCTCCGACCATCGCCGTGACGATCTTGCCGAAGGCGCCGCCCATGACCACGGCAACCGCCAGGTCCACGACGTTCCCCTTGGATACGAAGGCCTTGAATTCCTGGAAGACGGGCACTTGGATCCTCCTTGAAGAAGCCCCCGGGAAATCCGCGGATTCCCGGGGGCTGGTTGACAATCGCTGTCTTGGGACTGGTCCAGGACCGGCTAGTCCTGGATCTCCGTCATGATCGTGTTGGTCTCGACGGCCGCGTTCGAGACCTTGACTTCGATCTCCACGCGCCGGTTCTTGGCCGCGCCTTCGCGGGTCTTGTTGTCCGCGACCGGCTGGTCGGGGCCGTAGCCCGCAGTCGTGACGGAAGCCGCGGGAATGCCGGAATCCACCAGCACCTTGGCCACGGCATTGGCGCGCCGCTTGCTGAGGGCCATGTTGTGGGCCCTGCCGCCGACGAGGGAGGTGTGCCCGTTCACGACCAGCGTGTACTCGCCCGGGTAGGCCTTGATCTCCTCGGCGACCTTCTGGATCGCTGCGACGCCTTCAGGACTCAGCACGGCCTTGTCGTTCTTGAAGTGCAGGACGGCCTGGTCCAGCACGATCTTCGCGGGCGGCGGGGGCGGCGGCGGAGGCACCACGACGGGCTTCACCTCGACCGGGGGCGGCGGGGGCGGCGGGGGCGGCGCCACGGGCTCCACGACGGGCGCGGGGGCGGGTTCGGGCTCAGGCTCGGGCGCGGCCACGGGCTCGTTGCCCCAGCGATAGCCGAGGCCCAGGATGCCCATGAGCTCGTTGCGGGAGTCGTGGCTGTTGATGTGGACATAGCGAGCTTCGGCGCTGGCGATCACGTGCTCGGCGAAGAAGCCCTGGATGCCCAGGCCGCCATGGTACTGGAACTTGGTCGTGGAGCTGTCCTTCGCGGACCAGGGTTCCTCGAGGTGGGTGGCGCCGATGCCGGCCCGCAGGTAGGGATAGAACTTCTCCCCGCCGGGGTTGAGGTTCATCAGGCCGGACGCGAAGAAGTGGGTCTCGCGGCCCGACTGGTCGGGGATCTCCAGGAAGTCGTACTGTCGGGGCAACGTGAAGCCATCGGCTTCGAGCTTCGTGGTCAGGATCGATCCCTCCAGGCCCCAGCGGTTGGTCAGCCAGGTGCCCAGCCCGACGCCGTAACCGAAGCTGTTGTCGATGTCGAAGTCCGGCTTGATCATCTCGTAGAATTCACGGCCGGACCAGTCCCCGTCCTGGTGGATGTAGGCACCCTGCACGTTGAACCACTTGGTGCCCTCCTGGGCCTGGAGCAGGCCCGCGGCTCCTATGAGGAGCAGTGCAAGAGCTGTTTTTTTCAAGAACGCCTCCTTTGCGTTGCCTGGGCCTCCCGGAGAAAGGACCAGGAATGTTTCTGCACGCTCATCGCCCCCGTCCACAACGGAATGACAGCGAGTCCGGCGCAATGCGAATCCATGAGCTAACGTCTCCCGGATATATCGAATTCCCGCAGGTGCAATTATCCACGATCGGAAGGGTTTGGGGAGAGAAAATTCCAGCCCGGATTTGGCAAAAATAAGAATATGAAAAATAATACAAACAAAATCAACGCAACGATATAGATCATTCTTGATCGGTTTCTATGGACAGAGGCCGCCGTCCACGTTGATGACCTGACCGCTGATGTAGGAGGCCCACGGGCTGGCCAGGAAGGCCACCATGGGCGAGACCTCCTCGGGCTGCCCCTCTCTCTTGAGATTCGTGGGCTGCAAGAGATCGCGTTTCACGTCCGGGGAGACGTCCGCCGTGAGCTCGGTGGCGATGAGCCCCGGGTTGACGGCGTTGACCAGCACGCCGAAGGGGGCCAACTCCCTGGCCAGGTTCCGGGTGAGGCCGATGACCGCGCCCTTGCTGGCGCCGTAGTTGGCCTGGCCGGCCATGCCGAGCACCGCCGAGGGACTCGCGAGGTTGATCACCCGCCCCCAGCGCTGGGCCATCATTCCCCGGACGAAGGCCTGGGTCGCGTGGACCACGCCGCCGAGATTGACGTCCATGACCTCGTCCCAGGAGGCCTGCCCCATCAGGATGAAGTGCCCGTCCTTCCGGGTCCCCGCGTTGTTCACGAGGATGTCCACGACCCCGAGTTCCGCCTTCACCCGGTCCGCGCATTCGGACATCGCCGCGCGGTCCCTCACGTCCGCGAGCACGGCCATGGAGCGCCGCCCCTTCTCCCGGATCGCCTCCGCCACCTGCCCCGCCAGTTCCCCGTTCCTGAGGGCGTGGACCACCACGTCGGCGCCCCAGTCGGCGAGTTCCAGCGCGATGGCCCGGCCGATGCCCCGGGCCGAGCCCGTGACGAAAGCGAGGCGGCCCGCGAGGGGGGGATGGGTGAACGTCATCAAGGACTCCCTGGAAGAATCGGCTACTTCTTGATCTTATTCGTCCTGGAGGAGGCGGAGGTCCTGGGCCGGGGGCGGGAGTCCGGGCGGTTCCCTGTCCGGGGAGCCGCGCCGCGGCCTTCGGCTCTCCTCGCGCCGCCTCGTTCGCCCCGCTTCGCGAAGGAATCCCGGCCGCGCCTCACGGGCTTCCTGGGTTCCGCTTCGGTCCGCGCGGCCGGCCGGGCATCCCCTTCGGGACCGAACCGCTCGGCCCTCCGGACCCGTTCGAACTTCCTGGCCTTGGTGATCCTGGGCTTGTAGATGCCTTCCTCTCCGGTGACCCCCGCCTCGGCCCGCTCGACCCGCCGGAGCGTGCGCAGCTTCCTGAGCGCTTCCGTCATGTCCTGGGGCATGGCCGCGGTCACCGTCAGCGCCTCTTCCGTCACGGGATGCCGGAACCCGAGAAGCTCCGCGTGCAGGGCCTGGCGGTCGATGAGGTCGCTCGCCTCGCCGTAGACCCGGTCCCCGAGCAGCGGGAAGCCCCGGTCCGCGAACTGCACGCGGATCTGGTTGCGGCGGCCCGTCTCCAGCTTCACTTCCACGACGGTATAGCCGGGCAGGCGGTCCAGGACGCGGAAATGGGTGATGGCATGCCTGGCGCCCTTGGGTTCCTCCTTGCGGGGGTGGACCACCGACATCTTCAGGCTCTTGGCGTGCTCCACCAGCCTGCCGGTGAGGGTGCCGGAGTTCTCGGGGACTTCGCCCACGAGGACGGCCTTGTAGACCCGGTTGAGGTGGTGGGCCTCGAAGATCGTCTTCAGCCCGTGCAGCGCCTCGGGCGTCTTGGCGAAGACCAGCACCCCCGACGTGTAGCGGTCCAGACGGTGGACGATGAAGAGCTGGAAGCGCTTGAAGCCCCGGCGCCGGTAGTGGTCCGTGATGGCTTCCGCCAGGCT
>DAOPZL010000067.1:0-6769 GCA_035353395.1 Holophaga sp.
AGCATCACCACGCTGTCCGCCGCCGTGAGGGCGCGGTAGGTGTCCTCGCTGAAGTCCTGGTGGCCCGGAGTGTCCAGCAGGTTGATGACGTGGTCCTTGTATTCGAACTGCATGGCCGCCGAGGTCACGGAGATGCCGCGCTCCTGCTCTATGGTCATCCAGTCGGACTGGGCCATGCCCGCCCCTTCCCGCCCCTTCACGGAGCCGGCGCGGTCGATGGCGCCGCTGTAGAGCAGGAGCTTCTCGGTCAGCGTCGTCTTGCCGGCGTCAGGGTGGCTGATGATGGCGAAGGTCCGCCGCTTCTTGATCTCTTCCGTGAGTCCCATGGGTTCGTCGCAAAAAAAGGAGCGGCGGAAGCCGCTCGACGTTCATTTTATCCTGGAAACGCGCCGGGAACCCCCTGGATAATGAAGGAAAGAAGGCGGTACCGGCATTGGCGCGAATCCTGGTAATCGAGGACGAGCGGGATCTCCAGCGGATCCTGGACTACAACCTGCGGAAGGCGGGGCACGACGTGCTCCAGGCGCTGCGGGGACAGGACGGCCTGGACCTGGCAAGGCGGTCCCGGCCCGACCTGGTCCTCCTGGACCTCATGCTGCCGGACCTCCAGGGGACCGAGATCTGCAAGATCCTCAAGGCGGATCCGGCGACGAAGGACATCCCCGTCGTCATGCTCACGGCCAAGGGGGAGGAGATCGACCGGGTGCTCGGCTTCGAGCTGGGCGTCGAGGACTACGTCGTGAAGCCGTTCAGCCTGCGGGAACTGATCCTCCGGCTCCAGGTGGTCCTGAGGCGGAAGGAGCCCTCGACGGAATCCGGCGTCACCCGCTTCGGGCGCCTCCGGATCGACCATGAGGCGCACCGGGTCTGGGTGGACGGCGAGGAGGCGCGGCTGACCCTCACCGAATTCCGGCTGCTGGTCACCCTCTACGAGCGGAGGAACCGCGTGCAGTCGCGCATCACCCTGCTGGAGGACGTCTGGGGCATGAACGCGGAGGCGGAGACCCGCACCGTGGACACCCACGTGAAGCGACTCCGGGAAAAGCTGGGGAGCGCGGAGGCCTACATCGAGACCGTCCGGGGCGCCGGCTACCGCTTCCTCGGGACCCCTCCGGAAGGGGACGCATGAGATTCCGGGTCCGAACCAAGCTCTTCCTCGTGTCGCTGGGACTGATCATCCTGGCGCTGCTGCTCTCGGACCTCTACCTGTCCCCCCGGGTGGACCGTCTCCTGGTTGAACGGGTGAAGGCCGACCTCCTGGTCCGGTCCCGGCTCATGGAGGTCGAAGCCGCCGAGCTGTTCCGGAGCCCCGCGCGCGGCTCGATCGATGCGTGGGAGCAGCTGGCCAAGACCCTGGGCCGCCGCGCAAGCGCGCGCGTGACCCTGGTTTCCCGCGAGGGCCAGGTCCTGGGGGACTCCAGCCTGGACGAGCCGGCCGTCTCCCACCTGGAGAGCCACGGCGACCGCCCGGAAGTCATCGCCGCCCTGGCCCGGGGGGAGGGGGCCGCGATCCGCTACAGCAGCACCCTCCAGCGCCGCATGATGTACGTCTCCCGGTCCTTCGCCGGGGCGGACGGCCGCGTCGCGGGTGCCGTGCGCGTGGCCCTTCCCCTCTCGGACGTGGATGACTCCGTCTGGCAGTTCCGCAAGCTGGTCTTCTCGGCCTCCATCCTGGCGCTGGTCGCGGCCGCCCTCCTCAGTACCGCCACGGCCCACTGGGTCTCCAGCTCCCTCCGCGCCATGGCGCAGGCGGCCGCCAGCATGCTGAAGGGCGACCTGGACACCCGCACCCGCGCCCACGGCACCGACGAGCTGGCCGAGCTGGGGCAGGCCCTGGACCTGCTGGCCGCGAACTTGCGGGACGCCATGCGGGACCTCCGCTCCGAGCGGGATCTCCTCGGGGGAATCCTGGCCAGCATGCAAGAGGGAGTCCTGGTGGTGGACCAGGACGGCCGGATCGTCCACATGAACCCGGCGGTGCGCAGCACGCTCCTCCTCGGGGAGGAGGCTCTCGGCCGCCCCCTCATCGAGATCATCCGGAACGCGGACCTGGTCGAGATGCTGGACCGCGCGCGCGGCGGCGCGGGAAGAGCCTCCGTCCAGCTTGAATCCGGGGGAGTCAAGCCTCGCTACTTGCTGGCCCACGCCTCGCCCCTGCCGGACCGGCCCGGGGACATGCTGCTCGTGCTCGTGGACGTCACGGACCTGAGAAGGCTGGAATCCATCCGCAAGGATTTCGTGGCCAACGCCAGCCACGAGCTGAGGACGCCCGTGGCCTCGATCCGGTCCGCGGCCGAGACGCTGCGGTCGGCCCTGGACGACCCGGAGGCGGCGCTCGGCTTCGTGGAGATCCTGGAGCGCAACTCCGAACGCCTCCAGCGGCTGGTGGAGGATCTCCTGGATCTCTCCAGGATCGAATCCCGGGAATACGCCCTGCGCCTCGAGCGCATCGACCTCCCCGGGTTCCTGGACGGCATCCTGCCCCTGCACCTGGACCGTTTCCGGCGGAAGGACATGCCCCTGGCTGCCGACGTCCCGGTCGGCACGAAGGTGAAGGCGGACCGCCGGGCCCTGGAGATGATCTTCTCCAACCTCCTGGACAACGCCGCGAAATACTGCCCCGCGGGCACCTCCGTCCGGATCGAGGCCGAGGCCCTCACGGACAAGGTGCGGGTGACGGTCGCCGACCAGGGCCCCGGCATCCCCCCCCAGCACCTCCCGCGGATCTTCGAGCGCTTCTACCGCGTGGATGCGGGGCGGTCGCGGGACCTGGGCGGGACCGGCCTCGGCCTCGCCATCGTGAAGCACCTCGCGGAGGCCATGGGGGGCACCGCGGGCGTGGAGAGCCTGCCCGGCCAGGGCGCCCGGTTCTCCATCACCCTGCCGGACCGGTGAGGCCGGAAGCCCATCCGGGTTGTTGCACAAAATTCACACGAACGACCGTCAACCGACACATCCGGACGACACCTTTGGCTTGAGCATCCACAGCACTCTGGAGGCGCTCATGCAAGGCCCGTCGATCCTTCAAGCCCTTTCCAGGCACCTCGGGACCCGGAGGTCCAGGCCGCTGGACTTCCTCCTGGTCCTGCTGGGAGCCGCCCTGGCCTACTGGCTGGCCCCCGGCCTCGTCGAAGGCCCTGGCTTCTGACCCCCCGGTCTCACGAACCGCTCCTCGGCGTCACGAACCGGTAGCCGACGCCCCTCAGGGTCTCGATGCAGTTCCCGGCGCTCCCCAGCTTCTCCCGGAGCCGCTTCACGTGGGTGTCCACGGTGCGGGTCTCCGTGTCCGCCTGGATGCCCCAGACGTCCTCGAGCAGCGCCGCGCGCGTCTGCACGCGGTTCCGGCGCTCGTAGAGCGTCACGAGCAGCTTGAACTCCATCGCCGTGAGCTGGACCTCCGTGCCCTCCACGCGCACCCGGTAGGCTCCGGGATCGATGGAGAGGCCGCCCGCGCGGATGCACGCGCCCGGTTCGGCGGGGATCGTGCGCCGGAGGATGGCCTGGATGCGGAGCAGCAGCTCGCGGACGCTGAAGGGCTTGGTCACGTAGTCGTCCGCCCCCAGCTCGAAGCCGAGGACCCGGTCGATCTCCTCGCCCTTGGCCGTGAGGATGAGGATGGGCACGTGCCGGGTCGCCTCCTCCGACTTGAGCGCCTTGCAGACCTCCGTTCCCGGGAGGTCGGGCAGCATGAGATCGAGCAGGACGAGGTCCGGCGGCTGGCTCCGGGCCAGCCGAAGCCCCTCCTCCCCCCGCAGGGCGGCGGTCGCCGCATGGCCCGCGAGGCGCAGGTTGTAGGCGAGCACCTGCTGCAGGTCCGGCTCGTCCTCGATCACCAGGATGCGGAACATGGAGGGAACCTAGCAGTCCGGTTCCTGGTCGCCCTGGTGCCGGATGTCCCGACCCTTGGCCAGGAACACCACCCGCTCGGCCAGGTTGGTCGCATGATCCCCGATCCGCTCCAGGTGCTTGGCGACGGCCTGGACGCCCATCCCCCGGTGGACGGCGCTCCGGTCGTCCATCATGAGCACCAGGACCTCGTGGAACAGGTGCAGGTAGAGGGAGTCCACCACCCGGTCCTGCTCGATGACCCACTGGGCCTTCGCGGGATCCGTGGCCACGAAGGCATCCAGGGCGTCGTGGACCATGGACTGCACCACCTCCGCCATGCGGCCCAGGCCGGGATAGCTGTGCTGCGGCGGGTCCGAGGCCAGGTCGATGGTGCGCTCGGAGATGTTCACGGCCAGGTCGCCGATGCGCTCCAGGTCCGTGACCAGCTTCAGGGCGCTGGTGATGAAGCGCAGGTCCGAGGCCACCGGCTGCCGCCTGGCCAGGATGCTCAGGCAGAAGCCGTCGATCTCCACCTCCAGGCGGTTGATGTCGTGGTCGTTCTCGATGGTGCGGCGCGCAAGGTCGTAGTCGTGCTCGTCGAAGGCCTTGACGCTGGCCGCCACCATGCCCTCGACCTTGGCGCCCATGAGGAGGAGTTCCTCCCGGAGCTTGCCGAGCTCTTCTTCGTAGGACTGGTCCGTGTGGCTTTTCATGTTCCGCATCCCTTCCGTCAACCGAACCGGCCCGTGATGTAGTCTTCCGTGCGCGAATTCGCGGGCCGGGTGAAGATCGCCTCCGTGGTCCCGAATTCCACCAGCTCCCCCAGGTAGAGGAAGGCCGTGAAGTCGGAGACGCGCGCCGCCTGCTGCATGCTGTGGGTCACGATGACGATGGTGTAGCGCTCCCGCAGTTCGTGGATCAGCTCCTCCACCTTGGCGGTGGCGATGGGATCCAGGGCCGAGCAGGGCTCGTCCATGAGGAGCACCTCGGGCTCCAGGGCCAGGGCCCTCGCGATGCAGAGCCGCTGCTGCTGCCCGCCCGAAAGGCTGGAGCCCGAGCGGTCCAGGGTGTCCTTCACCTCGTCCCACAGGGCCGCCTGGCGCAGGGATCGCTCCACGAGCCCCTCCGGGTCCCTGGGGCGCTGGCCGGCCAGCTTCCAGCCCGCCAGGACGTTGTCCCGGATGGAGAGGGTCGGGAACGGGTTGGGGCGCTGGAAGACCATGCCCACGCGCCTGCGCAGGAGGACCGGGTCCACGCCCCGCTGGTAGATGTCCTGGCCGTCCAGCAGGATCCTCCCCTGGACGCGCGCCCCGGGCACCACCTCGTGGAGCCGGTTCAGGCAGCGGATGAAGGTGGACTTCCCGCAGCCCGAGGGCCCGATGAGCGCGGTCACCCGTCGCTGGGCCACGTCCAGGGACACGTCCTTGAGGACGTGGGTCCTGCCGAACCAGGCGTTCACCCCTTCCGCCTGGAACATGGCCCGGGCCGCCGTGGGCGTGGCGTCCGCCAGGAGCCGGACGTCTTCCGGGACCGGGATGTCCTGGAGTGCGGTGGGGGTTGGAAGCAGCATCGTGTTCATGGTTCACCTCCCCTGGCCCGGCTTGCGGGTGAACGTCCGGGCCAGCAGGTTCAAGGCGAGCACCAGCAGCACCAGGACCAGGGCCGCGGCCCAGGCCTGGCGGTGCCAGTCCTCGTAGGGAGAGACGGCGTAGGTGTAGATCTGCACGGGCAGGCTGCCCATGGGCTGGTCGAGCTTGAGGGAGATGAAGCGGCTTCCGAAGGCCGTGAACAGCAGCGGAGCGGTCTCGCCCGCGATCCGGGAGACGGCGAGCATGACGCCCGTGGCGATGCCCGAGGCCCCCGTCCGGAGCACCACGCCGAGGATTACCCGCCACCTGGGGAGCCCCAGGGCCAGCCCGGCCTCCCTCAGCGTCACGGGCACGAGCCGGAGCAGTTCCTCCGTGGTCCGCATCACGATGGGAAGCATCAGGATGGCGAGGGCAACGGCGCCGGCGAGGGCGCTGAAGCGTTTCATCGCCAGGACGACCAGGGTGTAGACGAAGATGCCCACCGTGATGGAGGGGACCCCGGAAAGCACGTCCGCGCAGAAGCGGATGGCCTTGCCGAAGGGGTTGTCGCCGTATTCGGAGAGGTAGATGCCGCCCAGGAGCCCCACGGGCAGGCCCAGCAGGCAGGCCAGCCCCACCAGCACCGCCGAGCCGGCGAGGGCATTGGCCATGCCCCCGCCGGCCTCGCCGACGGGCCTGGGCAGTTCGGTGAAGAAGGACCAGGAGATGCCCCCCGCGCCTTTCGCGACCAGGTAGCCCAGCACCGCGCCCAGGGGGGCGAGGGCCGCCAGGACCATGGCGAGGCTGCCCCACCGGGCGAGGAAATCGGAAATCTTGCGCCGCGGATATCCGTTCATGTCAGTGCCTCGCCCCGGCCGGACCCCGGCCCACGCGCCAGATCAGCAGCCTGGCCACGATGTTCAGCAGCAGGGTCACCCCGAAGAGGATGAGCCCCAGCTCGGTGAGCGCGGCCAGGTAGAGGTCGCCGGAGGCCTCGGCGTAGTTGCTGGCGACCACGCTGGCCAGGCTGTGCCCCGGGCTGAAGAGGGACCAGGAGATCTCGGGCCGGTTCCCGATGACCATGGTGACGGCCATGGTCTCGCCCAGGGCCCGGCCCAGGCCCAGGATCACGGCGCCCAGGATGCCGCTCCCGGCGCAGGGCAGCACGGCCTTGCGGACCATCTCCCAGCGGGTGGCCCCCAGGGCCAGCGCGCCTTCGCGGATGGTGTCGGGCACCGCCAGGAGCACGTCCCGGCTCACGGAGGCGATGGTGGGAAGGATCATGACGGCCAGCACCAGGCATCCCGCCATCATGCCGAAGCCCCGGGGGATCCCCTGGAAGAAGGGCGTCCAGCCGAAGGCCCGCTGCAGCA
>DAOPZL010000067.1:6869-15678 GCA_035353395.1 Holophaga sp.
GCTGGAGAGGAAGCCCCAGCCGAACTGTCGCAGGCTCGGCAGGGAGGCCAGGAGCATCTGGAAGGCCATGGCCGCCAGGATCAGCACCACCAGTCCCGCGAAGAGGGCCGTCAGGACCTGGAAGACCCTGTCGCCGGACAGGACCGCGGGAGATCCAGTCCGGGAAAGCGGGGCGAGTCGGCTCCGGGCGTCCATGTCGACTTCACTTCCTGCTGATCAGGGCCTTGCCGCCCGCGGCGAGCTGCTTCAGCCGGGCCTCGATGGCGGGGACCTGGTCCTTGGGCAGGGGCGCGTAGTCCAGGGCGGCGCCGTACTTCTGGCCGTCGTGGACGGCCCACCAGAGGAAGTCCGCCAGGGCCTTGCCCTTCGTGGCGTCCTGCTGTTCCTGGTAGACCAGGATGTAACTGAAGGAGGCGATGGGATAGGTCCTGGCGCCGGGGCCGTCCACCAGGGACAGGCAGAGATCCTCGGGCAGCTTCCGGCCGGTGGCGGCGGCGGTGACACCCTCCAGGCTCGGCTCCACGAACTTGCCGGCCTGGTTGCGGAGGGAGGCGATGGCCAGCTTGTTCTGCCTGGCGTAGGCCAGCTCCACGTAGCCGATGGCGCCCGGGGTGCTCTTCACGACGCCCGTGACCCCCTCGTTGCCCTTGCCGCCCAGCCCGACGGGGAACTTCACGCTCTTGCCGGCACCCACGCTGGATTTCCACTCGGGACTGATCCTGGCGAGGTACTCGGTGAAGACGGCGGTGGTGCCGCTGCCGTCGGAGCGGTAGGCCACGGTGATGGGGGTTCCGGGAAGCTTGACGCCCGGATTCAGGGAAGCCAGCCGGGGGTCGTTCCAGGCGGTGATCCGGCCCATGAAGATGCTGGCGAGCACGTCCTGGGAGAGCTTGAGGCCCGTGGAGACGCCCGGCACCTGGTAGGTGACGACCACGGCGCCGAGGGTCATGGGGATGTGGTGGAGCGTCGATGCGGCCTTGGCCCGTTCCTGGGCGGTCATCTCCGCGTCCGTGGCCCCGAAGTCGACGGTCCTCTCCAGGATCTGCTTGATGCCCCCGCCGGACCCGATGGACTGGTAGTTGATCTGGACGCTGGGGTGCAGCTTCTGGTACTCGGCCATCCACTTGGAGTAGAGCGGATAGGGGAAGGTGGCGCCCGCCCCCTGGAGGGAGATCGTCTGGGCGGAGCCCACCGTGGTGGCCGCGCAGGCCAGGACCGCCAGCAAGGAATTCGCGAAGGTCTTCATCGTCGTTGTCTCCTGTGCTTCCAGGCTAGGGACTCCCTGTGACGACTCTGTGACGACCCCATGGCGGTCCCGCGACAATCCTAGAAGAAGGGGGCGATCAGCTTGTAGAAGGCCATGGCCAGGGAAGCGCTCACGGGGATCGTCAGCAGCCAGGCCACGGCGATGTTCCCCGCGATCCCCCAGCGCACCGCGGTCGCGTTCATGCTCGTTCCGACGCCCATGATGGAGCCCGAGATGGCGTGGGTGGTACTCACGGGAATGCCCAGGTGGGCCGTGGTGAAGAGCACGATGGCGGCGGCGGTCTCGGCGGCGAATCCGTGGATGGGCCTCAGCTTGGCGATCCGGTGCCCCAGGGTGCGGATGATCCTCATGCCTCCCGAGGCCGTCCCCAGGCCCATCATGACGGCGCTGCCCAGCTTCACCCACAAAGGCACGTCCACGGTCGTCCCGTGGGCCACGAGCTTCCCGTAGGTGATGAGCCCCAGACAGATGATGCCCATGGCCTTCTGGGCGTCGTTCTGGCCGTGGGTGAAGGCCATGGCGGCCGCGGAGACGAGCTGCAGCTTCCGGAAGGCCTTGTTCACCTTCACGGGCCGCATGCCGCGCACGACCCAGAGGATGACGATGATGAGGATCGACGCCATCAGGAAGCCGAGCATGGGCGAGATGACGATGAAGGCGGCGATCTCCTTGAGCTTGGTGGTGTGCAGCGCCTTGAGCCCCGCGTGGGCCACCACCGCGCCCGACAGCCCGCCGATGAGGGTATGGCTGGTGCTCGACGGGATCCCGAAATACCACGTCAGGATGTCCCACACGATGGCCGCCATCAGGGCGGCGATGATGACGGCGGGCACCACATAGTGGGTGTCCGCGATGCCCTTGGCGATGGTGGTGGCCACCTGGGTGCCCAGCAAGGCCCCGGTGAAGTTCAGGATGCCCGCCATCACGATGGCGTTGCGGGCGGAGAGCACGCCGGTGGAGATGACCGTGGCGACGGCGTTGGCCGTGTCGTGGAAGCCGTTGATGAAATCGATGCACCAGGACAGCAGGACGATGGCGACGAGGGCGAGGGGGATGGCGACGAGCATCTGGATGGCCTAGGAGTTCTTCATCGAGGTGGAGCTCACCACGCGGGCCGCATGCCCGATCCGGTCCATGGCGGTCTCCAGGATGTCCAGGAGTTCCTTCCATTTCATGAGTTCGACGGGGGGAAGCCCGTCCTGGAAGATCTCCGCCAGGGCCGTGTGGTAGATGCCGTCCACCTGGTTCTCCAGGTCGTGGATCTCGCGGATCGTCGGCCGGATCTCCAGGGGCTTGGGCATGTTGCGCAGCCTGAGCACCAGCCGGTCGAGAAGCCCGCATCCTTCCACCACCTGGGAACTGATCTCCAGGAAGGACGGCCGGATCTTCTCGATGCGGTAGAGCACGATGCGTTCGGTGATCAGGTCGAGATCGTCCAGCACGTCGTCCAGGGCGTGGGCCAAGGCCAGCAGGTCCTCGCGCTCGATGGGCGTCACGAAGCTGGTGTCCAGCTTCTCCAGGATCCCGCGGGTGAACTCGTCGCCCTGGTGCTCCAGGTCGTTGAGTCGGCGGCGGAGTCCCGCCCACTCGCCGGGATTCCCCTCGCGCAGCCCCGCGTCGAAGACGCGCGCGGCCTGCAGCACGTTGGCGGAGGAGGCTTCCAGCAGGTCGAAGAAGATCTGTTCGTGAGGCTTGATCCATCGGATCAGGCTGTTCAAGGACATGGCGGCTCCCCGGGGGGCGGAATTGCCCTTGAAACAAGCGTGCAACCGCTTTGTGACGTTTCTGTGACATCCGCGGGGAGTCTTCCGGATCACCCGCCGCGGGTCGGCGATCCCTGGTTCAATCCCCGGTCTTCGCGCCCCGTTCGAAGGGGATGGAGACCGGCGCGCCCGCGGTCCGCGCGATCCACTCCGCGGCCCGGAGTCCGTCCACGGCGGCGCTGGTGATGCCCCCCGCGAAGCCGGCTCCCTCGCCGCAGGGGTAGAGGCCGGGATGGCTCGCGCTCTGGCCGTCCTCCCCCCGGAGCAGCTGGACCGGGCTGCTGGTCCGGCTCTCGATGCCCAGGAGCAGGGCCTCCCGGCTGGTGTAGCCGCGGATCTTCCGCTCGAAGACGGGGAGCCCCTCCCGGAGCTGGGCCTGGACGAAATCCGGCAGGCAGAGCCCGAGGTCCGCGGGAACGGCCCTGGGCCGGAAGTTCGTGCGCGGGAGCCTGCCCGTCGCCCGGGCGCGCAGGAAGTCCTGGACGGACTGGGCGGGCGCGCCGTAGGTCTCCCCCGCGGCCCGGAAGGCGGCCTGTTCCCACCGGCGCTGAAGATCGACGCCCGCCAGGGGATGCCCGGAACCGAAGTCGGAGGTGTTCACCTTCGCCACGAGCCCGGAGTTCGCGAAGCCGGAGTCCCGCCTGGCGTTGCTCATGCCGTTCACGACGACCCCGCCCTCCTCGGAGGCGCACTGGATCACCTCGCCCCCCGGGCACATGCAGAAGCTGTAGGCGGCCCGTTCCGGCCCCAGGTTGCAGACCAGCCGGTAGTCCGCCGGGGGAAGGGCCGGATGGCCGGCCGAGGCCCCGTACTGAGCCCGGTCGATGAGCGCCTGGGGGTGCTCGATCCGGACGCCCATGGCGAAGGCCTTCTGGCGCATGGCCACGCCCCGCCGGTGCAGCATCTCGTAGGTGTCCCGCGCGGAGTGCCCCGGCGCCAGGACCAGGGCGTCGCAGGGAATCTCCTCGCCGCCGTCCAGGACGGCTCCGCGGACGCGGCCGTCCGCGATGCGAAGGTCCGCCAGCCGAGAGCCGAAGCGGTAGTCCGCGCCCCGGCTCTCGGCGTCCTTCCGCATGCGCACGGCGCACTTCCGGATCACGTCCGTACCCACGTGGGGCTTCGCCAGGAAGAGGATGGCGGGGTCCGCCCCGCAGCGCACGAACGTCTCGAGGACGTAGCGGATGGCGGGATGGCCGATGCGGGTGGCCAGCTTGCCGTCGCTGAAGGTGCCCGCCCCCCCTTCCCCGAACTGGGCGTTGGCGCACGGGTCCAGCACCCCCTCGTTCCAGAGCCTTTCGACCCTGCGGACACGCTCCTCCATGGACGGGCCGCGCTCGAGCACGATGGGCTCGATGCCGTAGTCCAGGAGCCTCAGGGCGCAGAAGGTCCCCGCCGGCCCCGTGCCGACCACCACCACGCGGGGCCTCCGCGCCACCGCGGCGACGGCCCAGGAAGGTCTTCCTGGCGCCGGTTCCAGGGCGACGCCCGGCGGCAGCGGCCCGGCCGGAAGCGCCCGGCCGGTCCCGAAGCTCACGGTCATCTGGTAGCGGATGGCCCCCTTGTGCCGGGCGTCGAGGCTGCGGCGCTCCAGGACGGGTTCCGTGTAGTCCTCCGCCGCGCCCCCGAGGGCGAGGGCGAGCAGCCGCCCGAGATCCATGGTTTCCCGCCCCAGGTCCACCGGAAGATTGGAGATCAGATATCGCACGGAGTCCCCGGAGAAGAGTCAGTCCCCATCATAGACTGCGCCGCAGGGTCCGGCCGGCGGCTCGCGCCGGTGCCTTTTTCTTCCGGACCGGGCACAATCGGAGACAGACATCGACCTGTTCCCCGGAGAACGCCGCCATGCCCCTGGATCCCTACCGCCTCGCCCGCCCCCTGCTGTTCAAGCTGCAGGCGGAGACGGCCCACGGCCTGGCCTTCGCGGCCGGGAAGCTCGTCCAGCCGCTCCCGGGCGTGACGGCCCTCACGTCCCTGGTCTGCGGGAAACCCGCTCCCTCCCTGGCGCGGGAAGTCTGCGGCCTCGCCTTCGCGTCGCCCGTCGGCCTGGCGGCCGGCCTCGACAAGGGGGCGCAACTCCTGGACATCTGGAAGGCCGTCGGCTTCGGGTTCGTGGAGATCGGCACCGTCACCCCCAAGCCCCAGCCCGGCAACCCGAAGCCCCGCATCTTCCGGCTCCCCGAGGAGAGCCTGATCCTCAACCGCATGGGCTTCAACTCCGAAGGAGCCCAGGTCGTGGCGGCCCGCCTGCGGAAGCGGCCCCGAGGCCTGGTCGTGGGCGGAAACATCGGCAAGAACAAGGTGACGCCCGAGGAACAGGCCCTGGACGACTACAAGGCCGCCTACCGGCTCATCGCGCCCCTGGTCGATTTCACGACCCTCAACATCTCCTCCCCGAACACGCCCGGCCTCCGCGACCTCCAGGCCCCGAAGGCGCTGCGCCCCCTCCTGGACGGGATGCTGGAGTTCCGCAAGGAACTGTCCCTGGAGCGTCAGCCCCTCTTCGTGAAGCTGGCCCCGGACATCCCCTTCGAGAAGCTGGACGCCGTCGTGGACGTGGCCGTGTCCTGCGGGATCTCGGGCATCGTGGCCACCAACACGACCCTGGACCGGGGCATCGTCTCGGAGATCAACCGCGCCAAGGTGGAGGCCTGGGGGGACGGCGGGCTTTCCGGCCGGGGCCTCAAGATCAAGGCCCGCGAGGTGCAGCGCCGCATCCTGCAGCGCCTGCCGCGCTCGGTCGCCTTCATGGCCTGCGGCGGCATCGGCTCCGCGGAGGACGCCCGGACGGCCCTGGACGACGGCGCCGCCCTCGTCCAGATCTACTCGTCCCTGATCTTCGAAGGACCGCTGCTCGTGGGCAGGATGAACCGGGGACTCGCCGGCGTCATCTGAGCTCGAGGAGCCTCCCGGCTGGCTCCTCGTTGAGGCTGAGGTGCCCTTCCGTCGTGCAGGCGACGCAGTTCTCGATGCGGATCCCGAAGCGCCCCGGCAGGTAGACCCCCGGCTCCACGCTGAAGCAGTGGCCCGGCGCGAGAAGCTGCCCGTTGCCCTCGACGATGTAGGGCTCCTCGTGCCCGCGCATGCCGATCCCGTGGCCGGTCCGGTGCACGAAGAAGGGGCCGAAGCCCGCGTCCTCGATCACCCTGCGGGCGGCCCGGTCGATCGCCTGGCAGGCCACGCCAGGCCGGATGGCGGCCCGGCCGGCCTGGTGCGCCCGGAGGACGACGTCGTACAGCGCCTTCGCCTCGGCGCCGGCCTCGCCGAGGCATACCGTGCGGGTGATGTCGCTCTGGTAGCCCGAGACGCTGCACCCGAAGTCGAGGATCAGGACGTCTCCCTCCTCGAGCACGGTGTCGTCGCTGTGATGATGGGGCTCGGCGCTGTTCTTGCCGCCCGCCGCGATGCAGAACGTGGGCGTCCCTCCCAGCCTGCGCATGGATTCCAGCAGGACGCCTGCCGCCTCCTGTTCCGTCAGCCCCGGCCGCAGCCGGCCGAGCGCTGCGGAGAACGCGTCGTCGGCGATCTTCCCGGCCCGCAGCATGAGCTCCAGTTCCTCGCCGGACTTGACCCGCATGAGATCGGACATGACCGGCTGCCCGACCGCGAAGGAGGCCTCCGGAATCGCGGCCTGCGCCGCCAGGAGGTGGGCGGCGGCCATGTCGTTGTCCACGGCGACCCGGCCGGCCCCGAACCCCCAGTCCGCCGCGAGCCGCCGGAAGAGCGCCCACGGATCGTCGCCGTCCAGCCACGGGCGCACATCCTCGATCCCGCAGCGGCGGGCCTGGGCCTCCGTGAGCCCCGGGCAGATCATCCGCACCTGGCCCCGGCTACTCACGGCGAGCATCAGGAGCCGCTCGCCGCCCTCCTCGAAGAATCCCTGGAGGTAGCCCATCGTCACGGGAGAGGTGCACAGGAAGGCGTCCAGGTGCGCCTGCCGGAGGCCCGCGGCCAGGCGTTCGATGCGTGATCGGGTGGAGAGCGAGTCGTTCATGGCATGGGGTCCGAAGGAAAGGAAGGGACGGGCCGGGAGGGCCTCCCCCAGGATCCCACGACCAGGGGCGGCCTCCTAGTCGGTGTCCCCGTCCACGTAGACCCAGCGGCCGTCCTCGCGCCTGAAGCGGCTCAGCTCGCGGTGGAGCATCCGCCTTCCGTTGACCTGGAGGCTTGCGTAGAAAAGGACCGTCCCCGTCTCGTCCTGGGGTCCTCCCCCTTCCGTCTCGGCGATCTTCAGGGAGACGCAGGAGACCTTCCGGCAATAGTCCTCGAGCTCCTTCCGGTCCAGCTTGTTCCGTTCCTCCTCGCAGGTGGTGGCGAGGAGATAGTCCACCTTGTGCGTGGCGTAGGCCGAGAACCGGCTCCGCATCAGTTTTTCCGCGGTCTCCGGAACTTCGCGGCCGGTCAGGTAGGGTTCGCAGCATTTGTCGAACGTGCGCTTGGACGTGCAGGGACAAGGTCTCGACATGGGGATCCTTCGAAGGCAACGAGCCGTAGCCAGTCTAGTTCACCTGGATAGCCTATCGCTATGTCAAGGCAAATACGCATTTACCGAACGAACAAAAATTCCCATCGGTTTGCAACGTTTTGTAAAGATCGGCATCGATAATTGTTTTCGAAGGACGCCCCTTCCTGCCATCTGGCATCAAGCTTCCGAACGGTTTTCCTGTCCCGCGCGCGGCGACCCGCGATTTGCCCGTGAGCCACCCGGAGCCCGATGTACACTGCATTCCGAGCGGCCCGCGACCTGTCCGGACAACCTTGTCTTTTACACGAGGCAACTTTTTTTTGACTTTCAGAGACGAATTGCTAGGCTGATATCACTGGGAAATTGGTCTTTCACTCGCCATTCCAAAACGCCGGATTGTGGGAGTAGACCCTACCGGCTCGTTTTTCCACTTTCTTGAGGAGCATTCATGCTACGCAGGTGGACCGCCCGACTCCTTAACTCGCCGCAGAAACGCAGGCTGTACCTGCTGTCCATGCTGGCCTTCTTCGGGGCTGCCTTCGCCTTCAAGCCGGCGATGACCCACGGCTCCGGTTCCGAAGGGACCGCGATGCCCTTCAGCTTCTTCTCGCCCTTCCAGGAAGGCTACGGCTTCAACACCCTCGAGCGCACCGCCCTCATCGTGGTGCTCGGCATCGCCGTGGCGGGCCTCGTGTACGCCCTGATGCTCGTGAAGCAGGTCATGGCCGCCGACCAGGGCACCAAGAAGATGCAGGAGATCGCCGGCGCCGTGCGCGAGGGCGCCAACGCCTACCTCAAGGCCCAGTTCACCAAGATCGGTCCCCTGATCGTCATCATCACGATCCTCCTGGCCGTGACCTACACCGGTTCCGAGAACGCCTTCCGCTACGGCCGCGCCTGCGCGTTCCTCGTCGGCGCCATCTTCAGCTGGCTCGTGGGCTTCGTGGGCATGCGCCTGGCCACCCAGGGCAACCTGCGCGTCGCCGCCGCCGCCAAGCGCTCCTACGGCGAGGCCATGCAGCTCGGCTACCGCACCGGCACCATCACCGGCATGCTCACGGACGGCCTCGGCCTCCTGGGCGGCACGATGATCTTCCTCATGTTCGGCGTGAGCGCCTACGAGGCCCTGCTCGGCTTCGGCTTCGGCGGAACGCTCCTCGCCCTGTTCATGCGCGTCGGCGGCGGCATCTACACCAAGGCCGCCGACGTGGGCGCCGACCTCGTGGGCAAGATCGAGAAGGACATCCCCGAGGACGATCCCCGCAACGCCGCCACCATCGCCGACAACGTGGGCGACAACGTGGGCGACTGCGCCGG
>DAOPZL010000068.1:0-15231 GCA_035353395.1 Holophaga sp.
GAATGGCAGATTTGCAGTCTGCGGCCTTACCACTTGGCTACGGCGCCATGCTTCATATATACCACGAGCCGCTCGTGGCGGCTCGTGGGATTGGAGCGGGTGATGAGATTTGAACTCACGACTTCGACCTTGGCAAGGTCGCACTCTACCACTGAGTTACACCCGCGTGGAAGACATATGCTATCACGCCTGGCGGTGGCGTCAACACTCAATTTCCGAGGTGCCCCGCGCCGGAAGCCGCGGAGGCGGGAAAGGGCTCGGCCCGGCTGGAGAAGCTGCGCTTCCGGACCGTTTGCGTCATCCTGGGACCATGCTCCTGCAGCTCGAGACGAAACGGGTCGTGCCCTCCCCGGGAACACTGTTCCTGCCCCTGGCTTTCCGGTTCGGCGTCTCCTTCGGGCTGGCGATCCTGCAGCTGGCGCTGCCCGTGGACACGGTCCGCCCGCCGGTCGGCGAGAACCTCTATCTCCTCCTCCTGCTCGTGATGTTCGTGGAATGTCTCTGGGAGATCGGCCGTTCCCTGGTGGAGACGGGCCAGGTCTTCGCGACCCCTTCCCTGCCCTGGATCCGGTTCAACCTCCTCCTCGACGTCCTGCTCATCGTCCTGATGGTGTCCTTCCAGGGCGTGGACCAGGAGCGCTTCGCGACGATCTACATCATCCCGGTGCTGGCCTCCGCCTTCTACCTGAGGATCTC
Organism: Holophaga sp.; assembly: GCA_035353395.1. Classification (GTDB taxonomy): domain Bacteria; phylum Acidobacteriota; class Holophagae; order Holophagales; family Holophagaceae; genus UBA1801. The sequence continues at coordinate 697 of DAOPZL010000068.1, forward strand.
CGGGATCGTCGCCGTCGGTCTCCTGGCGTCCCTTTTCCATACCACCGACGTGCTCCTCTTCACCTACGGGATCCTGCCTCCGTTCGGCCATTCCGGCCCGGACCTGGCGGTGGAGGCCTCGAACCTGGCCATCTCCCTGAGCTTCGCGGCCCTCCAGGTCCTGACGGCCACGGTGGTGGTCATCCCCATCAGGAAGCACCTCGAGATTCTCCGGACCGACCTCCGGCGGTCCGAGGCCACCGTGGACGAGCTGTCGGCCCTCTACCGGAGGGTCTTCGAGTCCATGTTCTCGGGCCTGGTCACCCTCGATCCGGAGAACCGCATCACCTCGGCCAACCCCGCGGCCGAGGCGATCCTGCGGTGCCCGCTGCACCCCGGCATGTCGATCGACAACCTGGGCCTCACGGACCTGGCCCTGAGCGAGACGCTCGCCACCGAGCAGCGCTTCGAACGGAGTTTCGAGACCCCTTCGGGAGAGCGGAGGATCCTGGGAGGGAATGCCGCGCCCATCCGGGACAGCGGGGGGGGGCGGACCGGACACCTGCTCCTGTTCCAGGACTTGACCGACCTCAAGGCGCTCGAGGAGCGCACGAAGCTGAGCGAGCGGCTGGCCACCGTGGGCGAGCTGGCCTCGGAGCTGGCGCACGAGCTGCGGAACCCCGTGGCGTCCATCCTGGGCTGCGTCCAGATCCTCCAGCAAGGGGAACACCCCCAGGCCCTGACGAACCGGATCCACAAGATCCTGCAGCGGGAATCCGAGCGCGTGAGTGCCATCGTCTCGGACTTCCTGGACTTCTCGAGGCCCCGCCCCGTCAAGATCGAGAGCCTGTGGCTCCCGGACCTGATCGAGGAGGTGAAGGCGAGCTGGGAGACCGATCCGAGGAACGAGGGGTTGCGCCTGCGAGTGGACGAGCCTCCGGAGGCCTGGATCCTGGGGGATCCGATCTGCGTCCACCAGGTCTTCACGAACCTGCTGAGCAACGCCCGGAAGGCCCTGGACGGCATCCCGCAGCCCGTCGTCCTCATCCGCTTCCCCAGGCCGGCCAAGTCCATCGCGGTGGACCTCCAGGACAACGGCTGCGGCATGACGCCGGAGCAGCTCCGCAACATCTTCCTGCCCTTCTCGAGCGGCTTCCGCGAAGGGACCGGCCTGGGCATGAGCCTGGTCTTCCAGTTCGTGCAGCGCATGGGCTGGGACATCCACATCGAGAGCCGGGAGAAGGAAGGGACCACGATCCACCTTGTCCTTCCCCCCGGCGCCAGGCCCGGGATCGCCGCGCCCGAGGGATGAATCCCCCGGGAATACCTTGCGGCCTCGGCTGGAAGATGGCACATTGCACTTGTTTTCCCAGCGTTTCCAAGCACAACCCAGGAACCCCCATGAACCGCAAACTCATCCGCCCCGATTTCACCGGCATCAAGGAGAGCCTGGGACGGACCCCGAAGGCCGCCACGACCCAGGAGAGCCCCTCCGCCAACCAGCCCCCCCTGGATCCCGCCACCGGCACGGCCATCAATCCCAACGCCGCCAGCGCCCCCCAGGGCCTCGGAAGCCCCAGGCGGAAGATCGCGCCCCCGGAGCAGACCAACGCCGAGAGCTTCTACTACCTGAAGCAGATGCAGAGCAAGACCCCCATGGTGATCGTCCTCCAGAACGACGAGAAGCTCCGGGGCATCATCGAGTGGTACGACAAGCACTGCCTCAAGATCAACCGGGTCAAGGAGCCCAACCTCCTGGTCCCCAAGCACAACATCAAGTACATCTACAAGCAGGAGGAAGAGCCGAGGATCCGCCGCAGCCGGACCGGGAAGAAGGAGGAAGCCCCGGCGGCGGACGTCGAGATTCCGCTCTATGACTGACCCTGCGCCCCGTCGCCCCCGCCTCGTCATCACGCTCGGCGATCCGTGCGGGATCAGCGCGGAGCTGCTGCTGGGCACCCTGCGGACGCTCTGCAGCTGGGCCTCGATCCTCGTGGTCGGCGCCAAGGCCGCCGTGGATCTCCTGGAAGCGACCCCCGGCCGGAAGCTCCACTGGCGCTGGGAAACGCCTGCTGCCTGGACCCCGGAGATCCCCGGCACGAAGATCCTGGGGCTCCGGACGGGCGATGCGCCTGGTCGCCTGGATCCCCTGGCCCGCGCCGCCTGGATCGATCCCACGCCGGCCGTCACGGCGGCGGACTTGGCCCTCGGAGAGGCCTCCGCGGCCTCGGGCCGGTGCGCCGTGGAAGGCGTGCGCGTCGGCGCCGGCCTGGTCCTGTCGGGACAGGCGGACGCCCTGGTGACGCTGCCTCTCTCCAAGCACGCCGCGCACCTGGCCGGCTTCAACATCCCGGGACACACCGAGTACCTCCAGGAACTGGCGGGCTCCCCGATCACCCGGATGTCCTTCGTGAGCCCGAGCCTCTCCGTGGTGCTCCACACCGTGCACCAGAGCCTCAGGTCCGTGGTGGAAGGACTTTCCGTGGATGGCGTGGCGGAAACCCTGGTGTTCTCCGCGGACCGGTTCATGCGGCTGGCGGGCAAGCCGGGCCTGAGGGTGGCCCTCTGTGCGCTGAATCCCCACGCCGGGGAGAACGGTGCGTTCGGAGACGAGGAGGCCCTGCTCCGCGAGGCCCTGGCGAAGGCCCGGGCGGCCTTCCCGGAGGACGGCTCGGGGAGGCCCTTCGCCCAGGTGGCCTCTCCCTTCGATGCAGGGCCGGCCCCGGCCGGCTGGGAGCTCTTCCCGTCCGCGACGGCCGTTGCCACCCCGGCGGCCCGCCGTTCTCCGGTCTTCTCCGGACCCCACCCCTCCGATACGCTCTTCCAGCGGGCCGTCCGGGGCGAGTTCGACCTCGTGGTCGCGCTCTACCACGACCAGGGGCTCATCCCCATCAAGGTCCTGGAGCCCAGCCGGGCGATCAACCTGACCTTGGGCCTGCCGTTCATCCGGACCTCCCCGGACCACGGCACCGCCTTCGACAAGGCGGGCCGGTGGCAAGCGGACCCGACGAACTTCCTGGAAGCGGCGGCACTGGCCGTCCGCCTCGCGGGCCGCGCGAAGCGCGAGCCGTGGCAGGCCCTCGCCGGCGATGCCCGGTGACCGTTTCCCGGACAGCCGGGATGTTTCCTCGATGCCTGGAGCAGCCATGTCCACTGTTGCCGTGATCCTGCTCGACGCCTTCGGCGGAGGCATGAAGTCGAACCTGCCCGGAGCGCTCCACCCGATCCTGGGCGATCCGGCCCTCCTTTGGACGCTCCGTGCGCTGCCCGGCTCCGTGGCCGAGGCCCTCGTCGTGCACCGCGGCGGCGGCCTGATGGATGAATCCCTCGAGGACTGGCGTCAGCAGGGCCTCCTCCCCTGCCCCTGCGCCGTGGCGGATCCGGAGTCGGTGGTCGCCGAACTGGACCGGCGCGGCGCGCAAAAGGTCCTGGTCCTGTACGGCGGCTCGCCCCTGCTGGAACGGGGGACGCTGGCCGGACTGGCGGATTCGGAGGGAGGGATCCTGGCCATGGACCTCGAGGATCCTGCCGGATACGACGGCGTGGAGCAGCATCCGGACGGCACGCTGAGGGCCGTCCTCGCGGCCGGGGAGACGGGCGGCGGCCGCCGCCGCGTGGATGGAGGGGCCTGTCTCCTGCCGCGGCGCGCCCTCGACGCCGCGCAGAAGGAAGGGGCGTTCCGCCCGGCCGAGGCGGCGGCAGCCCTGGCCGGGCGGATGCCCGTCGCCGTGACCCTCTGCGATCCCGCGGAACTGCTGGCGCTGCGTTCGCGGCGGGACCAGGCCGTCCTCCAGGCCCTCGCCAGGAACCGGATCAACGACCGCTGGCTGGATGAAGGCGCGACCCTGCTGGATCCCGATACCACCCTGGTGGGTCCCCGGGTCCAGTTGGCCAGGGACGTGGTGCTGGAGCCCGGTGTCCGCCTCGAGGGCGGCACCACGGTCGGGGAGGGAGCCAGGATCGGGCAGGGCACCGTGATCCGCGACAGCCGCATCGGTCCGGGGGCGGAGATCCGGCCCTACTGCGTCATCCAGCGGTCCGAGGTGGGCGCGGGCGCCCAGGTCGGCCCCTTCGCCCATCTCCGGGAGGGGTCCGTGCTGGAAGCCCAGGTCCACGTGGGGAACTTCGTCGAGACGAAGAAGGCCACCCTGCGCGCCGGGGCCAAGGCGAACCACTTGAGCTACCTCGGAGACGCCGAGATCGGCGAGCGCACCAACATCGGCGCCGGGTTCATCAGCTGCAACTACGACGGCTTCAGCAAGCACCGGACCACGATCGGAAAGGATGCCTTCGTGGGCTCGGACTGCCAGTGCGTGGCGCCCGTGACGGTCGGGGACCGGGCCATCCTCGGAGCCGGGAGCACCATCACGAAGGATGTCCCGGACGGGGCCATCGCCTTGTCGAGGGCTCCGCAGGTCGTGAAGGAGGCCGCGGCCCACCGGCTCCGGGAGAAACTGCGAGCCAGGCACGGCAAGGGCTAGGTAGAGTATAAAAAGATGTTGTCCCGCCCCCACTCACGTTCCCTTCGACCTTTCCCCAGACCTACATGCTGACCCACCTGTTCGACCGACTCGGCACCCGCGTTCTCAAGGCCTTCTCCGAGGCCGGGGATTTCGCCGTGCTCTCGGGCCGCACGTTCATCGCCGTGTTCAAGCGGCCCTTCGACTCGGCGAACCTCATGCGCCAGTTCCTGGCCGTGGGCGTGAACTCGATCCCGGTGATCACGCTCACCTCCCTGGCGATCAGCATGGTGTTCGCGGTGCAGCTCTCCTACGGGTTCAGGCAGTTCCAGGCGGAGGGGCTGGCCTCCCAGGTGCAGGGCCTCGCGATCGTCCGGGAGCTGGCTCCCGTGATCACGGGCCTCATGATGGCGGGACGGGTGGGCTCGGCCATGGCCGCGGAGCTCGGCACCATGCAGGTCACCGAGCAGATCGACGCCCTGGAGTGCCTGGCCACCGATCCCATCCACTACCTCTTCGTCCCGCGCCTGCTCGCCGCCATGGTCATGCTGCCGCTTCTCACGGGGTTCTCCGTCTACGTCGGGTTCTGGGGCGGCTACGCCCTGCTCGTCGGCGTGACCGGACAGAGCGCTTCCGTCTACTCCAGCGAGTTCTACAAGCTGCTGGCGTTCCGGGACGTCCGCATCGCCCTCACCAAGGCCCTGGTCTTCGGCGTCATCATCGCCCTCGTGGGCTGCTGGCGCGGCTACCGGACCCGCGGCGGCGCGGAGGGCGTGGGCAACGCCCCCACGAGCAGCGTGGTGACGAGCAGCCTGTGGATCCTCATCTCGGACTTCTTCCTCACGAAGCTGCTGCTCGTCTGAGGTGCCCTTGGAACCCGTCATCGAAGCCGTCCACCTGTCCAAGGCCTTCGGGCCGAAAGTGGTCCTGTCCGACGTGAACTTCTCGGTCCAGGAGGGCGAGAGCCTGGCTGTCATGGGGGGCTCGGGCTCGGGCAAGACGGTGCTGCTCCGCACCATCATGGGCCTGCTCACGCCCGATTCGGGGCACGTCGCCGTCGAGGGCAACGTCATCCAGGCCCTGGACCGCCAGACCCTCTTCGAGGTGCGCAAGAAGATCGGGATGTGCTTCCAGATGGCGGCCCTGTTCGACTCCATGTCGGTGGAGGAGAACATCGGGTTCGCGCTCACGCGCCATACGGACATGTCCAAGGCGGAGATCGCGGAGCGCGTGGACGAGTGCCTGACGCTGGTGGGCCTCCGGAACTGCCAGAAGCTGCGTCCGGCCGAACTCTCGGGCGGCATGAAGCGCAGGGTCGGATTCGCCCGGGCCATCGCCCTGAAGCCCCAGATCCTGCTCTTCGACGAGCCGACGACGGGGCTCGACCCGGTCATGACGGACGTCATCGGGCGGGTGATCCTGGACCTGAAGCACCAGCTCGGCGTCACGACGATCACCATCACCCACGACCTCAAGAGCGCCTTCGAGATCGCGGACCGCATCGCCCTGCTGTTCCGGGGCGAGATCATCGCCTGCCAGCCTCCCGCGGAATTCAAGGCCAACCCGAATCCGGTCATCCAGCAGTTCCTCAGGGGCGACGCGGAAGGCCCCTTCCTGACCGACCCTCCGCCCCCGAAACGGTCCACGAACAGCGTCTCGCACCAGGCCCTGGTGCCCTGACTCAGGAACGCAGCCATGAAGCTCGAAACGAAAGTCGGCATCTTCTTTTTCGCGGCCATCGCCATCCTCGGCCTGCTGATCATCCGCACGGAGAAGATGGTCGTCTTCGGGAAGAAGAACACCAACCAGTACGCCATGGACTTCGAGCAGGTGGCGGGGCTCTCCGTGCAGAGCCAGGTGCGCGTGGCAGGCGTCAAGGTCGGGACCGTCGACGAGATCAGGCTCGAGGGCGGCAAGGCGCGCGTGATCATCGGCCTGCCCACGGACGTCCCGGTCTACGCGGACGCTTCGGTCCAGCTCAGCTCCCTGGGCATCCTGGGCGAGAAGTACGTCGACCTCAACCAGGGGAAGCCGGCCGCGGGCCTGATGGCGAAAAACGGCGTCATTCCAAGCCGCCAGGGCCCCAGCCTCGACGACCTCATGGAGACCCTGGCGTCCATCGGCAAGGACGTCAAGGGCATCACGGGCGCCCTGAACGAGTCCATCGGGGGCGAGGAGGGGCAGCAGAAGCTCGACGAGATCGTGGACAACATCCGGGTGCTCACCGGGGAGTTCCGGAGCATGGCCCAGGAGAACCACGGCGCCATCAACGCCACCATGGCCAACGCCCAGGCGATCAGCGCGGAGCTCCGGGAGCGCCTGCCGAGGATGGCCCAGCAGTTCGAGAACCTCGCCCGGAACCTGAACGAGATGGTGGCCGACGGCAGGCCCGAGATGAAGGGCATGATGTCGGACGTCCGCAAGCTGGCCCAGAACTTCCAGTCGACCTCCGAGAACCTCCGGCTCATCACGGACAAGATCAACCGGGGCGAGGGCACGATCGGCAAGCTGCTCAACGACGAGGCCACGGTGAAGAAGATCAACCAGGCCGTGGACAACGTGAACGAGATGATGGGCGGCCTCAAGGCCATGGAACTGCGCCTGGACATGAGCGCCGCGCGGTGGTCGAAGCGGGGGGACGGCCAGAGCGGCCTTTCCATCGAGCTGGCGCCTCAGAAGGACTACTGGTATACCCTCGGCGTCAATGCCACGCCCGACGGCAAGATCAAGGAGACCACCACCACGACGAGCACGACCCCGGGCACGCCGGTCACCGTGAAGAAGGTCGAGACGGACAAGTCCTTCACCGTTTCCGCCGAGTTCGCCAAGCGCCTGGGCGACCATGTCGTCGTCTCCGGCGGCATCGTGGAGAGCAAGGGCGGCGCGGGCGTGGAGTACCGGGCCCTCGACGACCGCCTCCGGGTGGGCGCGCTGGCCTACGACTTCTCCAAGCGGGAGGGCAAGCAGAACCCGCGCTACCGACTGACCACCAGCTACGAGATCTGGCGGGGCATGTATGCCCAGGCGGGCGTGCAGGACATCGCCAACCCCGAGCTGCGGACCTTCTTCGTGGGCGGCGGCATCCGCTGGAAGGACGAGGACATGAAGAAGCTCCTGGGCCTCGCCGGGAGCGCCGTGAAGTAGCCATGGACGCGGAAGGCCTGCTCCCCGAGAAGATCGGCCCGTTCCTCCTGGTGCGGGCAGGCATTCCGGCCGTCCTGGGTTGCGCGGGCCTCCTGGCGGCCCTGGCCGAGCCCTCGGGGCGGGGCTGGTACCTCCTGGGCTCCATGGCCTGCGTCGCGGAACTGTGGACCGCTTTCCAGCCCGGATCGGACTTCCTGCGGTCCCGCCGCGCCTGGATGAGGCGGGAAGGCGCATGGGTCCGGGCCTTCCGGCCCCTGGCCCGGCTGCTGGGGAGGGAGGAGGCATGGCTCCTCTCGTTCTGCCACTGGAACAACCGCAAGGTCAGGCAGCACTTCGAAGCCCACCGGGCGAGGAAGGCGCTGGTGCTCCTCCCCCACTGCATCCAGGCGGCCCAGTGCAAGGCGCCGGTCTGCGAAGGGCTCGGGAACTGCTTCGCCTGCGGGCAGTGCCCGGTGGGCGACGTGCGTCCGGACATGATCGCGGGGAAATGGGACTGCCGGCTCTTCACCCGCAGCCACAAGGCCTACCGCGAGGCGCGCGCCTGCGAGCCCGACCTGGTCGTGGCCGTGACCTGCGCGGACCGCCTCTTCAAGGGGCTCACCAGGATGCCCGAGGTTCCGTGCTACGTGATCCCCCTCCAGCTGCCCCACGGCATGTGCGTGGACACCACGTTCAGCGTGCCGGGCCTGGCCGCGGCCATGGAACGGCTGGTCGAGAAGCGGCAGGAAGGCAACGTGCGGCCCCTCCAGGTGGGAGCAGGGGCCTGAGCTTTCACGGTTTCCGGGGCGCGAGGAGACGGTCGGCCGCGTCCCGCAGGGTCGCGACGATGCCTTCCAGGCCGGCCTCCCCCTCGAGCGAGGCCAGGGGCGCGCCCTCGTTGTAGCCTGTCTCCACCAGCAGGGCGGTCATCCCCGCCGCCTGGGCCGCCCGCAGGTCGTTGGCGGAGTCCCCGATCATGAGCGCCTCGGAGGGCCGGCATCCGAGGCGCCGGCAGGCCTCGAGGAGGGGCGCGGGATCCGGCTTCAGGGCCTTCACGTCGTCGCCGGTGACGACCTGCGCGAACCATCCCGACAGGCCCAGCCGCTCCAGGAGCGGCAGCGTGAACTCCCTGGGCTTGTTCGTGACGCAGGCCAGCTTCAGCCCGGCTCCGGCCAAGGCCCGGAGCCCGTCCCGGACGCCCTCGAAGACGGCCGTCTCCCTGCCGTTGACCTCGTGGTAGTGGCGGTTGAAGCTCTCGCGGCCCTTCAGGAACGTCCTCTCGTCCACGCGTCCGTCGAGGTCGTCCGAGAGGGTGCGATGGATCAGGATCCCCGTGCCCTTGCCGACATAGCGGCCGATCCGTCTCACGGGGAGCGGGGGGAGGCCGAAGTCCCGGCGCATGCGGTTGGCGGCCGCGGCCAGGTCCGGAACGGTGTCCATGAGCGTCCCGTCCAGGTCGATGAGGATCGTGAGAGGCGGCACCATCACTCCAGCTTAGCGCACGCCGCCATCTTCGCGTGCGAAGGGCCCCGGCTTCCTGGCAGACTTGAAGGGTCATGTCGCCTCTGTCCTTCCCAGTCCGCAGGGCCTTCCGGCGCCTCCTCGGCGAGGAACTCCTGGCCTACCTGCTGCACCTGCGCCCCATGGAATGGCCCATCATGACGGCCCACTTCCTGCTCGGCACCCTCGTCGCCGCGGGTTTTCGAGCCCCGTGGATGGCCGTCCTCGCGGGCTGGTTCGTCTTCGTGGTCCTGATGAACGGCGGCACGCTGGCCGTCAACAGCGCCTTCGACAAGGACGAAGGCGACATCGGCTATCTCCGCCAGCCGCCCAGGCCCCCCAGGCACCTGCTCCAGTTCTCCCTGCTCCTGCTCGCCGCGGCCCTGGCTTTGGGCTTCCTGCTCCCCCCCGTCTTCGCGTGGAGCAACGCGGCCTGCGTGGTGATGGCCCTGCTCTACTCGGTGCCCCCCCTCCGCCTGAAGGCCCGGGCCGGATGGGACCTCGCGATCAACTGTGCCGGGTTCGGGCTCCTCACCCCCCTCGCGGGCTGGGGGTTGACGGGGCGGCCGCTCACCGCGGGGTTCCTGCGCGTGGCGATCGGATTCGCCTTCCTCTTCGGGGCCTTCTACCCCATGACGCAGATCTACCAGATCGAGGAGGACCGGGCCCGGGGGGACCGCACCCTCGTCATCAGGCTGGGAGAGGCCTGGAGCCTGAGGCTGGCGGTGGGCCTCGTCGTCGCCGCTCATTTCTGCTTCAGCTCTGGCCTGCTGCGGTCCGGACGCGACCCCTTCCCCATCCTCCTCTCCCTCGTGGCCTGGCTGGGCATCGCCCTCCCCTGGCTGCGGAACTGGAGAGCCTGGTCTCCCAGGCAGCACGAAGCCGGCATGTACCGCGCCCTGGCCGCCTGGGCCGTGACGGATCTCCTTCTCCTGGCCATGCTCTGGCCCAAGTGAATTCGACATGCTGACCCCTTCCGTCGCCCCTCCCTTCCCCCTCGCCTGGGGCTTCTCCACCAAGCAGGACGCGCCTCCGCCCCCGTCGCTGCGGAAGCTCCGCCAGGTGCACGGCACGAGGATCCACGAGGCCGCGGAGGGCCTGGTCGACGGGGACGGGCTCTGGACGATGAAGCGCCGCTACCGGATCGGCGTTCGCACGGCGGACTGCGTGCCGGTGCTCCTGGCGGGCCCCGTCCAGGGCGCCCCCTGGGTGGCCGCCCTCCACGCCGGCTGGCGCAGCGCCGTGGGCGGGAAGGGCACGGGGGACACGCCCGGCATCCTGAGGGTCTGCGTGGAGCTGTTCAGGAAGATGGGCGGAGATCCAGGAGAACTGGCCTGGGCGCTGGGTCCCTCCATCCAGAAGTGCCATTTCGAAGTGGGCGAGGAGGTCATCGAGGCCGCGGCCAAGGATCCGGCCTGGAACGGAACCCTGCGGACCCTGGGCACGAGGGGGCGTCCCCACCTGGACCTCCAGGGATTCCTGCGCTGCCAGGCGATGGACCTGGGCCTGGCCCCGGCCAGGGAAGGCTCGGTCAACCTCTGCACCGTGTGCGAGCCCGAGCGGCTCTGGTCCTACCGGCGGAACGACTGGGCCGACCACCACTGGGGGTGGATCGAGATCCTCTGAGTCCGGAAACGGAGCCAGCAACCGCGAATGCGCGCTCGCGCGAATGGAAAGCCGGGACCTCGAGACGGATCCGCGTTCATTTTCGCGTCCGTTCGCGCATTTCGCGGTTCCTTCTCATGCTTGCGACATCGGCCTTCAGCGTCCTGGCCGGCCTCACCTCAGCGGGATGGAGACGTGCAGGAGGGTGCCGTCGCCTTCGTTCCGGAGCTCGATCCCGCCGCCGTAGGTGGCCAGGATCTGCTTGCAGAGGGCCAGGTCCGCTCCCGGGGCGCGGACCCCGATGACCAGCTGCTGATGGAGCCCCGAGAAGGGCTCGAAGGCCCCGTCCAGTTCCGAAGGCGGGATCGGGCCGCCCTCGTCGGCCATCTCGACATGGAAGGCGCCGCCTTCCTCCCAGGCCCGGATCCCCAGGACCGGCGAGGGGGTCGGTCCGCCCAGGGCGTGCTGGACCAGGGTCGAGAGCACCTTGGCGAAGTCGCTGTAGACGCCGAAGAGCATGGACCGACGGCACTGCAGGTCGACGGCGACCGCCACCTCGCCGGGAACGGCGTCTTCCGTCTTCAGCAGGTCGATCTCCTGCAGGAGGAGGTCGCCGAGATCGATCCATTCGGGCGAGGCGCCTTCCTTCCCGACCCGTCGGAGCAGGGCCTTCAGCAGCCCGTCGACCTTGGCGACGGCCTGCTGGATCTCGCTCACGGACTGGACCATCTCCCCGGCCTCGTCGAGGTCGCTCCGCCGCCGGATGGCGCTCTCCAGGGCCCGGCCCTGCAGGTGAAGGCTGCGCACGGGCGCCTCCAGGCGCTGGGAGATCTTGCAGAAGAGCTCCTCCAGGAGCACCTGCCGGTCCTGTCGGCTCAGGTCGGCCTTCGCCTTGTGCAGGTCCTGGTAGGCGGATTCGAGGCGCTCGTAGCTGGAGGCCAGGGCCCGGGAACTCTCGCCGAGGTCCTCGATCAGCTCGGCGTTCTCGAGGGTCACCTGGGCCAGGCTGGCATGGAGGGAGATCATCTCCAGCTCCACGGCCTGGAACGGCTCGGACTCCTCGCGCTCGAAGGCCCAGAAGCCCCAGATCTCTCCGTCGCTCTTGCGGTCCTTGAGCAGCAGCAGGCTGCCGTCCTTGCCGGGCGTCCAGATCCCCAGCTGGAGTCCTTCCTCCCATATCCTGGACGCGCGCAGCTTGGCGCCGCGGAGGATCGCGCCCGGCTGAAGCTGTCTGGCCCGGCCCAGGAATCCATGGTTCTTGGCCAGGATGGGGGCATCCTCGAAGGTCTCGCCGTTCCAGCGCAGGCCTTCCCAGTAGCCCTCGCTGGCGTGCCTCCGGTAGGCCCACAGTCCCCGGGCGTGGACTTCGATGCGCAGCTGCTCGAGGATGCGCCGCAGGAGGGTTTTCGGATCCCGTTCCACCAGGATGCCCTGGGCCAGGGCGAACAGCCGCGAAAGGCTCCGGTTCCTGATCTCCAGGGCGCCCTGGGTCTCCAGCAGCTTCCGGTTGGCGTTCTGGGACTCCTTGAGCTGCGACTCCAGGTGCTCGAGCACTCGCACGTTGAGCAGCCGCAGGGCCGGCCCTTCCCGGGCCTTCTCGATCTGCTCCCGGTGCCCCCCCAGGTAGATCTCCACCTGCCTGACGAAGGTGAACGGGTCGATGGGCTTCGGGATGAAGCCGTCGCAGCCCGCCACCAGCGCCGTCTCGCGGTCGCTCTTCAGGGTCCTCGCCGTCAGCGCCACGAGGGGGATGCAGGCAAGCTCCGGGTGCTGCCTGAACTTGTAGGCGATCTCCAGGCCGGAGAGGCCCGGCAGGTTGATGTCGAGGAGCACCAGGTCGGGCTTGAGGTCCAGGGCCATGTCGAAGCCCTTGAGGCCATCCTCCGCCCAGTGCATGTCATAGCCGGCCTGGCCGAGCAGCCGCTTCACCAGCCGCCAGTTCACGGGGTTGTCCTCGATGCAGAGGATCCTGAGGGGCGGGGCGGCCATCAGGCCTCCCCTCCGGCACGCCTGCGGCCAGTCCGTCCGCCCGACCTGCCCCTCTCCTGGTGAGTCATTTCGACACTCGCGCGCGCGATCACGATCCGCAGTATCCCATCCCCCCGGGTTCCAGGCACGGGAACTTCCCGGTTTCCCGCCGGGGAGGCGCCGCAGTGAAAGCGAAGGCGGGACACTAGCGCTGGAAGAAATGGAAGCGCGCCGCGCCGTAGGTCCGGGACTCCTGGAAGGCAAGTCCGGGGACGGCAGGCAGGTCGACCCGGCGGTCCGTCTCCCAGACCAGGATGCCGCCCGGGAGCAGGCACTCCGCGAAGCCGGGGGCGAGCGCGGGCCACAGGGCCGGCGAGAGGTCGTAGGGGGGGTCCACGAAGACGACCGCCTGCCCGGGGAAGGCCCCGGGGCGCAGCCTGGCGGCGTCCCGCTTCACCACCCGCACGCCGGTCCCGCGAGCGTTGGCCTCGACCAGCTTGAGCGCGGCGGGCGCCTTCTCGACGCAGACGACCGGCTCGTAGCCGCGGGACCAGGCCTCCATGGCCACGGCCCCCGTCCCGGCGAAGAGATCCAGGAAGGCCCCGGAAGGCCACCGCTGCAGGATCGAGAACAGGGCCTCGCGCGCCATGTCCGAGGTGGGGCGGATGCTCCGGTCCCCGGGCTCGGGCCCGTGGAGACCGCGACCTCTGAGGGTTCCGGCAATGATCCGCATGGGCGGCGGCGACCCGTCAGACGGCCCAGCGCATCAGGAGGCCTCCCCAGGTGAACCCGGCGCCGAAGGCGGCGAGGACGAGCAGGTCGCCCTTCTCGATCCGGCCCGCGGCCAGGGACTGGTGCAGGGCCGTGGGGATGGTCGCGGAGGTGGTGTTGGCATATTCCACGATGTTGCAGGCCATCTTCTCGCGGGGCAGCTCCAGGCGCTTGAGGGCCGCGTCCATGATGCGGACGTTGGCCTGGTGGGGAATGAAGAGCTTCAGGTCCCGGGGATCGACCTGGTTGCGGTCGAGCATCAGGCGGCTGACCTCGGCCATCTCGCGCACGGCCCGGCGGTAGACCTCCTGCCCCTGCTGCTGGACGAAGTGCTCCCTGGCGTCGATGGTGGCGTGGGAGGCCGGCTTGAGGGACCCTCCGGCGGGCATGCACAGGAAGGGCGCCCCCGTGCCGTCGACCTGCTGCTCGAAATCCAGGATCCCGAACCCTTCCTCCACGGCCTCCACGATGACCGCGCCCGCGCCGTCCCCGAACAGCACGGCCGTGTTGCGGTCGGTCTTGTCGAAGATGGAGGTCATGACGTCGCAGCCGACCACCGCGACGCGCTGGACCCCGCCCGAAGCGACCATGCTCGCCGCGGTGGTCAGTCCGAAGAGCCAGCTGGAGCAGGCAGCGTTGAGATCGAAGCCGAAGGCCCTGCCGGCCCCCACCTTCGTCTGGATCAGGGCGGCCGTGCAGGGGAACATCATGTCCGGCGTCACCGTGGAGGCGATGATGGCATCGAGGTCGTTCGCGGAGATCCCGCGCCGCTCGAGCGCCATCTGCAGCGCCTGCGCGCCGAGGTCCGAGGAGGCCACGCCGGGCTCCACCCAGCGCCGGCGCTTGATGCCCGTCCGGGAGGTGATCCATTCATCGCTGGTATCCATCATCTTGGCGAGATCCTCGTTCGTGACGATGCGATCCGGATAGAATTCGCCGGTGGCGGTGATACCGACGGATTTGGCAAGACGACGGGCCAAGAGAACCTCCAAGGTCGAAACCGGCATACAAACCCCTGATTGTGCCCGCAACGGGGGGACTTTTCCATCCCAACCCCCAGGATCCGCCCGGCCGCTAGAATGAGGGCGGATCGACGGCGCCGCCCCGGGATCCCTCCACCAGAAAGGCC
>DAOPZL010000069.1:0-4231 GCA_035353395.1 Holophaga sp.
CCAGGCCGAGGGCCACCGCCGCATAGTCCTCCAGGAAGCCCGGCGTGTGCGCCTCCCCGCGCCTCCAGGTCCTGGAGAGGACGCCGTCCCGGAAGAGTTCACGCCGCAGGAACTCTGCGCATGCACCGGCGCTCTCCCGGTATCGTTCATCCTTGAGGATCTGGAACCCTCGCGCCATGGCCGAGAGGGCGAGCCCGTTCCAGGAAGCCAGGATCTTGTCGTCCCGGTGGGGACGCACCCGCTGTCCGCGCGCTTCCCGCATCCGGGCCCGGAGCGCGTCCAGATGGGCTTCCAGGGCCTCCGGCGCGAGGCCGTGGCGCCGCGGGAGATCCTCCGGAGCATCGAAGCGGTGCAGCACGCACTTCCCCTCCCGGGCAATGCCGAAGGCGTCGCAGAAGAGCCTGCCGTCAACCTCTCCCAGGACGGACACCACTTCCGGAAGCTCGAAGGTGTAGAAGCGGCCTTCCTCGCCTTCACTGTCCGCGTCCTCGCTGGCATGGAACCCTCCGCCGGCCTCCTGCAGGTCCCGCCGAAGGTAGTCGAGGGTCTCCCGGGCCACCTTCGCGTAGCGGGCTTCCCCGGTGGCCTGGTGGGCCGACAGGTAGGTGCAGGCGAGCTCGGCGTTGTCGCAGAGCATCTTCTCGAAGTGGGGCACCAGCCACCGGGCATCGACACTGTAGCGGGCGAAGCCGCCCCCGAGGTGGTCGAAGATGCCGCCCTCCGCCATGGCGTCCAGCGTCCGCAGCGCCATGGCACGGTCTCCCCGCCCGCCCCGGCGGAGGAGCAACTCCACGGAAAGGAACGGTGGGAACTTGGGCGGCGGGCCGAACCCGCCCCATTCGGGGTCGTAGGTCCTCCGCAGGTCGGCCAGCGCCTCGTCAAGGAGGCCGCCCTCGGGGAGCGTGGTCCCCGTCTCGAGGCCGGCCTGCCGCCGGAGCCGCTCCGTCAGGCGGCCGGCATCCGCCACGACCGCCGCCCGCCGGTCCCGCCAGGCTTCGGAGATGCGGACCAGGAGATCCAGGAACCCCGGGAAGCCCCACCGGGCCTCCAGCGGGAAATAAGTGCCCCCGTAGAACGGCTCGAGGTCCGGCGTGAGCCAGACGTTCATGGGCCATCCCCCGCGCCCGGCGATGGCCTGGACGGCGCCCATGTAGAGGTCGTCCAGGTCCGGCCGTTCCTCCCGGTCGACCTTGACGCACACGAATTCCCGGTTCAGGACGACGGCCACCTCGGGGTTCTCGAAACTCTCCCGCGCCATGACGTGGCACCAGTGGCAGGCCGAGTAGCCCACGCTCAGGAAGATGGGCTTGTCCTCCCGCCTCGCCCTCTGGAGGGCCTCCTCGCCCCAGGGATACCAGTCCACCGGGTTGCCGGCGTGCTGCAGAAGGTAGGGGCTGGTGCAACGGGCCAAGCGGTTGAGGGAGGTCATTTCTGACTCCATTTGTCAACTATTATCGCACCTTTCGGGTCCCGCGGCCATGCGTGGCCCCGGGGGCCGCGGGCCGCTAGAATGAAGCATTGCCCGTGCGGGCCGTGGAGTTCCATGTTCGAATCCCTGACCGACAAGCTGAGCAAGGCCATGAAGTCCCTCCGGGGCCAGGCCAGGCTCACCGAGAAGAACATCGAAGACGCCCTGCGCGAGGTGCGCATGGCTCTGCTGGAAGCGGACGTCCATGTCCAGGTCACCAAGGCCTTCCTGGCCAAGGTGAAGGAGAAGGCCCTGGGCGCGGAGGTCCTGAACGGCCTCAATCCGACCCAGGCCTTCGTGGACATCGTCTACCAGGAACTGACCGCCATCATGGGCGGCACCGCCCCCGAGCGCCCCCTGGAGTTCTCCCCCAAGCCCCCCACGGTCGTCATGATGATCGGCCTCCAGGGAGCGGGCAAGACCACCACCTGCGGGAAGCTGGCACGCTTCCTGAAGAAGAACGGGAATTCCCCGATCCTCGTGCCGGCGGACGTCTATCGTCCCGCCGCCATTGAGCAGCTCCACGTGGTGGCCAAGGAGGCCGGCGTCCCCAGCTACCGGACGGACTCCCTGGACCCCGTGACGATCTGCCGCTCGGCCGTCGAGGACGCGCGCCACAAGGGCTGGGACGTGGTGATCCTGGATACCGCGGGCCGCCTGCACCTGGACGACGTGCTCATGCACGAGCTGGCCCGCATCAAGGCGGCCACGGCCCCCGACGAGATCCTCTTCGTGGCCGACGCCATGACGGGCCAGGACGCCGTCCGCTCCGCGGGCGCCTTCCACGAGAAGCTGGGCATCACGGGCGTGATCCTCACCAAGACCGACGGCGACACGAGGGGCGGGGCGGCCTTCAGCATCAAGCACATCACGGGGCAGCCCATCAAGTTCGCGGGAAGCGGCGAGAAGCTGGACGACTTCGAGCGTTTCCACCCCGACCGCATGGCCCAGAGAATCCTGGGCATGGGCGACGTCCTGACCCTCATCGAGCAGGCCAAGGAGAAGATCGACGAGGGCGAGGCCCAGCGCATGGCCCAGCGCCTCGTGAAGAACCAGTTCACCCTCGAGGACATGCTCGGCCAGATGCGGCAGATGCAGAAACTCGGCAACATGCAGAAGATCATGGGCATGATCCCGGGCCTGGGCCAGTTCAAGCAGCAGATCGAGACCGTGGCCACCGACAAGCGCATGAAGCACCTGGAAGCCATCCTCACGTCGATGACGCCCGCGGAGCGCAGGAACCACCTGCTCCTGGACGGGAAACGCAAGCGCCGCATCGCGGCGGGCTCCGGCCGCCCCGTCCACGAGGTGAACCGCCTGCTCAAGCAGTACCTCGACATGAAGAAGATGATGTCCCAGATGAACGACCCCAAGTTCATGAAGCGCATGCAGGCGATGATGGGCAAGTCGGGAGGTCTTCCGGGGATGCCGAACTTCCCGGGAGGCTCGCTTCCGTTCTGAGCGCTGGAGCCGGCCGCTCCGCTTCGGCGCTCCTCCCAGGCTTGGCGCTTCTGCACGGAAGGCGCGGCCCAGGGCGGGAAGCGGCGGGACGGATCCCCCACCTTCCTCTGCCGGGATTTTTTCCGCTTGGGAAGCGAGCCCACTCAAGCTAAACTGGTCTGCTCTAGGAGTTCCTGATGCTTTCCATTCGCCTTGCCCGGAACGGCGCCAAGAAGCGGCCCTTCTACCACATCGTCGTCTCTGAGAACGATCGCATTCCCACTGGCCAGGCCATCGAGATCCTCGGCTTCGTGAATCCCATCGCGAAGACCGGCGAGACCGTCCGCATCGATGCGGAAAAGGCCAAGACCTGGATCCAGAAGGGCGCCCAGCCCTCCAAGACCGTGCTGGACCTCTTCAAGAAGAACGCGATCGTCTAGCCCCGGTTGCTGGATTCGAGGCCGGACGCCCGTCCGGCTTTTTGTGTTGCAGGAGCGCCCGTGAATCTCGAAGCCTTCCTCAAGGACGTCCTGGCGCCGGTCGTGGACCATCCGGAGGACCTGCGGATCGAAGTGAGCGGCGACGGGAAGAAGCGCGACGTGCTGATCCATGCGGATGCCCGGGACCGGGGCCGCATCATCGGCAAGAGCGGGCGCATGATCTCTTCCCTGCGCACGCTCGTGAAGGCGGCCGGCGAGAAATCAGGTCTCGTCGTCAGCCTCGAACTCTATGAAGAGGACGATCCCCGGGAACCCCGGGAATCCTGCTGATGCTCCTCCTGGGCCATCTGGCGAAGCTCCAGGGGCTGAAGGGCGAGTTCCTGCTGCACGCGGTGATGGATGATCCCGCGCGCCTGCCGGACCTCCAGGGGCTCGTGCTGGCGCCCCCCGAGGAGGATCTCCAGCCCGCGGCCGAGGCGCACCCTCCGGCGCTGCCCGTGACCGTGCGCAGCTTCCGGTGGCATCAGGACCGGCCCTGCGTGTCCTTCCGGGAACTGCCGGACCGCACGGCCTCGGAGCCCGTCAGGGGATGGTCGCTCTGGATGCCCGAGGCCCAGGCCGTCCTGGGCGAGGGAGAGTCCTTCCGGCACGACTGGGTGGGCTGCGAGGTGTTTCTCGGGGGCTCAAAGATCGGCGAGGTGGTCCGCCTGGAGCCCACCCCCATGGGCTACGACATGGTCCTCATGCGGGACCGGCGGCCCCGCCGCACGGGCATCCGGGAGATCCCCTACATCAAGGCCTGGTTCACCCTGGACCTGCCTCACCGGCGCATCGACCTGGACCCCCCTGGAGGCCTCCTGGACCTGGACCAGATCGAAGACTA
>DAOPZL010000069.1:4331-15003 GCA_035353395.1 Holophaga sp.
ATCGAAGACTAGCGGATGGCCATGTCGAAGGGCATCCGGGCATAGACGGCGCGGGGATCGTTGAGGGCGTTGAGGCCCTGGATCTGCCGCTCCCACTCGGCCTTGAGCTGGTCTCCCAGGCCGGCCCTCACCACCTTGCGCCCGCTCTTGCGCGCCAGGAACTTCATGGCCTTCTCCAGGGCGGACGGAGCCGGGAACGGCGTGTCCATCCGGTAGTCGTCCTCGACCTTGGCCAGCTTCGCCGCGTACCTGACGGCATCCAGGAGCCCTCCCATCTCGTCCACCAGTCCCAGCCTCGCCGCTTCCCGCCCCGACCAGACACGCCCCTGGGCGATCTCCTGGACGTCCTCCTTCCGCATCCGGCGGCTCTCCGCCACCTTCTGCAGGAACTGGTCGTAGATGTCGTCCACCACCGCCTGGATGCGGGCCATCTCCTCCGGCGTGCTGGGGCGCGTGATGGTCGGAGGGGCGAGCCTCGCCGTCTGCACGCGGTCCCAGGTGACACCGTGGTCGTTGGCCAGCTTCTTCACGTTGGGCAGCAGGCCGAACACGCCGATCGAGCCCGTGATGGTCCCCGGCTCGGCGAAGATGTGGCTGCCGTAGGTGCTGATCCAGTAGCCTCCCGAGGCGGCCACGGTGCCCATCGACACCACCACGGGCTTCACCTTCCTCGCCTGGATCACCTCGCGCTGGATCACGTCCGAGGCTGTCGCGCTGCCGCCCGGGCTGTTCACCCGGAGCACGATGGCCTTGACGTCCGGATCCAGGCGCAGCTTCCTCAGTTCCTGGCTGAGCCGCTCGCCGCCTACCTGGCCTCCGTCCCCGTCGCCGTCCACGATCTCGCCCTCCGCGTAGACGACCGCGATGCGGTTCTTCCCGCCGCCCGAGGGGACGATCTTCGCATAGTCGACGGCATTGATCTGCGGGAGATCCTGGTCCTTTCCCGTCCTTCCCGCCAAGGTCTTCAGCTCGTCCAGCACTTCGTCGAAGTAGACGAGCTTGTCCACCAGCCCGGCCTGTTCTGCCTCGCCGCCCGTGAGCACGGCCTTCTCGTCCGCGAGCTGCTGGATGTCCTCAGGCCGCTTCCCCCGATCCTTGGCCACGCTGGTCTTCCAGTCGAGCCAGAGATCGTCGAGCAGCTGCGTCTGCTGGACCCGGTTCTCCTCGCTCATCCGGTCCATGATGTAGGGCTCCACCGCGCTCTTGTACTTGCCGACGCGCGTGACCTGGAACTCGATGCCGTACTTCCTGAAGGCTCCCGCCATGAACATCGTCTCCGCGGCAGGCCCCGACACCTCGACCTGCCCGAAGGGGTTTCCGTAGAGCGTCCCCGCGCCGGAGCACAGGTAGTATTCGCGCTTGGTCCAGACCTGGTTGTAGGCGATCACCGGCTTGCCGCTCACCTCCTTGAAACGCTGGATGGCGGCCTTGAGTTCCGCGAGGGCGCCATACCCCGAACCGTAGCCTTCCGAACGGAGGTTCCCCGTCAGGTAGAGGGCGGCGATGTTGGCGTCCGTGGCGGCCTGGTCGAGGGCCTGGATCAGGACGGGCAGAGGGGTGCCGTTCTCGATCCTGCCCTGGAGCGCACGCTGGAAGGCCTCCTCGGCCCCCGGATCCTTCAGGGAATCCGGGATGTTGGTGTTCAGG
Organism: Holophaga sp.; assembly: GCA_035353395.1. GTDB lineage: Bacteria > Acidobacteriota > Holophagae > Holophagales > Holophagaceae > UBA1801. Next base: position 5,979 of record DAOPZL010000069.1, read on the forward strand.
TCCAGGACGAGGATGGCCCGCCTCGGGACACTGGGCGCGGAGGGGCTCAGGGTCGTCAGGACGCCGAACACGAGGAAGAGCATCGATCCGAAGAACAGGCCGAGGGCGATCAGGGAAGCGAACAGGGATTTGAAGAAGTCCTTCATGAACGCAGCTCCGGTCTGTCCCGATCATCATCGCACAGCCCAGGCTCCCTTCCTCGGCCGGGACGACGCGGGGACGGAACGATCTCCGCGAGGGGGATCAGGGGCCTGAGCCCCCTCGCGGAGGCGCGCACCACCATGGCCTCGTCCCCCACCCACGGGAAGAAATCCCTGAGCAGGAGCGGGGAGTCCTTCCGTTCCTGGAGCCTCCGCCAGGAGGCCTCGGCCCCCGCGTAGCCGTAGTACAGCTCCTTGAACCGGACCTGCTCCGGAATCACGTAGGCCAGGTGCTGGAAGACGAGGCCTGCCGCCTCCGTCTCGGCATGGGAGAAGACCCTGGAGTCCCCCGGCCGCAGGGGCTGGCGGGGCGGGGCGTGCCGGCGGACGCGCCGTTCCCAGGCCCTCAGGCGCTCCCAGGGGCTCGCCAGGATGGGGGGCTCGTGGCTCAGCCAGTCGTGCCCGGGCCGGAACCTCCAGGTCCTGAGCCATTCGCCGGCCGGCTGGTTGCCGTAGCAGTTCCGGCTGGCGAGCACCAGGTCGGGGCCCACGAAGAAATGGCACCAGTAGTAGGCGGCCCGCTTCCGCGGATCGCGCGAGAACAGCCGATGGACCGCGTGCACCTGGTCGCTCGTCCACAGCTCGTCGACATCCACCTGCCACAGCAGGGACTCGCCTTCGATCCGGGAGAGGGGCGCCCGGACCATCTCCAGCTTCCCGTCCCAGTACTGTCCGGGCTCCTTGCGGTGGACCACGACCTGGCCGGGAAAAGCGCCCGCCAGTTCATCCAGGTATTCCGTGGTGCCGTCGACGCTCCGGCCCTCCCTGTGGAAACAATCCGGGATCCGCCCCCCGTTCTCCAGGGACCAGGCGGTGTCATGGCTGAGGGAGGCGACCCCTTCGACGATGTGCCAGGACCATGGCACCTGGAGCGTGCGGAACACCTCGATGTGGTGCCGGACGAACGGCATGCCGTTCAGGACGAGGGTGAAGAAATGGATGGGGAGCTGGGTGGACATGCCGGGATCCCGGGTGGAGAGGCCGGCATCCCGGCAGGGGCAGGATCGCATATTCCCCCGCCCGCCTGAAGCGTCCACCGGACGCCTACCAGGGGGTGGTGTTGTCCACCATGTCCTCGGCCCTCATGTCGAGGAGTTCCCACACCAGGTCTCCCAGGCCGTCCACGCCGCGCTTCTGGCTGCGCTGGAGGGCCGCCGCCGCCCGCTGGGTGGCCTGGTGGAGGGCCAGATCGTCGCGGTCCGTCTTGTGCAGGGGGTGCCACAGGGTGGCTCCCATGGGGATCGGGCCAAGCTTGGCGCGGATCCGCTCCAGCAGGATCTCCGCCCCCAGGATTCCGGTTCTCGGCAGGAGGAGCTGGAATTCCTCGCGGCCGAGATCCACCAGCAGGTCCTCGCCCCGGAGGGCGTCGGCGACCTCCCGCAGGGCCTTCTGGGTTCCGGGCTGGGCGGGGAGGGTCCACATCGCGATGGACATGGGCTCCGCCCGGCGCCGGGCCAGGTAGAGGTTCGCCTTCAGCCAGATCTCCAGGTAGTGCCGGTTGGGAAGGCGGGTTCCGGCCGTCTCCAGGGCGCTGTCCTCCACCACGGCGGAGGTCAGGTCCAGGGCCTCGCGGGTCATGTAGAGCTCGTGCTTGAGGTTCTCGATCTCCAGGGTCTTGCTGAAGACGTTGGCCATGGCGTTGACCACGGCGATCTCCTCGCGGGTGAAGGCCATCGGCCGGGCACTCTGGACGGACAGCACGCCGATGGTCTTGTTCGACTGGCGCAGGGGAACGCCGATGTAGGCCCGGACCCCCAGCTTGCGGAAGGCGGGATGCCCCAGCAGGCTCCTGTCCGAGAGGGCGTCCTTGATCACCAGGCTGCGGGCCGGGTTCTGGAGGACCTTGGGACAGAAGTAGCAGGCCGCTTCATGGACGGCCTGGTCCGGCGGGACGCCCTCGGCCAGGGCCCACCAGAAGGGCTCGTAGCCCAGCTTGGTGACCCGGATCATCACCGCCCGGTCCACGTGGAGCTGCTGCACGAGAAGGTTCAGGCCGTGGTCGAAAAGCTGGGCGGGATCCGGGAAGGCCCGTTCCACGAAATCCCCCAGGGCGGTCAGATGATCTCCCTGCGAGCCTCCGGCAGTCGGGTGATTGTGCCGGTCGTTCTTGTGGATCCTGGGCATGCGGGCACTCCCGCCGGAGGTGTTCAGTAGATGAATGATCCTCCCGCAGGTCTCCGCCGCCCAGGATTTTTGCGCGATGAAATATTCTTCCGGTCAGCAGCTGACCACCGTGAGGGCGGGATCCACTTCCTCCCGCAGGAGCCGCTCGATGAACTGGAGGGTTCCGCTGAGGGCGCTGGGGCAGGACCCACAGGCGCCGTGATAGCTGATCGCGAGGGTCGTCCCGTCGAAGGAGACCACCTCCAGGCCGCCGCCGTCCCCGGCGAGGCCGGGCCGGATTCGGGTATCGAGCAGCTCGTTGATGCGCGCCAGCTTCCCGCCGTCGCCATCCCCTTCCAGGCGGCCTGGCTGGTCGCCCTCGGCCTCGGCCCCCTGGTGGCAGTCCTCGATGGTTTCGCAGATGGGGTCGATGAGCTCGGTCCACGGGGTCCCGGGATCCTTGTTCACGGTGACGAAGCGGTCCATGTAGAACACCGACGTGATGTTCCCCGCGGCGAAGAGGGCCGAGCCGAGGGGATCTCCGACCGCGGAGGCGAAATCCCGGAACGAACGCACGCCCCGCTTCAGGATCGGATCCTGGACCACGAACTTCAGGGCGTCGGGGTTGGGAGTGGGTTCGATGTTGATGACCTTCGGCATGGCCTGACCTCGGATGACTATAGTTTACTATTTGTGTCAAGTTTTAACGCCTCCGGATCCAGCTTTTCTCTGTCCCTGGCCCCGGATGGCCTTTCGGGGGACAATCTTCCTGGAGAAAGAGCATGTACGAATCCCAGCGTGAAGCCTGCATCGCGGCCGCCAAGGCGGGCGGGCAGGTCCTGATGAAGTATTTCCGGCGCCTGGATCCGGCCTCCATCACGGAAAAATCCAAGAACGATTTCGTCAGCGAGGCCGACCGCGCCAGCGAAGCCGTCATCAAGGCGGAGCTGGACCGCCGGTTCCCCCAGTACAGCTTCCTCGGGGAGGAGACCGGAGCCTTCGGCGACCACGCCCGCTGCTGGATCGTGGATCCGCTGGACGGCACCCTCAACTTCGTCAACGGATTCCCCCACTGGTGCGTCTCCGTCGCCCTCTGGGACGCCAGCGGCGGAGTGGTGGGCTGCATCTACGACCCCCTCCGGGAGGACCTCTTCGTGGCCACCCGGGGCGAAGGGGCCACCTGGAACGACCAGCCCATGTCGATCTCCCAGCACGCGGGCCTCGACGGCGCCTTCATCGCCACGGGCTTCGCGTTCCAGCTGGGCGAACGGTTCCACGCCTACAACCGGGCCCTGACCGCGGTCTTCTTCCGGGCCCGCGGGCTGCGCCGGGCCGGCAGCGCCGCCCTGGACCTGGCCCATGTGGCCTGCGGCATCTTCGACGGCTTCTTCGAGATGAGCCTGAAGAAGTGGGACCTGGCCGCCGGGGCCCTCCTGGTTCAGGAAGCCGGAGGCATGGTCACGGACTGGGCCGGGGGCGAGACCTGGTTCGAGACCGGCGACGTGGTGGCCGGCAACCTCTGGGTCCAACAGAATCTGGTGGACGTGCTGAAGAACTGAAGGTTCATCCTTGGAATCGGGGCACCCCCGGCCGGCCTACCCTCTTCCCGCCATGAACGCCGCGTAGTTCGACGCCCACACGGCGGGCTTCGGGTTGAGCTTCTGGAGGGCCAGGCACCAGAGGGACTCCGGGAAGGCATCGAAGGGTTCCAGGGTGCTGAGGACGCCCAGCATGACGACGTTGGCGACCCGCCCGGTGGCGTCCCCCAGGGCCAGGGCCCGGCCGAGGACATCGACCTCGACGACCCGGCGGCCCTCCAGGGCCTCCTGGATCGCGGCATCCGTCGGATAGTCCTTCTCCCCGAGGCCCGCGGGAAGGATCCGGGTGCCGGCCAGCAGCACCGTGCCGCCCGGGCGCAGCATCTCCAGGAAGCCCGGACGGAGCACCTCGCTCTTCTCCATGGCGATCAGGACGTCCGCCGTGCCGGGCAGGAGCACGGGGCTCTTCACCGAGCCGCAGCCGAAGGTGCTGATGACGGGACCGCCCATCTGGGCCATGCCATGGGTCTCTCCCTTCACGATGTTCGCGTCCTCGCAGCCAGCCAGCAGGGCGACCTGGGTGAGCACCTTGCCGAAGAAGAGGTTGCCCTGGCCCCCCACGCCGCGGATGGCCACGGAGAGCCGGCCCGGGACTTCCGGCCGCGATGCCGGAGGGAGGATGGCCGGAGGCGCCGGAAAGGCCCGGCCGGGCGCCGAGACATCCTCCAGCTCGACGGACTTGAGGACGCCCGTGGGGCACATCTGGGAGCACGCCGGCACGTGGCCGCCGCAGCCGCTGCAGAGGTTCGTGTTCACGGGAACGCCCTGGGCGTCCGGCTCCAGGCCTGGACAGATCAGGCACAGACCGCACTTCCTGCAGGCGGCGGGATCCACCGCCACCCGCTGGGTGCTGGGCCTGGACCGCCGCAGGCACGCGCCGTCGCGGAGGACCAGGGTGGTGTAGACCCCCTGCTCCGCCTCGGCAAGGGCGCTCTTCAGGGCGCTCTTGATGGCCTTGCGGTCGTAGGCCCCGATGACGACGACCTTCGCGCCGTGGGCGGCGAGGGTGGCCGGGAGATCGAACTTCATCGCCTGCCCCGCCAGGTTCGCGGGAGAGGTGGGAGACGGCTGCCCGCCCGTCATGGCGGTCCATTCGTTGTCGAGGATGACCTTCACGCCGGGGACGTTCCGGTAGACGGCGTTGCGGGTGGCGTCGAGCCCGCTGTGGCATTCGGTGCTGTCGCCGATGATGCTGACGCACCGCCCCGCCTTGTCGGGGCGCGAGACCACGTAGCCGATGCGCTTGGCCTCGCTGGCGCCCATGGCCAGGCCCGTGTCCATGGCGTTCATGAAGTAGAGCAGGGAGTTGCAGCCGATGTCGCCGAAGGCGGCGTCCAGCTGGTTCCGCTTCTTCAGGGAGGCGATCTCGCCCGCGAAGAGGCGGTAGGGACAGCCGGGACAGATGACGGGCGGGCGTTTCAGGGAGGCCGCGGAACCTCGGGACCCGGGCATGGCCACGCCGAGCCTCTCCGCGACGAGGGCGGGCGACCATTCGGTGATCCTGCTGTGGGGATCCTTTCCGCCCACGGCCAGGCCCGCCTGTTCCATGGCCTCCTGCACGAAGCGGTAGCCGTCCTCGAGCACGACCACCTCGCCCTCGATGGAAGCGTGGAACTCGCGGAGGAGCTTCATGGGAAGCGGGTTGGAGAAAGCCAGCGACAGGACGTCCAGGTCCAGATGATGGGCCTCCATGACCTCCCGCACGTACAGGTCGCAGACGCCGTAGGTCACGACTCCCTTCTTCCCGGCCCCCCGGGTCCAGTGGTTCAGGGGGCTCTTCTCGACCATCTCCTCCAGGGCCGGCAGGCGGGTGTCCATGATCGCGTCGTAGTAGCCGCGCGTGAGGTTGGGCAGCACGTTGAAGGCGCGGAGATCGCCGGGAAGGGTCAGGGGCTCGTGCTTCTCCCGCGGCATCATCCGGACCAGGCCTTCGCTGTGGCAGAGCACGCCGCTGGGCATGACGACCACCTGGGTGCGGAAGGTCCGCGAGATCTCCGCCGCGATGCCCGCCGCCAGGTGCATCTCCTGGTGGTTCCGGGGCTCGAGCACGGGCACGAAACAGCTCTTGAAGAGGTAGTGCGGGTCGATGATGTGCTGGGTGGAACTGGGCGTGAAGTCCGCGGCCACGTAGTAGACAAGCGCCCCGCGTGCGTGGCTCCAGACGGAGCCGCTGGTGAAGATGTCCGCAGCCTGGAAGAGGCCGGGAATCTTCATGGTGACCACGCAGTCGTCCCCGGCGAGGCTGTGGCCGACCCCCACGGCCGAGGCCACGGCCTCGTTCACGGACCATCCCACCTTGATGAGGTCCTGGACCTGGGACAGCCCCTTGTCGATCACCTCGGAGCTGGGCGTCCCCGGATAGCCGTCCGCGCAGTGGATTCCGCCGCGCACGCAGCCCACGGCGAAGGCGATGTTCCCCTGCAGGACTTCCGCCCGGCCGGCGGGCGCGTCGCAGAGTTGCTGGATGGGGTTCGACATGGAAGGCTCCGTAGGAATTCAGGCCGCGGCGGGGGATTTCTTCTTGGCGAAGGCGAGGATGGCCCCGAGCGCGAGGGAGAGCGTGGCGGCCGCCAGCACGCGGTATTCGGAGGGCAGCAGGAAGGTCAGGGTGTGGGCGGGGATCCAGAAGAAGGGAATCGTCTTGAACAGCACGAACGAGACGAAGCCCTTCCAGTCGATCCGGGCCACGATCGCGGGCACGCCGGCCCCCTTCCCTTCGCCCCGGAGGTCGAGGAGCGTGTCCGTCATCCGGTGCGCCAGCATCATCGCGGGCCCGAAGGTCAGGTTCATGACCGCGCTGACGAAGAAGGCGAAGGCGAGCCTGGAACCGCCGCCCGGGAGGAGCCCCTTCCGGAGCGCGGCCGAGACTCCGCCCGCGAAGATCTCGAAGACGAGCACGATCGACATGCCCAGGAAGCCCCAGACGACCGCCCGCTGGAGCAGGCTTCCGGGGGCCTTCCACGCCCCGGCGACGATCCGGATGGCCAGCAGCTCGCCCATGGAGGCCAGCACGAAGAACTTCGCGAAACCGACGAGGTAGGGATGCGCGGCCGTTGCGGCGAAGAACATCTGGTGCGTGGCGGGCACCATGAGGAAGGCCGCCGCTGCCGACAGGGCCAGGATCCACAGGAAATCCCCCAAGTTCATGCCACGCCCCTCCCATCGCGGGGGAAGCGAAGCCGCAGATCCCTCCCTTCCCAGGTGATGAATGGGAAGTTGTACGACGAGCGCCGGGTCAAAAAAGCAGCCGAAACTACAAATCCTGGAATGTAACCAAAATCACGGCCGAGGGCCGCCCCCCTCGCCCAGGCGGCAGAGGGCCTGGAAGTCCGCGATGCGGAGCTCCCGCTTGGTAAAATGCTGGAGGACACCCTGGTCCTTCAGGTGCTTGACGGCCTTGGTCACGGTCACGCGGTGGACCCCCAGCAGGCGCGCCATGTCCGCCTGCGTCACGCCGGACTCCACGATCACCTGCACCTGCCTGCTTCCCGGTTCCGCACCCTTCATGCGCACCAGGTACACCAGGAAGCGACAGACCCGCGTGAAGAAATCCAGGTTGAGGCTGTCCTGGATGAGGACGCCGTACATCCGCACGATATGCCCCAGGATGCGGATCAGCTCGATCAGCAGGGCCGGATGCTCCCGGGCGATGGTGCCTTCGATGAGTTCCCGGTCGAAGAAGTGGAGCGTGCAGTCCGTCCGCGCCTTGACGACCACTTCCTTCGTCAGGCCCGGCGCGAAGCAGCAGACCTCGCCGAAGACGCACCCCCTGCCCACCCGGTAGAGCACCCGCTCCGGGCCGGTGTGCGTGTCCAGCACGGTCTCCACGGTGCCTTCCTCGATGTAGTAGACGCCGTCGATCTCCGCATCCAGGCCCAGGATGACCGTGCCCTTCGGAATGCGCCTGCGGACGCCGAGGTGCGCAATCCCGCCCCAGGAAGGGCAGAGGTTCTCGAAGATCGGGAACAGGTACTGCATCCTTCCCCTCCGGCGACGACCTAGCATCCTCGCACCCTGCGGGCCGGAATGGGTCACATCCGGAGAAAGGGACGGGGGAGAGGCATCGCGGGCCCTTCCCTTCCCTCGTCCTGTTGCTCCAGGATGGAATCCGGGATCATCCATGGCCTTGCCCCCGGGGAGACGGTTCCATGACCGACCGCACCTATGCCATCTCGAACGAAGTCTTCGCGCGCTTTCCGGACTACGTGCGAGGGGTCGTGATCGCCTACGACCTGACGAACGGCGAGTCCTCCCCGGAACTGGTCGAACTGCTCCGGGATGCCGAGGCCTCGGTGAGGACCCGGCTGGACCTGGCGACCCTGACGGCCAGCCCGCGCATCGCCTGCTGGCGGGAGGCCTTCAAGGCCCAGGGCATCAAGCCCAACGAGTTCCGTTGCTCCGTCGAGGCCATGGCGCGCCGTGCCCTCCGGAACCAGCCCCTGCCCACCATCAACGCCCTGGTCGACCTCGGCAACGCCCTTTCCCTGCGCCATCTCGTCCCCGTGGGGAGCCACGCCATCGACGTGGTGACCGGGAACCTCTCCCTGCGCCCGGCCACCGGCGAAGAGGCGTTCGTCGCGTTCGGATCGGAGCAGGAGGAGCACCCCAATCCAGGGGAGATCGTCTTCACCGAAGGGAATACGGTCCTGACTCGCCGCTGGAGCTGGCGGCAGTCGAACCACACCCTGACCCTGCCCGGGACCACCGCCATCGAGTTCAACGTGGACGGCCTGCCCCCGGTGCCCCGGGCGGAAGTCGAGGCCATCTGCCAGGAGGTCGCCGGCCTGATCCGGAAGCACTGCGGGGGGACGACGCGGTGCGAACTCCTGGCGAAGGACCACCCGGTCGTCTCCATCGAACGCTGATCCCCCTGGAAACGTGCATGATCTCCAAGATCTCTCCTTGACCCTCTCCCCGGGTCAAAGGCACAATGGACGTTCCTGCCATTCGCGGCACGGGCCTATAGCTCAGTCGGTAGAGCAGCGGCCTTTTAAGCCGTTGGTCGCAGGTTCGAGTCCTGCTGGGCCCACCACCCATTCACCCCATGGGGCTATCGTCTAGGGGTTAGGACACCGCCCTTTCACGGCGGCAGCAGGGGTTCAAATCCCCTTAGCCCTACCAGCA
>DAOPZL010000070.1:0-5671 GCA_035353395.1 Holophaga sp.
AAAACGCTCGAAATTCATCTTTAATCCAAGGATCATCCGAGAAGAATAGTACGCTCATGGCTTCTCCCCCCCGGAACATCCCTCAGACCCCCCTGGACACGCTCCGCGCGGTCCTGGCCGAATATTCCGCCGAGAGCCCCTCCTTCCAGGGGAAGCTGGCCCACCTCCTGCAGACGCACGGCCGTCAGATCTTCCACGAGCTGGGTTCCCGCCTGGTCCAGGCCACGACCCCCAAGGGCCTCCGGAGGGCCCTCCTGGCCCTGGTCCCGAAATACGACTGGCCGGAGTGGGTCCCGTACCTCTTCCAGGCCCTCCAGCAGGACTCGGACCTTGGCGTCTTCGACGAAGGGTGCGCGGCCCTCGGCATCCTCTCGACCCGGGAGGCCCATGAGGCGCTCAGGCAGCTGCAGGGGCTGCGCACCGACCCCGACCGGCAGGTGATCCTGAAGCGGGAGCTGGGGCTCTTCCAGCCCCAGCAGCCCGTCGGACACTACCTCGGCCGCCTGATGGAGGGGCAGGGGAACACCAAGCTCACGCTCCAGGGCGCCAAGGTCCTGGCGGTCCTGGCCGGTCCGGACGACCTTCCGGCCCTCGTGGAGGCCCACCAGCACGGGGATCCCCTCACCCAGAAGCTCGCGACCCGGATCATCGCCTCCCTCCGGGCCCCGGAAGCCACCGACTACCTGGTGGAGACCCTGGACCGGACCTCCCTCGAATTCGTCGAACTGCAGCATGTGGCGGAAACCATGCGGCAGGTCGCGCACATGGGCCGGGGGGCGGCGAAGCCTGAACTGCTGCGCCTGGTCGAGGAGCGCTTCGCGGAGCGGGTTCCCGGGGTCTCCGACTGCCTGGCGCGGATCCGCGGCATGGAGGGCACGGAGGTCGGCCAGGAACTGGAGCCGCTGCGCGGGGTGTCCCGGGGGGTCTTCGACCGCTTTCTGCTGGAGTGCCTCACCCTGCTGATCGAGGGCAAGGTGGCGCGCTATACCGCCTATCTCTCGGAAACCTCCGAGCTGGTGGAGACGAGGACCCCCCAGCTCACCGGATCCTGCGACCAGCTGGCGGAGGCCCTCGCCCGCCAGGTCGACCTGGGTCTGACGCCCTTCTCCCGGGTGTGCCCCTCCTTCCTCCAGGCCCTCCGGGCCCGGGCGGGCGGGAACGAGTTCGTCCAGGCCTTCCTCAGGCTGCTCCCCACCGGGGAGACCGCGATCCTCGACGAGCTGCTCCTGGATCCGGACCTGACCCGGCGCCAGCAGTACCTCAATGCCCTGGGCAGCCGCGAGGACGACGCCCTGGCGCCCTTCTTCCTGAAGGCCACCCAGGATGCCATCGTGGAAGTGGGCCAGCTCGCGATCCACCACCTGGGCAAGCTCCCCTCGAGCTTCCCCGCCCTGATGGCCCTCTTCGAATCCGGCCAGCTCGAGCAGGTCCGCCTGGCCATCCGGGTGTTCTGCGAGAACCGGACCCGGGGAGCGGCGGAGCCCCTGGTGAAGTTCATCCAGAAGGACACTCGCGACGACATCCTGGTGGAGGCGGTGGAAGCGCTGGCCAACATCCGCCATCCCGCCGCGGCCCCCGTCGTGCTGGAGCTGCTCCACGACGGCAAGCCCCTGAACCTGCAGCTCGCCCTTGCCCGCGCCCTGGGACAGATGGAGACCGCGGAGGCCTCCCTGGGACTGCTGCAGAAATCGGCCTCCCTCAAGCAGCCCCAGGTGCTCATCCTTGCCCTGGAGGGAGCCCTCTCGGCCTTCCCCGGCTTCGACACGCCGATGCCCGTGGAGCACGTCCCCGAGCTCATGCGCCTCGCCGACCGCTGCTTCGACGAACGGGAGGGGGAGGGCCAGCGGCTGCGGGCCATGCTCGCCCTGCAGGACTTCTACGCCTTCGACAAGGCCACCTACGAGAAGCTGAAGGACCTGCTCTCCGACTTCCTGTTCAACATGCGCACCAAGGAGAACTGGGACCGGGAGAACAACGACAAGGTCGCCGCGGTCATCAAGGAGATGGCCCGCCGCAGCGAGAGCCTGGGACTCATGGCCCGGAAGGAGGCCCACGTGAGGAGCCTGCTCCAGGGCCTCTCCCCCAAGGGCCCCAAGCGGACGGAAGCCCTCCTGGCCCTGCGCGAGTCCCTCCAGGACCCGGACCTGATCCTGCGTCCGGAACTGGCCATGGAGCTGGGCGAGGCCGTCCGCCGGGAGCTGCTCGCCCCGGAGGCGGAATGGCGGGAGACCGCCTACCTCTGCGAGATCGGAGGAACCAGCCGCCAGGCCGACCTGATCGAGCCCATCCGGACGGTGTTCCAGCAGGCCAAGGGCCTCGGGCTGAAGAGCGCCGCGCGGTCCGCCCTGTTGAACCTGGGACTCACGGAAGCGGACCTCGACCGGCGCCCCCCCATCCGCTCCATCCTCGTCATCGAGCCCAGCGCCTTCTTCAGGAAGCGCCTCGTTGCGTCCCTCTCGGGGCCTGGACGCTGGGAGATCCTGGAATCCAGCAGCCGGCGGGAGGCCGCCGCCATCCTGGAGGCACGGGCCGTGGACCTCGTCCTGGCGGAAAGCCAGGATGCCGAAGGCGAACTTGCAACCTGGCTCGAAACCGCCTGGGGGCAGGGACGCTTCCGACAGGTCCTGCTCAGCACCTCCAGCCGGGACGTCGGCGCGCTGGCCGAAGCGCCCTGGCTCCTCGGCACGCTCTTCAAGCCGTATCCCACGGAGCAGCTCCTGGGCCTCCTGGAGGTCTGACCCGGCAAGCGTCCCCCTGACGGGCGGCATGGGCTAGACTCTCAGGAGAGCCACCCCCCGAACCTTCCGAGGCCCCCATGTTCTTCAAACCCTGGATGCGTCCGCTCCCGCTGCTGTGCATCCTGTCCCTCGCGCTGCCGGCCCAGGAAAGCGACATGGAAGAACGGCTCCTCCTCTCGGGCGAGCGGGCCTACGCCGCCAAGTCCTACGCGGAGGCCTTCGGGACCTGGAACCAGCTGCTGCAGGCCTCCCCGCAGTCGCCCTTCGCCGCCGAGGCCCTCCTTCGGATGGCCCGCCACCGCGTCCAGGTCGACAAGAAGCCCGAGGAGGCCATGCCCCTCCTGGACCGCCTGAAGGCCGAACACATCAAGACGCCGTTTGCGGCCGAGGGCCTCCTGCTGCGGGGCATGGTCCTGGCCGCCCGGAGCCGGCGCCCCCAGGACATGAAGGAGGCGATCGCGGAATTCAACCGGGTGATCGATCTCTTCCCCGACCACGAGGCCGTCCAGAACGCCCGCTACCAGCTCGGCCTGGCCTACCGGGCCCAGGGCCAGTGCGGGCAGGCTCTGCAGCAGTTCGTCGAGGTCATGCGGCTCGACCCGACCGCTCCGGTCGCGCCCCAGGCGCAGCTCCAAGCCGCCGAGGCGCTGGACGTCCTGGGCGACCTCCCGGGCTGCCTGAGGCTCCTCCAGGGAATCCGCGAGCGGTTCCCCGGGACGCCCGAGGCCGCCGAAGCCGAGTGGCGGCTGGCCGTCCGGGTGAAGCTCCGGCTCCAGAAACCGCCCCTCAGGTCCGAAGGGCCGTGGCCCAAGGGGAAGCAGAAATGGCTGAAGACCCCCACGCTGCTGGCCGTCGATCCCCAGGGCGGTCTGGTCGTCTACCAGGACGACCTGGGCCAGGCCTTCCTGCTGAAGGGCACGGACCTCGTCCCCACGGGCCCGGCCGGCAGGAACGCCAAGGCCCTGGTCGCGGGGCCGGAGGGCCAGACCTGGCTCCTGAGTCCCAAGCAGGGCCTCGTGAGGCAGGACGGGACCACCCGGGAGCTGGGCGGATTCACCGCCCCGACCGGAGCATTCCTCGACACCTGGAACAATCTCTGGATCGGGGATGCCAAGGCCTCCCATCTGGGCATATTCCCGCCGGAGGGCAATCCGCGCACCATTCCCTCGCCGAGCGCGGTGGCCCTCGCGCCCATGCCCGACGGCGGTGCCGCCCTCGCCTCCGACACCAACCGTTCCCTGCTGTTCCTCGACCCGGCGGGCCAGCCGAGGGTCACGGTCCCCTACGGCAAGGGCCTCCCGGCGAGCTTCCGCTACGTGCTCTCCCTCTGTTCCGATCCCCTGGGCCACGTCGCGGCCATCGTGGACGGGGATTTCGAAGGCGTGGCCGTCTGGGGCCCGGACGGCTCCCTGCTGAGGAGCGCCACGTTCAAGGCCCTCGGCATCAACGGGAAGTTCCGCGCCATTGCCCTGGACCGCCAGGGATGCATCATTCTGGCTGACCGAACCAACGATGCGCTGATCCGGCTGAACTGACATGCGACCTCTCCCAGTCCCCTTCGTCCGTCTCCTCCTGGCCTGGGCCCTCTGCCTGCCCTTCGGCCGCGCCCAGGACGCCCCCCTCCGGGAGACCTTCCTGCAGGCCAAGGTCATGTGGGCCACCCAGGGCGACAAGGACGGGGCTTCCGCCAGGTTCGAACAGGTGATCGGGGTCCTGGAGCCCAAGGCTTCTTCCCTGGACGCCGCCTGGCTGCAGGTGCTCTGCGAAAGCTACAACTGGCTGGCGATCCTGGACGACCGCACCCCGGCGAAGCGCCCCCGGGTCCAGAAGGACCTGGAGGCCATCCTGCACCTGGATCCCGGCTTCGAGGTGGACCGGAACGTCACGAATGCGAGGCTCCTGGGCGTCTTCGAAGGGCTCCGCGGGACCAGGCTCGGCTGGATCAGGATCAGCCTGAAGCCCGCGGGGGGAACCCTGACCCTCGACGACAAGCCCTGCTCCCTGGACCAGAAAGCCGTCAAGTACCTGCTCCCCGGGCCCCATGTCTTCAGGTATTCGAAACCGGGCTACCAGACCCTCGAATACACCGCGGAGATCGCCCTCAAGGAGAACAGGCCCCTGGACGCCGAACTGGTCCGGACCTCCTCCACCCTCACCTTCAACACGTTCCCTTCCGGCGCCGAGATCCTGCTGGACGGCCGGAGCCTCGGGACCAGCTCGGGGCACGCGCCGGCCTCCGCCGCCGCGAGGGCGGCGAACCTGGGCCTCGCCGTGGAGCAGCTCTCGGACGATTTCGTCCTGGTCGACCTGGCTCCGGGGAAACACCTGATCGAGGTCCGGGCTCCCTGCTTCCAGACCAAGCGCATCTCGCTCGGAGAAGAGCTGACCACTCCCTTCGCGGACCATCTCCTCGAGCCCTTCAAGCTGGAGCCGTCCAGCGGCACCCTGTCGGTGAGCTCCGACGTCCCCGGCGGCGAGCTCCTCCTTTCGGGCCGGAGCCTCGGGCCGCTGCCCGTGAAGGACGCGCCGGTCTGTCCGGGCAGCTACCTCCTCCAGGTCAAGTTCGCGGCCGGAGGCTACAGCCAGCCGCTCGACGTCGAGGAAGGGAAGACCGTCGAGCTGCGCGTGATGCCCAGGCCGCGCCTGGCCTACCTCGGCTTCGAAGGGACGGAGGACTTCGCCGGCCGGGACCGCATCCTCGGCATGCTCCAGAACCTCGGTCCGCGGCTGAAGGAGGTCGTCTTCACCCCACCGTCCCCGAACGAGTCCATCGAGGAGGCCAGCCGGCGGCTGAAGGCGGGCAGGGAGGCGGAGATGATCCTGGTGGCCCGTCCCGTTCCCGGCAGGCCCGCGGGCAGGATCGAGCTGGTCGTCTCCACCCTGGGCGGCGAGGAGGAACGCACCCTCGTGAAGCCCCTGGAGGTGGACCCGCT
>DAOPZL010000070.1:5771-10698 GCA_035353395.1 Holophaga sp.
GACGCTCCAGCCCGTCGAGATCCCGGTGAACGCCTCCAACCTCTGCTATCCCGCCCTCCTCGCGGACCTTCGCCTCCGCCAACAGGGTGCCAAGGGGGACGAGGCGGCCCTGCTCCGCCTCCAGCAGGCCCTCGCCCTCATGCATTTCCACCAGTACGACAAGGCCATGGAGGTGCTCAGGGACGCCCGGCTGAGCACCTCCGCCGGCGTGTGCCAGGGGACCCTCGACTACTACGCGGGCGCGAGCCTCCTGCGGCTCGGGACGACCTACCTGGAGGCGTCCGGCCAGGCCTTCAACCGGTCGCTCAAGTACCCCCAGGCGACACTTTTCGGCCCCGACGGCCCGAGGGTGTCTATCCTTGCGAAGCAGGCCCTCGAGAACCTGAAGCCTTGAACCTATGACATGGAGGGAACCATGATCCCACTGCATCGTCGCCAGCGCGGAGAAGGCAAGATCGGCTGCATCGTGAGTCTCCTTGTCCTCGTCGTCGCGGTCGCCGCCGGCATCAAGCTGGCTCCGGTCTACTGGACGGACAACGAACTGAAGGACGCGGCCAAGGACGCCGCCAGCCGCGCCTCCGTGATGGAGGCCCCGGCCATCGTGCTGATGCTCAGGGGGAAGGCGCAGGAACTCGGCATCACCGAGGCCATCACGCCCGGGGCGATCAAGGCCACGAAGACGGGCGGAAGCACCCAGGGCAACTGCATCATAAATATAAAATATACACGCAAGATCGATCTCTACGGCGCCTACGTGTGGCCCGTCGAGGTGAACGAGACGGTCTCGGCTCCGTACATGAGCGGACTCTAGGATATTTCCAGGCCTGACCGCTTGCTTTTCCGGAAGTCTTCAGGCAATTTTAGGGAATGTCCTTCCAGCTTCCAAAGAATGAATCATATTCCAAGGGGCCCCTTTCTCCGGTGAAGGCCCCGGGGTCGAAGTCCGTGTGCAATCGGGCCCTGCTCCTGGCGGGCATCTCGGAGGGCGACTCCTGCCTGTCGGAAGTTCTGGACTCGGACGACACCCGCCGCATGCGCGAGTGCCTGGGCGCCCTCGGGATCCCCGTCGAGGAGGTCCCAGGCCGGTGGACCGTGCGCGGGGGACACCGACCGGCCCCCCGGGGGAGCCTGTGCGCGGGCGCCTCCGGCACGACCTTGCGCTTCCTGCTGCCCTGGCTCGCCGTGACGGCCGACCGGCCGGTCGTCTTCACCGGGGATCCGCGGTTGTTCGAAAGACCGCTGGGGGGGCTCCTGGCCGCCCTCGAAGCCCTGGGCGCCGCATGGGAGCCCCGGCAGGCGGGCGGCGTCCTCCACCCTGTCCCCGTCCCTCCCCGCAGCATGGACCTGGACGTCGACCCCACGGCGAGCAGCCAGTTCCTGACGGGGCTGGCCATGGCCGCTGCCGCCCTTCCCGGGGGAGGCCGCCTCCGCTGGCGCGAGGCGCCGCCTTCCGCCAGCTACCTCGGCCTGACGGCCCACTGGATGGCGGCCTTCGGGTGCACGACCCGCCTCACGGCCCAGGGCTGGGAGATTCCTGGAGGCTCCCTGCGGGGAAGGGAGGTCCGGATCCCCGGCGACTGGAGCGGAGCCGCGGCCTTCCTCTGCGCCGCGGCCGTCACCGGCAGGCGCGTGACCCTCTCGCCCCTGGATCCGTCGGACCCCCAGGGGGACCGGGCCGTCGCGGACATCCTGGAAACCTCGGGTTGTCGGGTCAGCTGGTCGGACACGGACCACCTGTCGGTGGAAGGCCCCCTCGCCAGGGGACTGGACTGCGACCTGGAACAGTGCCCCGATCTCGGCCCGGTCCTGGCCGCCACCGCCGCGCTGGCGCCCGGGCCCTCCCTCCTCAGGGGGCTCCAGACCCTGCCCCTGAAGGAATGCGACCGCCTCGCCGCCTCGGCGGAGCTGGTCCACTGGCTGGGGGGCACGGCCCGGATCCTGGACGGCCGCGCCCTGGCGATCCAGCCCGGGGCATGCCCCGGACCCCGGCCGCCCTTCGATCCCCGCCACGACCACCGCATGGCCTTCGCGGCGGCCGTGGGAGCCCTCCGCTGCGGGGGCGAGCTCCTGGACCCGGAATGCGTCGCCAAGACCCTCCCCACCTTCTGGGAGGACTGGGCCGCCATGCTCGGAACCGGCCGGTGAGAGATCTCCAGGCTGCCTGGCTGGGCACCTGGAGAGCTCCCTGGGGACTGGGCCGGGGACGAAGGTGGGGAGATCCGGCCTGGGCCCTCGCCGCCATCGCCCAGGCCTGGCTGGCGGGCGGGCAGGAGGGACGCTGGCCCAGGACGGCCTGGACGACCCGGAGTCCCGGGGGCCCTTGTCCCGCGGCGCTCCCCGAAGCCTACGATCCGGTCCCCTCCCCGGGATGGGTTTCCCTGCTCCGGCACGGGAGCCGGAAGCTCCGGGCGGACCAGCGCGGCCGGGGCGAGTCGGAGCTCACGGACCACTGCTGGCGGGCCCTGCTCGAGGGAGACGGGGCCCCCTGGATGGCCCTGGGCACGGTCCTCCTCGACCGGAACGTCCGGACCCGCTGGATTCCCGTGCTGGGAGCCGTGGACGGCCGCGGCGCCCTGCAGCTCCCGCCCTTCCTCGATCCCCTGGTCCCGTCCTGGCTGCGACGCCTGCCCCAGGGCTGGTGGGCCTTCCTGCTGGCCCGCACCGATCCCGCGGGGCGCCTGCTCCCCGAGGGCACCCCTCCCCAGGACTTCCCCTGGGCGCTCCTGGACCCAGCGCGGAACGACCTCGAGCCCTTCCTCCTGGAACGGCTCCCGGACGCCCTGACGCCCGCGCAGGCGGACCGCTGGGGCGCGCGGCTCGCCGAGGGCGTCTGGATGCTGGATCCGAGGCTCCGGGCCTGGGGGCGGGGACAGGGCGTCGGCCCGGAGGTCCTGGCCTCCCTCCTGCCCCGCTCCCTGGCGCTGGGGGACCTTCCGCCGGAAGGGCTGCCCCCGGAGGAGCCCCCGCTTCCGGGGGGAACCGAGGGCTACCCCCCGCCGGAGACGCAGGTCCATCCGTGCGCGGATCCCTTCCACTGGCTCGAGGAAGGCCGACGCGCCCGCGAGCCCGAGAAGGCCCTCGAGGCCTTCCGGTGGGCCCACGCCCACTTCAGGCGCCTGGGCAGCCTGCCCTGGGCCCGCAGGACGGCGGCGGAGGCCGCGAGGATGGCCCTGGCCTGCGGCGACCTGCCGGCAGCAGAGTCCTGGCGGTCCCTCCGGGGCCCCGAGGCTCCGCCCCTCCAGGCGCTGGAGGAGGCCGAGCTCGCCGCCGCCCGGGGGGAGTGGGGCCGGGCCGCGGAGCGACTTCGCCGGCTCGTGAAGACGCATCCCCTGCCCAGGGCCTGGCTGCGCCTCGCCCAGGGCGCCGTGCTCCTGGACCGCCCGGACTGGATGCAGGAGGCGCTCCCCCACCTGGAGCAGGGGCCGTTCCGCGAGGTCCTGAAGGCCATCCTGGCCGGTGACCTCCGGGAGCCGGCCGCAGGCCTCGATCCGGAAGCCAGGCTGCTCCAGGACTTCCATCGCGCCTGCCGCGATCCCGGAGCGTCGGCGGGTTTCTGGGAGACCTGGGAGGCCTGCCCCCAGGGGCCCCTCCGGACGGAAAGCGCCTTCAGGCTCCTCGAGAAACAGGGCGACCAGCGGACCCCTGCCCGGCTCCTGGCGCTCCGGAACGCCGTGGAACGCGGCGGATCAGCCGGACTCCGCTTCCGCCTGGCCGGCCTCTGGCCCGCGGCGGACCCGGGCCCCGAGCCTCCCCCCCTCCGCATGGTGGAGTCCTGGCTCCAGCAGAGGAAGCAGCCCACCTGGCTCGTCTGGGGACCCCCCGGCCGCCCCAGGGTGCTGGGCACGGGAGACCGGCCGCCTTCCAGCCTCCTGGTCGCGCTCCACGAAAACGGGAACGTCGAGCCCATGCGGGTGCAGGGCGCCACCTGGTGGGGACACGCCCTGCTCTGGGAAGGCAGTTCCGTGGGGTCCGTGCTCACCACCGTGGATCCGGACGAGCCCATGCACGCGCAGGCCCATACCCAGCTGCTCGCTCCGTGGCTGGCCCGCCTCGCGCCGGCCGGCGGGATCGCGGAGCCCCCGTCCACGACGCTCCTGCTGACGGATGGTTCCGAGCCCATGGCCGCCGTGATCGCCGACCTGGCCCGGGTGGCCCCGTCGAAGCTGCCGGTGCTGATCCTGGGGCCCACGGGCTCCGGCAAGGAGCTCGCCGCCCGCGAGATCCACGCGCGCTCCGGCAGGCGGGGCCCCTTCTGGGCCATCAACTGCTCGGAATATCCCGAGACCCTCCTGGAGTCCGAACTCTTCGGCCACGAGAAGGGGGCCTACACGGGCGCGGACCAGGCGCGGAAGGGCGCCCTCGAAAGCGCGGCGGGAGGCACCCTCCTCATCGACGAGGTGGCCGACCTCTCGCCGAGGCTGCAGTCCCTCTTCCTGCGGGTGCTCCAGGAGAAGGAGGTCCGCCGGGTCGGGAGCGACCGGATCCACAAGGTGGACGTCCGGTTCCTGGCGGCCACCCACCGTTCCCTGGACGACCTCGCGGCCTCCGGCCAGTTCCGAAAAGACCTGCTCTTCCGCCTGAAGGGCTTCGTGCTGACCCTGCCCGCCCTCCGGGAACGCCGCCACGAGTTCCCCTACCTCGTTCCTCGGCTCGCGGCGATCGTCGCCGGGGAGGCCGGCCTGGAGGCCCCGATCCTCGCCCCCGGCCTGGCGCAGGCCCTCGCGCGCCTGCCGTGGCCGGGGAACGTCCGGGAGCTGAAGCACGCCCTCGAGCGCGCCCTCCTGCGCTGCGGGCAGGGCGTCCTCAAGGCCGGCCACTTCCCGGAGCTGGCGGGCGCCGCGGAACGATCCAGCACCTGGGAGGACGGCACCCGGGACTACCAGCGGGGCCTCCTGCTGGCCGCGCTCCGGCGCCAGGGATTCCAGGC
>DAOPZL010000070.1:10798-14860 GCA_035353395.1 Holophaga sp.
GGGACTACCAGCGGGGCCTCCTGCTGGCCGCGCTCCGGCGCCAGGGATTCCAGGCGACCCGGGCCGCCCAGGACCTCGGCCTGACCCGGCCGGCCCTCTACGTGGCCGCCAGGCGCCTCGGCCTCGACCTCGTGGCCGAGCGGGAACAGTGGAAAGCCGCGCAACGACAGGACGGAGAAGGTTGACCGCCCCTGCCGCGCAGGGATGGAAACAAGCTGAATCTCCAGGCATCGGCCCCCCGGGGGCGGGCATCCCCGTCGAAGGGCGCTCAGGCCCTCCGCCCGAAGCTCCGCTCCAGTTCGCTCCTGCCGAGCTTCTTGAGCACGGGCCGGCCATGGGGGCAGGTGTGGGGAACCTCGCAGGCCTGGAGATCCTGGATCAGGCGCAGGGCCAGCTCCGGCGGCAGGTGATGGTGCTTCTTGATGGCGCCGCGGCAGGCGAGTTCGGCGTTCAGGTCCTTCCGGAAGCCGTCGAGGTCCACCTTCCCTTCGGCCTCGAGGCGCCCGGCCAGGTCCTCGAGCAGGTCCTGGGGATCCCGGTCCTGCAGGAAATCCGGGAGGCCCCGCACCACCAGGGCGTCGTCCCCGAAGATGTCCACCTCCACGCCCACCTGGACGCACTCCGGCAGGAACGGGAGCAGCCGCGACCGGGCCGCGGGCCCCAGGTGCACCACCCTCGGGGGGAGCAGGGGCTGGACGGCCGGGGCGTGGCGGCGCAGGAAGAGCCGCTCGTAGAGGATGCGCTCGTGGGCCACGTGCTGGTCGATGATCCAGAGCTCCGGCTCCCCTTCGGACCACACCTCCGCCAGGAGGTAGGTCTCGTCGAAGGAACCCAGGTAGCGCACCGGGGCATCGAGCTCGGCGACCTTCGATTCCGGCGGCCGGGTGTCGTAGACCCGGTCCAGCCGGGCGTCCATGGCCTCGGCCAGGGCCGGGAAGGCCTCCCTGGACCAGAGCTGGGGATGGGAGGCGGCCTGGGGCCTGAGCGGGGCTTCGTATTCCGGCTCGGCCGGCTTCGGGGGCAGCTCCAGCACGGAGGCCAGCCCCCCCCGCATGCCGCCCCAGGCCTCGCGCACGGCCCGGCTGACCCAGGGGAAGACGCGGTGGGGCTCCCGGAAGCGCACCTCCGCCTTGGTGGGATGGACGTTCACGTCCACGGCCTCGGCGGGCAGGTCCAGGAACAGCACGGCGGCTGGGTAGGCGCCCTTCGGGAAGAAGCCGTCCCAACCCTCGGCCAGGGCGGCCAGGAGCAGCCGGTCCCGCACGGCCCGGCCGTTCACGAAGAGGTAGAGATGGTTTCGGTCCCGGAAGCTGAGCTCGGGGGGCGACAGGTAGCCCCGGAGGAGCCACGGGGCCTGGCCGTCCCGGAATCCCCTCAGGGCCTCGAACTTCTCCCCCAGCAGCGGCGCCAGCCGCGCGCCCGGGTCCTCCCCCGGCGGCAGGGACAGGTCCCCCCCGCGGTCCGTGCGCAGCACCCAGTGGACGGCAGGCGTGGCCAGCGCCAGGCGGGTCGCCACGCTCCAGAGATGGGCGTGCTCCGTGTCCGTGGACTTCAGGAACCGTTTCCGGGCCGGGAGCTGGGCGAAGAGGTCCCGCACGGTGACGGTGGTGCCCAGGGACCGAGGGAAAGGCTGGACCTCCTTGATGATCCCGAATTCGCAGCGCAGCCGGTGGCCTTCTCCCTCCCGCTCGGCGCTGGCCATGTCGAAGCGGCTCACGGAGGCGATGGACGGCAGCGCCTCCCCCCGGAAGCCGAAGCTGGCCAGGCGCGCGAGATCGTCCGCCGTGCGCACCTTGCTGGTGGCGTGCCGCTCCAGGGCCAGGTAGAGGTCGTCCCGGCCCATGCCGCCGCCGTCGTCCGCCACCTCCAGGAGGCGCTTGCCCCCGTCCTCCCACCGGATCTCGAGGCGCCTGGCCCCGGCGTCCAGGGCGTTCTCCACCAGCTCCTTCAGGACCGACGCCGGGCGCTCCACCACCTCGCCCGCGGCGATCTGGTTGGCGACATGGTCGGGGAGCACGCGGATCCTGGACATCATTTCACCTTCCCACCAGGGATCCATGCGGAGGGAGGGGATGGAAGCGCAGGGTCCATGCCGAGCTTGTCCTCCTCGTTGTGGGGCTGCCGCCCGGGAAAGCTGCCGATGTGCTCGCGCAGCGGACGATCCGAGAAAAATCCCTGGTTTTCGGAGGGGGCCCGCAGGCCTGAAGATGCCCGAGACGGGCTGGAACTGGATGATCGCGGGGAGGGTGGAAGCATGAAATCGAGGATAGCCCTTCGAATGGATGCCGGACAATCGCGCCCGGGAGAGGCGCCAACGCAGGAAACGGAAGCCACGCGACCAGGAATCCGATTCATGAATATATCGATCTCGGCACCCACTGGTTTCGCACTTTACCCGGTCCGTTGAACGTGCAACAATGAATCATAAATTCATTGTCCAGACAGCACGGGAGGTCCACCTCTTTCCGCTTGGTGGATGGAACCCGTGTCCGTCTCGAGCGGTGTTGGCTTTGGCCTGTTTCATGAGAGGTGACTTGGATGACTCGGCTGGGTCCAGTTCCCCAAGAATCCGGAAGAGCTCCTGGAGGGCGCCCTCGCCCAGGGCACCCGGCGGATCGAAGTGATTCCTCCGCCCGGGTCACGCCGCGCACCCCCCGCAGGCTCCACGCACGACCCACGGGTCATCCGGAAGGCCGGCAGCGGGGGCACCGATGGCCCCCTGGCAAGGAACGCGAGGGTTGAGCGGGAATGCGCGAGCAATCCGGCAAGGCACGGGAGGAACGTCATGTCTGGAAACGCGAGAGCCACGCGCCCCGTCGGGAACGCCCGCCTGCTCAAGGATGGCAGCATCGTCGCCGAAAGCATGCTGAGCCCGGCCTCCTTCGTGGTGAGAGCCGAGGTCTGGATCCCCCCCCGCAGGGTGATCCCTGTGGTCTTTCTGCCGGGCATCATGGGCAGCAACCTCAAGGTGAAGCCCGGCAGCGAAGGGACCGTGCGAGAGCGGATGGAATTCCTGAGGAACCGCAAGATCCCCATCCCCTGGCGACCCCCGAACGGGAAGGCTGAAGCCGTCAAGGAAATCAGGAAGTGGAAGAAGCTCGACCCGAGGATGCGCCAGGCCCTGCTTTCCGATGACACCACGACCGTGGACGACACGGGATTCCTGGCACCCCAGGTGGATGGCATGCCTCTTTCCAATCTGACGTCCATGAACGACGAGGAGGCCTATTTCCGGGGCTGGGGCACGGTGCATTGGGACAGCTATGGCGAGTTCCTGATCTACCTGGAGCGGGAGCTGCGGAACCTCCAGGATCCGCGTCTGTTCCTTGATCCACAGACGCCCATCGCCACCTTCGACGATCCCATGATGTACGCGGCAGCCGAGTGGTGGCCCCTGCTCCACGCGGGCGATCCCAAGAAGAGCAAGGCTCCCGCCGCCTTCAAGATCACCCGGGAGGACCTCAGGAAGCTGGCCCGTTGCTGGTTCCCGGTCTACGCCTGCGGCTACAACTGGATCAAGTCCTGCGCGGATTCCGGGCAGCACGTCCTGGACACGATCGAAAAGATCCTCGAGGTCTACACGAGCCTCAAGAGTTCCACAGGCAAGCCGTTGTTCAAGTGCGAGCAGGTGATCCTGGTGACCCATTCCATGGGGGGCCTCGTGGCCCGCTGGGCCGCCAAGAACGACACGAAGAAACGGATCCTGGGCGTCCTGCACAGCGCCCAGCCCGCCACGGGAGCCCCTCTGGCCTACCGGCGCACGGCCGCCGGAACGGAACCGGGGGGCTTCATCCAGAACCAGTTCGCGAAGATCGCCGGGAAGACCCAGGCGGAGACCACGCCGGTCATGGGCAACAGCGCGGGTGCCCTCGAACTCCTGCCCACCAGGCAATATCCCAAGGGCTGGCTCCAGATCGAACGCCAGAGGGCCTCCGAGTCCCGCGTGAAGACTTTGATGGCCCTTCCCGAGCAGGACCCGTACCAGGAGATCTACCGGGAGAAGACGGCCTGGTGGCGGATGGTGGACCCGGAGTTGCTGGACCCGGCGGGGAGATTTACGAA
>DAOPZL010000071.1:0-14837 GCA_035353395.1 Holophaga sp.
AGGTTCTTCAGCCGCTCCGCCTCGAAGGCCGCGCGCAGGGGCTCGAGGATGGGTTCGATCTCGCCTTCCATGAACCGGTCCAGCTGGTGGATGGTGACGTTCACGCGGTGGTCGGTGACGCGGTTCTGGGGGAAATTGTACGTGCGGATCTTCTCGCTGCGGTCGCCGCTGCCCACCTGGGACCGGCGCAGGGCCGCCTCGGCGGCGTCGGCCTCCGCCTGGGCCTTCTCCAGGAGGCGGCTGCGGAGGACGGTCATGGCCTTGGCCAGGTTCTTGATCTGGCTGCGCTCGTCCTGGCAGCTCACCACCGTGTTCGAGGGGAGGTGGGTGACCCGCACGGCGGAATAGGTCGTGTTGACGCACTGCCCGCCCTTGCCGCCGGAGCAGAAGGTGTCGATGCGCAGGTCCTTCTCGTTGATCTGGATGTCCACCTCGTCCGCCTCGGGCATGACGGCCACGGTGCAGGCCGAGGTGTGGACGCGACCCTGGGCCTCGGTCTTGGGCACCCGCTGGACCCGGTGGACGCCCGACTCGAAGCGGAAGACGGAGTAGGCCCCGTCCCCCTCGATCTCGGCCACCACTTCCTTGAGGCCGCCCATGCCCGCCTCGCTCTCGTCGAGTACGCTCACCTTGAAGCCGCGCCGCTCGGCGAAGCGCAGGTACATGCGGAAGACCTCCGCGGCGAAGAGGGCCGCCTCCTCGCCGCCGGTGCCCGCCCGGACCTCCAGGATCACGTTCCGGGCGTCCTTCGGGTCCTTGGGCACCAGCAGGCGCTTGATCTCCGCCTGGCAGGCGTCGATGGCCGTCTTGAGGTCGGGGATCTCCGCGCTGGCCATCTCCCGGAGCTCCGGGTCCATGCTCTTGTCCGCGAGCATGGCCTCCGCCTCCTCCAGCTGCTTCATGAGGCTCCGCAGCCGGGCCCAGGCCAGCACCACGGGCTCCAGCTCGGCACGGAGCTTGGAGAGTTCGCGGAGCTTCCGGGGGTCGCTGACGATGGACGGCTCCTGGAGCTGGGCCTCCACCTCCTGGAACCGGGCGTCTATGGATTCAAGCTGGTCGAGCATGGATC
The DNA here is from genome assembly GCA_035353395.1 of Holophaga sp. Taxonomy (GTDB): domain Bacteria; phylum Acidobacteriota; class Holophagae; order Holophagales; family Holophagaceae; genus UBA1801. The sequence continues at coordinate 1,070 of DAOPZL010000071.1, forward strand.
ACCGTGGACATAGAAAAGGACGGGCCGACGAATCGGCCCGTCCCATGGATCATGGAAGCTACTGGGCTTCGACGGCGGGGGCTTCCTCGACGACGGGAGCGGCCTCGGCCTTCTTGGCGTACTTCTTCTGGAACTTCTCGACGCGGCCGGTGACGGTCATCTCGCGCTGCTTGCCGGTGTAGAACGCATGGCAGGCGCCGCAGACTTCGACGCGCAGCTCCTTCTTGGTGGAGCGGGTCTGGAACTCGTTGCCGCACTGGCAGTGGACGGTCACTTCGTGCAGGACAGGATGGATCTTGGGCTTCATGGGAACCTCCGGGAACCGACCGGATGCCTTCACCGGCACGCGGCTTGTTCACACATAAGGGGGAAAGTGTATCGCCGATCTCCCCGGAGCTCAAGGGAAGTTCCCGCGGTTCATCCCCTCATGGCCTCGACGATCGGCAGGCGACTGGCCTTCCAGGCCGGCAGGAACCCGCCCAGGATCCCCATGACGAGGCTGAAGGCCAGGCCCTGGCCCACCAGGGCCGGGGTCACGGCGAACGCGTAGCCCAGGTCGGAGAAGGTGTTCATGCTGGTGGCCCCGGTCTGCACGCCGTTGAAGGAGCAGGCGCAGGCGCAGCCCAGTCCCCCGCCCAGCAGGGTCAGGAGGATGGCCTCCCACTGGAAGCTGGCCAGGATCTCCCGCCGCCGGTACCCGATCGCCCGCAGGACGGCGATCTCCGAGGTGCGCCCCGCGACGGCCGAGTACATGGTGTTCATGGCCGCGAAGACCGCGCCCACCGTGAGGATCGCCGTGATGATCCGGCCGAGGATCTGCATGGGCTTGCCCGCGTCGCTCATCTCGGCGAAATAGCGGGGCTCGGTCCTGGCCTCCAGCCTCAGGCGCACGTCCCGGTCCATGTCCGCGATGAAGGCCGGGGCGTCCTGGGGACGGCGCAGGCGGACCACGACGCTGGAGAAGGCGTTCCACCGGTGGAAGGCCTGGACCAGGTCGTCGGCGTCGCCCCAGATCTCGGAATCGAAGGCGCTGCCGTCCCCATCGAAGATGCCCACCACCGTCCACTGCCGGGAGGCCATGCCGAAGCTCCTGCCCAGCTCCAGGCCGACGTACTTCCCCACCATGCGCCGGGGCACCACCACCTCGCCGAGGTTGGGCTGGAACCAGCGGCCCCGCACGAGCCTCACATGGCTGCGCATCCGGATCCCCGCGGGGGTCGTGCCGCGCACGCTCACGGACATGCTGCCCGTGCCGTCCGCCAGGGCCACCTGCTTGCTCACCACCACGTCCGCGGTGGCCAGGGGCCCCTGCCCGTCCCGCGCGACCAGGGGATGGGTGGAGATGAGCCGCGCCTGGTCGCGCTGGACCACGCTCATCAGCTCCACCCGGGAATTCGGACGGAGCACCACCACCTGGTCCTCGCGGCCGCTCTTCACGCAGGTCTTCTCGATGCCGGCGGCCATGGCGCGCACGACCACGAAGATCATCACGACGATGGCCACGGCCCCGACGGTGGCCAGGGTGCCCACCCAGCGCTGCCACAGGGACCGCCAGTTGTAGCCCAGGGGAACGGGATGGCGGAAGGCCGCCCAGGCGAGCCAGGCCAGGTACGGGGAGAGGAGGAGGAAGAACCCGGGCCACATCACAGGGCCCTCAGGGCGTCGACGATGGGCTTGCGGCTGGCCTGGTAGGCGGGGACGAAGGTGGAGAGGAGCCCCAGCGCCAGCGTCCCCCCGGCGCACGCCAGGAGCGTGTCGGCGGGAATGTAGAAGTCCGCCATCCAGGGCAGGACGGCGCTGGCGAGCCCGGCGGCCGCCTTCGCCGCCAGGACGGCCAGGCCCAGGCCCAGGATGCATCCCAGGAGGCTCAGCAGCAGGCCCTCCGCCAGCAGCAGGCCCATGACCTTGCCGGCGGTGAAGCCGATGGACCTCAGGACGGCGATCTGGGCGGAACGCTCCCGGATGCTCATCGCCATGGTGCTGGCGGTGACGATGAGGATCGCGAACAGGACCGCGCTGGTGATGGCGTGCAGCATGGTCCCGAAATCGCCGAACATCTTCATCATGTTCAGGTTGAAGGCGTTCTCGCTCAGGGAGAGGGTCTCGGGGGAGGCGTTGGCGAAGTTCCTGTCGATGCGCTCGCAGAGCCTTGGAATGTCCCGGGAGTTCCGGACCCGCAGGATGAAGGCGCCCACGCGGCCCTTCATCCAGGTCACTTTCTCCTGGAGCTGCTTGAGGTCGAAGACCAGGACCTGTTCGTCGGACGGGCGCTTCCCCTTGAAGATGGCGCGCACGTTCAGCCGCAGGGACATGTCGAAGATGGGGCTGGCCAGGGGAACCACGTCCCCCAGCTTCCACCCGTACTTGTCCGCCAGGGCCCGGCCGACGGCGCAGCCGTTCCCGTCCCGCAGGAAGTCCCTCACCTGCTCGGGCGGAAGGGTGTCCAGGCCGGCCTCCTCCCGGTAGGCCTTCAGGTAGGTCTCCTTCTCCACTCCGAAGTTGGCGAAGAAGTTCCTGGGATCCTTGTACTCCCCGCCGAACCACTGGAACTGCGTCACCGCCTCGACCTCGGGCTGGGCCCTCAGGAAGTTGCCGTAGCTCTCCGGGAGCGTGTTGGTGAAGCTGGCCTTGTCCTGCACCACCAGCCTCGAACCGCTGGCGGCGCTGGTGGTGAGGGAGTCCAGGGTGCCCAGGAAGCCCTGCATCAGGGCCACCAGGAAGACGGAAAGGGAGAGGAAGGACAGGGTCAGGGCCGTCCGCAGGCGGTGGCGGAAGAGGGAGCGGAGGACGAGGCTCGCGTACTTCAATGGAGGACGTGCCCGCTCGAGAGGGGCTCCAGCCGGGGCAGGTCGTGCACCTCCACGGCGCGGTCCAGGACCCCCTTCTCCAGGTGGATCTGGATGTGGGCGTGGCGGGCCGCCTTGGGATCGTGGGTGACCATCACGATGGTCTTGCCCAGTTCCTGGTTGAGGTGCTGGATGAGGTTCAGGACCTCCTCGGCGCTCCGGGCGTCCAGCGCCCCCGTGGGCTCGTCGGCCACGACGAGATCGGGCTCGTGGACGATGGCCCGGGCGATGGCCACGCGCTGTTCCTGCCCGCCGGAGAGCTGCCGGGGATAGTTGTGCACCTGCGCCGCCAGGCCCACCAGGTCCAGCGCCTCCATGACCCGCTCCCGCCGGCCGGCCCGGGACAGGTCCGTGAGGAGCAGGGGCAGCTCGACGTTCTCGTAGGCGTCGAGCACGGGGATCAGGTTGTAGCTCTGGAAGATGAAGCCGACATTCTGGGCGCGCCAGGCCGCCAGGGTGTCGTCGTCGAAGTCGTTGAGGCGGTAGCCGCAGACCTCCAGCTCGCCCCGGGTGGGGCGGTCGATGCCGGCCAGGAGGTTGAGGAGGGTCGTCTTGCCCGAGCCGCTGGGTCCCATCAGGGCGTAGTAGGCGCCCCGGGGGATGTCCAGGTCGATGCCCGTCAGGACCGGGATCTCCAAGGCCCCCCGGAAGTAGCTCTTGGCCAGGCCGCGGAGGCGGATGATGGGTTCGCCGTCGGCCATCGTCACGGCTCCGCGGCCTGGACCCGCCGGCCCTCGTCCAGCTTCACCTCCTGGGGCACCGTCAGGATCTCAAGGTCGGGGGGGATGCCCTTGGCCTGGTAGCCCACGGGATTCTCCGCGCCCAGCTCCACGGGGACCAGGACCGCCCGCCCCGCCTTGAGGGCCCAGAGGCAGGGCCGGCCCTGGCGGCGCACCACCTGCTCGCGGCCGACGTAGACCTCATCCTTCGGGAACGGCTCCCCCAGGAAGGTGACCTTGGCTCCCATGTCCGGGACGAGGCTCGGGTGCTTGTCCAGGAGGGCCACGCGCACCACCACGACGGCCTTCTGGCGGTTGGAGGTGGGATAGATCTCCCGCAGCACGCCCCGGAGAGGCCTGGCGCCGGGCTCGGCATCCAGGGCATCCACCCGGACCTCCGCGGGCATGCCCCTGGCCAGTTTCACGATCCCCGTCTCGTTCACTTCCACTTCCAGCTCCAGGGTGTCGAAGTCTGCCAGGACCGCCACGGCGTTGATGGCGTTGGCGCCCCCCGCGCTGCCCGGGCTCACGGTCTCGCCCACCTCCGAGAGCTTCTGGGTGACGGTGCCGGTGAAGGGAGCCCGCAGGACCATGCTCTCCAGGAGCGCATCCTGGAGGCGAAGCTGGGCCCGGATGGCCGCCGCGCCCGTGCGGAGCCGGTCCAGGCTGGCCCGGTCCAGGATCCCCTCCCTGGCCAGCGCCTCCCCCCGGGCGAGGTCCGCCTCGGCCTGCTGGAGGTTGACCGCGGTCTGGTCCCGCTCGGCCCGGGTCTCGGCGTCCTCGAGGCGGGCGATGATCTGGCCCTTGGCTACGCGGCTGCCCTCCTCCACGCCCAGCCAGGCCACCCGGCCCGCCACCTTGGCGCTGACCGTGGCCCGGTGCCTGGCCACGAGGTACCCGCTGGCGGTGAGGACCGGGTTGCGCGTCCCAGCCTTGAACACCACGGGCCGGCCGACCGGAAGCTTCAGCGGGGCGTTCCGGACCACGTAGACGGCGGCTCCGGCTCCGACCCCCAGGCATCCCAGGAGCAGCCAGCCCCAGGGGAAGCGCTTCTTGATCACGGGTTTTCTCGGGCCCTCGGCCATGGATCCACCTGCGGGATTCGTGTGATGCGCGTGCGATTCCCGCCAGTATCTCATTCGCGGCGCCGTCGGCCACCCTCGATGCGCGGGCGGCCCCCCGAAGAGGGTCAGGGGCGCGCCAGCGTCCGCCGTTCGGACACCCAGGCGGATCCGCCCACTGCGAACCGCAGCGGGGCTTGACGATGAACGGGCTCCGCGTAGGGCACGCCGATGCGAGGCCCCCGGAGCACGGTCTCCGGGGGGGTGCCCTCCCGCACCTCCAGCCCGCCCGGCTCGTAGAGCGGCTCGCCGTTGAAGGAAAGATCCAGTCCCAGGGCCTGGGCCACCCTGCCCGGCCCCGTCAGCAGCTCCGGCCCCCGTCTCGGCCCCCGCCGCTCCCGCACGAGGTCGAGTCCCTCCAGGGGCTCGCAGGCGCGGACGAGGACGGCGGAACCCTCCCCGGCCGGCCCGGTGACGAGGTTCAGCATCGTGTGCAGCCCATAGCAGAGATAGAGGTAGGCGCGGCCGCCTTCCTCCCACATGGGCGCGTTCCGGGCCGTGCGTCCCGCCCGACAGTGGCTGGCGCTGTCCTCCCGGCCGCCGTAGGCCTCCACTTCCGTGATCCGGAGCGTCACCGCCCCGCGGCGCAGGCAGCGGCCCAGCAGGTCCACGGCCACGGTCTCCACGGGCCTCAGATAGAACGACTTCGGCAGCAATATCCCCGCATCCGACATTGAACGAGCATAGACTTGCACGACTCCCGGCGTCACGTCCCCGCGGCGCCCGAACATCCAAGCCTCATTCCCGGCGAGGGCATCCCATGGTCATCAACGAGATCCAGGACATCTTCCGGAAATACAAGTCCGACAAGGAGATCTTCCACAACCTCATGCCGCTCCGGGCCAGGGAGATCCTCCTGATCGCCCCGGCCTTCGACGCCTTCACCCTGGAACAGGACGGACTGCTGACCGAGATCCTCTTCGACGGGTACTACCAGCTCAACATGAGCAATCCCCCCCGGATCACGAACGTCAGCACCTGCGAGGACGCCCTCGACCGGCTCGCCAGCCGGCACTTCGACCTCGTCATCGTCATGAACCGGCTCGGCCAGGCCAACCATTTCGACATCGCCCGCCGCCTGCGGGCCTCCGACGCCGGCATCCCCATCTACTTGCTCCTGAATGACAACGTGGATGTGGGGATCATGGACCAGCGCCGCCAGGAATTCCTCCGCTACTACGATTTCATCTTCGTGTGGAACGGGAACCCCGAGATCTTCATGGCGATGGTCAAGTTCCTGGAGGATCGCAGCAACGTCTTCAACGACACGACCATCGGCCTCACCCGCGTGATCCTCCTGGTGGAGGACAGCGTCCGCTACTACTCGCGCTACCTGCCGATCCTCTACAGCGAGATCATGAAACAGACCCAGCGGCTGGCCGCGGACCGGAACATCGAAGCGCCGTTCCGGACCCTGCCCATGCGGGTCCGGCCGAAGGTGATCCTGGCGACGTCCTACGAGGAGGCCCTGGCCTACGCGGAACAGTTCAAGGAATACCTGCTCTGCGTCATCTCCGACCGGAAGTTCCCGAAGGGGGGCGTCCTGGACCGGGAAGCCGGCATCAAGCTGATCCAGGCCATCAAGGCGTGGAATCCCGACCTGCCGACCCTGCTCCAGTCCTCCGATCCGGACAAGGAGGCCTGGGCCACGGCCCTGAACAGCTGCTTCATCAACAAGAACTCCTGCACCCTGGGAAACGAGCTCTCGAACTTCTTCTACAAGTACCTCGGCTTCGGGGATTTCATCTTCAGGGACGAGTCCGGGGCCGAGATCGCCCGCGCCGCGAACATGGCCGACCTGAAGGAGAAACTGCGGACGGTGCCCGTGGCGTCCATCGTCTACCACGCCTCCCGGAACCACTTCTCGGCCTGGCTCATGGCCCGGGGCGAGGTGCAGGTCTCCCAGGTGGTACTCCGCGTCAAGCCGGAGGACTTCCCGGATCCCGAGGACCTCCGGGCCTTCCTCATCAACATGGGGGATCTCGTCCAGACGATGAAGTCCAGGGGGAAGGTGATCCCCTTCACGGAAGCCTTCCAGAAGGAGGAGTACAACATCCTGAGGCTGGCGGAGGGCTCCATGGGAGGGAAAGGCCGGGGCGTCGCCTTCACCAACTCCCTGCTCGCCAGCCTGAACCTCGAGCAGGTGTTTCCCGGCATCAATATCCGCATCCCGCGCAGCATGACCATCGGCACGGACGAGTTCTGCGCCTTCGTACAGCGCCATGCCCTCTGGGAGACGCTCCAGTCCGAGGAGGACAGCGCCACCGTCAAGCGCCGCTTCCTGATGGGCTCGCTCACCCCCGAGCTGATGCGCAAGCTCCACCTGCTCCTCGAGCACGTGAAGTATCCGCTGGCCGTCCGTTCCTCGGGCCTGCTGGAGGACAGCCTCTCCCACCCCTTCGCGGGGCTCTACGCGACCTTCTTCCTGCCCAACAACCATCCGGACCTGGAGATGCGGGTCGCCCAGCTCGCGGAAGCGATCAAGCTGGTCTATGCCTCCGTCTACTCCAAGGAGTCGCGCTCCTACTTCGAGGCCATCGACTACAAGATCGAGGAGGAGAAGATGGCCGTCCTCATCCAGGAGGTCGCGGGAAGCCGCTTCGGGGACCATTTCTATCCCCACGTCTCCGGCGTGGCGCAGTCCTTCAACTACTATCCCGTCGCCTACACCCAGCCCCAGGACGGCATCGCGAACCTCGCGGTGGGACTCGGCAAGTACGTCGTCGAAGGTTCGAAGGCCTTCCGCTTTTCCCCCCCCTATCCCCGCCTCGACATGCTGATCCCGCAGGAGCAGGTCTGCACCTCCCAGAAGCTCTTCTATGCCCTGGACATGAGCCGCACCACCGTGGACCTCTTCAACGGGGAGGACGCCACGCTGCTCACCCTGGAGATCAAGGACGCGGAAAAGGACGGAGCCCTCACCCATTGCGCCTCCACCTGGGACGCCAACGACGACCGCATCCAGGACGGCCTCTACGGCCCAGGTCCGCGCATCGTGAATTTCCGGAACATCCTGAAATACGATCGCTTCCCCCTGGCGGGGATCCTGCAGCACGCCCTGGGACTCATCCGCGACGCCATGGAAACACCCGTGGAGATCGAGTTCGCCGTGAACCTGGACCCGGACCCCCGCAACGGGAGGCCCACGTTCTACCTGCTGCAGATCAAGCACCAGCTCCTGGACTCCAGCGAAGTCAGCCTGTCGATCGCCGATCTCGATCCGGAGAGCGTCTTCCTGTTCTCGGAGAAATGCGTCGGCAACGGCACCGTCGAGGGACTTCGGGACATCGTCTGGGTGGATCCGGACAGCTTCGACAAGTTCGCGACGGTGGAACTGGCGGAGGAACTGGAAAGGCTGAACGACGAATTCCGGACCCAGGGCGGCAAGTACATACTCATCGGTCCGGGCCGCTGGGGCAGCAGCGACCGGCACCTGGGCATCCCCATCGCCTGGTCGATGATCTCCTGCGCCCAGGCCATCGTCGAATACGCCATGGCGAACTTCCAGGCCGACGCCTCCCTGGGATCCCACTTCTTCCACAACGTGACGTCACTGAATGTCGGCTACTTCACGATCCCGTATCCCAGGCACTCCAGCATCCTGGACTGGGACTGGCTCCGCCGGCAGCCCGTGATCAGGCGGAAGGGCTGCCTCGTCCACAGCCGCGCAGAGGTCCCCCTGCACATCGTCATGGACGGAAGGCGCAGCTCCTCCGCCATCCTGAAGGGTGCGCCCGCGACTGTTTGAAAAGGAAGAGGAGGGCCGATCGGCCCTCCTCTTCCTTTTGTTCACGAAGCGATTCAGGCCTAGACGAGGCCCTGGTCGATCATGCTGTCGGCGACCCGGAGGAAGCCGGCGATGTTGGCGCCGTTCACGTAGTTGCCGGGGGTGCCGAACTTGGCGGCGGCGTCCACGCAGGCCTGGTGGATGCTGACCATGATCCCGTGGAGATTCTCGTCCACTTCCTTGGCGGACCAGCGCAGGCGCATGGAGTTCTGGGACATCTCGAGGCCGGAGGTGGCCACGCCGCCCGCATTGGAGGCCTTGCCGGGGGAGAACATGATCTTGTTCTGGTTGGCCATGAAGAATTCCACGGCTTCGTAGGTGGAGGACATGTTGGAACCTTCGGTCACGACCTTGCAGCCGTTCTTCAGGAGTTCCTTGGCCTCGTCCAGGTTCAGCTCGTTCTGGATGGCGCAGGGCAGCGCCACGTCGACGGCCTGCTCCCAGGGGCGCTTGCCGGCGATGAACTTGGCGGACTTGTACTTGGCGGCGAAGGGAGCCACGCTCATGCGGTTCGTGCGGAGCATTTCGCTCATGTAGGCGATCTTCTCGCCGGAGATGCCGTCGGCGTCATAGATGTAGCCGTCGGGACCGGAGATGGTGACCACCTTGGCGCCCAGGTCGTTGGCCTTCTGCACGGCGCCCCAGGCGACGTTGCCGAAACCGGAGATGGCGACCTTCTTGCCCTTGATGCTGTCGCCCTTGGTCTTCAGCATTTCTTCGCAGAAATAGACGACGCCGTAGCCGGTCGCTTCGGGACGGATGAGGCTGCCGCCCCAGTTGTAGCCCTTGCCGGTGAGCACGCCGGTCCACTCGTTGGCGAGCTTCTTGTACTGGCCGAACATGTAGCCCACTTCGCGGCCGCCCACGCCGATGTCGCCGGCGGGAACGTCAGTGTCGGGACCGATGTGGCGCCAGAGCTCGCTCATGAAGGACTGGCAGAAGCGCATGATCTCTTCGTCGGACTTGCCGTTGGGATCGAAGTTCGCGCCGCCCTTGCCGCCGCCCATGGGCAGGCCGGTGAGGCTGTTCTTCAGGATCTGCTCGAAGCCCAGGAACTTCAGGGTGTCGAGGGTGACGTTGGGATGGAAGCGGATGCCGCCCTTGTAGGGTCCGATGGCGCTGTTGAACTGCACGCGCCAGCCGTTGTTGATGCGGATGACGCCCTTGTCGTCGACCCAGGGAACGCGGAAGCCGATGACGCGCTCGGGCTCGGTGAGGCGCTCGAGGATCGCGTTCTTCTGGTACTTGGGTTCCTTGTCCATGACGGGGGCCAGGGAATTCAGGATCTCGGTGGCGGCCTGGATGAAGAGCGTCTCCCAGGGGGCCTTCTTCTTCAGGCTTTCGAGCACTTCATTGACGTACTGACTCATGGTTCCTCCAGAGGGAAGGTGTTGGAAAAGGAGATTATACGGACGTCTCCTAGAGGTAGCGGTTCCTTGCGGGGCAACTGTATGACTTATTCCGGTGCATCGGCGCCATCGTGACTGGGAATTTCATACGACTGAGAATCAACTGGCCTGCATCAGACACAACGACTTTAGCCGTACACCCCCGGGGCCGGGAGGGTGGCCCGCCAGTTCGTGACCTGCAGCACTCCACCTGTGCCGGAAGGCATTTTCCCGGTTCTACTTGCTCCCATCCATCAGCGTCATGAGCCGTTTCGTGGACTGTTCGAGGACCAGATCGTAGAGGCCGTAGTTGCCGGCCTTGTTCTTCATGACCGCCACCCGGAGCACCGGCGTTCCCTTGAAGCCCAGGACCACGCCCTGGACGTCCGGACTCCGGGGATCGGGCCGGGTCTCGAGGACGGCGACCCGGGGCCACACGGCCTCGGGCACGCCCGAGACGACCCGGAAGATTCCGGCCGCCATGGCGGGGGTCGCGTAGCGGTCCCTCATCTCCTGGTAGTCGGGATCGGGCTTGCCGTCCGGAAGGGTGTCCTTGGTCGGCAGCGTATCCAGCTTCTCCACATCCACCTTGGCCATCCAGGGCAGAGCCTTGCCTCTGGAGGCCGCCTTGCGCTTCGCCTCCAGGTAGTCCATCCGCGAGACGCCCGGAACCAGGTAGCCCTTCGTCCGGAGATCGGTCACCCCCAGGTCCATGATCTCCTGGTCCGTCAGGACCAGGCCCATCCCTCCCGCATGCCGGTGGAGGCGGCAGGCGAGGGCGTAGGTGATGTTCGTGTCGGTGAGGGAAATGACCGGAATCTGCTTCAGATCCTTCCGGGTTCCCAGGTACTGCAGGTTCTCCAGGATTTCGCGAGGCTCGCGGGCGGGTGGCGGGGCCGACGCCAGGAGAGGTTCCGAAGGTTTATTGCCGCACCCAATGCAAAGGATGAGCGCAGCCATGGTAGAAAAGATCCAAGGCTTGACGGACATGACGCCTCCTGCTTTCTTGCCGGAAATATTGAGCCGTCCGGAAGCCGTTATCAACAGGACTTGTGTTGTATCCCATACGATTGATCGTCATCGGCCGCCCCAAGCTCGAAGCGGTCCGCCAGCTCGAATCCCACTACCGGGACCTGCTCAGGGCCTTCTGCCGCCTCGAGGTCCTGGAAGTCCCCGAGGGGAAGGGTGAGGGGCCGCGCCAGCTGAAGGACGAGGCGGACCGCCTGAAGGTGCTTCTCGCCGCCGTGCGCTGCCCTGTCCTCCTGGATGCCGAAGGCCCCAGCCGCAGTTCCGAGGGCATGGCCGCCTGGCTGGGCGTCCGGATGGACCGGGGCGAGAGCCTGGCCTTCGCCCTCGGGTCCAGCCACGGCTTCGATCCAGCCCTCAAGCGGGCGTTTCCCGAGCGCTTGAGTCTTTCCCCCATGACCTTCCCCCACGACCTCAGCCGGGTGATGTTCCTGGAACAGCTCTACCGGAGTTTCACCATCCTGAGGGGCAAGACGTATCACAAATAAGGATAAAATAACGATCGATTTCCGCATGTATCGCGTGATTTGCACGGATTCGCCGGCCGAGGCGCCGCATTCGATCCGCAGGGTCGCCAAGCCGCGGCCTGGATGCTAGTCTTTGGAACGGTTCCAACGGGAAAGAACACCCCCCATGCCCGAAAAAAAAATAACGTCCAATGTCCCACCCGCGGCCTCGGAACGCCCACGCGGCGCCGCACCCGGCTCCGTGCCCGGTTCCGTCATGGTGCAGAAGAGGGTGGCGGCCCCCGAGCCGGCCCCGCGCGAGAAGTTGTGCGCCGCCTGCGGCAGGCCCTTCCAGCTCGCCCCGGACCAGAAGTACTACCTGTGCCCCAGCTGCTACCGGAAGGGACAGCCGGCCCCCAGGCGGTCGCCCCGGAAGGGGGAGGCCCAGGTCCTGATCCAGATCCATTGTGTCGAGTGCGGCGCCGAGGAATACCTCGATTTCGTCCCCTCGGATCCCAGTGCCACCTATTGCAAGGCTTGCTTCTCCAAGCGCAAGCGGGACCCCAAGAACGCGTCCTAGCCCCTGAAGCCTGACTCCCGGAGAGCGTTCGCATGCCGTCCCGCCTTCTCATCGCCGTCTCCACCGCCGCCGCCCTCTGTGCCCAGGCCCCCAGGGCCGCCTCTTCGGACGCGGCGGCGAGGAAGGCCCTCCAGCAGGTCATGGACGCCGTCGGCAATGGATGGTTCGGCAAGCCCTACCAGCCTTTCAACGCCGTCAACCTGCACGGGACCCTGAGCATCAGCCTCACGCCCCAGGCCCTCGGCGCCAAGCTCGACGAACTCAGCCACGGGAAGGTCAAGGGGGAACTCACCAAGGGCGCGACCGTCAACCTGAGGCTCGCCGGGACGTATTTCGCCAACAGCGACTTCAGGACCGAACTCGCCGGCGATTTCGGGAACCTGCTCTACACCCGGATCGGCAACCGGGGCTTCCTGTACAGCAAGGAACTGAACGCCTACACGACCAAGGTCGCCCCCCCCGCTCCCGATGCGCCCCTCTCCTTCCTGGGCTGGTTCCGCCAGGTCCTGAACGAGATCCAGACCGTCTACGTCGACCAGAGGACGTTCAAGGCCACCCTCGGCCGGGAGGAGTCCGCGGGTGGGCGCGCCCTCCAGACCGTGACCTTCATCGCCCCCACCGCCTCCTACAACCCGAAGAAACGGGAACAGAGCATGGCCGAGAGCCTCGGCTTCTGGAAGCGCGGGCGGCTCGACATGACCTTCGACAAGACTTCCAGGCTGCCCCAGCGCATGTCCTTCCTCAACGAAGTCCAGGGCATCAGCACGCGCATGGCGTTCAGCTACGGGCGGGACGGCAGGCTGCAGTCCGTCAGCATCGACAACCAGAGCCGCGGCACCCAGGGGCCCGCCTCCCTGTCGCTGACCCACGACGAGGCCGGCCTCATCGACCACGTCCACGGGACCCTCAACAGCCAGAGGCAGAATGTCGCCTTCGACATCCACCTCGAGTGGCAGAAGGGGAAGAAGGCCTCGTCCATCATCAGCGTGCCTCCCCCGGGAGCGAACAAGAAGGGGGGGGACGAGCTGAAGACGCTGCTGGCCGTCGGCCTGGCCGGCAGGATCCTCGATCTGCAGCGGCAAGGACTCAACCTCCGGAGCATCACCCTCTCGAACTAGTCCCACTCACCTGGAGAGATGGCGGGGCGGGCGGGCATGGACCTTCATCCAGTGGGAGTGCGCGATCCTCCGAGGCGCCGGAGGCTCGGGCCGGATCCCGCAAGCCATGTTCATTCCGTCCGTGAGGCTCTGCATCGTGAGGGGCTTGCGGACGAACGCCATCCCCTCCTGGGGGTCCTCGCGAGGACGCTCGTCGCCCTTGAGGCACAGGACCGCCTTCAGCTCCGGCGACAGCGCCCTGAGCGCCTGGAGGGTCTCCATGCCGTCCAGCAGGGGCATCTCGTAGTCCAGCACCACCAGATCGAGGGTGGGCGAATCCAGGTCCATCAGGCCGATGGCCTCGATCCCGTCGCTCACCTCTTCCACCTGGTAGCCCTGCATCTCCAGCAGGAGGCGCGTCTCGATCCTGGCAAGCATGTCGCCGTCGATGACCAGCGCGCGCTTCCGCTTGCGGGACCGCCTTTCCACCGGGGACCGGACACCTTTCGAGGACGTCATGACGCACCCCCAGAACGATGTGATGCAACCCCAATCTAGGCCCCCCCAGGGATCCCACCACCCTTTTTGAAGATCCCAGGCCACATGGCCTCCCCGGCCGAGCCCGCCTGCCTCCTCGCCCCCTCGCCATCCCCATCACCTGCGCTACACTGTTAGCCCGTCGGGGCGTGGCGCAGCCTGGTAGCGCATCTGCTTTGGGAGCAGAGGGTCGAAGGTTCGAATCCTTTCGCCCCGACCAA
>DAOPZL010000072.1:0-2033 GCA_035353395.1 Holophaga sp.
TCCTTCCCGGCCTCCTCGGCCAGGTCCCGGAAGAGGAGCGTCATGGCCCGGTCGGACCAGGTCTCGGAACAGCTTTCCGTGAGCTGCTCCTCGATCTCGTGGGCCTCGTCCAGGATCAGCACCGGGGCGTCCGGGAGCACCTGCCCGAAGGCGGATTCCCGCAGGACCCGGTCGGCCAGCAGCAGGGCATGGTTCACGACGACGAGGTCGGCCGCGGCGATCTCCTGGCGCAGCCGCGTGAGGAAGCAGTCCTCGAAGCGCGGGCACTGGCGGCCCGTGCAGCGCTCGGCCCGGGCGTTGATGCGGTCCCAGAGCTCGCTTTCGCCCTCGATCCCCAGCTCCTCCCGGTCCCCGACTTGCGTCTCCTGGGCCCATCGGGGGAGGGCCAGCCACAGGGCGTGGTCCGACATGGCGAGCTCGGCCGGGGGATGGGCCTCCAGCGCCTCCCAGGCGGTCCTGCAGAGGTAGTTCGCCCTCCCCTTGGCCAGGACGGCCCTCAGCTCCTGGCCCAGGATCCCCTCCGCCCGCGGGAGGTCGTCCTCCAGGAGCTGGCGCTGGAGCTGCTTGGTCCGGGTGGAGACCAGGACCGGGAGGCGGCCCGAGGCGATCGCGGGGATCAGGTAGCCCAGGGACTTCCCCGTGCCCGTTCCCGCCTCGATGGCCTGCAGGACGGCGTCGGGCCGGGTCTCGGGCTCCGCGCCGGCGCGCTTCCAGGCCTCCAGGCGCGCCGCGCCCTCCTGGATCGAGTCCAGGACCAGCTCGGCCATGCGCCGCTGGCCCGGACGCTCCTCGGCCCCAGGGAAGCAGGCGAAGAGGCGGCCTTCCGGCGGCGCGAAGAATCGGTCCATGGCGTGCGGCATCCTTCCAGCATGACGCAAGAGGGCGGAAAAAGGGCGAACCATCCTGGCGTCCGGACGGGTTTCGGACGCGCGGCCACTTGGCGCATCATGAAGGCGAGGGAGCTGCGCGACCATGGGCCAGGGACGACGATCATCCGCAACGACTGCGCGCGGGCTGCTGCTCGCGGGGCTGGCCTTCCTCGCCGCCAGCCAGGCCGGATCGCAGCCCATCACGCCCGAGGAGCAGGCCGCCATCGAGATCGGGCGCCGGGGCGCCAAGGTCCGTCCGGTCACGCCCCGGAAGCCCCTGGATGACCAGGAGGTCAAGCGCGTGCGGATCTTCAGGACGTCCAAGCCCTCCGTGGTCTACATCGCCTCGGCCACCCAGCGCTACGTGCTGCTGAACCAGGCGACGGGGGACACCATGGCGATCCCGCCGGGCACCGGCACCGGCTTCATCTGGGACGACCAGGGGCACGTGGTCACGAACTACCACGTCATCATGGTCGACGTGGGCGGGGCCCCCCTGAGCGAGGCGGAAGACCTCCAGGTCACGCTCACCGACGGCAAGACCTACCGCGCCCGGGTGATCGGCAAGAGCCTCGCCTACGACATCGCCGTGCTGCGGGTGTTCGCACCCCTCCTGAACATGAAGCCCCTGCCCCTCGGCACCTCGAAGAACCTGCAGGTGGGACAGTCGGTGCTCGCGATCGGGAATCCCTTCGGGCTGGACCATACCCTGACCCAGGGCATCATCTCGGGACTGAGGAAGGAGGTCATCACGGACTCGGCGCTCCAGCGGAAGATCCGGGGCGCGATCCAGACCGACGCCGCCATCAATCCCGGCAACTCCGGAGGGCCGCTGCTGGACTCCGCGGGACGGGTGATCGGCATGAACACGTCGATCAAGACCCAGACGGGGTACAACGCCGGCGTCAGCTTCGCCATCCCCGTCGACACCCTGAACCGGGTGGTGCCGCAGCTGATCGCGAAGGGGCAGCTCGACCGTCCAGAGCTGGGGTTCAGCGGCATCTCGAACCAGCTGGCCGCCCTGCTGGGGGTCACCAAGGGCGTGGTCGTCGGGGGCGTGGTGCCGGGCAGCATCGCCGACCTCGCCGGGCTGCGCGGCTGGAAGCTCAAGGAGGGGGACAAGGTGCCCACGCTGGGCGACGTCATCGTGGGCTTCCAGGGAAG
>DAOPZL010000072.1:2133-7043 GCA_035353395.1 Holophaga sp.
GCCGGCTAGAACTGCGTGTGCTCCGTCCTCTGGATGATCTCGTCCTGCAGGGCCTCGGAGAGATCGCAGAAGTAGTCGCTGTAGCCCGCCACGCGGACGATGAGGTCGCGGTACTCGTCCGGCTTGGCCTTGGCCTCGCGCAGCTTGTCCGCGCTCACCACGTTGAACTGCATGTGGTGGCCGTCCAGCTTGAAGTAGGCCCGCACGAGGCTGTGGAGGTGGTTGATGCCCCCCTCGCCCTCCAGCAGGCTCGGCGTGAACTTCATGTTCAGGAGCGTCCCGCCGGTCTTGACGTGGTCCATCTTGCCCGCGGACTTGAGGACGGCCGTCGGGCCGTTGCGGTCCGCGCCCTGGACGGGGCTGATGCCCTCGGAGAGGGGGAGGCCCTTCTTCCGTCCGTCGGGGGAGGCCAGGCACACCTCGCCGAAGTAGACGTGGCAGGTGGTGGGGAGCATCTCGATCCGGTAGGCGCCGCCCTTGCCGTTGGGCCGGCCGTCGACGGCCTTGAACAGCATGTTGAAGGTGCGGACCATCAGGGAGTCGGCGTAGTCGTCGTCGTTGCCGTACTTGTGGGTCTTGTTCACCAGCCGCTGGCGCAGGGGCTCCTGGCCCTGGAAATCGGCATCCAGGGCCTTGACGAGGTCGGGCAGCGCGATCTCCCCCTTCTCGAACACGACTTCCTTCAGGGCGGACAGGCAGTCGGTGATGCTGCCGATGCCCACGATCTGCACGAAGGTGTTGTTGTAGCGGGCGCCGCCGGAGTTGTAGTCCTTGCCCTTCTTGATGCAGTCGTCCGTGATGACGGACAGGAAGATGTGCGGCATGCGGGTGGCGAACAGGCGCTCGATGACCTGGTTGCCGCGCATCTTGATCTCCAGCACGTGGTGGAACTGGGCCTCGAAGGCGGCGAACAGGTCGTCGAAGGTCCGGAAGGTGGCCGGGTCGGGCGTGCGGGGACCGATCTGCCTGCCGGTGCGCGCGTCGAAGCCCTGGTGCAGGGCCAGCTCGAGCATCTTCACCAGGTTGAAGTAGCCCGTGAGGATGTAGGCCTCCTTGCCGAAGGCGCCCACCTCCACGCAGCCGGAGGTGCCGCCCTCGCGGGCGTCCTCGAAGGACTTGCCCTGGCGCAGCTGCTCCTCCACCACGGAGTCCGCGTTGAAGAGGGACGGGAAGCCGTAGCCGTTGCGGATGACCTTCAGCCCGTGCTTCAGCACGTTGTCCGGGGTCTTCCGGGAGATCTGCATGTTGCTGCTGGGCTGGAGCATGTGCATGTCGTCGATGACGTCCAGCAGGAGGTGCGTCACTTCGTTGGAACCGTCGCTGCCGTCCTTCATCAGGCCGGCCAGGTTGATGTTGGCGAAGTCGGTGTAGGTGCCGCTCTCGGCCGCGGTCACGCCCTGCTTGGCGGGGGCCGTGTGGTTGTTGAACTTGACGAAGAAGCACTCCAGCAGCTCCCGGGCCTTCTCCCTGGTCAGGGTGCCGTCGGCCAGGCCCTTCTGGTAGAACGGCCAGAGGTGCTGGTCCAGGTGGCCCGGGCTGTAGGCGTCCCAGCCGTTCAGTTCGGTGACCACGGCGAGGTGGCAGAACCAGTAGTACTGGAGCGCCTCCTGGAAGTCCCGGGGCGCGTGGGCGGGAACCCAGCGGCAGACGTCGGCGATCTTCAGGAGCTCGTGCTTGCGTTTGGAGCTGGAGGTCCTGGCCGCCTGGGCCTCGGCCAGCTCGGCGTAGCGCTCGGCCCAGCGGATCAGGGCGTCGCAGGAGACGTCCATGGCCTTCAGCTCTTCCTGCTTGTCCAGGGCCTCGGGGTCGTTCTCGAAGTCCAGGGCGGCCAGGGACTGGGCGATCTCGGCCTTGAAGTCCAGGAGGCCCTTCCGGTAGATCTTGCCGTCGGCCACGGTGTGGCCCGGGGACCGCTGTTCCATGAACTCCGT
Source organism: Holophaga sp. (assembly GCA_035353395.1). GTDB lineage: Bacteria > Acidobacteriota > Holophagae > Holophagales > Holophagaceae > UBA1801. The sequence continues at coordinate 4,065 of DAOPZL010000072.1, forward strand.
GAAGCAGCCGGCCTCGTAGGCCTCCTGCCACTCCCTGGACAGGAGCTGGAACATCTGGTCGCGGAGGGAGCGGCCGCGCCAGAAGGGAATGACCTCCTCCTCGTAGGCCTCGATGACGGAGGGAGCCACCTTGTACTGGGTCTTCGCCCGGCTGTCCAGGATGCGCAGGTCCTCGGCGCTGTGGCAGGTCAGCTCCGGGTAGGTCGGAACCGACTTGGGTTCCGGGCCCCGCTCGCCCACGATCAATTCGGCCTCGCCCAGCCAGAGGCTCTTCTTCTCGCAGATGTTCAGGAAGTTGAGGGCACGGAGCATGGGGAGGCTGTGGCGGCCCAGGTTCTCCCTGTAGAAGGCCGTCGTGAGCAGGGCGCGCTCGGCGGTGATGGAAGGAATCGCGTCCAGGCTCTCCTGGCGCAATCTCCGGGTGCGTTCGTTCATGGACGGCCTCCAATGGTTGGATGGAGGCCCTTGGCCCGGAATATCTCCGAAAGGGACTCCAGATGTTCGATGCTCGGGGAAGGCGTTCCGTGCAGGGAGTACGTCATGCCCACGCGGGCGAACTTCGCCTCGCCCGTCGGATGGTAGGGCAGCAGGTCCACCTGGCGGACTCCGGCAAGAGGAGCCAGGAACGCGGCGGTGGCCTCGAGATTGGCCTCGTCGTCGTTGATGCCCGGGATGATCGGGATGCGGATCCAGATCTCCGGGTGGATCCGCGAGAGCGCCGCGAGGTTCTCCAGGATCAGGCGGTTGGAGACTCCCGTGGCCGCCTTGTGGCGCGCCTCGTCCATCAGCTTGACGTCGTAGAGGACGAGATCCGCCTGCCCCGCGGCCTCCTCCAGGTCGGGCCACTTGGCGTAGCCGCAGGTGTCCAGGGCCGTGTGGATGCCCTCGGCCTTCAGCATCCTCATGACCTCGATGACGAACCGGGCCTGCAGGAGCGGCTCGCCGCCCGAGAAGGTGACGCCGCCGCCGGACTCGTCGAAGAAGATCCGGTCCCGGAGCAGCGTCCTGGCGAGGTCCGTCGAAACCACCCGCTTTCCGATGGCCTGGAGTGCGCCGGTGGGACAGGCCTCCACGTCCGTCTCGTCCAGGTCGAGGCTGACCGGCTCGCCCAGCTCCTGCTCGCTGCACAGCCCGCAGATCATGCACCGGTTGCGCATGCGGACGATTTCGGTCTCCGGGGACTGGCTCTCGGGGTTGTGGCACCAGGCGCAGGCCAGGGGGCATCCCTTCATGAAGACCGTGCTTCTCACGCCCGGACCATCCTGGAGAGAGAAGCGCTGGACGTTGAAGACCAGGCCGCTCCGCATGCTACAGCTCCGGCGAGAAGTAGTAGAGGTGGATGAACTCTTCCTGGACCTTGAAGGACCAGTGCACGTCCTGGAGGAAGTTGGCGGCTTCCTGGACCTGCCCCTTGTCGAGATGCGAAATGAAGCGCTCGTGCTCCTGGATGGAGCGCTCCTCCCAGGACTGGTTCATCCCCTTGCGCCGCGGCCAGTCGTACAGGCGCTGCTTCAGCAGGTTGATCTGGGCCAGCATCCGCGCGTTGTCGCAGCGCCCCAGGTAGACCTCGTGGAAGGCGACGTTGAGCGTGTAGTACTTGTCGAAGTCGGAGGCCGCCACGGCCTGGGCCATGCCGTCGTCCAGCTGGTGCATGCGGAGCAGGTCCCTGGAATCCAGGGTGGACCCGACGATCTTGAGGGCCGCCGACTCCAGGGCGCCGATGATCTCGTAGTAGTGCCGGATGTCGTCCAGGGTGAGGGGGTTCAGCCGGAAGCCGCGCCGCGGCAGGACGGTCACGAAGCCCTGCGACTCGAGCTGCAGGAGGGCTTCCCGGAGGGGCGTTCGGCTGATGCCCAGCCTCTGCGCCAGGTCGTTCAGGTCCAGGAAGGCCCCAGGCTGGAGGCCGCCCCGGTTCATCTCGTCCCGGAGGTACTCGTACACCTGCTCGCGCAGGGAGCGCGTCTGGAGGATGGGTGAGAGCGTTCGACTCGATACCATATGATCGTATCCCTGGTCACTGGAAGTTGCGGACAAGGATGACAGCATGGCCGGCACTTCAGATATCTAATATATCAGTCGTGCCACTCCCCGCAAGGGGAGATTTTCACTCATGGTTCACGAACCGATCGACGATCCCGGTCGCCGGGGAGGGGCTACAGCTCCGCGATGAGCTCGATCTCGACCTTGGCGCCCTTCGGCAGCGCGCCGACCTGGATCGCGCTCCGGGCCGGCTTGGCCCCGCCGAGGGCCTTCTCGTAGACCGCGTTGAAGGCGGCGAAGTCGCCCATGTCCGCGAGGAAGACGGTGGTCTTGAGCACCCGGTCCCAGGAGGTGCCGGCTTCCTTCAGGATGGCGGCCAGGTTCCGGAGGACCTGCTCGGCCTGGGCTTCGATGGGGCCCGTGACCATCTCCATGGTCTCGGGGACGAGAGGGATCTGGCCGGCCGTGAAGAGCAGGTTGCCGACGATCTTCGCCTGGCTGTAGGGGCCGATGGCGGCAGGGGCGGCGGGGGTGTTGATGGTCTTCATGGAGGCTCCTTTTCGGGTATCGCGGTCCTGCGGAAATCGGCCGGAGCGGCGCGAAGGAAGGGCTCCGGCTAACCGCACATCGTAGCCGACTTCCATGCGAGGGCATAGGGGCGCCTTCCGGGATGGCGGTCGTCGCCCCCGCGGCGGCGGGGAAAGGGGCGGGGCGGCTAGGTCCCCGCGGGGTCCAGGCGCTTCAGGAGTTCCCGCGCCGCGGCCATCTGCGCCCGCTTCAGGGTCCCGGACGTCGCCACCGCCTCCAGGCTCCCGACCCGGACCCTCACGGTGAAGACCGGAGCGTGGTCGGGGCCGCCCTTCTCGACGAGCTCGTAGCGGGGGGCCGTGAAAGAGAGCGAGGCGGCCCGCTCCTGGAGCGTCGTCTTGCTGTCCTGCTCCTCCCAGATCCCGATCCGCGCCTGGCGGATGGAGGCCAGGAACTTCGACGCCACGAGGC
>DAOPZL010000072.1:7143-10665 GCA_035353395.1 Holophaga sp.
CAGATCCCGATCCGCGCCTGGCGGATGGAGGCCAGGAACTTCGACGCCACGAGGCCGGTCACCGTGGCCAGGGGATCCTGTCCGGCATGCCGGGCATCGAGGAACACGGCGGCGATCACGGCTTCCATGGCGTCGGCTTTCGGCTTCCTCACGCTCGGCGAGGATTCCTTCCTCGTCGAGCGGGGGCCCACGCCCAGCCGCAGGTCCAGTTCCGTCGCCCATTCGGACAGGGACTGGGTGCACACGAGCAGGCCGCGCAGCTTGGACATGGCGCCCTCGTGCCAGTCGGGCTTCTCGCGGAAGATGAGTTCCGAGACGGCGAGCTGGAGGATGGCGTCCCCGAGGTATTCCAGGCGCTGGTTGTTGGGGGTGAGGCCCGTCGAGGGCGGGGTCAGGGCCGTCCTGAGCCATTCCCGATCGCAGAACCGGTAGCCCAGGGCCGCCTCCAGGTCCTGCATGCTCCGTTCCTCCTCGCTCATTCGTCCCCTCCAGTGCCCCCGGGAATCCGGTGCTTCGCCTGCTCGTCCTGCATCACCATCCTGAAGCGGAGGTTGTTCGAGAGCATGGCCTTCGTGATGCCGTGCCTCCTGGCTCTCGCGAGGACGCCGGGGATCTCCTGGTAGTGGCCTCCCTCGTAGAGGGCGACGACGAGCCAGGCCTGGGCATTGGCGTTGCCGGGATCCGTGGCGACCACCGTGCGCAGGCCTTCGATCGCCTGGGCCGGGTCCGAATCCACCGCGCGGATCGCGTCGCTCAGGGTGATGTTGGTGAGGTTCTTCTGGGCAGGCGACGAGGGCTCGGGGGATTCCGGCCCCGGACGGACGGGGCCGGATCCCGAGGGGGCGTTCCCTTCCGCGGGGAGGGCCTGGACCGGGAGCGCCGCCGGCGGGGCAGGTCCGTCCGTGGAAGGGGAGGATGGCCCGGCTGGCTTCCCGGCCGAGGCCGCGCCCCGAGCCGGGAGCCTGTTGCCGCTCCGGAGGGGGACGGGAGACCGCCGGGGGTGGTGCGTGCGATAGAACAGGGCACCGCCTCCCGCCAGGGCCCCCAGCGCGGCGGCGGCGACCAGGAGGGCCGCCACGGCCCATCGGGATCGGGCAGGCCCGGGGCGAGGGACGCCGGCCGTGGGCAGGGACTGCGTGGCCGGGGAATGAAGCGCCTCGGTCTCCGGGTGGACATCCAGGCTGGTGCCAACATCCCCTTCCCGCGCGCGCCAGGCCGGCTCCTTCGCCGCCCGGAGCGCGCGGGCGAATTCGTCCGCGGTCTGGTAGCGGGCGTCCGGATTCTTGGCCAGGGCCTTCTCGAGGATGTCCAGGAGGGCCGGGCTGATCTCCTTCACCCGGGAGAGGTCCAGGGGAGCCGGCGGCTCGTTGACGATCCGGTAGAGGATGGTCGGTGTGGTGTCTCCGTCGAAGGGGCGGCGGCCGGAAATGCACTCGTGGAGCATCACCCCCACCGCGAAGAGGTCGCTGCGGCCGTCGGGCCTGCCCGTGCGGATGTATTCCGGGGCCATGTAGCTCACGGTCCCGACGACGGTTCCCGTGGCGGTCGACTCGGAGTCCTTCATCCGGGCGACGCCGAAGTCCATGATCTTCGCCCTGATCCCGTGGCCGTCCCGGAGGACCCGCACGTTGGAGGGCTTGATGTCCCGGTGGATCACGTGGTGGCGGTGGGCGAACCCCAGGCCGTCGCACACCTGGGCCAGCACCTCCAGGATTTCGCCGGGCGCGAGGCTCCCCTGGCGGAGCAGCTCCTCGAGATCCTGCCCGTCCATGCGCTCCATGGCGATGTAGAGGACGCCCTGGTCCTCTCCGAATTCGTGGACGGTGACGATGTTGGGGTGGTTCAGGAGGCCCGCGGCCCTGGCCTCCCGGGCCAGGCGCTGCCGGGCCTCCTCGCCCGCGGACGGCCGGGCGAGGAGGGTCTTGATCGCCACCTCCCGGCCGATGGAAGGATCGTAGCCGAGGTAGACTTCGCCCATGGCGCCGTGGCCGATGAGCCCCTTGATTTCGAACCTTCCGAGTTTTTCAAACATGGGTCTGCCGATTCGGATGCAGAATGGAGTAGAACTGCCAGCATACGATCTCGGCATTACCGGACCAAGCCAGCACTCTTTCCAAGCGTAGCGCTCCCGCCCCCCGGACTTTCATGGAGAAATCGTGATCAGGCCCCAGGCGCCCCAGATCCTGCCAGCCGTCATGGGAGTGCTGCGCCAGGATCGGGCGGAGGGCATGCTGGTCCTGGAGCAGAACGACGGCACGCGGCGGCTCCACTGGTCCTCGGGCGACATCGTCTACCTCCAGAGCGACGTCGCGGGAGAGCAGTTCGGAAACTACCTGCTGCGGCAGGGCGTGCTCGATTTCCAGGCCCTCAGCGAGCTGCTGGCCAACGAGGAGCACTTCCGCCTGGGCGAGAAGGTGGTCCAGTGGGGACTGATGTCCCTGGAGGAGCGCGATCACCACCTGCGTTCCCTCCAGGAGCAGGTGATGGTCCACGCCCTGGAGCATCCCGTCATCGAGATGGCCTGGCAGGAAGGATCCGAACGCGACAGGGCGGGCGACGGGCTCCGCTTCCAGCTCGACCACCGGAAGTTCGTGTGGGCGGCCTTCCAGGAAGCGAACAACCTGAAGGACCTCTGCGACCTGTTCTACGCCGAGAACGCCTGGCGGTGGGCGGCGCCGTCCGAGGTGCTGAGCCAGCTCGGGGAGCTTCCGCTGACGCCGCAGATCGCCTATGCCACGTCCTTCTGGGGTCCCGAGCCCCTCGGCTACGAGACCTTCCTTTCACTGGCGGGCATGGACGAAAGCCAGGGAGCCCGGCTGCTGGCGGCCCTCTGGGCCATGGGCGGCATCACCCTGGTCCAGGGATCGGTGCTCAATCCCGCCAGGCCTCCCGAGGCCGAGCCCGTTCCCCCGGTCGAGGAGGAGGTGCCGACTTCCTCGGAACTGCCTCCCCTCGACCTGGAGCCCGCCCCGGTTTCGCCGGCGGAACCGGAACCCGTTCCTCCGGAGCCGCTGGATTTCCTGCCGGCGAGAACGCCCCAGGCCGTGCCCGCCGATCCCTTCATTCCATCCCTGCCGGATTCGCCGATCCCCGCGGGGGATGAAGCGCAGGACGACCAGGAGCCTCCCCTGGCCCGGGCGCACAGGCACTTCCTGAAGGCCCGGCACCTCCTGCTCCAGGAGCGGATGGCCGAAGCGATCCGCATGCTCGAGCAGAGCGTGAAGCTGGATCCCGATTCCGAGCAGGCCTACGAGCCGTGGCTGCTCCTCGGCAGGCATCGCGCCGCGAATCCCGCCTGGTCCACCCGCGCCATCGAGGCCCTCCAGGCGGCCACGCGGTTGAGGCCCAGGGCGGCCGAGCCGTGGTCCCTCATGGGTGAGATCTACCATCGCAAGAACTTCAAGGCCAATGCCCGCGCTTGTTTCAGGAGGGCGCTGGAACTGGATCCTTCCATCCCGATTCCGCCGGACGTCGACCTGCAGGAGGAGGAGCCGGAGGCCGAGGAACGCGACCGGCCGGGGC
>DAOPZL010000072.1:10765-14196 GCA_035353395.1 Holophaga sp.
GACGTCGACCTGCAGGAGGAGGAGCCGGAGGCCGAGGAACGCGACCGGCCGGGGCTGTTGAGCCGCTTCAAGTCGCTCCTCGGACGCCAGGACCGGGACTGATCCGGGGCCGGCCTCGCCGGCCGGAACGAGAGGCCTGGCGCGAGGATCCGAGGGTTTGCGAAGATGAATTCAGGCTGTCATTTTTCCGCGGGACAATGTACAAATCTGTTGACCTGTCTGGAAACGCTGGTGTAGTGGAGAATTAGAAGAAGTATTCCATCGTGAACCAGGAACGTCCCCGTGACTTGGCGCGAAATGGCGGAGGGTGGTAGATGCTGAAGAAAGTCCAGATATTCAAGGCGCTGGACATCGAGATCAAGAAGCAAAAAGGGCCCGCGGCGGTGAAGGAGTCCTACCGAGGGCACCACTCCCTGAAGGAAGAGCTCAGCCAGCCGGGCATCTCCATCATCGCCGAGGTGTCGGGCGGGAACCCGCTGCGCGGCCAGGTCCGGGAGAGCTATCGCGCCTCGACGCACGCCAAGAGCCTCGTGGACAACGGCGCTCGCGCCTTGTCCGTGGCCACGGACAAGTTCCTCTACTACGGGGACGACCGCCACCTGTCCGAGGTGAGGGCCACCGTGAAGGTCCCTCTCATCCGGCAGGACTTCATCTTCGAGGAGTACCAGGTCGAGGAGAGCAAGATCCTCGGGGCGGACGCCGTCTTCCTGATGGCCGCGCTGCTCGAGCCGCCGCGTCTCAGGACCCTCATCGAGCTCACCCTCGCCAAGGGCATGGATGCGGTGGTCCAGGTCGCGAGCGAGGCGGACCTGAAGCGGGCCCTCGAGGCCAACGCCGACATCATCTGCGTGCTGGGCAGGGACCTGGATACCTGGGAACCCTCCTGGGAGAAGGCCCTCGCCCTGATGAAGAAGGTTCCGGAACACAGGTGCCTCCGGATGATCGAGGCCGGCATCGGCGCGCTCCCGCAGATCCAGGAACTCGAGTCCATGGGCGTGCACGGCGCCATCGTCGGCGACGCCCTCCTGGACGAGTTCTATCCCGGCAAGCGCCTGGCCCAGATCCTCTCCGGCGTGGAATCCGCGAAAAAGGGTTCCAAGGCCAAGAGCAGACCCGAGCTTGCGGAAGCCATGGATTCCGGGGCCGCCGAGGCGGATCTGTCCACCGGGAGCAAGGTGGGGACCCGCAAGGAGGATCGCAACAAATCCACTGGTGACGCCGCGAAAGCCGATACACTTCCTGCATCAACGTCTCTCTCTCACCCCGCCCGGAAGGGCAAAAAGGAGTTCCCAATGGAACATATCCAACTGCCTGACGAGACCACGCCTCCCGTCGACGAGACCGCCGGCGCGCCTGTCGAGGCTGCCCCCAAGAAGGCCGCCCGGAAGCCCGCTGCCAAGAAGCCCGCGGCGAAGAAGCCGGCCGCCAAGAAGCCTGCGGCGAAGAAGCCCGCGGCCAAGAAGGCCGCCGCGAAGAAGCCGGCCGCCAAGAAGCCGGCCGTCAAGAAGGCGGTTGCGAAGAAGGCCCCCGTCAAGAAGGCCGTGGCGAAGAAGCCGGCCGTCAAGAAGGCCGTGGCCAAGAAGCCGGTCGTCAAGAAGGTCGCCGCCAAGAAGCCGGCCGTCAAGAAGGCGGTTGCGAAGAAGGCCCCCGTCAAGAAGACCGTGGCGAAGAAGCCGGTCGTCAAGAAGGCCGTGGCGAAGAAGGCCCCCGTCAAGAAGGCCGTGGCGAAGAAGGCCCCCGTCAAGAAGGCCGTGGCCAAGAAGGCTCCGGCCAAGAAGACCGTGGCGAAGAAGCCGGCCGTCAAGAAGGCCGCCGCGAAGAAGTAGCTTCAGCCGACATCCTGGATCTCCCATGAAATTGATCGAACGCGTCTCCGCTCTTGAAGTCCTCGACAGCCGCGGCAATCCCACGGTGCTTGCGAGGGTCGAGCTCAACGACGGCACCTGCGGCCAGGCCATGGTTCCCTCCGGAGCCTCGACGGGCAGCCGGGAAGCCCTCGAACGCCGCGACGGCGACAAGAAGCGCTACCTCGGAAAGGGCGTGCTCGGTGCCGTCCAGTCGATCAACACGGAGATCCAGGATGCCCTGCAGGGCATGGACGCCTTCCAGCAGGCGGAGCTCGACGAGCTCATGATCAGCCTGGACGGCACGGACAACAAGTCGGAGCTGGGCGCCAACGCCATCCTGGGCGTGTCCATGGCCCTGGCCGACGCGGCCGCCAAGGCCTGCGGACAGCCCCTCTACCGCTACCTCGGCGGCACGGCCGCCAGGCTCCTGCCCGTCCCGATGATGAACATCCTGAACGGCGGCGCCCACGCCGACAACAACGTCGACATCCAGGAGTTCATGATCCTGCCCGTCGGGGCGCCGACCTTCGCGGAGGCCCTGCGCTGGTGCGCGGAGATCTACCACGGCCTGAAGGGCGTCCTGAAAGGCCGGAAGCTCGCGACCGGCGTCGGCGACGAAGGCGGCTTCGCGCCGGACCTCGGCTCCAACGAGGAGGCCCTCGCGCTCATCACCGAGGCGGTCAAGAAGGCGGGCTACAAGCCGGGCCGGGAGGTCTTCCTGGGGATCGACTGCGCCTCCAGCGAGTTCTACAAGGACAAGGGCTACCAGATCGACGGCGGCCGGAAGACCGGAGCCCAGCTCATCGACTACTACGCGGGCCTCGTGGACCGTCATCCCCTGATCTCCATCGAGGACGGCTGCGACGAGAGCGACTGGAAGAACTGGAAGGGCCTCACGGAGAAGCTGTCCGGCAAGGTGCAGCTCGTGGGCGACGACCTCTTCGTCACGAATCCCGCCATCCTCTCCAAGGGCATCCAGGAAGGCGTCGCCAACGCGATCCTCATCAAGCTGAACCAGATCGGCACGGTCACGGAGACGCTCCGGGCCGTGGACATGGCACACAAGGCCGGCTACCGGGCGGTCATCAGCCATCGCAGCGGCGAGACCGAGGACACCTTCATCGCGGACTTGGCCGTGGCCACGGGCGCGGGCCAGATCAAGACCGGCGCGCCCTGCCGCACGGACCGCGTCGCCAAGTACAACCGGCTTCTCCAGATCGAGTGGGAGCTGGGGGCCGCCGCCCGCTATGCCGGGCGGGACGCCTTCGGTTCTCTGCTGCCGTAGAAGATGAATTCCTCCTGGCTCCTGAAGTCGAGCACGCTCTGGGGAGCCCTGGGGCTGTCCTTCGTCTTCACGATGATCATCCTGCTCTTCTCGTCCTCGGGGCTTCCGGATCTCCGCAAGCGGCAGGCCGAGCTGCGCCAGTACCAGCTCCTGCTGCTCCAGAAGCATGCCCGGAACCAGGAACTCGCCGAGGAGGTCCGCCGCCTGTCCACGAAGGATCCCGAGCTCCTGGAGGCCCTGGCCAGGCGCCAGGGCTTCGCGCGTCCCGGGGAGACCATCTACACCTTCCGCGAGGCCGG
>DAOPZL010000073.1:0-9545 GCA_035353395.1 Holophaga sp.
GGGGCTCTGGATGAAGTCGTTGTAGTCCATGCCCATGGACGCCTTCATGATCTCGTTCTTGCGCGCCATGACGGCGGCGTAGGACATGTCCCGGTTCGGCGCGCTCATTGGTTGTCCCTCCTTCCGATCCTGAGGAGCTCGGGCACCGTGGGCCCGAAGCTGTGGGCGTAGCTGGGATTGACGACCTTCAGCACTCCCGTGTGCTCATGCCCGATGAGGCTGCGGACTTTGACCGTATCCCCGATCGCGGCATCCTCCTGCAGGAATCCCGAGATGTGAAGGAGATAAGGGCACCTGCGCGTCTCTTCCGGAAGATTGGGGGCACGCTCCTCGGGCTTGAGCAGCACCCTTTCGATCTCGACCCAGGTTCCCTTGGCGATCTTGCTCATGGCTTGGTCCTTGAAAAAGGCCGCCCCGCGGAGGCGGGGGTGCGCGGAAGGTGATTCCGCGACCGGCAGGCCTCCGGGGTGCGACCGTGCTAGATGCGGAAATTCGAGACAGAGCCCATCATGGCCTCGCTCACGACCGTTCCAGGTCAGTCCTGGATCTGCTCGCGCATGTCGCCCATGATGGCGCGGGGAACGGGCAGGTCGATCATGGTGTGCAGGCCGGGGCGCGCATTGATGACCTGGGGGATCATGTTGATGCACATGGCGATGGTGCCGATGCCGCCGGGCACTTCGGGCTTGTTGGCCAGGTTGACGTTCGGCGTGCCCTTGATGATCACATAGTCGCCCGTGTCGGTGCCCTCGAGCTGGGGCTCGATCTGCTGGGGATGGACCATCTCCACGGCCAGCTTGCCGCCGACCGTCCCGAAGCCCTTCATGGTGCAGCCGGCGACGTCGCCCGGCTTCACTTCCGCGTACTTGGTCTTGCGGAGCACGTTCGAGACGATGGGGGCCATCGTCTGCTCGACCGGCTTGTCGAGCTTCCAGCCGATGGCGTCGCAGATCATGTTCACGGACTCGTTGAAGCCCACGTGGCCGGCCAGGTGGCCTTCCTTGGACTTCCGGTTGAAATCCTCCAGGGAGATGCCGACGCCCTGCTCCTCCATGACCGCGGGGCCGAAGGGGGAGAGGCTGTTCACGCGCTCGGCCTTGACGTACTCGACGTCGGTGCACGCGCCGGTCATGAGGATGACGAGGAGGTCCATGATGAGGCCGGGGTTGATGCCGGTGCCCAGGACGCTCACACCGTTCGCCTTGGCCAGGCGGTCGATCTCGGCGGCCAACTCGGGCTCCTTCGCCTTGGGATAGGACATCTCCTCCGCGGTGGAGATGACGTTGATGCCCAGCTCCACGATCTGCTTGATCTTGCCGAAGGCGTTGCGCGTGAAGCTGTCGGTCGCCAGGAGGACCACGTCGGCGGACCCCTTGCTGACAACCTTCGCGATGTCCCCCTGGATGACCACGTCCTTCCGGTCACCCTTGGGAACGCCCAGCACCTCGAACATGCTCTTCCCCTGCCGGGCCGGATGGATGTCGCAGACACCGACGATATCCACGCCCTTCTTGCGGAGCAGGACCTCGGCCATTCCACTTCCCATGGCGCCAAAGCCCCAGATCGCGACCTTCACGTTCTCTTTCCTCATGACGCTTCTCCAATCCGGACCACCGGGTGACGCCGCCTGCGCCCTAGAACCCAGGCGATCGACGGCTGCTGAATCGATGGCTCAAGGATGCCACATCCTGGCATGGTTGGAAGAGATAACATTTATCCAAAAATTTTGTTAATGAAAAATTTTATTCTTTTCATTCGAAAAATCCTTCGTATTCCATACAAATTCCAAGCAAATATTTAATAGAATAATATTTTCCATTTTTTATGTTAACGAAAAATATTTATGCATTTTTTCACATAAACCCTTGTCGCGAGCATATCTCCATCCACTGCCTCCCAGACAGCCCCCACCTGGATCCATCCCAGCACCCGTCGGCCCCATGGAGGCCCCATGTCCAGTGGAGTCTCGATGTCCTCGCGGCACGTCGAGCCGGAAAACCGCAGGGAGGTCTTCGGGGCCGCGGCAGGCGCATCGCCCATGGCGCTGCACGATTTGCGTTCCCCCGGGCCTTCCCGCGGATCCATATTTGAAGGATCGGTATCCCTGCGGGAGTTCCCATGCGAAGAGCCGCGATCGTCACCCTCCTGGTCTGCACGGGCGTGCTCGTGGGGTGGTGCAGCAGCCAGGCGATCCTGCACCAGCCCGCCTCCCCGCGGCCCATCGCCGAGCGGGGACCGCTCCTCCCCGAGGAGCAGGTCTTCATCAACCGGTTCAAGGAGGCCAGGCCCTCCGTGGTCTACATCACCTCCATCGCCTACCGGCAGGACTGGTTCAGCCTCGACGTCCAGGCCGTGCCCACCGGGACGGGCACCGGCTTCCTCTGGGACGACCAGGGGCACGTGGTCACGAACTACCACGTCATCGAGCAGGCCCAGGAGCTGGCGGTCACCCTCAGCGACCACAGCACCCACAAGGCCGAGGTGGTCGGGCTCGCGCCGGAGAAGGATCTCGCCGTCCTGCGGCTCCTGACCCGCCCGGCCCAGCTCAGGCCGATTCCCCTGGGCACCAGTTCGGACCTGCAGGTGGGCCAGCGGGTGCTCGCCATCGGGAACCCCTTCGGGCTCGACCAGACCCTCACCACCGGGGTCGTCTCGGCCCTGGGCCGGGAGATCCAGAGCGCCACCCGGCGGAGGATCTCCGGCGTCATCCAGACGGACGCCGCCATCAACCCGGGCAACTCGGGAGGTCCGCTGCTCGACACTTCGGGACGGCTCATCGGCGTGAACACGGCCATCCAGAGCACCTCGGGAAGCAGCGCCGGCATCGGGTTCGCCGTGCCGGTGGACACCGTCAACCGGGTCGTGCCCCAGCTCATCTCGCGGGGAAGGACCGCCCGGCCCGACCCGGGGTTCGATCCTCTGCCGGAATCCTACCGTTCCTACTTCAACGCGCCGGAGGGCGTCATCGTGCTGCAGGTGCGCGATGGCGGCGCCGCCGACAGGGCGGGCCTGCAGGGGATCGCGAGATCCGGCAACCGCTACGTCCTGGGAGACGTCATCCTGTCGGTGAACGGCAAGGCCACCCCCGACCACGATCGTTTCCTGGACGCCCTCGAGGCCGAACCCATGGGCGGAACGGTCCAGCTCGAGATCTTCCGGCGGGGCCGGAAGCTCCGGATCCCCCTGAAGCTCGTGCCGTCCTAGACACCCTCCGGCCAGGATCGCTCAGGGAGTCCCCAGGCGGGCCTCGATCCGCTCGACGGCCCTGGCCGCCTGCGCGTAGCCCGCGTTCTCCTCCAGGGCCGCACGGTAGTGCTCGAGCGCAGCCTCCAGGCGCCCCTGGGCTTCGCAGACGCGGCCGAGGTTGAAGCGGGGGAAGCAGTAGTTCTCGTAGCGCTTGGCCTTCAGCGCCATCTTCAGCCATGGGACGGCGTCGTCCAGCTGGCCCATCTCGATGTAGTAGGCCCCGATGTCGTTGTAAGGGTTCCCGAACTCCGGATCCAGGTCGATGGCCCTCTGGCAGTCGGCGATGGCCGCCGGGAAGTCCGGGGCAGGCCCGCCGGAACGCGCCCAGCCCCGGAAGGTATAGGCCTCCGCCGTGGGAAAGACCGCGAGGGACTGGCCGTAGAGCTCGATCGCCCGGTCGAGTTCGCCCTTCATGTGGTGCTGGTAGGCCCTCCCGACCAGGTCCATGGCTTCCTGTCTCTTCTCTTCACGGCTCACGGCCACCTCGGAAACCCAAGGATAGATCAACCAGGCTTCCGGGACGCTGGAATGCCCCCACCCGGAACAGGGCCCGGCTATCCTGGTTCCATGGACACGGAAATCCCGGGAACCTACTGCCAGAACTGCTTCACCTGGAATCCGGGGGAGCGGGAAACCTGCCGGAAGTGCGGGACGCGCCTGCTCATCGTCACGGGGGACCAGGGCTGGGAGGAAGAGGAGAGCGACGAGAACGCGGGCGACGACCTGGACGAGCATCTCCTGGAGCGGATCACCGGCCTCGAGGAGAACCTGCGCCGGATCGAGACCTACCTGGAGACGGTCTCGGACCAGCTGGGCAGGCTCGAGCGCTCCGAGGTCATGCTCCGCAACGGGCTGATGTCCCTGGTGCAGCAGATGGAGGAGCGGGGCCAGCTGGATGGCCAGGCCTTCTCCACCCGCTGGGAGGAGCTGGTCGAGGAGAACCTGCAGCTGATCAGCGCCAGGGAGCTCTTCACCCGCTACCGGGCCAGGATCCTGCCCATCGCCAAGCCCCGGTCCATGTCCCAGCTGAGGCGCGCCCTCCTGGAGACCTCCGCCCTGCTGGACTCCGCCCAGCTCGCCGAGGCGGCCCAGCGCCTCGCCCAGGCCCTTGCCCTGGATCCCAAGAACTACGAACTGGTCTTCACCGTGGCCGCCCTGAAGGAAGTCGCCCAGGATTTCGAGGAATCGGAGAACCTGGCCAAGCGCGTGGTCCAGCTCAGTCCGAGGCATTTCGAGGCCTGGATGCTCCTGGCGAAAGTCCTGAAGGACGAACCCGGCCGGGTGGACGAGGCCATCGAGGCCCTCCGGAAGGCCATCGAACTGCGGCCCGACGAGGCGGAACCGAAGATCCAGCTCTGCGAGCTGCTGCTCGACGAGGAGGACCTCCAGGGCGCCCTGGAAGCCGCCGGCGACGCCCTGAACATCCAGCGGGACGGGGATACCCTCTCCCTCATGGGCGAGGTGCTCCTGGCCCGGGGGGAAGCCGCCAAGGCCGTCGCGGTGCTCAAGGAGGCCTCGGGACACGTGCCCGGCGACCTCATGGTCCGGGAGCTCCTGGCCGAGGGCTACATCCTTGGAAACGAGCGAGCCAAGGCCTTCTCGATCCTGGAGGACCTCCTCCGCCAGCATCCGGGCGACCCGGACCTGCTGCTGCTCCTGGACGCCGAGAACCCCGCCCAGCTGCGCTCCGCCCGGGGCGGGAAGGCGGAAGCCCGGTTCCTGCTGGACGATGCCGAGGACTGGCTGAAGGAGGGCAATCTCGCCGAGGCGGAAGTGGCCTTGAAGAAGGCCCGCCGCAAGGACCAGAGCGAGCGGGCCGACTGGATCGAGCTCCAGATCGCCGCGAAGAGGCACACGAAGACCGCCATTCCGAAGGCGCTGACCTTCGCGGCCTCCAGCCGCCATCCGAGGCTCTGCTTCCAGGCGCTGCGCCTCGCTGTGGATCCCCTGATGGAACAGGAGAACGAGGCCGCCATCATGAAGGCGCTGGACACCTTCCTGAAGGCCCATCCCAAGAGCAGCGGAGCCTGGGAAGCGGCCATCATCCGCCAGGCCTACCGCCTCATGAACGGCAAGGTGGGCCAGGAGGACCTCGCCGAGGTGAGGCGCCTCCAGGCGAGCCCCCTCCCCGGCCAGGAAGCCCGGGCCCGGACCCTGCTCGGGCAGTACCTGATGGAGATGCGCAAGCCGGAAGAAGTCGTGGAACTCATCGAGCCGGTCCTCAAGTCCGAGCCCACGATCATCAACCACTTCCAGCTCGGCACGGCCCTGGCGGCCCTGGGCGAGCGGGAGGACGCCCTCCAGACCCTCCAGGACGGACTCGAAGCCGTTCCCGGGGACCTGGCCGAAGCCCAGGTGAACCTCCTGAAGAGCAAGATGCAGGCCCTGGTCAAGGACCTGGAGAAGACTCCCGAAGCCTCCACGTAGCGGGACGGCGGGCTTCCATCACAAGTCGATCCCCAGGTTCCTTCCAGGCGATTTCCAATGTTGACTTTTTTGGTATGGATTGGACAATAGGGGGCGACGGGAGCAGCCATGAGTTCGTCTCTGCAGCAGGTCACCGGCCAGGAATACAAGTACGGCTTCGTGACGGACATCGAATCCGAAAGCGCCCCCCCGGGGCTCTCCGAGGACACCATCCGCCTCATCAGCCTCAAGAAGGGCGAGCCCGACTGGCTCCTGGAGTTCCGCCTCAAGGCCTACCGGCACTGGCTGACCTTGACCGAGCCCTCCTGGGCCAACGTCCACTACGAGACGCCCGACTTCCAGAAGATCGTCTACTATTCCGCGCCCAAGAAGAAGGAACCCAAGTACCAGAGCATGGACGAAGTGGACCCTGAACTGGTCCGCACCTTCGAGAAGCTCGGGGTGCCCATCAGCGAGCAGAAGGCCCTGGCGGGCGTGGCCGTGGACGTGGTCTTCGACAGCGTCAGCGTCACGACCACCTACAAGGAGAAGCTCTCCGAACTGGGCATCATCTTCTGCAGCTTCAGCGAGGCCGTGCGGGAACACCCGGATCTCGTGAAGCAGTATCTCGGCTCCGCGGTGCCCTACTCGGACAACTTCTACGCGGCCCTGAACAGCGCGGTCTTCACGGACGGATCCTTCTGCTTCATCCCCAAGGGCGTCGCGTGCCCCATGGACCTCTCCACCTACTTCCGGATCAACAACAAGGAGTCGGGCCAGTTCGAGCGCACGCTCATCGTCGCCGAGGAAGGCGCCTCCGTCAGCTACCTGGAGGGCTGCACGGCGCCGCAGTTCGACACGAACCAGCTCCATGCGGCCGTGGTGGAACTGGTGGCCCTGGACGACGCCAACATCAAGTACTCGACGGTCCAGAACTGGTATGCCGGCGACAAGGAAGGCCGGGGCGGCATCTTCAACTTCGTCACCAAGCGGGGCCTCTGCAAGGGCCGCAACTCCAAGATCAGCTGGACCCAGGTGGAGACGGGCTCCGCCATCACCTGGAAGTATCCCGGCTGCGTGCTCCTGGGCGAGAACAGCGTCGGCGAGTTCTATTCCGTGGCCCTCACCAACCACAAGCAGCAGGCGGACACCGGCACCAAGATGGTCCACATCGGCCGGAACACCAAGTCCACCATCGTCAGCAAGGGCATCAGCGCCGGGGAGAGCGCCAACAGCTACCGGGGCCTCGTGAAGGTGACCCCGAAGGCGGAGGGGGCCCGCAACTACAGCCAGTGCGATTCCATGCTGATCGGCCAGCGGTGCAGCGCCAACACCTTCCCCTACATCGAGGTGCAGAACAAGTCGGCCAGGGTGGAGCACGAAGCCACCACCAGCAAGATCGGGGAGGAGCAGCTCTTCTACTTCCAGCAGCGCGGGATCCCCGCCGAGGACGCCATCTCGATGATCATCAACGGGTTCTGCAAGGACGTCTTCCGCGAGCTTCCCATGGAGTTCGCCGTCGAGGCCACGAGGCTGCTCAGCCTGAAACTGGAAGGTTCGGTCGGGTAGACATGATGAAACCGCGGAAAACGCGAAACTACGCTAAAAAACAATCCCTTTCTCCTTTCGCGAGCGCGAAGCGCTTTCGCGCCTTTCGCGGTTGAATCCCTGGAGTCATAGATGCTGTCGATCCGCAATCTTTCCGCCTCCGTCCATGGCAATGAGATCCTCAAGGGCATCGACCTGGAGATCAAGGCCGGGGAAGTGCACGCCATCATGGGACCCAACGGGTCCGGAAAATCCACCCTCGGCAAGGTCCTGGCGGGCCATCCGGCCTTCGAGGTGACCGGCGGGGAGGTGCTCTTCCAGGGCAGGAACCTCTTCGAGCTGCAGCCCGACGAGCGGGCCAGGGCGGGCCTGTTCCTCGGCTTCCAGCACCCCATCGAGGTCCCCGGGGTCAGCAATGCCTCCTTCCTCCGCCTGGCCTACAACAAGAAGGCCGAGGCCGAAGACCGGGACGAACTGGACCCCCTGGAGTTCGACGACTTCATCCAGGCGAAGATCCAGAGCGTGAAGATGGACCCGGCCTTCCTGGACCGCAGCCTCAACGAGGGTTTCTCCGGCGGCGAGAAGAAGCGCAACGAGATCCTCCAGATGAGCGTCCTCCAGCCGACCCTGGCCATCCTGGACGAGCTGGACTCGGGCCTGGACATCGACGCCCTGCGCGTGCTGGGCGAGGCCGTGAACGCCCAGAAATCCCCCGACCGCGCCCTCCTCATGATCACCCACTTCCCGCGGATCCTGGAGACCGTGCACCCCGACAGGGTCCACGTGCTCTCAGGCGGCCGCATCGTCAAGAGCGGCGACATGGACCTGGCCATGGAGCTCGAGGACCGGGGCTACGACTGGCTGAAACCGGAAACGGCCGGGAGGGCGTGATGGCCACCCTCACCGAATGCAGCACGATGACCGCCCTGCTCGACGGACCGCGGCCGGCCGAGTGGGAGCCCGTCCGCCAGGCGGCCGAGAAGGCCCTGGCGGGCCAGGCGTTCCCCACGATGAAGCAGGAGGACTGGAAATACACCGACCTGAAGGCCCTCCACGAGGAGACCTTCGCGCCCGGACAGCCCAGGGACGTGGACATCAAGGACCGGATCCTTCCCGAGGCCCGGGGCACGCGGCTGGTGTTCGTGAACGGCCACTTCGATCCTCGCCACAGCAACATCTCGGCCCTGCCGCCGGGGGTCCGGATGCTGCGCCTGTCCAGTGCCTCGGAAGCCGCCTGTTCCCTGGGCCGCCTGGCTTCCCCCGAGCGTTGCGACATCTTCGCCAATCTCAATACCGCCCGCTTCCTGGACGGCGCCTTCCTCTTCGTGCCCAGGAACCTCAAGGTGGAGCCGGTCCTGCACGTCCTGTTCGTCAGCGACCAGGAAGGCGGCCAGCCCACGTGCTCCCTGCCGCGACTGCTGGTGGTGGCCGACAAGGGCTCCGAGTTCCATCTGGTGGAGGAGTATGCGGGACGCGGCCGGACCCTGACCAACGCGGTGGCGGAGGTGCACGTCCGCGAGGGCGCCGAGGTGGTCCACGAGCGTGTCCAGCGGGAGTCCCGCGAGGCGTTCCACATCGCCAGCCTCCAGGCCCAGGTGGACCGGGGGGGCCGCTACACCTGCCGCACCGTCACCCTGGGCGCCCGTCTTTCCCGGCAGACCCCGCACGTAATACTGACGGACGAGGAATCGGAACTGACCCTGGACGGCCTCGCCCTGCTGGGGGAGAGCCAGGTCGCGGACACCCACTCCTTCATCGACCACACCAGGCCCCACGGCACCAGCCGCCAGCTCCACAAGGCCATCGTGGACGACAAGGCCAGGGCCGTCTTCAACGGCCGGATCTTCGTCCGGCCCGGCGCCCAGCAGACGGACGCCCAGCAGCAGAGCCGCAACCTCCTCCTTTCGGAAGAGGCGCGGGTGGACACGAAGCCGGAGCTGGAGATCTTCGCGGACGACGTCAAGTGCTCCCACGGCGCCACCGTCGGCCAGCTGGATCCCGAGGAGCTCTTCTACCTCCAGAGCCGCGGGCTCAACGAGGCCACGGCCCGCAACCTGCTCACCTACGGCTTCGCGGCGGACCTCCTGGCGCGCATCCCCGTGGCCAGCCTGCGCCGGCAGCTGCGCCAGGCCGTCATGGAACGGACGAACGCCCAGGACCTGGAGTAGACGATCTCCCGCCTTCCGGAACGGGGATCCCGAGGCGCGAAAAGCAAAAAGCAGGATGAACAAGGATGAAGGGGATGAAAGGGATAAAAACAGGAAACATCCGGCGGCACCGCTCGCGGAACGCCGCGGAGCGCATTCCTTTCTGTTCTTTTCATCTTTTTCATCCCTTGCATCCCT
>DAOPZL010000073.1:9645-13954 GCA_035353395.1 Holophaga sp.
GACAGCGCCGTGAGCGGCCTCATGCCGCGCCCGGTCAACGAGCGCATCGCGCAGTACCAGGCCTTCGAGCACACGAACGTCCACCGGGGCGTGTCCCAGCTCTCCCAGGAGGCCACGGACCGCTTCGAGGAGGCCCGCGAGAAGGTGCGGAGCTTCCTCAACGCGCCGTCCACCAAGCAGATCGTCTGGACCCGGGGCACCACCGAGAGCATCAACCTGGTGGCCCAGACCTTCGGGCGCCAGCATGTGCACGAAGGCGACGAGATCCTGCTCAGCGCCATGGAGCACCACTCCAACATCGTGCCCTGGCAGCTCCTCGCGGAGGAGCGGGGCGCCAGGATCCGCGTCATTCCCATGAACGACGCCGGGGAGCTGATGCTGGACGAACTGGACGGCCTGGTCACGGACCGCACGCGGCTGATCGGCGTCACCCAGGTCTCCAACGTCCTCGGGACGGTCAACCCCGTGAAGGAGATCATCGCCCGGGCGCACGCCAAGGGAGTGCCCGTCCTGGTGGACGGCGCCCAGGCCGTCCCCCACATGGCCGTGGACGTCCAGGACCTGGACGCGGACTTCTTCGTCTTTTCCGGGCACAAGCTCATGGGGCCGACCGGCATCGGGGTGCTCTACGGGAAGAAGGAGCACCTGGAGGCCATGCCGCCCTGGCAGGGGGGCGGGAGCATGATCCTGTCCGTGACCTGGGAGAAGACCACCTTCATCGGCCCTCCGGGGAAGTTCGAGGCCGGAACCCCTCCCATCGCCCAGGCCATCGGCCTCGGCGCGGCCATCGACTACGTCCGCGGGCTCGGCCTGGACCGCATCGCGGCCCACGGCCACGAACTCCTGGCCTACGCCACCGGGCGGGTCAAGCGGATCCCGGGGCTCCGCATCATCGGGGAGGCCAGGCAGAAGGCCAGCGTCCTCTCCTTCGTGCTGGAGGGAGTCCATCCCCACGACGTGGGCACCATCCTGGACCACGAGGGCATCGTGGTGCGCGCCGGCCACCACTGCGCGCAGCCCGTCATGAAGCGCTTCGGCATCCCTGCCACGACTCGCGCCTCCTTCGCGTGCTTCAACGGTCCCGACGACGTGGACGCGCTCGTGGAGGGTATCCTCAAGGTGAAGGAGATCTTCGGATGAGCGACCCTCGCGAGCTCTACCAGCAGGTGATCCTGGAGCACAACAAGAAGCCCCGCAACTTCGGGAAGCTGGAGTCCTGCACCCATCATGCGGACGGGCACAACCCCCTGTGCGGCGACGAGATCGAGCTGACGCTCGTGGTGCAGGACGGCCTCGTCCAGGACCTCAGGTTCCAGGGTCATGGATGCGCGATCTCCCAGGCCTCCAGCAGCCTCATGACCACCCACGTCAAGGGCAAGCCCGTGGCCGAGGCGGAGCTCATGATCGAGCAGTTCCGCGAGATGATCCGCGGAACCCTGGATCCCGCCAAGGACCCCAACCTCCTCGGCAAGCTCTCCCTCTTCCAGGGCGTGAAGGACCTGCCCTCCAGGGTGAAGTGCGCCGTGCTTCCCTGGGCCACGCTGCACGCCGCCCTCGAGGGCGACGACACGGCCAGCACGGAGTAGAGGCCGCGAATGACGCGAATTCCCGCTAATCAGGCCCTCCGCAGCCCTTCGCGATCGTTCGCGAAATCCGCGGTTTCATAGGTTCTCCCATGCCGAAGATCGCCGAAATCGAATACACCCCCAACCCGAACGCCGTGAAGTTCGTGCTGAAGGAAACCATCGCCCCCGGCTTTCCCAAGTCCTTCCCGGACCGCATCGTCGCCGCGGCCGACCCGCTGGCGGCGGCCCTCTTCGACGTGGGGAACGTCGTCTCGGTCTTCATGCAGGACAAGTTCATCACCGTGACCAAGGACGACCAGATCGGCTGGTCCGAGCTCCTGCCCAGGCTGGCGCCGCCCATCCGCGCGGCCGCCTCGCCCGCGGCCCAGGCCTCCGCGTCCACCCACGGCTTCGAGAAGCCCGACGAGAACGATCCATTCATCGCCCGGATCCTCCAGGTGCTCCAGGAATCCATCATGCCCGCCCTCTCCGCCGACGGCGGCGGCCTGGAGGTCGTGGGCCGGCACGAGAAGCAGGTCATGATCCGCTACCAGGGCGCCTGCTCCACCTGCCCCGCCGGCATGACCGGCACCCTCATGGCCATCGAGGGCATCCTGCAGAAGGAAGTGGATCCGGAGATCGTGGTCATCACGGTGTGAAGATCAAGATCGGGCTTGCCGCTCCACCTGCGTTCCGCCCGGATCCCCGGGTTTGAAGTTCTTGATCGCGCTGTGCACGCTGAATTCGGCTTTCTGAACCCCGTCATGGCCGGGTGCAACGGAAGCCTATGTCCCTGTTGGAATTCATATCGGGCAAGCCGAGATAGAGGCCGAACGCTCCAGCTTCACTGAATGTCCAGGACAAGCCGCGCATGAAACCACAGAGATCGGTGGCGACGTTGATGTAGATCTCTCCAACGCCTTGGCTGTTCGCATAGGGGGTCTTGATATTGAGGTTGGTCAGACTTGCGGAATTGGTTTCAAACCAGGCCCCAGATATTGCGGTGCCCGTATAGGAGCTCGCGCTGGTCGTCAGATCGACCCACTGCAGGACATTCCCGCCGATATCCCAGATCTGCGCGTTGTTGGGCAACACTTTGACTCGATACGTGAGGGAGGAAGCATCAGGGGTGGATCCTGCGTCGCCGCCGGAAGCAGGCTGGGCCTTTGGCAGCCCTGGCAAATACAAACCTCTATAGAAGCCGCCGCCAGAAGCTTCCGTGCTGCCGATGACGCCGCCACGCCAGTTTGTGGCGAGCCCCAAAGCCTGATGCGCGATCGATAGCCACTGGTTCTCCGTGATCAGAGTGCAACCCGCCGCGGTGCACGCGGCTCTGGCCTGGTCCTGGGTGATGAAGACCCAGGGGTGGCCGGTCGCCGTGGTCGCCGCCTGGCGATTGGCTGAAATCTCGGAAATGTTATATGTTCCGTCGTTGGTATAATAAGGTCCGGTGTTATTCACCGGCCCGGCCGTGGCCGGATATTTTCCGCAATAGAACGCCGGCACCACCGTCGTGCCGTCCGGGAGCGTCGATCTCGGCACCAGCACATAGACCGATCCGTCGATGGTCACATCGCTGCCGTCAGCGCCGCTCACCTGGTGGGTGTATCTCGCCGCCGCCGTGTTGTTGTTCCCGGCCTCGTCCTGGGCGACATCTGCGGCTACATCGACCGTGGGGTGGCCATTCCCGGTGATCGTCAAATCGAAGGTGTATTCCGTAGCCGAAACCGCCTTGAAGTTGCCCGGCGTCCCCTTGTCCACCGTCACGTCCGACAGGCTGAAGCCGGTCACACCTTCGCTGAAGGTGATCCTGACGGGAATCGCAGTCAGGTCGGTGGTCGGACTGGAGTGGGTGGAGCTGATGACGACGGTCGGCGCAGTGCTGTCGCCTCGTGAATCTGTCGACCCATGGCATCCGGCAAGCAGCATGGCGCTGGCGACGAGTGCGGCTGCCACGAGATCCTTCTTGGTGGACATTGCTTTCATGACAGATCCTCGAGGAGCAGATGGCACGACTGAGCGGCCCCAGGCGCCATATCGTGAATTCCGTTGTTCTCGGGGTAGTGTAGCAAAATGCGAAGTTGCCGTGCTGGTTGGCACTGCGGATGAAGAAGGAAGCGGCCCCGGAGATCGTGCTCATCAGGGTGCACGGGCTACCCCCGAAGCAGAGAACAGGACCCGCGAACCCATGCGCATCAGGCTCCCCCCCTCGCTTCACGGGGTTCGGGGTCTCGCCATGGTTCTCATGGTGACCGCGGACGGAGCCGGTTGTGGCCTTGTCGGAATTCATCGTTCATTGATCCGTTTTCCCTGCCGGGGGTCGCATGATGACTTGGTCCAAGGTGCTTGAGTCCTGCGGTCTTCTGGCCGCGTTCATCAGCTTCGCCTGGGCGGACTCCCCGGGGCAGTTGGCGGTCCTGCAGCACGGGAACGTGACCGTGCGGTAGGTTCCGGCCCTGGCACGGGTGGTGATGAAGGAGTCGAAGCCGGCTCCGGACTGGCCATACCCGGTCACTGGCCTGGTGGAGACCCGGCTTCAGGGGGATCGAGGGGCGACCTATCTGGTGAACCATGATCCAGGGCCAAGCGATGACGACGGGTTCGAGTTCTTCCGCGTCGTGGGCCGGCGGCGCAAGTACCGCGTCCTGGAGGGACGACTCCAGGAAGTCCGGCAACCCTTCTACTACGCCGGCCTCGAGACCAGGGCAGAGACCGACGTGGTTCTCTATTCGGACACGCACTCC
>DAOPZL010000074.1:0-12330 GCA_035353395.1 Holophaga sp.
AGCTCTACGCCGACCTCGAGAAGAAGATCGTCATCGACCAGGCCGCGTGGCTGCCGCTGTTCTCCGTGAAGCACCTCTACGTCGTCCAGCCCAAGGTCCAGAAGTTCGTGATTCCCTGGAACGGCTGGTCTGACTACCCGGTTTATGAGACGCGCGTAAAATAATTAAGCAATTTTTAACATAAACCCCTGGGGGGACGGGAAAATCCCCCCAGGGATTTCTTCCTGGATTACTAGCGTCAGCAGGAGGTCCGCTAGATGAAAAGGTTCATTCTTAAACGCCTACTTGTATCGATTCCGGTCCTGATAGGCATCACCCTCATCATCTTCTTCCTGCTGAACGTGGTTCCCGGCGACCCGGTCGCCCTGATGATGAAGGAGCACATCAGCGTCGATGTCGTGGCCCGGGTGAGGGCCCAGATGCACCTCGACGATCCGGCCATCGTCCGCTACTTCCGCTTCCTCGGGAACGCGCTTCGCGGGGACCTGGGCGAGTCCTACAAGCTGAACCGCCCGGTGACGTCCCTCATCCTCCACGCCTTCCCGAACACCTTCGTGCTGGCGATCTGGGCCGCGCTCTTCGCCTGGATCGTGGGGATCCCGGCCGGGATCCTCTCGGCGGTGAAGAAGTACTCCCTGCCCGACAACCTCTTCATGGGCTTCTCCCTGCTGGGCGTCTCCATGCCCGTCTTCTGGTCGGCGCTGCTGTTCCAGTGGTGCTTCGCCGTCAAGCTCGGCTGGCTGCCCGTGGCCGGATTCAGCGGCTGGCAGTACGTCATCATGCCCGCCATCGTGCTGGGCTGGAGCAGCGCCGGGACGATCGCGCGCCTGACCCGATCCAGCCTGCTGGAGGTCATGCGCAACGACTACATCCGGACGGCCAGGGCCAAGGGGCTCCACGAGCTGCCCGTCATCTTCAAGCACGCCCTCAAGAACGCCCTCCTGCCCGTGGTCACCGTGATGGCCATCCAGGTGGCGGGCCTGCTGGCCGGGGCCGTGATCACGGAGAGCGTCTTCGGCATCCCCGGAGTCGGCCGGATCGCGGTGAACGCCATCCAGGCGAGGGACATGCCGCTGCTCCAGGGCGCCGTCCTGTTCGAGACGGTCCTGGTCATCCTCGGCAATCTCGTCGCGGACATCCTCTACGCCTTCCTCGATCCTCGGATCAAGGTCAGCTGAGCCGGAGGGACACACGATGAAAGAGTTGAACGAAAAGGACACGAACATGGAAACCGGCAAGACGCCGCTGTTGGAGGAAGAGGACATCGTTGCACCGCCTTCCTCTTTCTGGAAGGACCTGATGACGGCCTACCGCCGGAATCATCTCGCCTCGCTGGGCGCCGTGATCGTGGTCGCCCTGTTCCTCATGGCAGTCTTCGCGCCATGGATAAGCCACTACGATCCCTACATGATCGACCTCGACGTCATGACCGAGGCCCCCTCCAAGCTGCACTGGCTGGGGACGGACCAGTTCGGCCGGGACCTCCTCACCCGCATCCTCTACGGGACGCGCATCTCGCTCGTGATCGGCATCGTGCCGACCCTGCTGTCGATGACCGTCGGGACGGCCCTGGGCCTGATCGGCGGCTACTACGGCGGGAAGGTGGACATGGTGATCATGCGTCTTTGCGACATCATGCTCGCGTTCCCCTCCATCCTGCTCGCCATGGTGGTCATGTACACCCTCGGCGCCACGCTCCTGAACATCTTCATCGCCCTGGCGATCGTGGGATGGGCCGGCACGGCGCGCGTGGTGCGCTCCCAGGTGCTCTCTCTCAAGGAGAAGGAGTTCGTCGAGGCCGCCCGGGCAGTGGGCGTCCGCAACCGCATGATCATGGTGCGGCACATCCTTCCGAACTGTCTCCCGGCCCTGATCGTGCTGTTCACCCTCGGCATCCCGGGCGCCATCCTCTCGGAGGCCACCCTGAGCTTCCTGGGCGTCGGCGCGCAGCCTCCGACTCCCAGCTGGGGCCTCATCATCACCAGCGGGAAGGAGTTCCTCTTCTCCGCTCCGTGGATCGCCATCTCGCCGGGCCTCTTCATCCTGGTGACCGTGCTGGCGTTCAACTTCATGGGCGACGGCCTCAGAGATGCCCTCGACCCCTACATGAAACAATGAGACGCGACGGGACACTGAGATGAAATCAAGCGAAGCGCTGCTTTCCATGGAAAATTTGAGCACCTCCTTCTTCACGTCGAAGGGGGTCGTACCGGCGGTCAGCGGAGTCACCGTATCCGTCAAGCCGGGCGAGATCCTGGGCCTGGTGGGCGAATCCGGATGCGGCAAGAGCGTGACCTCCTTGTCCATCCTGGGACTGATCTCGCCTCCCGGCAGGATCGTGGACGGCCGGATCCTCTTCGAGGGCCGCGACCTCTCCAAGCTGGACTACAACACGATGTGCGGCATCCGGGGCAACGAGATCGCCATGATCTTCCAGGAGCCCATGACCTCCCTGAACCCGGTCTTCACCGTGGGGCGGCAGGTCAGCGAAGCCATCCTCCTGCACCGCAAGATCACGCAGGAAGAGGCCATGCAGAAGACCCTGGAGATGTTCAAGCTCGTGGGGATCCCCGAGCCGGAGACCCGCCTGGACTGCTATCCCCACCAGTTGTCGGGGGGCCTGCGCCAGCGGGTCATGATCGCCATGGCCCTGGTCTGCGAGCCCAAGCTCCTGATCGCCGACGAGCCGACCACCGCGCTGGACGTGACCATCCAGGCGCAGATCCTCGACCTGATGCGCGACCTGCGCAAGCGGCTGAACACGGCGATCATCATGATCACCCACGACCTGGGCGTCGTGGCCGAGCTCTGCGACCGGGTGGTGGTGATGTACGCGGGAGAGGTCGTCGAAGAGGCCGACATCTACACCCTCTTCGAGAAGCCGAGCCATCCCTACACCCTGGGGCTCATGGGCTCCATCCCCGGGACGGAAGCGTCCATGGGGGCCGACGGACGCCTGCAGACGATCCCCGGCATGGTGCCGAACCTCCTGCATCTGCCGAAGGGCTGCCTGTTCCATCCCCGCTGCCCGTTCGCCAAGGACGCCTGCCGCGAGAAGAGGCCCCCCCTCTTCGAGCTGGGCGAGGGACATTTCGCCAAATGCTGGAAGTACGAAGACAAGGCGGTGAAGGCATGAGTGAGACGCTGCTATCGGTCAAGGGACTGAAGAAATACTTCCCGGTGAAGACCGGGTCCTTCGGGACGGAAGAGGGCCTCGTCAAGGCCGTGGACGACGTGACCTTCGACATCGGGCGCCAGGAGACCTTCGCCCTCGTGGGCGAGTCGGGCTGCGGGAAGAGCACCCTGGGCAGGACCATCCTGCGCCTGCTGGAACCCACCGCGGGCTCCGTGGTCATGGACGGGACGGACATCGCCACGCTCAAGACCGAGGCCCTGCGGCGCATGCGCACGAAGATGCAGATCGTGTTCCAGGACCCCTACGCATCCCTGGATCCCCGCATGCGCGTGGGTGAGATCATCGCGGAGCCTCTCCTGACCCACGGGCACGGGAACAAGGCCGAGCGCGAGGCCAGGGTCCTGGAGCTCATGAAGGTCGTGGGCCTCCGGGCCGACGGCATCCGCCGCTATCCGCACGAGTTCTCGGGCGGCCAGAGGCAGCGCATCGGAATCGCCCGCGCCCTCGCCCTCAACCCGGAATTCATCGTCTGCGACGAGCCTCTCTCCGCCCTGGACGTGTCCATCCAGGCCCAGGTGCTCAACCTCCTCGGCGATCTCCAGTCCGAGTTCAAGCTCACCTACCTCTTCATCACCCACGACCTGTCCGTGGTCCGTCACTTCGCGCCGCGGGTCGGCGTGATGTTCCTCGGGAAGATGGTCGAGATGGGCAAGACCGAGGAGCTGTTCACCTCCCCGAAGCACCCCTACACGCGCTTCCTCACCTCCGCCGTGCCGGTCCCGAATCCGCGCATGCGGGATCGCGAGAAGCTGCTGCTGGAAGGCGAGATCCCCAGCCCCATCAACCTGCCCTCGGGGTGCCGGTTCCGCACCCGCTGCCCCTACGCGCAGGCGGTGTGCTCCGAAGTGGATCCCCCCACGGTCACCGAGGGGAACCGCTGCTGGGCCTGCCATTTCCCGCTGAAGTGATGAATCCGTCCCACCCGACCTGGATCGAGATCGATCTCTCCGCGGTCGCCCACAACTGCGCGCGGATCGTCCAGGACACCTCCACCCCGCTCATGGCCATCGTCAAGGGCGACGCCTACGGACATGGCGCGGTGGAGGTGGGCAGGGCCGCCGTCGCGGGCGGGGCGAGCTGGCTGGGCGTGGCCCGCTGCTGCGAGGCGAGGGCCCTCCGCGAGGCCGGGATCCAGGCGCCCATCCTGGTGCTGGGCATGGTCACGCCGGAGGAGGTCGACGAGGCGATCAGCCAGCGGCTCACGCTGACGCTGCACGACCCGGAAACCCTGGCCCTCTTCTCGGCCAGGGCGCGGGCGGCGCATCGGACGCTGGGCGTCCACCTCAAGGTGGAAACCGGCCTCGGCCGGGTCGGCGTCTTCCCGGAGGAAGTGCCGGCCTTCGCGCGCAAGGCGTCGGCCGGAGGCAGCCTGGTCCTGGACGGCATGTACAGCCACCTGGCCGTCGCCGACGAGGACCACCCCCTCAACGAGCTCCAGGCGAAGCGGTTCCGGACGGTGGTCCAGGCCATGGAATCGGAGGGGATGCGCCCGCGCTGGGTGCACCTCGCGAACTCGGCCGCGGCCTACTGGCTCCCGGAGACGCGCTACGACCTGGTGCGCGTCGGGAACGTCGTGCTCGGCATGAGGATCAGCATCGACCGGCCGCTCCCCGAAGCCTACCGGCCGGTGCTCTCCTGGAAGGCCAGGCTCGGCTCCTGCCGGGTGCTGCCCGAGGGGTGGGGCGTCGGCTACGGCCAGACCTACGTCACGGAGCGCGACGAGCTGATCGGCGTGATCCCCGTGGGCTACGGCGACGGCCTGCGGCGGGTCCCGGGCAACCAGGTCCTGATCGGCGGCGAGCGATGCCCCGTGGTCGGCCGCTCCTGCCTCGACCAGTCCATGGTCCGGCTGCCCCGGCCTTTCCCGGTGGGCGAGGAAGTGGTCGTCGTCGGCTCCCAGGGGGGCGAGGCGATCTGGTTCCACGATCTGGCGGCGCTTTACAAGACCACGCAGGTGGACATCTCCACCCATCTCCATTCCAGAGTCCCGCACATCTACAAGCACGGTTGATCATCCCCAGGGGAGACACGTCATGCACGCCCGTTCGGCCTTCCGTATCGTCACCTCCTTGCTGCTCTCGGTCCTTCCCATGGCCGGGGCGGACAAGGACCTCATGGTGGTCC
Source organism: Holophaga sp. (assembly GCA_035353395.1). Taxonomy (GTDB): domain Bacteria; phylum Acidobacteriota; class Holophagae; order Holophagales; family Holophagaceae; genus UBA1801. The sequence goes on from DAOPZL010000074.1 coordinate 5,321, forward strand.
ACCGGAAGGATGCGCAGACCTGGGTCCTCGAGTGGCGGGGGAAGACCTACCGTTGCGCCGTGGGCAAGAACGGTGTCGCGGCGCCGGGCGAGAAGCGGGAAGGGGACGGCAAGTCCCCGTGCGGAACCTACGTCCTGCGGGGCCTCTACTACCGGCCGGACAAGATCGACCGGCAGAAGCTCCCGGCCGCCCTCAAGCCCGTCGCCCTGACGGTGGAAGACGGCTGGTGCGACGAGCCCGGCGCCCCCGAGTACAACAAGTTCGTCAAGCTCCCCTTCGCGCCCAGCCACGAGGAACTGTGGCGCAAGAACGACGATCTCTACGACCTCATCCTTCCCCTCGGCTACAACGACGATCCGGTCGTTCCCGGAAAGGGGAGCGCCATCTTCATGCACGTCGCGCGGCCGAACTACGGCGGGACGGCTGGATGCGTGGTCCTCGCCAAGCAGGACCTCCTGGAAGTCCTCCGGACGGTCGAGCCCGGCTGCCGGATCCGCATCGAATTCGACTAACCCTGAACGAGGTTTCCCGCCGCGGGCACGATCCTGGCGGCGTGAGCTTCACCTTGCCGGATTCCGATCGATCCCATATCAATCGCGAATCGACCACTGAATAAGTACTATTATTCTTTGCTCCCTCGGCGAGGCATTCTGCAAGTGAGGTTCAACAACATGCAAATGCCCATGGACAGCAATCGACTCCTCCGCCTGACCGCGCGCTACGGGACGCCGCTCTGGGTCTACGACGCCGCCGTCATCCGCCAGCGGATCCAGGCGCTGAAGTCCTTCGACACGATCCGCTTCGCGCAGAAGGCCTGCTCCAACACGCACATCCTCCGCCTCATGCGGGAGGAGGGGGTCGTGGTGGACTCCGTGTCCTGCGGCGAGATCGACCGCGCCCTGAAGGCGGGCTACCGGCCGGGCAGCGCGCCCGCCGACATCGTCTTCACCGCCGACGTCATCGACGCCTGCACCATCGCCAAGGTCATCAAGTACGACATCCCGGTCAACGCGGGCTCCATCGACATGCTGCACCAGCTCGGGAACGTGGCTCCCGGCCATCCGGTGTGGCTGCGCATCAACCCCGGCTTCGGACACGGGCACCACAACAAGGTGAACACCGGCGGCGAATCCAGCAAGCACGGCATCTGGCACAAGGATCTCCCGCTCGCGATGGAGGCCATCCGCAAGTACGGACTCCGGCTGGTGGGGCTGCACATGCACATCGGGTCCGGTGTGGACTACCAGCACCTCGGGCACGTGTGCCAGACGATGGTGGCGCTGGTGAAGTCGGCCGGGCACGACATCGAGGCCATCTCCACCGGCGGGGGCCTCTCGGTCAACTACCGCGACTCGGATCCCGTCCTGGACACGGCCAACTACTATGAGCTGTGGGCCGCCGCCCGCCGCGAGATCGAGGCGTTCCTGGGCCATCCCGTCGGCCTGGAGATCGAGCCCGGGCGCTATCTCATGGCGGAGTCCGGGCTGCTCCTCGCGAAGGTCCTGGCCACCAAGAACATGGGGCGGAACCACTTCGTGCTGGTGGACGCCGGCTTCAACGACCTGATGCGTCCCGCGATGTACGGCAGCTATCACGCCATCAGCGTGGTGGCGCTGGACGGCGGCGCGCGCGAGCCGAGGAAGACGGTGGTGGCCGGCCCCCTGTGCGAATCCGGGGACGTGTTCACCCAGGAGGAAGGGGGCGTCGTCTCCCCGAGGATGATTCCCGCGGCGGAAGTGGGGGACATCATGGTCTTCCACGACACGGGCGCCTACGGATCGGCCATGTCCTCGAACTACAACAGCCGTCCCCTGGCCGCGGAGGTCCTGATCGACGGCGACGCCGTGCGCCTCATCCGGCGCAGGCAGACCATCGAGGACCTGCTGGCCCTGGAAGAGACGGCCGACTGAACGAAAGGCGGAACCATGGACGGATCGAGCGCGCTGGTCGAGATCACGCAGGCCTCCCACGGCGTCGTGATCGACATGGCCTATGCGGGTCCCCGCAACTTCACGGGGCGTCCGGTCTACGAATCGAGCCGGTGCTGGCTGCACCGGGATGCGGAACCCCGCCTGGCGAGGGCCTGCGAGTTCGCAGCCCTCGCGGGCCTGAAGCTCAAGATCCTGGACGCCTACCGTTCCCCCCAGGCCCACGAGATGCTGAGCAGGTACATCTCGGATCCGCGCTACGTCGCGGATCCCAAGAAGGGATCCAACCACAGCCGGGGCGTCGCCGTGGACCTCACGCTGGTGGACCGCCGGGGAAGGGAGCTCGACATGGGCACCACCTTCGACACGATGGACGAGCGCTCCCATCATTTCTACCCGTCCCTGCCGGCGGAAGTGCACCGGAACCGCCTCCTCCTGCTGGCTGTCATGGGCCAGGCCGGGTTCGACAGGCTGGACGAGGAGTGGTGGCATTATCAGATCCCGGACGCACGCAGCTATCCGATCATCCGGCCGACCGATCCTCCCGCGGTGGATCCCGGGCCTTGGAGGTGACATGAAACTGACCTGGGAACCCATCACGCTGAATCTCAGGACCCCCTTCCGCATCGCCCACGGGACCTTCCCGCAGCGCTTCAACGTGCTGGTCAGGCTCGACGAGGGCATCGGCGAGGCGCCGGCGGTGACCTACTACGGCGAGACCCAGGACGTGATCACGGAATACATGTCCCGCGTCCCGGAGCTGGGCGACGATCCCTTCGACCTGGACGCCGTGCTGGACCGCCTGCCCCAGGGATCCAGGGCGGCGCGGGCCGCCATCGACATCGCCCTGCACGACCTCTGGGGGAAGCGGCTGGGGCACCCCCTCTACCGCCTCTTCGGGCTCAACCCGGAGGCCCTGCCCCTCACCTCCTTCACCATCGGCATGGACGAGCCCGAGGAGATGGCCCGGCAGGCGAAGGAATCCGGCTACCCCGTCATCAAGATCAAGCTCGGGAGCGACCGGGACGAGGAGATCGTCACGGCCATCCGGAAGGCCACGGACGCCATCCTGCGGGTGGACGCCAACGCCGGCTGGACGCGGGAGCAGGCCGCGCGGCTCATCCCGCGTCTGGCGGCGCTGGGCCTGGAACTGATCGAGCAGCCGCTGGCGGCGGACGACATCGAGGGCCTGCGCTGGCTGCGGGCGAGGATGCAGGCCGAGGGCGTCAAGGTCCCCATCGTCGCGGACGAGAGCGCGCACACCGCCCAGGACATCGTCAAGCTCGCCGGGGCCGTGGACGGGGTCGTCGTCAAGCTCATGAAGACCCTGGGCATCCGCGGAGCCCTGAAGGCCATCCATACGGCCCGGGCGCTGGACATGAGGGTGATGCTCTCCTGCATGGTCGAGACCTCCGTGGGCGTCACGGCGGCGGCCCACCTGGCCCCCCTCTGCGACTACGTGGACCTGGACGGTCCCCTGCTCATCAGCAACGATCCCTACGTCGGGCTCGGCTACGACGGGGCCCGGATGGTCCTGCCCATGAGGCCCGGGATCGGGGTCGTGCCTTCCCAGGCCTGACGGGGACCCGTACGGCCCGTGCCGGGGGATGGACGCCGGGTCGCGATCCTGGGACGATTCGATGTCCATCCGCGGGGAGGAATCCATGGCTGATTTCAGGAAGTACCACGGGCTTGGCAACGACTATCTCGTGATCGATCCGGCGGAATGCCCCTTCGAGCCCACGCCCGAGGCCGTGCGCGCCGTCTGCGACCGCAACCGGGGCGTGGGCTCCGACGGGATCCTGCTCGGCCCCCTGCCGGACCCCCAGGGCCCCACCCTCCGGATCTTCAATCCGGACGGCAGCGAGGCCGAGAAGAGCGGCAACGGCCTTCGCATCTTCGCCTGGTTCCTGTTCGAGCAGGGGCTCGTGGAGGGCCGGGAGTTCCCCCTGCGCACCAAGGGAGGGCCCGTGAAGGCCTGGATCCTCGATCCTTCCACGGGGCTCGTGCGGATGGACATGGGCTCCCCCAGCTTCGCGTCCCCCAGGGGTGGCGAGATCATCGACGAGGAGCACGAGATCGGCCGGGAGAAGGCCCACATCACCTTCGTTTCCATGGGCAACCCCCACTGCGTGGTGACGGGGCTCCCCGTGACGGAATCGCTCGCCAGGTGCCTCGGTCCCCTCGTGGAGCACGATCCCCTCTTCCCCGCCCGCACCAACGTGCAGTTCATGGAGCCCATCGGCCCCTCGGCGATCCGGATCGAGATCTGGGAGCGGGGCGCGGGCTACACCTTGGCCTCGGGGAGCTCCAGCTGCGCCGCGGCGGCCGCGGCCCGGCGGCTCGGGTTCGTGGGGGACGACGTGACGGTCCACATGCCCGGGGGCACCCTGCAGATCCGGTTCGCGGACGGCTCCGCCTACCTGACGGGGCCGGTGGAGAAGGCGTTCGAAGGCTCCTTCGCGCAGCCCCTGCTCCGGAAGATCAGGCCCTAGCAGCGCCGGGCCGGCAAATTCCACCCCCGCCGCACAGAACGGGGCGGGGGTGGGATAGACTCTAGGGTGTTCATCCAGGAGGTTCGATGTCTGACTTTCACGCCCCTTGTCTGCTAGATGCCCAGCAGATGGAGGCCTTCCTTCAGCGTCTCTGCCGGGAGATCGCGGCGGCCTTCGGTTCGGACCAGTCCCTGGTGCTCGTGGGGATCCGCAGCCGGGGCCTGCCCCTGGCCGAGCGCCTCGCGGGGATGCTCAAGGACATCCTGCACAAGGAGGTCCCCGTCGGGGTGCTGGACATCACCCTCTACCGGGACGACCTGACCGAGAAGGCCGGCAGTCCCATCGTCCGTCCCACGGAGATTCCCTTCCCCCTGACGGGGCGCACCGTGGTCCTGGTGGACGACGTGGTGTTCACGGGCAGGACCGTCCGGGCCGGCATGGACGCCCTCCTGGACCACGGCCGGCCCAGGCGGGTGTGGCTGGCGGCCCTGGTGGACCGCGGCGGCCGGGAACTGCCCATCCAGCCGGACTTCGTCGGCCTCAAGCTGGAGATCCCGGGAACCCAGCGAGTCAGTGTCAAGGTGGTGGAAGTGGACAAGGTCGACGGCGTCTTCCTGGAGGCCAGAGGCTGAACATGACATCCGACCGCTACATCTTTCCCCACCGCCATCTCCTCGGCATCGAGCCGCTGAGCCCCCAGGACATCACCCTGATCCTCGACCAGGCCCAGGCCTTCGAGGAAGTCTGCGAACGGCCCGAGATCAAGATCGTCCCCGCCCTCCGCAAGCGCCTCATCGTCAACCTGTTCTTCGAGAACTCCACGCGCACCCGCAACAGCTTCGAGATCGCGGAGAAGCGCCTCTCCGCCGAGATCATCAACTTCGACGCCGACACGAGCGCCCTCAGCAAGGGCGAGACGCTGATCGACACCGCCATGAACCTGCAGGCGATGCATCCGGACCTCATCGTGATGCGCCACAGCGCTCCCGGCGCGCACCAGCTCCTGGCCCGCCACATGAAGGCGAGCATCGTGAACGCGGGTGACGGCGCCCACGAGCATCCCACCCAGGCCCTGCTGGACGCCTACACCATCCGCAAGCGTTTCGGCGGGTTCGAGGGCCTCAAGATCGCCATCGTGGGCGACATCCGCCACAGCCGCGTGGTGCGCTCCAACCTGTGGCTCCTCGAGAAGATGGGCGCGAAGGTCACCCTGGTGGGGCCGCCGACCCTGCTTCCGATGGAGATGAAGGCGACCTGGCCCACCGTGCAGTTCACGCACGACTTCGATTCCGTGATCGGGGACCAGGACGCCATCATGATGCTCAGGGCCCAGTTCGAACGAGGTACGGGCGAGTTCCTGCCCGGCCAGGGCGAGTACATCCGCTACTACCAGCTCAACGCGGCCCGCATGAAGCGGGCGAAGAAGGACGTGGCCGTGATGCATCCGGGCCCCATGAACCGGGGCTTCGAGATCACCTCCGACGTGGCCGACGGCCCCCACAGCGTCATCCTCGACCAGGTGACCAACGGCGTGCCGGTGCGCATGGCCGTGCTCTACATGCTCTGCAATCCCCACGGCGAGCAGGTGCCCTGATCCGGGTGCAGGTCCCATGGGAAAGGCCCGGGTCGCCCCGGGCCTTTCTCATTCGGAATGTGGGAATCGGGACTAGGCCGGAACGATGGCTTCCGAAGGGCAGATGTCGACGCAGGTGCCGCAGTCCGTGCACTTCTCAGGGTCGATCTTGTAGATGTCGCCTTCGCTGATGGCTTCGACGGGGCACTCGGGCATGCAGGCGCCGCAGGCGACGCAGGAGTCGGTGATCTTGTGGGCCATGGATTAACCTCCAGAAAAGGACCAGTGCTGAGGATACGAGAAAACGGCGCGGAGTAGATCACAAAATGCGATTCATCCTACAATTTCGGGAATTTGCAGCGTTTCCTGCATCCAGGCAGGAACCGGCCGAGAGCCCGCAACATCCGACGGAAAGGTGAAACATGATCCCAGGTCCCATCGCTCTGCTCATCCTGGACGGCTTCGGCGACGGGCCCAGGAACGCCTTCGACGCCGCCTTCGTCGCGGGGATGCCGGCCTTCAACGACCTGCGCCGGCGCTACGCCGCCACCCAGCTGCTCGCCGGGGGCGAGGCGGTGGGCCTGCCCGAGGGCCAGTTCGGGAACTCGGAGGTGGGCCACATGAACCTCGGGGCCGGGCGCGTGGTCTGGCAGGAGCTCACCCGCATCGACGCCGCCATCAGGAAGGGGACCTTCCGGAAGAACGAGCCGATGGCGGCCCTTCTCGCCGACCTCAAGGCCTCCGGCAAGCGCCTGCACCTCATGGGGCTGGTGAGCCCCGGCGGCGTCCACAGCCACCAGAACCACCTCGTCGCCCTCGCCCAGTGGGCCCAGGACGAGGGCGTGGCGACGGTCATCCACGCCTACCTGGACGGCCGCGACACGGAGCAGAAGAGCGCCGACGGCTTCCTTCAGTGGCTGGAATTCCAGGTCCGCAATCTGCCCCTGGTGAAGCTCGGAAGCCTCTGCGGGCGCTACGTGGTCATGGACCGCGACAAGCGCTGGGAGCGCGTGG
>DAOPZL010000075.1:0-11970 GCA_035353395.1 Holophaga sp.
GCTCGGGCCGGAGGACGACCTACCTCTACACCTACTACGACCGCAACGGGAACATGGTCATCAACAACCTCCCGCCGAGCTACGTCCAGGGCCAGGGCCTGACCCTCAAGCAGGTGGGGGTGGGGCACATCCGGCTGGCCATCAGCCGCTCGGACATGGCGCGGGTGCTCAAGAGCCCCGAACTGCTGTCCCTGGTGGACGAGATCGCCGCGGACATCGGCGTGGACCCCTTCCTGACCCGGGCCATCATCCAGGCGGAGAGCGCCTTCAACTACCGGGCGCGCAGCCGGACCGGCGCCCTGGGCCTCATGCAGCTCATGCCCCAGACGGCCGAGCGCTTCGGGGTCCTGGATCCCTTCGATCCCCGCCAGAACATCACCGGCGGGACGAAGTACGTCCGCTTCCTCATGGACTACTTCAAGGGGGACCTCACCAAGGCCATCGCCGCCTACAACGCCGGGGAGGGGGCCGTGGACAAGTACGGGGGCGTTCCCCCGTACTCCGAGACCCGGGCCTACGTCCCCAGGGTCATGGACCTCTACACCAAGCGCCTGGTCCAGGCCGACCCGAAGGCCTCGGGCGCCATGGCGCTCCTGAAGAAGGGCCGCGGCGGGTTCCTCGTGGACCAGAAGTCCATCAAGTCGGCGGGATCGCCCCCGCCCCGGGAGCCGGCGCTCCAGGCCGGCGAGGCTGCCCCGGCCCGGGCGGCGGCTCCCCCGAGGTCCCAGAACCCCATCTTCCAGTGGGTCGACAGCAGCGGGCGGGTCCAGATCAGCGACCAGCCGCCTCCCTCGGGCGCCAGGCGGATCCGGGTCTTCGACAGTTCCTCGGATTGACGGGGCTCAGCCCTTGGCGCTCACGGAGGCGATGAAGCTTTCGAGCGCCTCCAGGGCGCGCCCGTATTCCACCCGCAGGCAGGCGAGCAGGGCTTCCGGGCTTTCGCTGCCCTTGCCCGTCCTTCCCAGGACTTCCAGGGCCAAGGCCAGGGAGCGGACCTTGAGGGCCCCCATGGTGCTGGCCGCCCCCTTCACCGCGTGGGCCAGGTCCCCCATCTCCTGGCTCCGGCCGGCCTTGATGGCTTCCTCGATGGCCTCGAGGCGCGGCGGCATGTCCTCCTTGAAGAGCTGGCACATCTCCTGGATGAGGCCCACGGCCCCGTCGTCCAGATCGAGGAGTTGTTTCAGGGTGCCGGGGTCCAGGACATCCTCGGCAGGTTCGGGAGCAAAGGCATCGTTCTGCGACATGCAGACTCCAAAGGTACGCGAGTGTCCTTCTCGAATGATCGGCAGATCAGGCCAGAGATCGTAGACTCGTCCCATGGATTCTACAAGCATCGCCGAGCAGGCCCTCCAACTGCTTTTCAAGAAGCTCCATCCCCACCTCGAGGATGCGGCGCACGCCCTGGAAAGCGGAGCCCCGGCCACGGAGCTGCTGAGGCTGCACCGCCGCCTCGGGCAGGCCCGGCACCAGGCCGTCGAGATCCTGGAGGCCTGGGCCGACGAGGGAGGGGACGAGGCCCTCGCGGAGATCCTGGACACCCTCGCCGCCAACCTGACGCCCGTGGGTGAAACCTACCTCCAGAGCCTCGTCCTCACCCAGCTCTGCCTGGAGGAGGCCCCGGGGGACCTGCTGCCCTTCGTCGAGGCAGGGCGCGTGGCCGGCAGCTCCTGGGGCCCACGCATGGTCGCGTTCCTCGCCCGCCTGGAGGATCCGGCCTTCCAGGCGCGGGAACGCTGGAAGGCCGTCCCCGGGGAGATCGGCGACGACCTCGAGGACTGACCTCCGCCCCTTCCTTCAGGAGGCCATGGGCACCCACACCCCCGATTCGGCGAGGAGGAAGGCCTCCACGGTCTCGGGGCAGAAGTGCGATCCGCCGCACCGCCGGATCTCCCCCACGGCCGCATCGTGGCTGCGGTTGCCGCCCGGACGATCGGAAGTCATGGCGTCGTAGGCGTCGGCCACGGCGGTGATCCTGGCCAGGAGGGGGATCGCCCGGCCCGCCAGGCGCGACGGGTAGCCGCATCCGTCCCAGCGATCGTGGTGGTGCCGCGCCACCAGGGCCAGGTCCGCCGCCTCCGCTCGTCCCTCCAGCAGCCTGGCGCCCAGCACCGCATGCCGCTGCATGATGCGGCGCTCCGCCGGGTTGAAGGCCTCCCGCTTGTGCACGAGGAAGGCCGGGACGAAGAGCTTGCCGATGTCGTGCAGCCTGGCCGCCAGCTCCAGCCGGGACAGGACGGGCTCGCCGAGTCCCATGCGGCCGCCGATCAGCCTGGCGTAGCGGCCCACCCGGCCGCCGTGCCGATGGATCTCCGGCTCCAGTCCCTCCAGGCACTGGAGTACGGCCAGGGGAACCGCGTGGGGGATGGAAAGGGGAGGGGAGGACATGCGTCGGAGGGCCGGCAGGACCCTGCGGCGAAGCATCACGGATGCCAGCCCCTCACCGGGACAGGATTTCCCACGTCCCGGAAGGAAACGGGACCGTCGCCCTGCGGCGGGGCAGGCCCGACAGGTCGAGGGCGAGGGGTTCCCCCCCGGCGGGCGCGAGGGACGTGAAGCGATGGAACTCGTCCACCAGGTCCTGGTCCAGGAGCCGCGCCGCGAGCTTCCCGCCGCCCTCGAAGAGGACCCGGCCCACGTTCCGGGCCGCCAGTTCCCGCAGGAGGTGCCGGAGATCGCATCCGCCCGGTCCCGGATCCAGGCGCAGGTCCTCCACGCCCGCCAGGGGATCCGGTTCCCCCACGACGGCCCGGAGCACGGGCTGCCCGGGCACCGCCCCCCAGACGCGCCGGTCCCCGGGAAGGCGACCCCGGCTGTCCAGCACCACCCGGAGGAAGGTGCGGTGGGGCGGGGTGGCCTCCGGCCAGCGGTCCGTGAGCTGCGGGTCGTCGACGGCCACGGTGCCGCCGCCGACCACGATGGCCTCCGCCGCCCGGCGCAGGGCGTGGGCCCGGCCCTGGATTTCGGGCGGGGTGATCCGGGTGGCCTTCCCCGCGGGACCGAGCGAACGGTCCGAGCCCAGGGCCAGCTTCAGGACCACCCAGGGGAGCCCCGTCCGGATGAGCTTGAAGAAGGGGGCATGGAAGCGGGCACAGGCTTCGGCCAGCACGCCCTCGCGGATCCCCAGGCCCCGGTCCCTCAGGACCGCCAGGCCGCCTCCGGACACCCTTGGGTTGGGATCCCCGATGCCCACCACCACCTGGGCGAGGCCCGCCCGCACCAGGGCGTCGGTGCAGGGAGGCGTCCGCCCCTGGTGGCAGCAGGGCTCGAGGGTGACGTAGGCCGTGGCGCCGCGGACGTCCTCGCCCCGCGCCTCCGCGTCCCGCAGGGCCATGATCTCGCCGTGGGGCGCCCCGGCCCGGGTGTGCACCCCGATCCCGAGGATCCGCCCCCCCTTGACCAGGAGGCAGCCCACGGGCGGGTTGGGACTGGAGAGCCCCACGCCCTTCATGCCTTCCCGCAGCGCCAGGGCCATGAACCGGTCGTCCCCCTCGAGCCGGGCCGGGTCGGGCCAGGGCCCTCCCGTGGCCAGTTCCCAGGCCAGCTCCCGGGTCAGTTCAGGAGGCTCACCGGACATCCAGGAGCCCGTCCACGAAGGCCTCGGGATCGAAGGGGATCAGGTCGTCCACCTTCTCCCCCACCCCGACGAAGGCGATGGGCAGCTTCAGGCGCTCCAGGATGGGCACGACGACGCCGCCCTTCGCGCTGCCGTCCAGCTTGGTGAGCACCAGGTCCGTGACCCCCGCCACCTGCTTGAAGGCCTCCGCCTGCTGGAGGCCGTTCTGGCCCGTGGTGGCGTCCAGCACCAGGAGCACGCGGTGGGGAGCCTCCGGGATCACCTTCTGGAGGCTCCGCCGGATCTTGTCCAGCTCGCGCATGAGGTTGTCCTTGGTGTGCAGGCGGCCCGCCGTGTCGATGAGCACCCAGGGGATGCCCTTGGCCTTGGCGCTGGCGGCGCCGTCGTAGGCCACCGCCGCCGGATCGCCCCCCATCTGGTTGCGCAGGACGGGCACGCCCGCCCGCTCCCCCCAGAGCTCCAGCTGGTCGATGGCCGCCGCCCGGAAGGTGTCCCCGGCCACCACCAGGGCCTCCTCGCCCCGGGCCTTGAACTGGGCGGCCATCTTCCCGAGGGTGGTGGTCTTGCCCACGCCGTTGACGCCCACCAGCAGCAGCACCTGGCTGTCGCCGGCCACGAAGGGCCTCGCGGGCGCGGCGCGGAGGATCTTCAGCAGCTCGTCCCTGAGGACGGCCCGGGGGTCGATCTCCGAGGACCGCTTCATCTCGAAGCGCAGGCGCTCCATGAGCCGGTCCGTGGCGTGGACGCCCAGGTCCGCCTGCAGGAGCATCTCCTCCAGCTCCAGGAGCTGGTCCTCGTCGAGGCGCTTGAGGCCCAGGAGCCGGCCCATGGGCGCCAGGACCAGGTCCTGCGTCCGCTGGAGCCCCTGCTTGAACTTGTCGATCAGGCCGCCGAAAAGACCCACGTCCACCTCGCTGGCTCCAGTCTACCTGGGAAGCCCATGGACCCTCCGTTCCACGTGGAACACTTCATCCGCCGGCCTTTCCCCGCTTCGACCGGGGCTTGCGCTTCTCCGGCTGGACCCACTTCTTGAGGGCCATCTCGAAGACCTCCTCCACGTGCCTGACGGGATGGAACGTCATCTTGGCCCGGACCTCGGGAGCGATCTCCTCCAGGTCCTTCTGGTTCGCGAAGGGGATGATGACGTGCCTGATGCCCACGCGCAGGGCGGCCAGGGACTTCTCCTTCAGGCCGCCGATGGGCAGGGCCTCGCCCCGCAGGTCGATCTCGCCCGTCATGGCGAGGGTGTTCTTGATGGGCACGTTCTTCAGCACCGAGAGGAGGGCCGTCGCCATGGCCAGGCCCGCGGAAGGACCGTCCTTGGGGATGGCGCCCTCGGGGAAGTGGATGTGGATGTCGTTCTTCTGGAAGACCTCCGGATCGATCTCGAAGGCCTCGCTGCGGCTCCGGATGTAGCTGAGGGCGGCCTGGGCGCTCTCCTTCATGACGTCGCCGAGCTGGCCGGTGAGGATCAGCCCGCCCTTGCCCGGCATCTTGAGGGCCTCCACGAAGAGCACCTCCCCGCCGGTGGAGGTCCAGGCGAGGCCGGTGACGACGCCCACCCTGGGGGCCTTCAGGCGCTCGTCCTGGATCTGCTTGACGGGGCCCAGGATCTCCTGGACGTTGGCGTCGGTGAGGACGAACTTCCCGGTCTGCTTCTCCTCGGCCACCTTGCGGGCCACCTTGCGGCACACGGCGCCGATCTCGCGCTCGAGCTGGCGCAGGCCCGATTCCCGGGTGTAGCCCGTCACCAGGGCCTTCAGGCCCGACCTGGCGAAGCCGACCTGCTCGCCGGTGACCCCGTTCTTCTCCAGCTGGCGGGGGATGAGGTGGCGCTCGGCGATGCCGACCTTCTCCTCCAGCGTGTAGCTGGAGAGGGGGATGATCTCCATGCGGTCCTTGAAGGCGGGCTGGATGGGGTCCAGCTCGTTGGCGTTGGTGAGGAACAGGACCTGGGACAGGTCGATGGGGACGTTCATGTAGTTGTCCCGGAAGGTGTGGTTCTGCTCGGGATCCAGCACCTCCAGCAGGGCCGCGCTGGGATCCCCGCGCATGTCCCGGCCGATCTTGTCCACCTCGTCCAGCATGATCACCGGGTTCATGGACTTCACCTGGTGCAGGGCCTGGATGATGCGGCCCGGCATGGCGCCCACGTAGGTGCGCCGGTGGCCCCGGATCTCGCTCTCGTCGTGCATGCCGCCGAGGGAGATGCGGGAGAACTTCCGGCCCAGGGCCCGGGCCACGCTCTTGCCGAGGGAGGTCTTCCCGGTGCCCGGAGGCCCCACGAAGCAGAGGATGGTTCCCTTGAGGTCCGGCCGCAGCTTGCGCACGGCCAGGAATTCCATGAGGCGCTCCTTGATCTTCTCCAGCCCGAAGTGGTCCTCGTCGAGGATCTTCTGGGCGAGGTCCAGGTCCTTGTTGTCCTCGGTGTACTCGCCCCAGGGCATCTCCGTCATCCACTCGAGGTAGGTCCGCGTCACGGCCGTCTCGCTGGAGTCCGGGTGCATCCGTTCCAGCTTCTTGAGGTTCCGGTCGATCTCCGTGAGGGGCTCCTCGGGCACCTTCATCTTGGCGACCTTGTCGCGGAAGGCCTGGATCTCCTCGGCCAGCTCGCTCCCCTCCCCCAGCTCCTGCTGGATGGCCTTGAGCTGCTGGCGGAGGTAGTACTCCCGCTGGCTCTTGTCCATCTCGCCGCGGGCCTCCATGGTGATCTTCTGCTGGACTTCCAGCAGCTCGATCTCGCGCATCAGGAGCTCGTGCACCCGCTTCAGGCGCTGCAGGGGGTGCGCGATCTCCAGGACCTCCTGGAGCTGGGGGGGCTTGAGCTCCAGGTTGGAGGCCACGAGGTCCGCCAGCCGCCCGGGACTGTCCAGGTTCACGGTGATGACCAGCACTTCCTGGGGCAGGTTCTTGCCCAGGGCCACGGCCTTCTCGAGGGTCTGCTTCACGGAACGGATCAGGGCGTCCACCTCGATGCCCGTCTCGACCTGCTCGGCCTCCACCAGGGGCTCCACCCTGGCCTTGAACAGGGCGTCGGTCTCGGTGAAGTACTCGACGCGCACGCGCTGGAGTCCCTGCACCAGCGCGCGGATCCGGCCGTCCGGGAGCTTGAGGACCCGCAGGATGAGCGCGGCCGTCCCGACCTTGTAGAGGTCGTCGGGGGTCGGATCGTCCATCTCCATCTGCTTCTGGGAGAGGAGGAGGATCATGCGGCTCTCCACGAGCGCGGTGTCCACGGCCCGGATCGACTTCTCGCGGCTCACGCTCAGGGGCAGGATCACGTAGGGATAGACGACGACATCCCGCAGGGGAAGGACTGGCAGGACTTCTGGGATTTTCGGGGATTCGTCAAGGGTCTGGGGGGCCAGATTCTCTTCAGCCAAGGGGGACCTCACGTCGGATCAGTGTAGCGTCACGTTCATCTAGGTTTTCGGCGCCTGCCCGAAGGGGGTGAATCCGGATCGACCCCCGGGAACAAGGGAATCGACTGGGGCACCTTCAGCTTCTGGGATGCCTCCGGGGTCCTCGGCGGTACCGGGGGAGGCGGCGGGAGGACGGCTCCCGTCCCCATGAGGCCCTCCAGGGCCTTCACGAAGTCGGGAAGGTCCTTGAAGTCCCGGTAGACCGACGCGAAACGGACGTAGGCCACGGAATCGATCCCCTTCAGGGCGTCCATGACCAGCTCGCCCAGGAGGAGGCTCGGGACCTCCCGGTCCGGCTGCTCCATCAGCTTCGACTGGATGTCGCCCACCACCTCCTCCAGGCGCGAGAGGGACACGGGCCGCTTCTGGCAGGCGGACATGATGCCCCTCAGCAGCTTCTGGCGGTCGAAGGGCTCGCGCCGGCCGTCCTTCTTCACGATGAGGATGGGCACTTCCTCCAGCCGCTCGTAGCTGGTGAAGCGCCGCCCGCACTTCAGGCACTCCCTGCGCCGGCGGATGGAGTCTCCCTCGCGGCTCTCCCGGGAGTCGACGACCTTGTCTTCGAGATGTCCGCAGAATGGACAGCGCATACATAGAAATTACCAGCTACCCGGCTCCGCCGCCCCTCATCACCGGTCGGCCCCCTGCCGATGAAGAGGCATCATGCGAATCGGGGCCGGTGGATCCCCCGTGGCGGCGTCCCCCGAAGAGGGGCGAGGGGTCCTGCGTGCCGGCCGGAAAGTGGCCGGAACCGGACAGGACGAGACCCGGACTTCCGGCTCCGGCGACAGCCTGGAGTTGTCCTCCGAGGCCCGGTCCGAGCTGGCCAAGCTGAAGGCCAGGGACCAGGAGGTCAAGGCCCACGAAGCGGCCCACATGTCCGCCGGCGGCTCCCTGGTGCGGGGCGGTCCCTCCTACACCTACCGGCAGGGACCCGACGGGAAGCGCTACGCCGTGGGGGGCGAGGTGCAGCTGGACGCCAGCGAGGTCCCCCACGATCCGGCCGCCACGCTGTCCAAGGCCCAGCGGCTCCGGGCCGCGGCCCTGGCTCCCGCGGATCCTTCCGCCCAGGACCGCTCGGTGGCCGCGAGAGCCTCCTCCATGGCGGCCCGCGCCTCCGCGGACCTGGCCCGGCGAGGGGGAGCCTCCGGGCAGGAGCCCGAGGACGGGCAGCTGGACACGATCATCTGAGCCTGCCGGGATGTGTGTTTATATTTCGCAATATATATTGCGAAATATCTTTCTATTATTCAATAATCCACTTGATTTGGATCCAATCCGTTAACCGCTGCAAATTCGTCGTTAGCAAGTGCGCTAGGTCACAAAACCACTTTGCAACTGACGAATCGAATCGCAGAATTTCTTTGCGGATTGAAAGAACAACAAGTCGCCCGTGTCAACCTACCCACGACGTTTCGTGAAGGAGCGTCTTTCCACTCTAAGGATGCCCTATGCGCTACCTGCCCTCGGCCCCTTCGGAGGATCACGCACTGCTGGACGCCATCGGCGTGCAGCAGGCGGAGGATCTGCTCGTCGGCGTGCCCCCCGAACTTCGCCTCAAGCGTGAACTGAACCTGCCCGGGCAGCTCTCGGAGCAGGAGGTCCTCGGCCAGATCGAGGCCCTCGCCGCCAGGAACGAGGTGTTCCCGGCCTGTTTCCTCGGGGCGGGCGCCTACAACCACTTCGTGCCGGCGGCGATCGACATGATGGTGAGCCGCGAGGAGTGGTTCACGGCCTACACGCCCTACCAGCCGGAAGTGAGCCAGGGGACGCTGCAGCACATCTTCGAGTACCAGACGCTGATCTGCGACCTCACGGGCCTGGAAGTGGGCAACGCCAGCCTCTACGACGGCGGCACCTCCACGGTGGAGGCCGCCCTGATGGCCGTGCGCGTCCAGAAGAAGCGGGGCACCATCCTGGTCAGCCAGGGCCTGCACCCCCACTACCTCGAGGTCCTGTGCACCTACATCACCCCCCGGGAGGGCCTGAAGCTGGTCACGGTGGGCCTCAAGGACGGCGTCACGGACATGGACGACCTCAAGGCCAAGCTGAACGCGGACGTGGCCTGCGTCCTGGTGGGCTACCCCAACTTCCTGGGCTGCGTCGAGGACCTGCAGGCCATCTCCGCGGAGACCCGGGCGGCGGGCGCCCTGCTGGTTTCCGTCACCCAGGAGGCCATGGCCTTCGGGTGGCTGGAAGGACCGGGCAAGGTCGGCGCCGACATCGCCTGCGGCGAGGCCATGAGCTTCGGCAACAAGCTGAGCTGGGGCGGGCCGTATCTCGGCTTCATCGCCGTGAAGGACGCCCACAAGCGCGAGATGCCGGGCCGCGTCATCGGGCAGACCCGGGACGTGGACGGCAGGACGGGCTACGTGCTCACCCTCACCTCGCGGGAGCAGCACATCCGCCGCGACAAGGCCACCTCCAACATCTGCTCCAACCAGGGCCTGGTGACCCTCCGCGCCAACATGTTCCTGCAGCTGGCCGGCCCCGAGGGACTGAAGGGGCTCGCCGAGCAGAACGCGGCGAAAGCCCAGCATCTCCTCCAGCGCCTCCTCCAGGTCCCCGGCTTCAAGCCGGCCTTCGACGCGCCCTTCTTCAACGAGTTCGTCACGCGCTACGACGGGGACGTGAAGAAGCTGCAGGCCGCCTGCGCGAAGGAGGGCATCCTCGCCGGGCTCGACCTCTCCCCCTACGCTGAATCCCTGAAGAACTGCATCCTCTGGTGCGCCACCGAAACGACCACCGTCCAGCAGATCGACCACCTGGTCGCCGTGGTCTCCCGGGTTGCTTAAGGATACGAACATGTCACTCCGATCCCGCGAACCCCTCATCTTCGAACGCTCCGTGCCCGGAAAGGCCGGCATGGACCTCCCCAGGCTCGACGTCCCGGCCGCGAAGGACACGCGCCCGGCGCACCTGAAACGCTCCGGCTTCGCCGCGCTGCCCTCCTGCTCGGAAATGGACGTCGTCCGCCACTTCACCCGCCTTTCCAAGTGGAACTACGGCGTGGACGACGGCCTCTATCCGCTGGGCTCCTGCACCATGAAGTACAACCCGCGCCTCAGCGAGAAGACCTGCTCGCTGCCCGGCTTCGCGGAAACCCACCCCATGGCCCCCGACGCCCACGTGCAGGGCAACCTCGCCCTGATGTACACCCTCCAGGAGTGGCTCAAGGAGATCACCGGACTCCAGGCCGTGACCCTGCACCCCTCCGCGGGCGCCGCCGGCGAACTGACCGGCGTCATGCTCATCCGGGCCTACCATGTGGCCCACGGACACACGCGGAAGGTGATCCTGATCCCCGACAGCGGCCACGGCACCAACCCGGCCACCGCCGCCATGGCGGGCTACGAGGTGGTGGAGCTGCCTTCCCAGGCCGACGGCACCATCAGCTTCGAGGACGTGACGGATCCCTCCACCGGAAAGGTGCGCAAGGGCTTCATGACCCTCGTGAAGGAGATCGGCCCCGAGATCGCGGGCGCCATGATCACCAACCCGAACACCATCGGCGTCTTCGAGTACCGCATCAAGGAGATCGCGGACGTCCTCCACGGCATCGGCGCCCTGCTCTACATGGACGGCGCCAACATGAACGCCCTCATGGGCGTGGCCCGGCCGGGCGACTTCGGCGTGGACGTCATGCACATGAACCTCCACAAGACCTTCTCGACGCCCCACGGCGGCGGCGGACCGGGCTCCGGCCCCGTGGCCTGCTCCGCGGCCCTGGAACGCTTCCTCCCCCGGCCCGTGGTGGTCAAGGAGGGGGACGCCTACCGCTTCGACTGGAACCGTCCGGACGCCATCGGCAAGGTCCACGCCTTCTACGGCAACTACGCCGTCGTCGTCCGCGCCCTGACCTACTGCCTGAGCTGCGGCGGCGACGGACTCAAGGCCTCGACCCTCCGCGCCATCGTGAACGCCAACTACATCCGCAAGCAGCTCGAGGACACCTACCACCTGCAGTACACGACGCGCACCCTGCACGAGATCGTCTTCGACGACCACAACCAGGCCAGGCACGACATCTCCACCCTGGACATCGCGAAGCGGCTCCTGGACTACGGCTTCCACCCCCCCACGATCTACTTCCCGAACATCATCCACGGGGCGCTCATGATCGAGCCCACGGAGAGCGAGTCGAAGGACGAACTGGACGCCTTCGTGGACACCATGAAGCGCATCGCCAAGGAGGCCGAGGAGACGCCCGACGTCCTGCACCAGGCCCCCACGACGACCCCGGTCCGGCGCCTCGACGAGACCACCGCGGCCCGCAAGCCCGTGCTGAGGTGGGTCAAGGCATAGGACTCCCGGGGATTCTTTGGAGAAAGGCCGCGCGTGCGCGGCCTTTCTTGCTGTTACCCCGGTCCGCGGAGTAGAGTGGAGGCCATTCCACGAACCCCATGCCGAGACGGACTCCCCGCTCCTTGGGCGGAAGCTCCACCTAAGCCATCATCCTCAACCATTCCAGGATTTCCCGACAATGCCCAGCCTTGACCCTCTCTCCCTCCCCAGCGGGCAAGCCAGCAATCCCGCCGCGCCGCCCGTCGACGGCTCATTCAAGATGATCGCTTCGCGCGGCTTCAAGGAGTGGCTTGCGGAGCAGCCCGGCGCCTTGAGCTTCACCACCTACCAGGCCGGGAAGATCTTCGTGCTCGGGATGCGCCAGAACGGCGACCTGACGGTCAACGAGCGGAACCTGGCGCGCTGCATGGGCTACGCCGTCTCCCCCGATTCCCAGCACCTCTACGTCTCGAGCCACTACCAGATCCACCACTTCATCAACCAGGTGGCCCCGGGCCAGCTCTACGAGGGCTTCGACCGCGTCTACCTGCCGAGGACCTCCTACAACACGGGAGACCTCGACGTCCACGACATGATCGTCGCCCCGGACGGCAGGCCCGTCTTCGTCAACTGCATGTTCAACTGCCTGGCGAGGATCGCCGACGGGTACAGCTTCTCGCCCTACTGGGT
>DAOPZL010000076.1:0-10874 GCA_035353395.1 Holophaga sp.
GCGTTCGCCCTCATCTTCTCGGTATCCGCTGCGCGGATACGCGAGACCTTGCCGTTGAATGTCGAGGTGATCCATGGCTGAAGACCGCCTTTATCTCATCGACGCCTTCGCCCTCATCTTTCGGGCGTACTACGCCAACATGCGGCTCAAGAACGGCGCGGCGCTGACCATGGCCAGGATGCTGCTGGCGCTGGTGAACCAGCACCGGCCGACGCATCTGGCCTGCGTGTTCGACCGTCCCGAGCCCACTTTCCGGCACGAGATCTACCCTGAGTACAAGGCCAACCGGGCCGAGATGCCCGAGGACCTGCGCCCGCAGATCCCCCTCATCCGGGACCTGGTGCAGGCCCTGAACATCCCCATCGTGGAGCTGGCAGGCTTCGAGGCCGACGATGTCATGGGCACCCTGGCGCGTCAGGCGGCGGCCCGGGGCCTGGCCTCGGTCATCGTGAGCCCGGACAAGGACCTGCTCCAGCTCGTCGACGACAACCTGAAGATCCAGGTGCTGAACAATCGCGACGGGGAGATCTGGATCGACGAGGCGGGCGTCAAGGAGCGCTTCGGGGTCGCGCCTGGACAGGTGGTGGACGTGCTGACCCTCATGGGGGACGCCAGCGACAACGTCAAGGGCGTGGAGGGCATCGGGGAGAAGGGCGCCCGGGATCTCGTGGAACAGTACGGGAGCCTGGACGGGATCCTGGCCCACCGGGGCGACCTCAAGCGCAAGGCGCACCGGGACGGGCTGGAAGCGGCCCTGGACCGGCTGACCCTGGTGAAGCGCCTCGTGACCGTGGTGACGGACCTGACGCTTCCGGTCGGCCTGGACCAGCTCGCCTATCCCGGCGTGGATCCAGTCCAGGCCAGGGACGCCTTCCGGAAGCTGGGCTTCGAGAGCCTCGTCAAGGAATTCACGGCGGCCTCGTCGGCGGCGGGCGCCCCGGGATCCAGGACCTACCGGGCCGCGGCCTCCGTGGAGGACCTGGAGGAGGCCGTCCGCGAATGCCGGAAGGCGGGGTATTTCGGCCTGGACACCGAGACCACGAGCCTGGATCCCACGCGGGGCCATCTCGTGGGCCTGAGCCTTGCCTGGCAGCCGAACGACGGCGTCTACGTGCCTCTGGCCCACCTCAAGCCCTCCGGGATGGACCTCGCCGGGGCCCTGCCCGGGCTGCTGGAGGATCCGGGACTGCCCGAGACCCTGCTGGACCTGAAGGGCGAAGCCGGGGCCTTCTTCGGGCAGCTCGCGCCCTACCTGGACCCGCGCAACATCCCCTTTGCCGCGGCCTGCCGCGTGCTGGGCCCCCTCTTTGCCGACCCCACCGTGAAGAAGGCGGGGCAGAACCTGAAGTACGACCTGCAGGTGCTGAAGCGCCACGGCCTCGAGGTGCGGGGTCTGGCGGACGACAGCATGGTGCTGAGCTTCCTCGTGGAGTCCGGCCTCCGGCACAACCTGGACGACCTGAGCGCCCGCCACCTCGACATCAAGCCCATCGCCTTCGAGGAGGTGGTGGGCAAGGGGAAGGCCCAGAAGCGCTTCGACGAGGCCGCGTTCGAGACGGCCGTGCAGTACGCCGCCGAGGATGCGGACCTGGCCCTCCAGCTCTGCCGCAGGCTGAGGCCGAAGCTGGCGGAGCCGGACCTGCGGAGGCTCTACGAGGAGGTGGACCTGCCCCTGGTGGAGGTCCTGGCCGACCTGGAGCTGGCCGGCGTCCGGCTGGACGTGGAGGCGCTGGCGGCCATCGCCAGGGACTTCCGCGGGAAGCGGGACGCCGCCGAGGCCCGGGTCCTGGAACTGGCGGGCGAGGCGTTCAACCTGAACAGCCCGGCGCAGCTGGGGAAGATCCTCTACGACAAGCTGGGACTGCCCGTCATCAAGCGCACGGATAAGACCAAGGCCCCGGCCACGGACGAGGAGGTGCTCTCGGAGCTCGCCAAGCGGCCGGACGGGGAGATCGCCGCCCGGCTCCTGGCCCACCGCCAGATGCAGAAGCTGCTGGGAACCTACGTGGAGGCGCTTCCGCTCATGGTGAACCCGGTGACGGGCCGCCTCCACACGCGCCTGCACCAGGCCGCGGTGGCGACGGGACGGCTGGCTTCCAGCGAGCCCAACCTCCAGAACATCCCCGTCCGCACCGAGGAGGGCCGCGTCATCCGGGGCGCCTTCCTGCCGGAGCCCGGCTGGACGCTCCTGGACGCGGACTACAGCCAGATCGAGCTGCGCGTGGTGGCGGCCCTGGCCCGGGACCCCGTGCTGCTGGGAGCCTTCGAGAGCGGCGAGGACATCCACCGGCGCACGGCCTCCGAGGTCATGGGCGTATCCATGGCGGAGGTGACCGCCGACCAGCGCAGCGCCGCGAAGGCCGTGAACTTCGGACTGCTCTACGGGCAGGGGGCCTACGCCCTCGCGGCGAACCTGGGCATCTCCTTCGGCGAAGCCAAGGGCTTCATCGAACGCTATTTCGAACGCATGCCGAAGGTGGCGGAATGGATCGAGGGCACCAAGGCCCAGGCCGTCAAGGACGGGCTGGTGCGCACGGCCTGGGGACGGATCCGGCGCATCCCCGAACTGGAGTCCCGCAACCCGGGCCTGAAGGCCATGGGGCTGAGGGAGGCCGTGAACACCGTGGTCCAGGGCACGGCCGCCGACCTCATGCGGCGCGCCATGGTGCGCCTGCACCGGGCGCTGAAGGCGGAAGGGCTGAGGTCCAGCCTGCTCCTGCAGGTCCATGACGAGCTGCTGGTGGAAGCCCCCCCCGAGGAAGTGCCGCGGGCCTCGGCCCTGCTGAAGGAGGCCATGGAGGGGGCCGACGATCTGGGCCCGCTGGGCGTGAACCTGGCGGCGGAGGTCCGGGCAGGCGGGAGCTGGCTGGCCTGCAAGTAGGCCGGTCCATCGGCGTGGGCTTCCCGTCCTGGCCAACGGATGATCCTAGGCTCATAATGTTCCCCTGCCAGGAGATCCCCGTGTTCAACTTCACTTTCTACAACCCGGTCCGCCTCCTGTTCGGAGCCGGGCAGATCTCTTCCCTTTCCCGCGAAGTCCCGAAGGGCGCCAAGGTACTCATGACCTACGGCGGCGGCAGCATCAAGGCGAACGGCGTCTACGACCAGGTCCACAGGTCCCTCATCGACTCCGAGGTCCTCGAGTTCGGCGGCATCGAGGCCAATCCCCTGTTCGAGACCTTGATGCGCGCCGTGGAGGTGGTCCAGCGCGAAAACATCGACTTCCTGCTGGCGGTGGGGGGAGGGTCCGTCCTGGACGGGACCAAGTTCATCTCGGCCGCCGCGAGGTTCGAGGGGGATCCCTGGACGCTCCTTTCCCGGCATATGCCCGTGAAGGACGCCGTGCCGTACGGGACGGTGCTCACGCTGCCCGCCACGGGGTCGGAGATGAACTCCGGAGCCGTGGTGAGCCGGAAGATGACCCGCGAGAAGCTGTCCTTCAGCAGCCCGCTGCTCTTCCCGAAGTTCTCCATCGTGGACCCCGAGACCACCTACAGCCTGCCCCCGCGGCAGGTGGCCAACGGCGTCGTGGACGCCTTCGTGCACGTGGTCGAGCAGTACGTGACGGTTCCCTCCAAGGCCCCGCTCCAGGACCGATTCTCCGAAGCCATCCTCCGCACCCTGCTCGAGGACGGCCCCAGGACCCTGGCCAACCCCATGGACTACGACGCCCGCTCCAGCTTCGTGTGGTGCGCCACCATGGCCCTGAACGGCCTCATCGGCTGCGGCGTGCCCCAGGACTGGGCGACGCACCAGATCGGCCACGAGCTCACCGCCTTCCACGGCCTGGACCATGGGCAGACCCTCGCCATCCTCCTGCCGAACCTGCTGTGGGTGCAGCGGGACTCCAAGCGGGAGAAGCTGCTCCAGTACGCCGAGCGGGTGTGGGACCTGCGGGAGGGCAGCGAGGCTGGCCGGATCGAGCAGGCCATCATCTCCACCCGCGCCTTCTTCGAGAAGATGGGCTGTCCCACCCACCTTTCCGACTACTCCGTGGGCTCCGAGCACTTCGAGGAGATCGTGGCGCGCCTGGAGGGCCGCGGGATGATTCCCATGGGGGAGAAGAAGAACCTCGACGCCGCCAGGGTGCGGGAAGTGCTGGCCATGGCGAGGTGAGGACAGGAGGAACCGCCATGAACGTGCTGGAACAGATCGCGCATCGCGAGAGCATCCGCAACTACGATCCGGACAGGCCCGTGGACCGGGCGACCCTGGAGCGGATCCTGGAGGCGGGCCGCCTGGCTCCCTCCGCCGCCAACCGCCAGCCCTGGGAGTTCCTCGTCGTGCAGTCCCCTGAGGGCCTGGAGAAGGTCCGCCGGTGCTATGGCCGCGCCTGGCTCTCCGGCGCGCCGCAGGTGCTGGCCGTGGCCGGGAACAAGGCCGAGGCCTGGGTCCGGGATTACGATGGCTACTGCGCCCTGGAGACGGATCTCACCATCGCCATGGACCACATGATCCTCGCGGCGGACCACGAGGGGGTCTCCACCTGCTGGATCGCCAACTTCGATCCCGCGCTCCTGCGGGAGGCCCTGGCGCTCACGCCCGGGCAGGAGGTCTTCGCCATCACGCCCCTGGGCTACCCCAAGCCCGACTACGTGAAGAAGAGCGCCAAGCAGCGGAAGGCCCTGTCGGAGATCGTCAGGTACCTGTAGTGCTGCCCCGGCGTCCGGCCCGGCTCCTTGAGCCTGGGCTCCGCCATGCCAGCGCCAGCAGCTTGAGGGGCACCCGGTGATCCCACGGGTAGATGCGCATCGCCTTCAGCAGCAGGCCACGGGCCTCCGCGGGGTCCGCTCGCTCCTCGGAAAGCGCCTTCGCCAGCAGCCGGAGGGCCCGGCAGGCGGCCTTCCGCGCGTCGTTCCGGAACCGCGGGGCATGCGCCTCGACCCAGCCGAGCCACTTCTCAGCGAGCCGCGCCTCCACCTCGAGGTTCCCGAGCCTGCGGCTCCCGTCCGTCAACTGTTCCGGGTGGACGCGGTAGCGGACCAGGAGATCGCCGCAGGCGTGGAACCGGTGCTCCAGGGCCAGGCGAAGCCACAGGTCCCGGTCCTCCGCGTAACGGAGCGAGGGATCGAAGCCCTCCCCGCCCTGCACCAGCTCGCTTCGCAGCAGCACGGTGGAAGGCGTCTGGATGATGTTCCTGTAGAGCAGCGTCACGAAATCATCGTCCCCCGCCCCGGGGGCGCGCCTGCGCTCCGGGAGCACGTTCAGGTCGCCGTCCACCCGCTCGAACCGGCAGTGGGTCAAGCCCATGCCGGGCATGGCGTCCAGGACGGCCACCTGCCGGGCCAGCTTCTCGGGAAGCCAGATGTCGTCGGAATCCAGGAATGCGATGAACTCGCCCCTCGCCGCGGCGATCCCGGCGTTCCGGGCGGCCGCCGGGCCGCCGTTCACCGGGAGCTGGATGAACCTGGCCTGCGGCGGAAGCTCGTACTGGCTCACGTAGGCTTCCCCGGACGCATCATCGACGACGATGATCTCGACCTGGGGATAGGTCTGGTCGAGGACGCTCCGCAGGGCCTGGTGGAGCAGCTCGGGCCGCCTGAAGACGGGAAGGATGACGGACACCAGGCCTTTCACGCGAGGGGTCGCCGGGGGTGGATTCTGGGCTGGGGGCTGCAATCCGGCTCCGGAGGAAGTCAAGGAGGCGATCCAGGGATGGACACCTCGTTGCCAAGGACACGACTGGATAGTCTACTATGCCTCCCCGGCGGCATTCCGTCCTCCGCGGCCAAGGGGTGGACCTCGCTTCCGCCCTCCCGGATACTGGAAACGGGAGACGCCATGAAGATTCTCGTCATCGGTTCCGGTGGCCGCGAGCACGCGATCGCCTTGAAGCTCAAGTCCGGCGCGAAGCCCGTGGACCTGTTCGCCGCCCCTGGGAGCGACGCCATCGGGGAGCTGGGGCAATGCCTGCCGTACGGGGCGGAGGACGTGGAGGCAATCGTGGGATGGTGCCGGTCGAACCGTCCGGACCTGGTGGTCGTGGGCCCCGAGGCGGCCCTGGTGGCGGGCGTGGCGGATCCCCTGCGGGAGGCGGGCATCCCCGTCTTCGGCCACGACGCGGCCACGGCGCGCCTGGAGGGCTCCAAGGCCTTCTCCAAGGCGTTCATGGCCCGGCACGGCATCCCCTGCGCCGCCGACTACACCGTGACCGACTACGCGGAAGGGGAGGCGATCATCCGCTCCTGGCAGCACGGCTACCCGGTGGTGCTCAAGGCCGACGGGCTGGCCGCCGGCAAGGGCGTCGTGCTGGCGGAGAGCGAGCCCGAGGCCCTCGCGACCCTGCGGGCCTTCTTGGACGGCCAGTTCGGGGAGGCCTCCCGGAAGGTCGTGCTGGAGGAGCCCCTGGTGGGCATGGAGCTCTCCCTCCACGTGCTGGTGGACGTGGACGCGGACCACGCCTCGTACGTCGTGCTGCCCCCCTGCCAGGACCACAAGCGGCTCCTCGAAGGAGACGGAGGCCCCAATACGGGCGGCATGGGCGCCTTCGGTCCCATCCCCTTCCTGCGCCCGGAAGACCTCGACCGCCTGGTCAAGGATCTCGTGGCGCCCACGATCCAGGGCTGCCGCCGGGATGGCCTCGAGGCGCGCGGGGTCTTCTTCCTGGGCGTCATGTGGACGGCCCGGGGGCCCAGGCTCCTGGAATACAACGTGCGGTTCGGGGATCCGGAGACCCAGGTGCTGATGCAGCTCCTGGACGAGGACCTGCCGGAGCTCCTCCTGGAGGTGGCCGAGGGACGGATGCGCCGCACGGGCGTGAGGCTACATCCGGGCTGCGCCCTCACCGTGGTGCTGGCCGCGGAGGGCTATCCCGGGACGCCGAAGAAGGGCGTCCCCATCCGCCTGGGCACCCCGGACGCGACGGTCATCCACGCGGGGACCCGCCGGGTGGAGGGCCGGTGGGTGACGAACGGGGGGCGCGTCCTGAACCTCGCCGCCCTGGCTCCCAGCCTGGAGGCCGCCCGGTCGCGCGTGGATGCGGCGCTGCGGGACGTGGCATGGCCGGGCATGCAGCTCCGGCGGGATATCGGCCTGAGAGCGCTGACACACGCCCAGGCGGGCAGGGGAGTCCAGGATCCCTGGTAGCGCTCAGCCGCGCAGTTCCAAGGCTTCCGCCGTGTGGCGCGCCTTCTCGATCATGCGGACGAAGACCGGGACCGACAGGGCGCGCAGGGCCGACCAGGGACGCCCGGAAGAGACGCCCCGCAGCTCGCCCGCCTGGCGCGCGGCGTCGATCTGCTCGATCACCCAGGGGATGAAGCAGATCGTCAGGGCGCCGGCCAGGCTCAGGGAACTGGCCGCACGCCTCCCCAGGACTCGGAAGAGGATGTCGAGGGCTGCCCGGATCTCGAATACCGTGGAAGTCGCGCTCAGCCACTGGGAGGCGGCGAGGAGGGACAGGAAGGTGAGGCTGCGCCAGGCGGCGGGCGCCACCGACGGAAGCGCGGCCTTGCCGGAAAACAGTGCCAGGACCAGGGGCGCGCACACGAACAGCCACAGCCAGCCGAGGGACGCGAACCAGGCGGACCAGCGGATGCGCCGGCCGAGGCTCATCACCGTGGCCAGGGCGGCCAGGGCCCCCCAGGGAGGGCAGATCCACGCGGCGAGGCTCGCGGCGAGGTACGCGAGCAGGCGCGGCCCGAACCGGCGGGGCCGCGTGGGGACCGCCGCGTAGCGGAACAGCCGCGCGCTCAGTCCAGCCATGACATGCCCGCCAGGCTTCCGGAGCGGGGACCGGGCCGGCGCATGCCGAGCTCCGGCAGCCGCTCCCACAGCTCGGCGACGGCGCCGTCCGCGGCGATCCGTCCCTCCTGCATCACCACCAGGCGATCCGCGTGGGCCAGGCACTTCTCCAGGTCGTGGGTGATCACCAGGAGGGCGATGCCCCGCCGGCGCAGGTCGAGGAGGATGGACAGGAGGATCTTGACGCCGGGCCAGTCGAGGTCGTTGAACGGCTCGTCCAGGATGATCATCTCGGGTTCGGCGGCCAGCACGGAGGCGATGGCCAGGCGCCGCTTCTCCCCGCCCGAGAGGAAGGCCGCGAGCTCCTGGCCCCGGCCTTCCAGTCCGGTCAGCTGGAGCGCCCGCCGGCGGCTCTCCTGGATCCGGTCCCGGGGCCACCCCAGCCGGGAGGGCGTCCAGGCCACGTCCTCGTCCACGGTCATGCCCAGGATCTGGTGCTCCGGTTCCTGGAAGACGAAGGCGATGCGGCGCCTGGCCGCGCGCAGGTCGTGCCGGAGGTCCGCGCCGTCGAGCAGGATCCTGCCCTCGTCCGGGCGCTCCAGCCCCAGGAGATGGCGGGCGAGGAGGGTCTTGCCGCTGCCGTTGTGGCCCGACACGACCGTGAGGCCCGCGCCTTCCAGGACGAGCTCCACGCCGCGCAGGCCCCAGCGGCCGCTCTCGAAGCGCCTTCCGAGCCCCTGGACCTCGAGCCTCATTTCAGCAGTGGGAGGAGGCCGCGGGCGAGGACGGCGGCGGCGGCCACCTTGACCAGGTCGCCGAACATGATGGGGGCCATGAACAGGAAGGCGGCCCCCAGGGTGGCGTACTTGCCCGGGAGGGCGGCCTGGAGCCAGGGCAGACCCACGGCGTAGAGCACGATCTCGGCCAGCAGGCCCGCCAGCGCGAGACGGAGAAGCCCGGGTTTCGGCTTGATTCCGGCGGGACCGTGGGCGACGAGGCCCGCCGCGACCGCGGACAGCAGGTAGCCCAGCAGGAACCCGCCCGTGGGCGAGGCGAAGTGCCCGATCCCGCCGCTGCCGCCGGAGAAGACCGGGAAGCCGAGGGCTCCGAGCGCCAGGTAGATGAACACCGAGACTCCGCCCCAGACCGGGCCGAGCATGAGTCCCGACAGCAGGGCGAAGAAGTTCGCGAGGACCAGGGGCACCGGCACGAAGGGGATGGCGATGTAGGACCCCACGGCGACGAGGGCCGCGAAGAGGGCGGAGAGCACCAGGCGGAAGAGCGGCTTGGGAGTCATGAGTCCTTTCCTTGGTCGAGGCGGATCCTGCGGGTCTCCGCCGGAAGAAACGTGCGCTGGATCCCGGTGCGCGGATCCCCCAGGATGAGGCCACCGCGTTCGTCCAGGCCCCGGACGGTGCCGGTGGCGGTCCGCCCCAGCCAGTCCTCGAGGACCACGGACCGGCCCAGCTGCGCGCAGCGCCCCGCCCAGGCCGCCGGTGCGAGCACCGGCGCCTCCCCCCATGCGCACATGTGGCTCCTGAAGGCGTTCGCGAGGTCCCGCCGCAGCGGTGGATGGGAGATCAGCTCGGCGAGGCTGGAGATGGGGCGGTCGGGAAGGTCCACCGCCCGCAGGTAGACGCCGAGGCCCAGGAGATGGAACCGGGGCGCCTCGATGGCGCCGGCCGTTTCCACGAGCAGGCCACCCACCTTGCGGTCTCCGGCCATCAGGTCGTTGGGCCAGTGGAAATCCAGGCGGCAACCGCACTCGGCGTCGAGCCAGTCCAGCAGGGCGCAGGCTCCTTCGAGGGCCAGGCACGCGGCGTGGCTGCCCGGCAGGGTGGGCCGAAGGACGAGGGTCAGGTAGAGACCGCCACCCGGGCTGCGCCACGGGCTGCCCTGCCGTCCCCGTCCGGCGTTCTGGCGGTCGGCGACCACCAGGGTGCCCGCCGGGGCTCCGGCCTCGGCCAGCCGCCAGGCCTCGTCCATGGTCGAGGACGTCTCGGGGCGGTAGACCACGGCCGCATCGTCCGGGAAGACCGAGGGCACCACCACGTCCTCTTCCACCAGGTGGTAGCCGCGGCTTTCCCCTTCGATCCGGTAGGCGAAGCCCTTCAGCCGCTCGATGCGCTTCCAGAGCGCCACCCGGCTGATCCCCAGCCGGTCCGCGAGCGCCTGTCCCGATACGGGGGCCGGAGCGTTCCGCAGGGCCTCCAGGATCTCGAGGTCGCGCGCGTCGGGGCTGGGCTTTGTGTTAACCATATCAATGATGTAATGGTTAACATTCCTCGCGGCCTTTCGTCAAGCCCGGCCCCGATCCCCTGTGCCGGGCCTCCCGCGGGTCTGTATAGTTTGTCCATGCCCGCGCTGATCCTCTCGCTCCTGTCCGTCCTCATCTGGAGCACGCTGACGGTCCTGATCTGGCGGGTGAGCCACCTTCCTCCCTTCTTCTCGGTGGGGATCGCCCTCGTCGTGGGCGGGCTGGTCGGCCTCGTGCGGGTGCGGGACTGGAGGGTGCCTCTTCCCACCCTGGCGCTGGGGATCGGCGGGATCTTCGGCTACCACGCCCTCCTCTTCGTGGCGGTCCGGCTGGCGCCGCCGGTGGAGGTCAACCTGCTCCAGTACCTCTGGCCCCTCCTAATCGTGGTGCTCACGCCCGTCTACCTGCCCAGGACCCACCTCAGCGTCCACCACGTCCTGGGCGCCCTGGCCGGGCTGGCGGGAGCGGGACTCGTGCTTTCCGGGGGGCGCTTCAGCCTGGAGATGGCGGCCCTGCCCGGCTACCTGCTCGCCGTTGCGGCGGCCTTCGTCTGGTCCAGCTTCTCCCTGCTGATCAAGCGGGTCCCTCCGTTCTCCACGGGCGCGGTCGGAGGGTTCTGCCTCCTGTCGGGCCTCCTGTCGCTCGGCTTCTGCTGGATCGACCGCCGGCTCGGCTTCTCGTCCATTCCTCTCGTCGTCTCCCCCATGGACTGGCTCTTCCTCCTGCTCCTCGGGCTCGGCCCCATGGGCGCGGCCTTCTACACCTGGGACGCCGCCATGAAGCGGGGGGATCCTCGGGTGATCGGCGCTCTCGCCTACCTCACGCCCCTCCTCTCGACCCTCAATCTCGTGGTGCTGGGCGGGCGGCACCTGTCCAACGTCGCCATCGCGGCGATGGGGCTCATCGTCGCGGGCGCGATCCTGGGCTCCCTGGA
>DAOPZL010000077.1:0-10714 GCA_035353395.1 Holophaga sp.
ACCCGGTCCGCCTGCCGGATCACGCTGGCGAGCGGCCACAAGGGCAGCTCCGGCAGCGCCGCCACGCCCGTCTCTCCCGGCAGCCAGGCCCGGAGATCGCCTTCCTCGGGCCCCAGGGACCAGCGGAGTTCGCACCGGCCCTTGAGCATCCCGGCCAGCGCGATCCAGTGTTCCAGGGGCCAGCGCTTGACGGCGCCGCGCCGCGACGCGCCGGGCACCAGCACCACCCTGGGCTTCGCCGCCTGTTCCCACACCGGGCCAGGGTCCGGCAGATCCACCTGCCTCAGCACGGGCCGGAAGCATCCCAGGCCGGCGGCGACGCCCCGGCTCTCCCCGAAGGCCCGGGAGAGCCCAAGCGCCTGGTCGTAGCGCGTCTGGAGCCTGAAGGGGAGGGGATGCGTCTGCACCCAGCGGGCGCCCTCCTTCGTCACCCCGTCGCCCCAGCGCTCGGGAATGCCGGCGAACTTCGGGATCAGGGCCGCCTTCAGGATGCCGTGGAAATCAAGGGAGGCCTCCGCCCCGGCGATCTCCCCGGCCGCCCGCCTCAGCTCCGCCAGGGCCCGCACGGGATCCGAGAGCCGATTCCTGTGGACGATCACCGGTTCGAGCCAGGGGAAGGGCTCCAGCAGGAAGGCGTGGCGGTCCTCGATCACGGCCCGCAGCCTGGCGCCGGGGAAGGCCTCGTGCAGCTCCGCCCAGGCGGGCAGGACGCGGAGGATGTCGCCGAGGGCGGACAGGCGGAGGAGGACGAGGTGCATGTCCACCATCCTAGCCGAGCGGCCCGCCCCGCCCGTGCCCGCGGGACGCATTTTCGGTGGTTTCCCCTGGGCCTGAACTTATACTGGCCGAAAATCCGACGACAGGCGATGTCCCTCGCCGACAAGGAGCACGACATGCAGAAGCGCACACTCGCGATCGTCATGGCCGGGGGCATGGGGTCGCGGCTCAAGCCCCTCACGGACGTGCGCGCGAAGCCCGCGGTCCCCTTCGGCGCGATCTTCCGGATCATCGACTTCACGCTGAGCAACTGCATCAACTCCGAGATCCGCCAGATCCTGGTCCTCACGCAGTACAAGTCCCATTCCCTCAGCCGCCACCTCACGACGGGCTTCAACTTCCTGCCCCCGCGGCTGGACGAGTTCATCGAGGAGATCCCGGCGCAGATGCAGCTGGGGAACCAGTGGTACAAGGGCACTGCCGACGCCATCCGGCAGAACCTCTCCTTCATCGACGACATCGCCGCGGACAATCTCCTGCTCCTCGCGGGCGACCACATCTACAAGATGGACTACCGCCTCCTGCGGGACTTCCACGAGGAGCGCGGCGCGGCGCTCACCGTATCGGCCATCCGGGTCCCGGCCGCGGTCGCGGCGGGGCAGTACGGCGTCCTGGAGGTGGACGGACAGGGCCGGATCGTGGGTTTCGAGGAGAAGCCCGCGGAACCGAAGTGCCTGCCCGGCACCCGCGACTGCCTCGCCTCCATGGGGATCTACATCTTCCAGAACAAGGCCCTCCACCACTGGCTCGACAACGACCTGCTCGACTTCGGCAAGGACGTGATCCCGGCCATGGTGGCGGCGGGCGAGCCGGTCTATGCCTTCGACTTCTCGACGCTGAACCAGATCGAGGACTACGTGGCCACCACCAGCGGGGAGCGCCGGGTCAAGCGGCTCCATCCCACGGAGGATTCGGGCTACTGGCGCGACGTGGGCACCCTCGACGCCCTCTGGCAGGCCAACATCGACCTCGTCTCCGTCAAGCCTCCCCTCTCGCTCTACGGCGAGGCCTGGCCCATCTTCCGCTGCCCGAACTTCTTCCCCCCCGCCAAGTTCGTGCACGAGGAAGGGGGCCGCACCGGCATGGCCGTGCGCTCCATCGTGGCGGAGGGGGTCATCATCTCGGGAGGCCTGGTCCGCGCCAGCGTGCTGAGCGGGGGCACCATCGTCCACAGCCACGCCCTCGTGGAATACTCCGTCCTCTTCGGCGGACAGGTGCACAAGCGCAGGATCTTCGAGACCAACATCGGCCGCCACTGCAAGGTCCGCAACGCCATCATCGACCGCAACGTGACCCTGCGCGAGGGCACCGTCATCGGCTACGACCGCGAGGAGGACGAGCGGAGGGGCCTCAAGACCGCCACCATCCCGGACACCGGCGACTATGTGGTCGTCGTGCCTCGGGACGCCGTGCTCTGATCCGGAGCCGGCCATGAACGGCTCGACAGCCCTCACGTAACGCTTGGGGGCCCGCACCTTTCCCCGCTAGGCTCATGGCATGAGTCGTCACGAGAGCAGGTTCATCCCCCAGCCCAGGAAATCCCGTCACGGGAAGGACTCCGACGTCCCCCGGAAGCGGAGGCCCGAGACCCGTCAGGCCGGACCCGCCCCGGCCCAGGCCCAGGCCCACGATCGCCCCTACGAGACCTTCGAGGCCACCTTCCTGGGCCACCCGGAAGGGACCCTCGGATTCCTGCGCCCCAAGGGCGTCCAGAAAGGCGCCGGGCTGGACCTCCTGGTGGACTGGCGGGACGCCCACCAGGCCGTCCACGGCGACACGGTCGTGGCCGAGGTGGCCGGGGAGACCTTCGACGGCCGGCTCAGGGGCCGTGTCGTCAAGATCGTCTCCCGGAGCGTGATCCCCCTGCCCGCCCGCCTCCAGAAGCAGGCGTGGGGCCTCCAGGCCGTTCCCCTGGAACCCAGGCTCCAGCAGATCGTGAGCGTCGCGCCGACAGACCTCGCGGAGGACGGCGACCTGGTCAGCATCCGCCTGGACCCGAACCCCGACCTGCCCCAGCTCAAGGGTGTCGTCCTGGCGCGGCTGGGCCGGATCACGGACCTGAAGATCGAGAACAAGCTCACGGCCGCCCTCTACAACCTGCGCACGACCTTCCCCGACGCGGTGATGAACGAGCTGGCGCCCTTCCCCACCCGGATCCCCGGGGAATGGATGGAGGGCCGCGAGGATCTGCGGGAGGTCCTGACGATGACGGTGGACCCCCCCACCGCGAAGGACTTCGACGACGCCATCAGCCTCGAGGTGCTGCCGCCCGAGGAGGGGGGCGGCTGGATCCTGGGGGTCCACATCGCGGACGTGAGCCACTATGTCGCCGAGGGCGGCCCCCTCGACGCGGAGGCCCACGCGCGGGGCACCTCCGTCTACTTCCCGGACGAGTGCATCCCCATGCTGCCGGAGCGGCTCTCCGGCGAGCTGTGCTCCCTGCGGGAAGGCGTGGACCGGCTCACGCTCACCGCCTGGATCACCCTGGCGGAGGACCTGGAGGTCATGGAGACCCGCTTCACGGAGAGCGTGATCCGCAGCCGGAGACGACTCACCTACGACCAGGTGAAGGTGGCCTGCCTGGACCTCGACAAGCGAGCGCGGGCGGAGATCGGCGAGGAAGTGTGCGAGACCCTGGACCAGTGCCTGGTGCTTTCCCGGAGGCTCACCGAGGCGCGCCTCCAGCGCGGAGCCATGAACCTGGACACGGCGGAGACGGAGTTCGTCTTCGACGAGCAGGGGCTTCCCGTGGACGCACGCCCCTATCCGCGCCACGAAGGCCACAAGATGATCGAGGAGTTCATGCTCCTGGCCAACGAGGCAGTGGCGAAGTTCTTCACCCGCCGGAAGCTCGCCACCATCTACCGCATCCACGACGAGCCCGATCCCCTGAAGCTGGAGGTCTTCAAGACCATCGCCGGCGCCTTCGGCCTCATGCGGCCCACGGACCGGACGACCCCCGAGGCGCTGAACGCCCTGCTGGACAAGATCCGGGGAGGCCCCCTGGAAGCCATGCTGAACACCATGCTGCTCCGCAGCCTGAAACGGGCGGCCTACAGCGCGGACAACATCGGCCATTCAGGCCTGGCCCTCCAGGACTACCTGCATTTCACCAGTCCCATCCGGCGCTATCCGGACCTGGTCGTCCACCGTCTGCTGAGGGGGGCGCTCCGCAGGACGCCCCAGCCCGAGGGCATCCACGGACACCTGGACATCGTCGCCAAGCAGTGCAGCGATACGGAGCAGACTGCCACCGAGGCGGAGCGCGAGAACGACCGCTGGAAGACCTGCCTGCTCATGAAGTCCAGGATCGGGCGCCGGTTCGAAGGACGCATCCAGGGATTCTCCCTCAAGGTGGCCTTCGTCCGGCTCGAGAGTCCGTTCGTGGAGGTGGGCGTCCCCCTGGGCGCCCTGGGCGGCAGCTTCGAGGTGGACGAGCACCGGACCCGGGCGACGGGCATGAAAGGCCAAGTGGTGCTTTCCATCGGGGACAAGGTCAAGGTCGAGATCACCGGGGTCGACGAGGATCTGCGCCGCGTCAGTGCCTGGGTGGTCGAAGCCCTGGCCCTGGACGGCAAGGGCAAGGCGATGCAGTTCGTGCCGAGCCTGGCGGCTCCCGCAACCCTGCGGGAGGCGGATTTCGCGAAGGAGGCTCCGGCACCGCGACCCCGGGGACGGCGGGAGGACAGGCCGCCCCTCGGCCGGCCCCCCCGGGCCGCAAGGGAGGCGTCGCGCGCGGACAGGCCCGGCCGCCGTCCGGCCAGGGTGAAACCCCCGAAAGGAAGCGTCAGGGGAGGCGGAAAAAAGCGGTAATCCAAGCCCTATTGCACGCTTCGTGCCATCGCCCACAAGGGAGCATTGCCCTTCGCATGGGCATGCCTATATTGGGGGACGAGGGAATCAAGATATAGGCTTGAGTTAATGATGTGTTTCCTCAAACAAGGAGTATCCGTCTGTCTCAACATTCGTTCCTCATGCGGAGGTGATCCATGGCCGTCATCACAATCTCCCGGGAATTCGGAAGCGAGGGAACCGCCATCGCCGAGAAGGCCGCCCAAGCCCTCGGGTACCATCTCGCGGACAAGAACTCGATCGAGAAGATCCTCAGCGAGTACGGACTGATGGAGTTCGACCGGATGTACGACAGCATCCCCGGCTTCTGGGATCGATTCGATGCCCACCGGATGGAGCGGAGGGCGATCCTCATCGACATGCTGAACAAGACCCTCATGGCCCTGGCGGGGCACGGGAACACGGTCATCGTCGGCCGGGGCGGCTTCGCCGTGCTGGCCGACCTGGCCGACGTGCTGAACGTCCGCATCCAGGCGCCCATGCAGACGCGGACCCACCGCGTGATGGAGCTGCCCGACATCGCCGAGCCCAGCCGGGCCGAGATCGTCGTGAAGGAGAACGACCGTCTCCAGAAGGGCTTCGTGGAATCGGTCTACGGCGTCCACTGGGATTCGGTCAAGAACTTCGACCTGGTGATCGACACCGGGAAGGTCGCGCCGGACCTCGCCGTGGACTGGATCGTCGCCGCCGCCAGGCATCTCAAGGCCCCGACCATGGGCGGCGTGCGCACGGTCGCGAACCTCAAGCTCGACAAGATCCTCGCCGCCACGGTGAACGAATTCTTCAAGTGCGAGCAGGTCCACTCCCGCTGAGGGACACGGCAGTTCCGGATCCGGAACCGGGCGTCAAGCCAGGCTCCGGAGTCCCTGTTCGAGGAGGGTCATCACCGCGATGGCATCGTCCGCGGTCACGGGATTCTCGCCGCCGCCGAGGATGGCTTCACGAAGCCGCTCGTAGTAGGCCGGGTAGTCCCCCGGCAGGCAGGGGAGGCTGGATTCCGTCCGGACCGAGCCCTCCCACAGGACCAGCTCCGCGGGGACGGGATCGACGCCGCCCGCCCACGCGCCGTGCTTCATGCGGTCCTCCTGGGGGTCCAGGCCCCGCTTGCGGAAGGTGCCGCGCTCGCCGTGGACCGTGAAGCGGGGCGCGGGCTCCGGCACGAGCGCCCCGGCATGCAGGATGGCGCGCATGGATCCGTAGCGCAGGACCGCGTGGAACCAGTCGTCCACCTCGGCGTCCTCCCGCTGGGCCGCCAGGTCCAGGGCGATGGCGTCGGGCGGGCCGAACAGTCGCAGGGCCTGGTCCAGGAGGTGGGGGCCGAGGTCGTACCACAGCCCGGCGCCCGGCCCGGGCCGCTCCCGCCAGCGGTCCCGCACGCCGGGCCTGTAGCGGTCGAAGTGGGACTCGAAATGCACGATGCGCCCCAGGGTGCCCTCCCGGAGCACCTGCTCGAGGGTCAGGAAATCGGCGTCCCACCGCCGGTTGTGGAACACGGAGAGGACGAGCCCGGCGCCTTCCGCCTGGTCCTTCAGGGCGCGGGCCTCCGCCGCCGTGACGGTGAAGGGCTTGTCCACCACCACATGCTTCCCGGAGGCCAGCGCCCGGCTGGCGAGGGCGTAGTGGGTCTCGTTGGGCGTCGGAATCACGATCAGGTCGAGGTCCCGACGCGCCATCAGACCTTCCGGCGAATCCTCCACCCGGACTCCCGGGAGCGCCGCCCGGACCCTGCCTGGATCGCGGCTGGCGATCGCCGCGAGTTCGAGGCCGGCAACGCACCGGATCAGGGGGACGTGGAAGGTCGCCGAGGCGTAGCCGTAGCCGACGACTCCGACGCGGAGCGGGCGTGATCGATCGGTCGACGTCATCCGGTCCCTCCCGCAGGCATTATCCTCCGGACCCGGCCCCGCCGCGGCGGAATCCTGGGCCTCCCACCGTATACTTGGCGGCATGACGACTCCGGAGACTTTCAACTTCAGGCGGGCCCTTCCTTCCGACAGGGAGGCCGTGTCGGCGCTCTGCGCCAAGATCTGGGACGGCGACGACTATGTCCCCCGCTGCTTCGACGCCTGGGCGGCGGACCAGGCGGGCGAGTTCACGCTCTGCTTTGCCGGAGGCCATCTCGCCGGGGTCTCCAAGCTGACCTGGCTCGTTCCAGGGACGGCCTGGCTCGAGGGACTCCGCAAGGATCCCGATCTCCCGGTGAAGGGTGTCGGTACGGCCCTCTGCAGGCGCTACCTTCAGCGCCTGGCGCACGCTGAAGGACTGGAACACGTCCGCTTCTCCACCTATTTCGCGAACCACGCTTCCATCAGGCTCAACGAGGCCCTCGGCTTCGAGCACATCGCCACCGCCAGCAAGAAGTACATCGGCCCGGAGATCCTGGGAAAGCGAAGGCTGGAGACCGGACCCGCGGATCCGCGCGTGGAGGTGGTGCGGAACGGGGAGCTGGTCTTCCCGTTCATCCGCGCCTCGGGCTGGTTCGGCCCCTTCATCCACCAGAGCTGGCGTTCCTACGCATGGTCGGAGGCCTTCTTCCGGGAGCGCTACCTGGACCGCGGCCACTGCCTCGGCATCCTGGCGGACGAGCGGCTCAAGGCCCTGGGCGCAGCCTGCATCGAGCCTTTCAAGGGCGTGGGCGCCTTGCCCTTCTTCGATGCCGAGGACCTGGACAGCGCGGCGATCCTGCTGGCGGCGGTGGAGCGGCGCTTCGCCCTGGAGGGCGTCGCCGAAGCCGACGCCATCGTCCCCCGGGGAACCGAACGGGCCCTGCGCCTCCTCGATACGCTGGGCTGGAAAAGCGAGGAGCAAGAGGAGGACTACGTTCTCTACGAGCTGCCCCTGGAGAAGCTGGCCGCCTATCGCTAGTCGAGGATTCCCTCCCACTCCGCGTACAGCTTCGCCAGCGTCCGGCCGATGGCCGCGGCCTCGCCGACGGCGCGGCCCGCCTTGGCGAACTCCCGGGCGGCGTTGGCCTCCAGCGACAGGCGCTCGAGGTCCGCCTTGCGCCGTTCCTCCGCGTCGATGCGCGCCTCCAGGATCAGCCGCCTGGCCTCCTTCGAGTCCTTCTCCTTGGCGGGAGGCGCCGTCTTCCTGGGCCGCGCCACGGCGGCTCCCCGCCGCTCGATCCGCCCCGAGGTCCTGCCGTTCCTGGAACCCACGTCCCGCCAGTACTCCGAGAAGGTGCCCTCGTAGGCAGTGAAGGTCTCCTGTTCCATGACGATGATGCGCTCCGCCACCTTCTCGAGGAACCAGCGGTCGTGGGAGACCGCGAGGATGGTGCCGCCGAAGTCGGCGAGCCCCTCCTCGAGCGCCTCGCGGCCTTCGATGTCCAGGTGGTTGGT
The DNA here is from genome assembly GCA_035353395.1 of Holophaga sp. GTDB lineage: Bacteria > Acidobacteriota > Holophagae > Holophagales > Holophagaceae > UBA1801. The sequence goes on from DAOPZL010000077.1 coordinate 7,971, forward strand.
GGGTTCGTCCAGGACCAGGAAGTTGGCGCCGAGGAAGACCGCCCGCGCGATCTGGAGACGGTTCCGCTCGCCGCCGGACAGGGTCTCGATCCTGGCCTCGACCACGGACCGGTCGAAGAGGTAGCGCTTCAGCAGGCGGACGACCTCCTCCTCCCGGGCCCCCAGGGCGGCGAATTCCTGGCCCACGGTGCGGCCCGCCGAGAAGACTTCCTGCTCCTGGGCGCAGTAGCCGACCACCATGCTCGGCCCCACGCGGATGGGGCCGCCCTCGTCCCACTTCCCTTCGGCGGCCACCAGGTCCCGGAGGAAGGAGGTCTTCCCGCTCCCGTTGGGCCCCACCAGGGCGGCGCGTTCCCCGACCAGGAGGTCCAGGTCGGCCCCCTTGAACAGAATCCGGTCGCCGAAGGCCTTGTCGTAGCCGCGCACCATCAAGGCGCAGTCGGCCCTGGACGCCGCTCCCGTGAAGGCGACCTGGAGCCTACCCCGGTCGAGGTCCGGCCTTTCCGCCGCCCGCTCCTTCTCGCGTTCCAGTTGCGTGCGCCGGGCCCGGAGCCGCTTGCCCCAGGCTGGATCCGGCCTCGCCCGGGCGATCTCGGCGAACCGCTTCACCAGGGCCTCGAGCCGCTCGATCCGCCTGCGGTCGGCCTGCCACTCTCGTCCCTGGGCCGCGGCCTTGCCCAGCTTCTCGAGGCGGTAGGCGGAATACCCCCCGGTGTAGGCGGTCAGACGCCCGTCCTCCAGCTCCAGGATCCGGTCGACGCAGCGGTCCAGCAGGAAACGGTTGTGGGAGACCATGAGCACGGCTCGCCGCTCGCCCCGGATGAACTCCTCCAGCCAGGCCTGTCCGGCGAAGTCCAGGTGGTTGCCCGGTTCGTCCAGCAGGAGGAGATCGGGAGCCTCGGCCAGCGCGGCGGCGAGTGCCAGCACGTTCTTCTCGCCGCCGGACAGCGTCGAGGCCAGGGACTCCGTCACGGCCTCCAGTCCCGCCCGGGCCAGCAGCCGCCGGGCCTGGTCCCCCGCGTGGTCCCCGCCCAGGGCGTCGAAGCGGGCGCGGGCTTCCACGTAGGACTCGAGCAGCTTCTCGTGGTCCCCGGGCCGTTCGAGGGCCTCCTCGATGGCCCGCAACCCGGAGGCGGCGCCCTGGACCGGAAGGCAGAGCACCTCCAGGCAGGTGAGGCCTTCCGGAGGCTCGTAGCGCTGCGGGACGAGGCGCGTGCGGAATCCCCGCTGCCGCTTCAGCGTGCCGGTGTAGTCCGGATCAAGGCCGGCGAGGATCTTCAGGAGGCTGGTCTTCCCGCAGCCGTTCCGCCCCACGAGGGCGATCTTCTCGCCGGCCTCGACGGCGAGATCGACCTTCCCGAACACGGGCGTCCCCGCCCATTCCTTGCCAAGCTCGCTGCATTCGATCAGGGGCATGAAGATTCCTCGGGATCACGGCCGTTCCGCGGCGTAGGCGCGCAGGGTCGTGAGGTGCATGGGGTAGAAGCGGCCCGGAGAAGTCTCCAGGAGCGACCGGAGCTCCTCGATGGGCATCCAGCGGACGTCGCGGGATTCGTCGCTGCCCGTGGCACGCAGGGCCTCGACCTCGCAGAGGAAGGTCTGCACCATGATCGGGTAGCTTCCCCTCAGGTTCTGGGCGCTGGCGTAAGGCCGGTAGCTCAGCACGCGGTAGCCCCCCAGCTCGACCGTCACGGCCTCATCCTCGCCCTGGATCCAGGTCACCTCGCAGCCTGTCTCCTCCCGGATCTCCCGCCGGAGGCAGTCGTAGATGTTCTCGAAGGCCCGGATCTTCCCCGCCGGGATCTCCAGCAGACCTGTCTCCAGCGGCGCCCCGGCCTTGGCCCGCTCCTGGACGAGGAGCCATTCCTCCCCTCCGGCGCGACGGCGGATGATCCCGGCCGCCCCGGGGATGGCGAAGTCCTCCAGGGGCGCCGGCCGCCGTGCCGCCGCCTCCGCGAAAAGGCGCTCGGCCTGGGCGACGACCTCCGCAGGGGTTCCGGCGAGAGCGGCCGCTCCATGCCCCAGCAGTTCCTCCTCGGATCCGTATCCGTAGGTGACGCCGATGCTCCGGATCCCGCACGTCGAGGCCCCCGTCATGTCGTGTTCGCGGTCCCCCACCATCAGGGCGTCTTCCGGACCGAGGGACTCGGCGGCGAGGAGGTGCGCGAGGAGTTCGCCCTTGTCGGAGCGCGTCCCGTCCAGCTCGCTCCCGTAGGTGCCGTCCAGGAGCGGGGAAAGCCCGAAGTGGTCGAGGATGCGCTCGGCGAAGACGCGGGGCTTGGACGTCGCCACGAAGGTCCGGAAGCCTCTCGCCCTCAGGCCGGACAGCATCTCCGGGATCCCGGCGTAGAGGTCGTTCTCGAAGAGGCCGATCGTGGAGAACCGGTCCCGGTATCGGGCCACAGCCGCGGCGAGGATCGAGGGATCCTCCGTGTCGAGGAGCCTCGCGAAGGAATCCTGGAGCGGGGGCCCGATGCACCACAGCAGCTCGTCCTCTCCCGGAGGCACCTTGCCCATGGACGCCAGGGCGTGCTGGATGCTGCGCGTGATGCCGATCTTCGGATCGGTGAGCGTTCCATCCAGATCGAAGAGCACGGCTCTCGACATCTTCCCTTCCATGCGTCACCTCTGTCCTGATTAAGCCACACCTCCCGCCGCCCCCGGAAGGGAGGCCCGGAAGATGCGCCCCGTCCGCGCGGGAGGGACTACTTCTTCGGGATGGCGGGGCGGGCGCCCGTCAGCCG
>DAOPZL010000078.1:0-3868 GCA_035353395.1 Holophaga sp.
CCCTGCCTGGCCAGGAGCGCCCGTTCCCGCTGCAGGAGGGGCGGATGGGAATGGTGGAACAGGCTGTAGAGCGGGTGGGGGGTCAGGTTGCCCAGGTTGTTCTCGTTCAGTTTCCGCAGGGCGCGGACCAGGGAGCGGGATTCGCCCATGATGTCCGCCGCGTAGGCGTCGGCCTGGTATTCGTGGCGGCGGGACCAGCCGTTGGCGAGGGGGGACAGCCAGAACCCGGCCACCCCCGCCAGGAGCCCGAACAGCAGCAGGGCAGGCGCGAGGCTGCCCGGCTCGAAGCCGAAGGCGCGGTAGAGCCAGTCCTGCCGCGCCAGGACCGCCAGGATGCCGAAGCCGGCGAAGGAACTCAGCGCGGAGAGGGCGAGCCGCTGCTGGATGTGCCGCTTCTTGAAGTGGCCGATCTCGTGCGCGAGCACCGCCTCCAGCTCCGGCTCCGCGAGCTGATGGACGAGGGTGTCGAACAGGACGATCTTCCTGAACCTGCCGAAGCCGGTGAAGAACGCGTTGGCGTGGCGGGAGCGCCTGCTGCCGTCCATCACCTGGATGCCCGCGGCGCGGAAGGAGGTGCGCGCGGCCAGGGCGAGCAGCCGGTCCCGGAGGCCGCCTTCGGGCAGCGGGGTGAACTTGTTGAACAGCGGCAGGATCAGGACCGGGAAGAGCAGGGCGGCGAGCAGCTGGAATCCGAGCAGGGCGCCCCAGGCCCAGAGCCACCAGGCCTCGCCCGCCCGGCGCGCGAGGGCCAGCAGGAGGACGAGGACCGGGTAGCCGAGCGCCGCCGCGAGGAGGAGCCCCTTGAGGCGGTCCAGCCACCAGGTCCCCTGGCTGGAGGTGTTGAACCCGAACCGCTCCTCCAGCCGGAACTGCGCGAACCAGTCCAGGGGCTGTTCCGGGAGGGAGAGGACGAGGCCGATCGCGAAGATCCAGCCGGCCATGCTCCACGGCGAATCGCCGAACCTGGCGCGGAAGAGCGCCTGCGCCCAGGGCAGCAGGCCGCTGGACAGGACCGCGAGCAGCACGGCGGCGCCGCAGGTGTCCTCGACCTGGCTGAAGCGGCCCCTGGCCAGCGCATACTGGACCGACCTGGCGTAGGTGGCCTCGTCGATCGAGTCCCGGAAGGCCTCGGGCACCGCGTCCGCGTGGGCGGCGACGTGGCGGAGGTTCAGCCGCGTCAGGCCCACTTCCGCGAGCCACATGGCCAGGATCGCTCCGGCCGCGAGCCAGGGCACCACCCGCGCGGCGTCCACTGGGTTCACCGCCCCGGAGGGACCGGCTGGTCCAGCAGCCAGTGCTTGCGGCAGAGCGACGTGTAGGCCTCGTTGCCGCCGATGAAGACCTGCGGCCCCTCCCGCAGGACGTGCCCGTCCAGGATCCGGGCGTTGATGGTGGCCTTGCGCCCGCACCAGCAGATGGTCTTCAGCTCCTCGATGTCGTCGGCGAGGGCCATGAGGGCGGCGGAGCCGGGGAACAGCTCGGCGCGGAAGTCCGCCCGGAGCCCGTAGCACATGACGGGCACGTCGAGGAAGTCCGCCACCTGGCAGAGCTGCATCACCTGGGCCGGGGCGAGGAACTGGGCCTCGTCCACCAGGACGCAGTCCAGCTTGCCCCGGGCGGCGATGTCATGCTCGACGAGCTGCCTGAGGTCGGTCTCCGGATAGGCGAGGGCGTCCACCTTGGCGGCGATGTTCCCGATCCGCGGGGCGATGACGTCCTCGCCCTCCCGGTTGTCGAGGTGGGGCTTGAGCAGCAGCGTCCGCTGCTGCCGCTCGTGGTAGTTGTGCCTGACCTGGAGCAGCTGGGTGCTCTTGCCGGCGTTCATGGCTGCATATCGGAAGTAGACCTTGGCCAAGCTCGTCTCCGGAGGCCCGCCGCGGGGCGGCGCCTATCCCAGGGTTCCAGCTCCGGAGGGCTTTGGGAAGACTCCGGGCCGGGTTTCCTCAATGGATCATCAGCCGGTCCTTGATCTGGGCGAGGAACCTCCGGCTGACGGGGACGATGTGCCCTGAATGGGTCTTGATGGTGGCGGTGGAGGGGTCGGCGCGCACGATCTCGTCGATCCTGCTCAAGTTGACGAGGTACTGCTTGTGGCAGCGGGTCAGCAGGTCCGTCCTCGCCTCCAGGAGCGAGAGGGTCAGTTCCGTCAGGAACTCGCCCCTGGCGGTGACGACATGGACGCCGCTCTCGCTGGAGCGGACATACTCGATCTCGGCGGTGTCGATGAGCTTGAGGCCGTGCCCGATCACGCAGGGGACGCGCTCGAGGGCGGGCGTGGCGTAGGCGGGGCGCTTCCCCTCGACGAGGAACCGCCTGATCTTCTCCGTGGTGCGCGCGAGGCGCTCCGGCTGGACCGGCTTCAGCAGGTAGTCCAGGGCGTTCTCCTCGAAGGCCCGCAGGGCGAACTCGTCGTGGGCGGTGACGAACACCACGTAGGGCATGCATTCCGGATCGATCATGCCCAGGAACCGGAAGCCGTCCACCTTCGGCATGTGGATGTCGAGGAACAGGACGTCCGGGCGCACGCTCCTCACCGCACGCAGGCCCTGCATCGCGTTGGCGCAGGTCCCCACGACGGCGTACTCCCCGGTCTCGGCCAGGATCTCCCGCAGCTCCTCCCGGACGTGCAGCTCGTCGTCGACGACCAGGGCCCGGATCATGCGGCCCCCCCCGCCTCGGGAATCCGGATGGAGATCCGGGTCAGCTCGTTGGGGGCACAGAAGACCGAGATGCCGGAGCCGTCGTGGAGCATGTTCTGGATGCGCTTGTCCACGATGCTGAGCCCCAGGCCCCCCGGCTGCAGCGTCCGCTTCTCCTCGTAGGCGCCCGCGTCGTCCTCGATGTCGATCCTGGCCGCGCCGTCCTCCCAGAAGGCGTGGATGCGGGCAGTCCCGGGCTCCAGCTTGTCGGCGATGCCGTGCTTGATGGCGTTCTCGAGCAGGGGCTGGAGGGTGAACGTGGGCAGCCTCACCTGCAGCATCGTGGGATCCACGTCGATCTCCACCGTGAGCCGCTCCTCGAAGCGGGCCTTCTCGATCTCGAGGTAGGCCCGCACGTGGGCCAGCTCCTCTTCCAGGGTCGAGAACTCGGGGCTCCGCTTCAGGTTCATCCGGAAGAAGCTGGAGAGGTGGCCCAGGAGCGTCCTGGCGCGGTCCGCGTCCTGCCTCAGGATGGCCTGGATGGTGGCCAGCGAGTTGAACAGGAAATGGGGGTTGATCTGGGCCCGGGCCAGCTTCAGTTCCGCCAGGACCAGCAGGCTCTTCTGCTCCTGGTAGCGCGCCCGCAGCAGCTGGCCCGCCAGGAGGTCCGCCAGCCCTTCCCCCAGGGTCCGGTTGATGCGGAGGAAGTGCTGCCTGGCCGGCTCGAAGAGCTTGATCGTCCCGATCACGTCGTTGTCCACCCGGAGGGGCACGACCAGGACCGAGCCGAGGGGGCACTTCTCCTCGTGCGGACAGCGGAAGGTCTCGTGGATCCCGTCCAGGAAGAGGATCTCGCCGTGGGCGATGGTGCGCCGGCATTCCGGTCCCAGCTCCATGCCCGGCAGGTGGTGGTCGGAACCGGTGCCCACGAAGGCCAGCACGGAATGCGTGTCCGTGATGGCCACGGCGCCCACCCCGGTCTCCTCCTGGATGATCCGGGCCAGTTCTGGCGCCACCTCCCGGTTGAAACCCTTGGCGAGGAGGCTGAGCGTCCGGCTGGCGATGCGGAGCGCCCGGGCCGCCGAGGTGGCCCCCACCTGGTCGTAGACGCGGCGCCGGTCCTGGAGGATCCGCATGAAGAGGGCGGCCCCGGCCGCGTTGGCGATGATCATCGGCGCCGCGATGATCTCGACGAGCCGGAGGGCGTCCGCGAACGGCTTGGCGGTCGC
>DAOPZL010000078.1:3968-10146 GCA_035353395.1 Holophaga sp.
ATCGCCTACAAGGCCTACGGCACGTTCCTGGCCAAGAAGGTGTTCGAACTGGACGACAGCCGAAGGACCCCCGCTGTCGAGCTGGAGGACGGACTGGACTACGTGCCGGTCGAGGCCAAGTTCCTGGCCGGGCAACACTTCTCGGCCATCGCCGCGGCCGGCCCCATCACCGGACCGATCCTGGCGGGCGTCCTGTTCGGCTGGGTCCCGGCGCTCATCTGGATCATCCTGGGCTCGATCTTCATCGGCGGCGTCCACGACATGGGCGCCCTGGTGGCCTCGATCCGCCACAAGGCCAAGTCCATCACCGAGGTGGTCCGCGTGAACGTGTCCCGGCGGGCCTACATCCTCTTCATGCTCTTCATCTGGATCACGCTGGTCTACGTCATCGTGGCCTTCACGGACCTGACGGCGGGCTCCTTCGTGGGGGTGATCACCCTCGAGAACGGCGAGAAGCTGCCCGGCGGGGCCGTGGCCACCTCCTCCCTGCTCTACCTGGCGCTGCCCATCATCATGGGGGTCCTCCTGAAGTTCACGAAGACGCCGCTCTGGCTGGCGACCACCATCTTCCTCCCCCTCGTGGGCCTGGCCATCTGGGTGGGGCCGTTCATCCCCTTCAGCGTCGACACCATGCTGGGGATCGCCCCGGCCAGCGCGGCCAAGATCTGGTCCGTGTTCATCCTGGTCTACTGCCTTGTGGCCGCCGTGCTTCCCATGTGGATGCTGCTGCAGCCCCGCGGGCACCTCGGCGGCTACTTCCTGTACGCCTCCCTGGCCGCCGCCGCCATCGGCCTCATCTTCGGCGGCTTCCCGGTCCGGTATCCAGCCTTCACCAAGCCCTTCGACAACATGGGCGCCATGTTCTTCCCCATGTTCCCGATCCTGTTCATCACCGTGGCCTGCGGCGCCTGCTCCGGGTTCCACTCCCTGGTCAGTTCCGGCACTACCTGCAAGCAGATCCTGAAGGAATCGGACACCAAGCCCGTGGGCTACGGCATGATGCTGCTGGAAGGCCTGGTGGCGGTCGTCTCCCTGGCCTGCGTGATGATCGTCCTGCCGGGCGACCCGCTTGCCAAGAAGGCCCCGAACTTCATCTACGCTTCCGGCATCGGCTCCTTCCTGAAGCTCCTCGGCATTCCCCCGGCGCTGGGCATCTCCTTCGGGCTCATGGCCTTCACGACCTTCGTCTACGACACGCTGGATGTCTGCACCCGGCTGGGCCGATACATCATCGAGGAACTCACGGGCTGGACGAGCTGGACCGGCAAGGCCGTCTCGACCGTCCTCACGGCGGGCGTGCCCCTCTACTTCGTCATGCAGACCATGTCGGACGCCAAGGGCAACCCCATTCCCGCCTGGAAGGTCTTCTGGAACACCTTCGGCGCGTCCAACCAGCTCCTCGCCGCCCTCGCCCTGGTGGGCGTCACGGTCTGGCTCCTCAACATCAAGCCCCGGAGCAAGGTGTGGATGGTCGCCTTCTTCCCGGCGGTCTGGATGTTCATCATGTCCAACTGGGCCCTGGTCCGCTCCGTCCTCGACGGCTGGGTCTGGGGAACGCCCGGCGTCCATGCCGCGGTTCCCGTGGTCTCGCTCATCCTCATCGCGCTTTCCGTGCTGATGGCCATCGAGACCCTGGCGGCCATCTTCTTCGGCGGGAAGGGGGAGGGCGTCGAACTGGACGTCCAGGAGGGATGAGTCCGGCCCGATCCCGGGCCGTTCCCATGACTTTCCTTGCCCGTGCGGGGCGATGATAATCGAGGGTGGATGCGGGACGGTCCCCTCCACCCTCGATTCGGATGAAGGCATCATGTACAAATACGAGATTGAAGGGGGTTTCCCCATCAAGGGGACCGTGCGCGCCTCGGGCAACAAGAACGCCGCGCTTCCGTGCATCGCCGCCACCCTGCTCACCCGCGAGGCGGTGGTGCTCCGCAACATCCCGGACATCGAGGACGTGCACGTCATGTTCGACATCCTCCGGTCCCTGGGCGCCGCGGTGGAACAGCTTGGCCCGAACGAGTGGCGGGTGGAGGCGCGCGGCGGCCTGGCCTCCGAGGTCCCGGCCGGCCAGGCCGGCCGGATCCGGGCGGCCATCCTGTTCGCCGGCCCGCTCCTGGCCCGCACGGGGAAGGTGACGCTGGCGCCTCCGGGGGGCGACGTCATCGGCCGCCGGCGCCTGGACACCCACTTCCTGGCCCTCGAGGAGCTCGGCGCCAAGGTGGAGATCGACAAGAACTACACCTTCACTGCGCCCCGCCTGGCCGGGACCGACATCTTCCTGGACGAGGCCTCCGTGACCGCCACGGAGAACGCCATCATGTCGGCCGCCCTGGCGAAGGGCACCACGATCCTCCGCAACGCCGCCAGCGAGCCCCACGTCCAGGACCTCTGCCGTCTGATCAACGCCATGGGGGGGAAGGTGTCCGGCATCGGGTCGAACATCCTCTCCATCGAGGGCGCGGAGCACCTGCACGGAGCGGAGTTCGCCATCGGCCCCGACTTCATGGAGATCGGCTCCTTCATCGGCCTCGCGGCCGTGACGCGCGGCGAGCTCACCCTCGAGAACGTCGTGCCGAACGACCTCCGCATGATGCGCATCGCCTACGCGAAGCTGGGCATCCGCTGGGAGATCGAAGGCAGCACCCTGCACGTCCCGGCGGGGCAGGCCATGGCCGTCAATCCCGACTTCGGCGGCCAGATCCCCAAGATCGACGATGCGCCGTGGCCCGGCTTCCCGCCCGACCTGACCTCCATCATCACCGTGATCGCGACCCAGGTGGAGGGCACGGTGCTCGTGCACGAGAAGATGTTCGAGTCCCGCATGTTCTTCGTGGACAAGCTCATCGGCATGGGCGCCCGGATCGTGCTGTGCGACCCGCACCGCGCCGTGGTCTCCGGTCCCGCGAAGCTGAACGGCTCGACCCTGGTCTCCCCCGACGTGCGCGCGGGCATGGCGATGGTCATCGCGGCCATGTGCGCCAAGGGCAGGAGCACGATCCACAACGTCTACCAGATCGAGCGCGGCTACGAGCACCTCACGGAACGACTCACCCGGCTGGGCGCGCGCATCACGCGCCTGCAGGACACCGGCAGCCGGGGCTCCTGATCAGAAGCTGCGCCGGGGCACGGTGGCGTTGGCCACGAGCAGCCCCAGCATGAGCGCGGCGCTCACGAACAGCGCGTGGAACCCGGCCTCCAGGCCCGCCAGGGTCTGCTGGTGGAGGAGCAGGGTCAGGCTCCGGAACCCGATGCTCCCGGGGAGCAGCAGCATGATGGAGGGCAGCAGCAGGACCATGGCCGGCCGCCGGGCCTGCCGGCCGTAGAGGTTGCAGGCCGCCCCGAGCACGAGCGCCCCCAGGCCCGCCCCCGCCTCGGGGCCCAGCGCGAGGGTGCCCGCCGCGGATGTGAGCCATCCCAGGGCGCTGGCGACCAGGGTCCATCCGAGATTCCCCAGCCGCGACTGGAACACGACCATGAAGCTCAGCACCACCACGACGAGGGCGGGGAACAAGGTCCAGAGGGGCAGGGGAAGCGGGTCGGTGTGGTGGGCCAGGCCGCCCGCCATGCGCTGGCCGAGCCCCATGCCGAACCCGAGCAGCAGGAAGACCAGGATCGTCCCGGCCATGCGGGCGGTCCCCGAGACCAGGTGTCCGGTTCCCAGCTCCTGCATGGAGACCAGGAGGTTGAGTCCTGGGATGAGCACGATGATGCCCGTGAGGGCCAGAATGGTCTGGGAGCTGCCGGGAAGGAGCGAGGCGAGCAGGGCGCTCCCCAGGGCGCTGACCAGGCCCCCGGCCAGGGGCGACAGCTCCGCCATGGAACGGCGCCGCTGGAGCGACAGGATCAGCGCGCCCACCAGCAGCCCCACGAACGTTCCCAGCAGCATCTCGCGCCAGCCGCCGCCCAGCACCCGGGCCATGCCGAAGGAGGCTAGACCGTAGGCGCCGGCGACCTGCCAGGGGCCGTAGCGGGGAGGACCGGCCAGGATCCCGGCGAGATGGCTCTTGGCCTGGTGGACGTCCAGCCGTTCCTCCACGACGAGATCCACCAGCGCCTCGACCTGGGTGAGCTTGTCCAGGTCGGACATGCCCGTCTCGATGCGCTGGAGGTAGGTCTTGCCGTGGTGTCCCTCCTTGCGCAGGGAGGCCAGGAAGCCGGTCGGCGTGGCGTAGAGCGCGCCCTCCAGGCCCAGCTTCTCCCCCACGCTGCCCAGGGCCTGCTCCAGGGTGGACGCGCTCGCGCCGTAGGTCTGGAGCGCCCGGCCGAGGGCCAGCACGAAATCGACTTCCGGATGGGAGCTCAGCACCCGGCCTGACGGGGAGGATACGGATGCGGGCGTCATGACCGGCGGGTGCTCCTGGGGGGCGGAACGGGAAGGGACGAACCGTGAGATGCGGGAGCGGTTGGATGCATCACATAGGCGTAGGACAAACAGAGATTCCTCGGAGGACACGACATGATCGTCAAGACCATACAGGATGCCTTGAATGCGCAGATCAACGACGAACAATACGCCGCCCAGCTCTACCTGGCCATGAGCGTCGCCCTGGAAAGCCGAAATTTCAAGGGTTTCGCCAAATGGCTGCGGATCCAGTCGGCGGAAGAGACTTCCCATGCCATGAGACTCATCGATTTCGTGCTCGAGCGGGGCGGACGCGTGGAGCTCAAGGCCCTCCAGGCACCGCCGGTGGAGTTTGGCGGCCCCCTGCAGGTCTTCGAGGGCGCGCTGAAGCACGAACAGCTCGTCACGAGCAAGATCCACGCCCTCTACGAAGCGGCCCGGAGCGCGAAGGACTACGCCACCGAGGTCATGCTGCACTGGTTCATCAGCGAACAGGTGGAAGAGGAAGCCAGCGCAGGGGAGATCGTGGAGCGGATCAAGGCCGTCGGGGACCAGGGAGGGGCCATCTGGTACCTCGACAAGGAGTTCGGGAAGCGCAGCGAGAGCTAGCAGGGCGCGGGGCGGGCGGCCCGGGGAATTGACACGTTCCGGCCGGCATGCTCAAACTGGCCCGCGGGGCTCCGGGCATGCCCGGAGCCCTGCGCCTTTTGATCCAGGAGCCGCGCCCCATGACCGACATCGCCGACCGGGACCTTCCCCTCGTCTCCATCTGCACGCCGACCAGGGACCGCCTCCGGTTCCTGCCTTTGCTCTTGCGCTGCATCGAGCGGCAGACCTATCCGCGGTCCCGCATGGAATGGGTGGTGGTCGACGACGGGATCGAATCCGCCGAGGAACTGTGCGGGCGCTTCCCGAATACGCGCTACCTGCGCCTCGATCCCGCGGCGGGTCCGGCTCCCCTGGGGCGGAAGCGCAACCTGACCCACGCCCTGGCGGCCGGGGACATTCTGGTGGACATGGATGACGACGACTACTACCCGGCCCACCGGGTCGCCCATGCCGTCGAGACGCTGCGGGCGGACCCCGGCAAGCTCATCGCGGGCGCCGGCGTCACGCCGATCTTCTTCCCCGACCGGGACCAGATCTGGCTGTTCGGTCCCTACCTCGCCAATCATGCGACGGCGTGCACCTTCGCCTTCAGGCGGGAGCTTCTCGCGGTGACTTCCTATGAAGACGGGGTGAGGTGTTCTGAGGAGAAGTTCTTCCTGAAGAACTACAGCATCCCGATGGCCGCGCTGGACCCGGCCCTGACGATCCTGGCCTTGAGCCATCCGGGGAACACTTTCGACAAGCGGCAGCTCCTGGTGGATCCCCCCCGGAACAGGGCCCGCCTGTCCGACTGGTCCCTCTCCGGGATGATCCCGGACTCTGGCCTGCGCGCCGGCTATCTGGCCGCAGTCTCCGGGGCGTACGCCAGCCGGAGTTGAATGCCGGATCTCCCGGGCCACCCGCCCATCGCGTAACGATGAATCCCGAGGCGGGCCGCGTGATAAGCTACAGCCACCTATTTCCATCATCACCAGCGGAACCACGAATGGGGTGTTGGGCATCGGGACGAGGCTCCCGATTTGACGTTCCCGAGCCGCATTCGTCTCGGTATTCCATCCCTTTCCCAGATACTGCCCGGAGATGCCCATGCCTGCTGAATCCATGGCCGATTCCAATTCCTGCGGCGGATCCCGACGGACGCCGGAGATGACCTTCGACCATTTCGTCGTGGACCTCGACGGCCGCATCGCCCTGGTGAAGGTGGCGCGGCCCCAGTCGCTCAACGCC
>DAOPZL010000079.1:0-9859 GCA_035353395.1 Holophaga sp.
TCGCCGGCGCCGCCCAGGGGCTGGTAGAACTGGTTCCCGCCGAAGGGCACGGGGTTGGCCTTCACGTCCTCCAGCGTCTCGTAGAGGTCGGAGCCCAGGAAGTACTTCCTGGGCGGCAGCACCTTCTTGCCCGCGGCGAGGAGGTCCAGTCCCGCCTTGACCTTCTCGGGGTAGGCGGGCATCTCGTAGATCCGCACGCCGCAGGCGTTGTGGATGGCGTTCAGGACCGCCATGTGGCCGCTGGCCTGGAAGGCCTCGGAGGCGCCGGAGGAGCCCCAGGGGCCGTGCGCATTGTAGAGTTCCATGTGCTCGACGACGATCTCGTCCGGGATGTCCTTGATGTAGGGCACGCCGCTGTTGTCGATGTTGGTGTGCTTGTGGACGTCGTCGTAGTTCTCGGAGAGGGCGAAGCCGATGCTGTGGGAGATCCCGCCGAAGGCCTGGCCGTTCACGGCCGTGATGTTGCCGATCTTGCCGACCTCGTCCACGCAGACGAAGCGGAGGACCCGCGTCCTGCCCGTGGCGACGTCCACTTCCACCTCGGCCAGGTTGAGGGCGTAGGTGTAGGCGGGGGTGGGATTGCCGATGCCGGTGTTGGGATCGAGACGGCTCAGGCCCGGGGTGACGGCGGTCTCGTAGCGGCCGGTGTACTCGAGCGGCAGGCCTTCCTTCACCATCTCGTCGTAGGTGCGGAAGGTTCCGTCCGGCTTGCGCATGGCGGCCACCACCTTCTCGCCGGCGAGGCGGGTGGCGTGGCCGTTCATGTAGTGGGAGCGGCTGCCGGCGGACATGCCGCTGTCGGGGCAGAGCCGGGTGTCGCTCTGGACGAGGCGCACCTGTTCGGGCTTGAGGCCCAGGGGCTTCAGGGCCTCCAGGGTCACCATCAGGGAGCCGATGTCGCCGCCCTGGCCCAGCTCCTGCCAGGTGTCGTACTTGGTGATGGTGCCGTCCGGATTCAGCTGCAGCTTCACGGTCGCGCTGTCCTCGCCGCCCTCGGTGACGTTGAAGGCGCCCCAGGCGAGCCCCACGCCGCGCCGGAGCTGCGGCGTGTCCCCGGCCTTGGCCTCGGCTACGGCCTTCTCGTAGTGGGGCTTCATCCGCAGCATCATCGCCTCGAAGGGATACTGCATGAAGGTGTGGCTGTTGATGTTGAGGTCGCCCTCCCGGGCGATGTTGCGCCAGCGGAACTCGAAGGGATCGATGCCGGCCTTCTCCGCCAGCATGTCCACCAGGGCCTCGCTGAGGGTGTAGGCCTGGGGGGAGCCGTAGCTGCGGTAGGCCGTGCCGTAGGTGTGGTTGGTGTTGGCGATGCGGACCAGGCCGGCCGCGTGGGGCACGCAGTAGGGGAAGAAGGCGAAGCGCGCGGGCTTGCTGATGATGTCGTCGCCGCCCCAGGAGTAGGCGCCGTGGTCCATGCCGTAGTCGAACTCGACCGCGACGATCCTGCCGTTCTCGTCGCAGGCCGCCCGTCCGTTGGAGTGGCAGGGGCAGCGCTTGCCGGAGTAGTGCTGGTGCTCCTCGTAGGAGAGGGACAGGGCCACGGGCCGGCCGGTGACCACGGTGCAGGCGCCCGCGAGGATCATGTCGCCGGCGTTGGTGGACCAGCCGAAGCTGGCGCCGTTGGGGTTCATGACGATGCGCAGCTTGCTCTTGGGGCACAGCGAATCGCCGATGCGGCCGAGGGCGGAGTAGACGCCCTGGGACTTGCCGTGCATGGTGAGCATGCCGTTCTCGTCCCAGTAGGCCTGCACGGTGCAGCCTTCGATGGAGAGGTGCGGCTCGCGGGTGGAGTAGAAGCTGCCGGAGACGCTGTGGGGCGCGTGGTCGATGAGGTTCTCGACCTTGCGCGGGTCCTCCAGGCCGGCGCCCTTGAGCAGGGGCTGGAACGCGAAGATGTTCGGCGTGTCCTCGTGGACGCGGACGGCGTCGGGCATGACGGCGTCCAGGTAGTTGAGGTACTCGGGCAGGCGCTCGATCTCCACCTTCACCTTGGCGGCCGCGGCGCGGGCGTGGTCCCGGGTGTCGGCCACGGCCACGGCGACCACGTCGCCCCAGCGGTAGATCTTCTCGTCGCAGAGCACCTTGCGGCTGGGGGTCAGCACGGTGGTGCGCTCGTGGAAGTGGCCCTCGGAGAGGATGTTCGTGCCCCCCGCCGCGACGAGGTCCTTGGCCGTGACGATCTTCACCACGCCCTGCATCTGCTCGGCTTCGAGGGTGTCGATCTTCAGGATCTTCGCGTGGTGGGCGATCCTGGGCTGCACGATGGCCGCGTGGAGCGTGCCGTCGGGCATCTTGAGGATCTGGTCGTCGCCGTAGTCGTGCATGCCGCAGACCTTGGCCAGGGCGAGGGGGCGCACCACGGGCTTGCCGTAGTATTCGCCGTCCTTGGGATTCTGGAAGGAGATGTCCTCGAGGGTGGCTTCGCCCCGCATCACCCGGGCCGCGGCCATGACGGCGTCCACGATCTGCACGTAGCCGGTGCAGCGGCAGACGTTCCGGTGCTTCTGGAACCAGTCGCGCACGTCCTCGCGCGTGGGATTCGGGTTCTCGTGGAGCAGGGCGTAGGTCGAGACGATGAACCCCGGGGTGCAGAAGCCGCACTGGACCCCGCCGTAGTTCATCCAGGCCACCTGGATGGGGTGCAGGTTCGTGGGCGTGCCGATGCCCTCGATGGTCGTCACCTGGCTGTACTCGGGGACGTGCTTGATCTTCTTCACGCAGGAGCGCACCAGCTTGCCGTCCAGGATCACGGTGCAGGCCCCGCAGACGCCCTTGTTGCAGCCCACCTTGGTGCCCGTCAGGCCCACGCGGCGCAGGACGCTGGCCAGGGTGTCATGCTCGGGGTCGCACATGAACGTGCGGTTCACGCCGTTGATGTTGAGCCATATCTTTCTGAGTTTCATGCTCTTACCTCCGTTGTTGCCCTGGAAAGTCCCTCCTCGGAGGGAATGGTGGAAGCCTGTTTCAATCGAGTTCGTAGCCGCAGGCCTTGAGGATTTCCTTCGCCCGCACGTAGGTCGCTTCGACCAGCGCCGGGCAGCGCGTCTGCCTGGCCAGGGGATCGCCGCCCGTGATGTCCCGGCAGTTCACCCCGCCGAAGTCCGCGCCCACGGTTTCCGCGAACCATTCCGCGAGCTCGGGGACTAGGTGCGCGTTGGCGGCCTCCGGGGCCAGCAGGTTCAGCATGCAGGCCGCGCCCGTGAGCGCGCCGCAGACGAGGCCGGACTGGACCCCCCCGCAGAGGGCGCTCGCGGCCTGGAGGAGCTGGTCGTTCCGCTCTCCCCGCGCTTCCAGGCCCATCTGCACCAGCGCCGCGGAACAGCACGTGCCGCCGCGGAGCAGCGCCCTCAGGCGCTCGAGGTCATCCGGCATGGGGCACCTCCCCTCGCGTGACGGTCGCTACGGCGCCCATCCCATCGTCGCGAACTTGCCCCTTGACGATCGATGTATGATGGTGAGAACATCGAATCCTCAAGGAGAAGTCCCGTGTCCCTGGACGCGGCCTCCCCTCGGAAGGCTCGTGGATCCGGTGGCTTGGATCCAGGACGCCTGGGCAATAGGTTTGATGGAATACAGCGGTCCGCAAAATTTTTAGGCTCCGGGTCTGCTAGCGGTAGCGGCAAAGATAGGCCGCGTCGGCCGGCACCTTGAGCTGGAACCTGGCATTCGGCTCGACGCGGAAGGTGGTCCCGGCCTCGAAGGTCTGCCACTCGGACGCTCCCGGCAGCTTGACGACGAGCTTGCCCGCGACCACCGACATCAGCTCCACGGTGCTCGTCCCGAACTCGTATTCGCCCGGCTCCATGACGCCCAAGGTGGCGCGGCCTTCGGCCTCCTGGATCGCGATGGATTTCACCGCGCCGTTGAAGTATTCGTTCACGTTGAGCATGTCGACTCCTGGAACAAGGGGTTGGGCGAGGATCCCGGCACCGCTGTATACGAGCATATACAGAGATGGCCGTGGGTGGACGAAGGTCCACCACCGGGCCGGCGGACATTGATCCCGGCCTGGAGCTTGGCTGGGAATCATTCAAGCATCGAAAATTCCCTGGCATGGCAGGTCGGGCCGAAGAAAGTGCCCTGGATCACCGGAGGAATCTGCACTTTCACGAGAAATAGCGGTATAACATTAGTTATTACTGTAATAGATTTTGGAAAACGTTTTCCGATTTTCCACTTTGGCGAAACGCCGACGCCCCCCCTCCGGGAGGGCGGGACCTCCCGGAGGGCGTCTGGGCGGCCGTCGGCGTCCCGGCGAGCTGGACCCGTCCCTTCCCGGCGCGCCGGGAAGGCGATCGCTATGCCTCCGACATGGACGGGTAGGCGAATCCTCGGGCGGGCAGGAAGGTCTCCTTGATGGTGCGCGGCGAGGTCCAGCGGATCAGGTTCAGGAAGCTGCCCGCCTTGTCGTTGGTGCCGGAAGCCCGCGCGCCCCCGAAGGGCTGCTGGCCCACCACGGCGCCCGTGCACTTGTCGTTGATGTAGAAGTTGCCCGCGGAGGCAGCGAGCGCTTCCGTGAGCTGGTTGATGACGTGGCGGTCCCGCGCGAAGATCGAGCCGGTGAGCGCGTAGGGCGAGGTCCGGTCGAGGGTCTGGATCGTCTCCTCGAGCTTGTCGTCGGGGTAGACGTGGACGGTCAGTACCGGCGCGAAGATCTCCTCTTCCATGGTGACGAAGTGGGGATCGGTGGCGAGGATGACGGTGGGCTCGATGAAGTAGCCGGAGCGCTTGTCTCCGTGGCCGCCCGCGAGGATCCGGGCGTCCGGGGACCGCCGGGCGGCCTCGATGTAGGCCATGGTGGCGTCGAAGGCGGCCTCGTCGATGACGGCGTTCATGAAGTTCCGGAAGTCGCGCACGTCGCCCACGCGGATCTCCCCCACCATGCCCAGGACGAGGTCCTCCAGCTCGGGCCAGGCGGACTCCGGCGCGTAGACGCGGGAGCAGGCGGAACACTTCTGGCCCTGGTACTCGAAGGCCCCGCGCACGATGGCGGTGGCGGCGTCCGCCAGGTCGGCGGACTGGTGGACGAAGATGTAGTCCTTGCCCCCCGTTTCGCCGATGAGCCGCGGATAGATGACGTAGCGGCCCAGGTTCTCGCCCACCGTCTTCCACATGCCGTTGAAGACCCCCGTGGAGCCGGTGAAGTGGATGCCCGCGAGGCTCGGGTGGTCCAGGATGATCCGGCTCATGAGCGAGCCGCGCCCCGGGACGAAGTTGATGACGCCGTCCGGGAGGCCGGCCTCCTGGTAGATCTTCATCAGGTGGTAGTTGGAGAGGATGGAGGTGGAGGCCGGCTTCCAGACGACGGTGTTGCCCATGAGGGCGGGAGACGTGGGCAGGTTGGCGGCGATGGCCGTGAAGTTGAAGGGCGTGACCGCGAAGACGAAGCCTTCCAGGGCCCGGTAGTGCACCCGGTTCCAGGTGTTGGCGGTGGAAAGGGGCTGGTTCGCGTAGATCTGCTCCATGAACTTCACGTTGTAGCGGAAGAAGTCCGTCGCCTCGCAGGCGGAGTCGATCTCCGCCTGGAAGGCGTTCTTGGACTGCCCCAGCATGGTGGCGGCGTTCATCCGGAACCGGTAGCGGTCCGAGATGAGGCTGGCGACCTTGTGGAAGATGGCGGCGCGGTCCTCCCAGGGCATGCTCTCCCAGGCCTTCTTCGCCCTGAGCGCCGCGTCGATGGCCAGGCGCACCTCCGCCTCGCCAGCCTCGTGATAGTGCCCGAGCACGTGCGCGTGGTCGTGGGGGCAGGTCATCCGCCCCAGCCTGCCGGTGCGGATCTCCTTGCCGCCGATGACGAGCGGGACCTCGACCTCCTCGCGGTACTGCCGCTCCAGCTCGGCCTTCAGGAGGGCGCGCTCCGGGGAGCCCGGGGCGTAGGAATGGGCGGGCTCGTTGTAGGAGTCCGGGACCTGGAAGAGGCCGTTGGTCATGTGCTGCTCCTTTGGGATGGGCCGTACCTGTCGGTGGACAGACCCCGCCTTCCCGGTCGCACGGCGCGGCGAGCGGGCAGGGCTCCGGCTCTCCCGGAGACGGCGCGGAATCTGGAGGAGGATGGAAGAGGCCGGACGGATCTGGCCTTCCGGCCGGCTCATGCATCCAGGAGCCGGGCCGGTGTATTCGAAAGCGATGTTCTCACGCGCATACATCGGTCCGCAAGACCTGAATTCGGGTCCAGCGCGGTAGAATGACGCCATGCTCCAGCATCCCAGCCCCGTCAGGATCCGCATCCGTTCGGCCTCGGGCGAGTGCTTCGCCATGGGACCGGGGAAGGCCGACCTGCTGGCCGCGATCCAGGAGACAGGCTCCATCGCGGCGGCCGGGCGCCAGATGGGCATGAGCTACCAGAAGACCCGGCACCTGGTGGACGAGATGAACCGGAGCTTCGTCTCCCCCCTGGTGGAGGGCTTCAAGGGGGGAGTCCAGGGCGGCGGGACCAGCCTCACGGACCTGGGCAGGGAAGTGCTGGAGCGCTTCCGCCAGATGCAGCTCCGCGCGGAGAAGGCGGTGGGCAAGGACCTGGAGGCGTTCCGGGAACTGCTGGCTCCGTGACCGGATTTTCCGCTTCCAATCGTGTAGATTATCTTTCATCCGGTTGCTGGGCGTGAAAGAAAGTATTGATGCCGCTCCGCGGCACGCGGAGTGCCCCGCGGAGCGGCCAGGAACCCGGTCGGCGCTCCGCCTGTTTTTCCGCTTTTCCGCGTGACGATCTCCCGAGGGCCTTGTGCCTCCGGGCAAAAGCGTTGACCGCAGGGCGATGTCCATCCTAAAGTTCATCGAACGGGCCGGGCGCCTTCGCGCCGGGACGGCCCGGCTCCGGAGATGCCCATGCGCTGGACCAAGCTGTTGACTCCCATGCTCGCGCTTGCCGTCGCCCTGTCGGCCCAGGCGCCCAGGAAGACCGTGGCGGTGGTCGCGGCCGCCTCCATGCGGGACGCGCTCAACGAGGCCAAGGGGGTCTTCGAGAAGGCCCATCCGGACGTCCAGCTCCAGGTGAGCTACGGCGCCTCGGGCAGCCTGACGGCCCAGATCCAGCAGGGCGCCCCGGTGGACGTCTTCCTCTCCGCGGACACGGCCTTCCCCGAGAAGCTGGTCCAGGCGGGGCTGGCCACGGCGGAAGGCGTGGTGCCCTACGCCCGGGGCATGCTCGTGCTGTGGGTCCGGAAGGACCTCGGCGCGGACCCCGCCGCCCAGGGCATGAAGGTCCTGCTGAACCCCGCCGTCAAGCGCGTCTCCATCGCCAACCCGAAACTGGCGCCCTACGGCCTCGCCGCCGAGACCGCCCTCAGGAAGGCGGGCCTGCACGAGGCCGTGCTCCCGAAGGTGGTGCTGGCCGAGAACATCAACCAGGCCGCCCAGTACCTCTACACGAACGCCGCCGAGGCCGGCTTCATCGCCCTCTCCCTGATGGACAATCCGGCCCTCAAGGCGAACGGCTACGTCTGGCCCGTGCCCCAGGACCTCTTCGCGCCCATCGTGCAGGGCGGCGTCGTCCTCAAGCGGTCCGCCGTGCCGGCCGAGTCCCGCCAGTTCCTGGACTTCCTGGCCAAGGGAGACGGCTTCAAGGTCCTCCAGCGCTTCGGATTCGAGAAGCCCTGAGGCATGGACTGGCAGGCGATCCTCCTGAGCCTGAAGCTGGCCCTCTGGGTGGTCGCGCTGCTCCTCCCCGTCGGCCTGGTCCTGGCCTGGCTGCTCGTCTACGGCCGGTTCAGGGGCAAGGTCCTGCTGGATGCCCTGGTGTCCCTTCCCATGGTGCTCCCGCCCACGGTGCTGGGGTTCTACCTGATCGTGGCCATGGGGCCGCGCAGCCCCGTGGGCAGGCTCTGGGAGGCGGTCATGGGCCAGCCCCTCGTCTTCTCGTTCTCCGGCCTGGTGGTGGCGTCGGTGCTCCTGAACATCCCGTTCTTCATCCAGCCCTTCGTGTCCGCGCTGGCGGGCGTCGACCGGAAGTTCCTGGAGGTCGCCTCGACCCTCGGCGCCCGCCCGCTGGGGGTCTACCTGCGCGTGGCCGTGCCCCTGGCGTGGCGCGGGCTGGTGGCGGGGGTCATCATGACCTTCGCCCACGCGATCGGGGAGTTCGGCGTCGTGCTCATGGTGGGCGGCAACCTGCCGGGCGTGACGCGCACCGCCTCCATCGCCCTCTTCGACCAGGTCCAGGCCCTGGACATGGAGGGCGCCAACCAGACGGCCCTGTTCCTCCTGGCGCTCTCCTTCGGGGTCCTGCTCTGCACCTCCGTGCTGCGGGCCAAGGAGCGGCCATGGAGCTGAGGGCGGACTTCGTCAAGCGCTACGGGAACGGGACGGCGGTGCGCGCCGAGTTCGCCCTGGACCTGGACGGCTTCTCCGTCACGGTGCTCTTCGGCCCCTCGGGGTGCGGCAAGACCACCATCCTGCGCTGCCTCGCGGGCCTGGAGCGCCCGGAGGAGGGGCGCATCGAGGCCGGGCCGGAGCTCTGGTACGACGGCGCCCGGGGGCTCCACCGCCCCCCGCACGGACGGAACATCGGCCTCGTCTTCCAGGACTCGGCGCTGTTCCCGCATCTCGACGTGGCCGCCAACATCACCTTCGGCCTCCGCCGCCTTTCCGCCGGCCAGCGCGCCCGGCGCCTGGCGCGCCTGCTGGAGCTCGTGGGCCTGGAGGGCATGGGCGGACGCAGGACGACGGAGCTCTCCGGCGGCCAGTGCCAGCGCGTGGCCCTGGCGCGGGCCCTGGCCCCCGGGCCGGGGCTGCTCCTCCTGGACGAGCCCTTCGCCTCCCTCGACCGGAACGGCCGGGAGCAGCTCCGGGACTCCCTGCGCGGGATCCTCGCGGAGAGCTGCATCCCCACCCTCCTCGTCACCCACGACGGCCACGAGGCCCTCGCCCTGGGCGACCGCTTCCTGATGATGCAGGACGGCTGCCTCGGCCCCGGGCCGGCCCCGGACCTGGAGAGCTGCGCCACGAGCTGAAGGCGGCCCTTCCGCGAGGACGGGGCCTTCGCGCGCCCGTCCGCAGCGCGGTCGGTACGAAAAACAGGGCGGCCGATGCCGCCCTGTCCGTGTTGCCTGGTGGTGCGAAAAGCTTAGAAGAACCTGTACTGGAACATGACGTTGAAGCCGTTGTAGTGGGCCTTCTCGGTGTAGTCGTAGTCCGTGCCGTAGAAGAGATCCGCGCCAGCCTTGACGGTGCTGTCGTAGTACTCGAGGCCGAAGGTGGCGTTCTTGGTGATGTTCCAGTTCGTGTTGATGAAGAACTCGTTGATCTTGACGTCGGTGTACAGATTGTAGCTGCTGTCTCCGACAAGCAGATTGTTTTCCTTGTCGAACCGGATCTGGCCGATGCCGAGGTTCGTGTTGAAGGAGTCGTTCCAGGTGTGGCTGTAGCCCAGGTCGATGGACGTGCTCTTGTAGAAGTCGAGCTTCCCGTTGTCAAGGCGCTCGTAGAAGCCGTCCGTCAGGACGTAGCTGGAGAAGCCGTGCTGGCCGCCGCCGTTGACGATCTTGCCGCCGATCTGGTCGTTCTCGGTGATGTTCCAGGCGCCGCCGATGCTCCAGGAGAAGCCCGTGTCGCTCGTGTAGTGATAGGAACCGGTGAAGGGATTCTGCTCGCCATTCTGGATCTTCTGGTAGCCGACGATGCCGGTCACGAAGCCCCAGTCGCCCGAGTACTTGGCAGCGGCCAGGAAGGCAGGTCCGAACTTGGTGGTGTTGCCACCGGACTTGTCCTGCTCCATGGAGATGCCGACCTTGAAGTTGTCGGCGGGGTTGAAGGTGTAGCGGATCTGGCGGGTGCGGTACTGGGTGCCGTTGAAGTCCTCGAGCCAGGTGTCGTTGTAGCCCGTGCAGTACTGCCAGTCGACCCACAGGGAGTTGGTCTGGCCGAC
>DAOPZL010000080.1:0-2126 GCA_035353395.1 Holophaga sp.
AGGGGGAGGCCGGCGTGGTGGCCGTCTTCGCCAAGCGCCTGCGCGACGGCCAGGCACCGAGGATCAACGGGGACGGACTCCAGACCCGGGACTTCGTGTTCGCGCCCGACCTGGCGGAAGCCGCCGGCCTCGTGCTGCGGCAGCGGGCCACCGGGATCTTCAACCTCGGCACCGGCCGCGAGACCCGCATCCTGGACCTCGCCCGGGGGCTGTGCGAGGCCGCGGGCATGGATCCCTCGCAGCTCCAGCACGCGGACGGCATCCCCGGGGAGCAGCGCCGCTCCGTCCTGGATCCGTCCAAGGCCGCGCGCGAGCTGGGCTGGATCCCCCGCACGCCCCTCGCCGAGGGGCTCAGGATCACCTACGACTGGTTCCGCCGGAACCGGCAGGAGGAAGCATGAAACCCCAGCTCCTGGTCATGGCCGCAGGCATCGGCTCCCGCTTCGGGGGCCTCAAGCAGCTCGAACCCGTGGGCCCGGACGGGGAGACGGTGATGGACTACGCCCTCTACGACGCCAAGCGGGCCGGCATCGAGCGGGTGGTCTTCGTGATCCGCAGGGACTTCGAGCAGGTCTTCCGCGAGCGGGTGGGCTCGAAGTACGCCCGCTGGATGGAGGTGGGCTACGCCTTCCAGGAACTGGACCTGCTGCCCGCGGGCTTCGCCCTTCCCGCCGGACGCACCAAGCCCTGGGGGACCGGCCACGCGATCCTGGCCGCCCGGGACGAGATCCGGACCCCCTTCCTCGCCATCAACGCCGATGACTTCTACGGACGCAGGGCCTTCGAGCGCCTCGCCGAGTTCCTGGGCCGCCCGGCGGACGGCGCCGCGGACAGCTACGCCATGGTGGCGTTCCAGATGGCGAACACCCTCTCGGAACACGGCACCGTGGCCCGGGGCGTCTGCGAGGTGGGGGAGGACGGCCTGCTTCGGACGGTGGTGGAGCACACCGGGCTGGCTCCCGCCGGGGACGGGGTCCAGGAGACGGCCAAGGACGGCTCGATCCGGCGGTTCACGGGCCGCGAGCCCGTCTCCATGAACTTCTGGGGATTCCGGCCGGGCCTCTTCGACCACCTGCGCGAGCGCTTCTCCGCCTTCCTGGCCGCCCGCGGCCAGGATCCCAAGGCCGAGTTCTTCATCCCGACCGTTGTGGATGAGCTGATCCGGGAAGGACGCGCCACGGTGCGCGTGCTGGAGACCCCGGACCGCTGGTTCGGCGTGACCTACCGGGAGGACAAGGACGCCGTCGTGGCCCGCATCCGGGCGCTCGTCCAGGCCGGCGAATATCCCGCGTCCCTCTGGAGCTGAACGATGACCTCGGACCTGCCCAAGATCGTCCTGAAGGACGTTGCCTGCCACTTCGCGATCCTGGGGGACTTCCTGGAAGCCGTGCCGTACGGGAACGGACACATCAACGACACCTACGCGGCCATCTTCGACCAGGGCGGTACCAACGTCCGCTACATCCTCCAGCGCATCAACGACCGGGTCTTCAGGGAGCCCCTCAAGCTCATGGAGAACATCGCCCGCGTGACCAGCCACATCCGGGCCAAGCTGGAGGCCGGAGGCGTCGAGGACACGAGCCGGGAGGTCATGACGCTCGTGAAGACCCTCGAGGGCAGGGACTGCCACGTGGACGGCGAGGGACACGTCTGGCGGTGCTACATCTTCGTGGAGGGAGCCAAGAGCTACGACATCATCGAGAGCCCCGCCCAGGCCTTCCAGGCCGCGAAGGCCTTCGGCGCCTTCCAGCGGAACCTGATGGACTACGCGGGCCCCCGCCTGCACGAGACGATCCCCTGTTTCCACGACACCCGGGAGCGATTCCGGGCGCTGCAGAAGGCCATCGAGCGCGATCGCCACAACCGCGCGCGGCTGGCGAAGGAGGAGCTCTCCTTCGCCCTGGCCAACGAGGCGCTGGTGGACAGCCTGCTGGCCCTGAAGGCGCGCGGGGAGATCCCGGAACGGATCACCCACAACGACACGAAGCTGAACAACGTGCTGCTGGACGACGTCACGGGCGAAGGCATGTGCGTGCTGGACCTCGATACGGTCATGCCCGGCCTCAGTCTGTACGACTTCGGGGACATGGTGCGCACGGCGACCAATCCCGCGGCCGAGGACGAGC
>DAOPZL010000080.1:2226-5724 GCA_035353395.1 Holophaga sp.
TACGACTTCGGGGACATGGTGCGCACGGCGACCAATCCCGCGGCCGAGGACGAGCGCGACCTCCGCAGGATCCAGGTCCAGGTGCCCATGTTCGAGGCCCTCGCCAGGGGCTACCTGGAGGGCATGGACGGCGCGCTCTCGCCCGCGGAGCGGGACCGCCTGGCCCTGGCGGGCAGGCTCCTCACCTTCGAGTGCGGCATCCGGTTCCTCACGGATTTCCTGGACGGGGACACCTACTTCCGGGTCCAGCGCGAAGGACACAACCTCGACCGCTGCCGCACCCAGTTCGCCCTGGTCCGCGCTCTGGAAGCCCAGGAGGAAGGGCTCTCCCGTTACGTCCAGTCCCTCACTTGACGGCGCCCAGGGCCAGGCCCTTCACCAGGTAGCGCTGCAGCCAGGCGAACATGATGGACACCGGCAGCGTCGCGAGCAGCGTGGCGGCCATCACCTGGTGCCATTCCACGGTGTAGCGGCCCGCCACCAGGTCGGTGATCTGCACCGTCAGGGTCTTGTTCGCGTCCGAGCGGATCAGGGTGTAGACGACGGCGAACTCGTTCCAGGCGTTGATGAACGTGAAGATGGCGGTCACCACCATCGCCGGGGCCGCCAGGGGCAGGAACACCTTGAGGATGGCCCGGGCGCGCCCGCACCCTTCCAGCCACGCCGATTCCTCCAGGTCGCGGGGAATGGTCGCGAAGTAGGAGGACATCATCCAGACGGCGAAGGCGATGTTGAAGGCGGCGTAGGCCACGATGACGCTGATGTGCTTGTCGACCAGGTTGCCCTCGCCCCAGTGGATCATCGCCGCCAGGCGGAACAGGCCGATGACCAGGAGGACGGGAGCCAGCATCTGGGTCACCAGGAGGAACTGCCGGTAGAAGCCCTTGCCCCGGAAGGGGTAGCGCGCCATGGCGTAGGCCGCGGGAATGCTCACCGCGATCGCGAGCACGGTGGCGCTGAGGCTCACGACGAGGCTGTTCTTCAGGGCGATGCCGAACTTCGCGGCGTCCCACATGTCCGCGAAGTTGGCCCAGCGGAAGTAGCTCGGCAGCCACCGCGCGGGAAAGACGAAGACCTCCTCCGCCGGCTTGACGGCCGTGAGGAACATCACCGCGAAGGGGAACAGCACCACCACGACCAGGGGCGACAGGGCGAGCCAGCAGACGAGGCTTCGGCGCAGCTTGCGGGAATCGACGCGCATCAGGCCCCCTCCCCTTCCTTGGGC
The DNA here is from genome assembly GCA_035353395.1 of Holophaga sp. Taxonomy (GTDB): domain Bacteria; phylum Acidobacteriota; class Holophagae; order Holophagales; family Holophagaceae; genus UBA1801. Next base: position 3,452 of record DAOPZL010000080.1, read on the forward strand.
TGGATCTTGAGATAGATCATGGTGAAGCACATCAGCATCACGAGCATCACCAGGGAGACTGCGGCGGCCTCGCCGGGCTTGCCGAGCCGGAAGCCCTTCTCGTAGAGGTAGGTGACCAGGATGTGCGTGGAGTTGCTCGGCCCGCCCTGGGTCATGACCCAGATGATCGGGAAGGAGTTGAACACGTAGATCACGTTCAGCACGATGGCCATGTTGATGAACGGCCGCAGGAGCGGGAAGGTCAGCTTCCGGAACTGCTGCCAGGCGCTCGCGCCGTCGAGCCGCGCGGCCTCGTAGATGTCGCCGGGCACGGAGGAGAGCCCGCCCAGGAAGATGGTGACCGTGAAGGGCACGGACACCAGGATGCCCACCAGGATCTCCACCGGGAACGCCCACTCGGAGGTCGCGAGCCAGTGGATCGGCGCGTCGATCATCCCCAGCCTCTGGAGCGTCACGTTCACCATGCCGTACTCGTCGTTGAAGGCCCAGCGCCACACGATGGCGGTCATCGTCAGGGACACGGACCAGGGCAGCATCACGAGGGTCCGGGCGATGCCGCGGCCGTAGAAGTCCTGGTGGAGGATCAGCGCCACGGGCACCGACACCGCGACAGTCCCGCCCACCACGCCCAGGGTCCACCAGAGCGTGCGCCAGACCGAGGCGACGAACACCGGATCCTCGAAGAGCTTCCGGAAGTTGTCGAGCCCGCAGAAGCCCTTGAGCAGCCCGAAGCGGGAAACCTCGTGCACGGACTGGAACACGATGTTGTACAGCGGGTAGCAGATGATGAACAAGGCCAGCGCGAAGCTGGGGATGATCAGGAGCCAGGGCGTCAGCCGGCCGAACGAGATCCGAGTCATGCGACAAGCCTTATGGATCGTTTGGAAAAGCCCACCGGGCGGGATGCCCGGTGGGTGCATGGACGAGCATGAATCCAGACTCCCGCCGCCGCAAGGACGGCGGGATCGTTCCAGCTACTTGCCCAGGGCCTTGTTGGCCTCGTCGGCCGCGCGCTTCAGCGCGTCGGCGGGCTTGGCCTTGCCGAGGTAGACGGCCTGCATCGCGTCGCCCACGGCCTTGGCCGTGTCCTCCCAGCCCGTGATGGTCGGCGCAAAGCGCGCGTGGGGCAGGAGGTTCACGAACGCCTTGGTGTCGGGATCCGAGAACTGGGGCGCGGCGGCCTCCTCCTTCGTGGTCGGCAGGAAGCCCTCGCCGCTGGTGAAGGCGACGCGCGGAGCCTTGGTGAAGAGGAAGTCCAGGAACTTCCAGGCGGTCTTCTTCACCTTGGAGTTCTTGAACATCACCATGGAATCGGTCACGGCGTAGGTCGCGTTGGCCGTTCCCATGGGCACGGGGGCGATGCCGTACTTGAGGTTGGGAGCCTCCTTCTTGATCTGCTTGGCCAGGAACGGCGCGGAGATCACCATGCTGACGCGGCCCTGCTTGAAGAGGTTCTGCACGTCCTCGCGGCTGTAGTTGGTCACGCCGGGCTGGGTCAGGCCCTGGTCGATCATCGTCTTGTAGAGCGTGGCGGCCTTGACGCCGGCGGGAGAGGAGAAGGCGGCCTTGCCGTCCTTGCCCACGACCTCGCCGCCGTTCGTCCACAGGGCGTAGTACCAGTACACGTCGGTCTCGATCTCCTTGCCCTGCAGGCCGAAACCGTAGCTGCCGGCGGCCTTGATCTTCTTCGAGGCGGCCATGACGTCGTTCCAGGTCTTGGGCCCGTTCGGGAACCCGGCCTTGGTCAGGGTCTCCTTGTTGTAGTAGAGGGCGCGGGCGGAGGCGGCGATCGGGAGGCCGTAGGTCTTGCCGCTGATCTGGCCGGGCGCCAGGAAGGCGCCGATGAAACGGTTCTTGAAGGCGGCGTCCATGTAGCCGTCCAGGGGTTCGGCCATGTCGTCCTTCACGAAGTCGAGCAGCCAGCGGGTGCCGATGATCGCCAGGTCCGCGTTGGTGCCCCCGCCGATGTCGGTCTGCAGCTTCTGCTGGAGGGTGTCCCAGTTCACCATCTCGATCTTGACGGAGTTGCCGGGATTCGCCTTCTCGAAGGCCTCGGCCATCTTCTTGAAGTATGGCTCGGTCTGGTCGCTGTAGTAGGCCACGGTCACCCGGACCGTGTCCGCCTGGACCGCGAGTCCAGCCAGTCCGACGGCGGTCAGCGCGACAGCCGCCCGGGTCATTCGATGAGTAAGGCGTCCCTGCATGGCTTCCTCCTGAGTGGTTTTTGAGTGGTTTTGGAGTGGTCCTTGATTGGCTTTCAAGGTAATCTACCC
>DAOPZL010000080.1:5824-7579 GCA_035353395.1 Holophaga sp.
CAGTGCAACTGATCGGCATCTTCAAGCGCTTCGGGGACGTGGAGGTCGTGCACGGCATCGATCTGGAGATCTCGGACGGCGAGTTCGTGGTGCTGGTGGGTCCCAGCGGCTGCGGCAAGACCACCGTGATGCGCATGGTGGCCGGCCTGGAGGACATCAGCGGGGGCGAGCTGCTCATCGGCGGCAAGCGCGCCAACCGCCTGCCGCCCCAGCAGCGCAACATCGCCATGGTCTTCCAGAGCTACGCGCTCTACCCGCACCTGTCCGTCTACGAGAACATCGCCTTCGGGCCCCGCATCCGCAAGGAGCCGGAATCCGAGTTCCGCACGCGGATCCAGGCCGTCGCCAAGACCCTGAACCTGACCCCGTACCTCGAGCGCCTGCCGAGGGCCCTGTCGGGCGGGCAGCGGCAGCGGGTCGCGATGGGACGCGCCGTCGTGCGGGAACCGGAGCTCTTCCTGTTCGACGAGCCCCTGTCCAACCTGGACGCGAAGCTGAGGGTGCAGATGCGGACCGAGATCAAGGCCCTCCACCAGCGGCTGCGGAACACGATCATCTACGTGACCCACGACCAGATCGAGGCCATGACCCTGGCCGACCGGATCGTAGTGATGAACGCCGGCCGGATCGAGCAGGTCGGACGTCCCCTGGAGCTCTACGACCGCCCGGCCAATCTCTTCGTGGCCGGATTCATCGGCTCGCCGGCCATGAACTTCCTCGAGGGGACGGTCGCGGCGGACGGGGAGGGCCTGGCGCTGGCGACGGATGGAGGTTCCCGGTTCCCGCTCCCCGAGGGCTGCGCCGGGCCCGGAAGCCGGATCACCCTGGGGATCCGGCCGGAGCACGTGGAACTGGCGCAGGACGGGCCCATCGCCATGAACGTGGACGTGGTCGAGCCCACCGGGGCCGAGACCCACCTCTACAGCAAGTTCGACGAAACGCCCTTCTGCGTGGCGGAGAAGCAGAGGCTGGACATCCGCCCGGGACAGGAGGTCCACTTGGCGTTCCCCGCGAACCGCATCCACCTGTTCGACGCCCGGAGCGGCACACGCCTCGACCACGCGGGGGTCGGCTCCCGGTAGGCCGGATGTATTAATGTGGTATCAGGAACGTCTTGACAGCAAGGAATCCGGATGACTTCGAGATACGAGGACGGCAGCGCGGACATCAACACTCTCGCCGAGGTGCTGAGGATCGATCCGCTCGACCAGACGCCGTTGTATCTCCAGGTCCGGAAGGTCCTGCTGAACGCCATCAAGCGGGGCGTGTTCCAGGCGGACGACGCCCTCCCCTCCGAGCGGACCCTTTCGGAACTGATCGGCATCTCCAGGGTCACCGCCCGCAAGGCCATCGACGCCCTCGCCGGCGAGGGGGTGATCGTCCGCAAGCACGGTTCCGGCAACTACATCGCGCCGCTGCTGGAGCAGCCCCTCTCGCGCCTGACGAGCTTCACCGAGGAGCTGAAGCAGCGAGGATTCAAGCCGACTTCCCGATGGCTGAGCCGCGTGGTCGCGCGGGCACTCCCGGACGAACTGCTCACCTTCGGCCTCTCGCCGGGGGCCAAGGTGGTCCGCCTCGAACGGGTGCGCATGGCCAGCGACGTCCCCATGGCCTTCGAGTACAGCGTCCTGCCCCTGGCCTTCGTCCCGAAGCCGGAGGAGCTCCAGGACTCCCTCTACGCCTACCTTGCGAAGCAGGGATTCCTCCCTTCGCGCGCCCTGCAGCACATCCGGGCCAGCAACGCCTCTCCGCGGC
>DAOPZL010000080.1:7679-9622 GCA_035353395.1 Holophaga sp.
TTCCTCCCTTCGCGCGCCCTGCAGCACATCCGGGCCAGCAACGCCTCTCCGCGGCACGCCCAGCTCCTGTCCATCGCCGAAGGCCTCGCCCTCATGGACGTCACCCGCATCAGCTACCTCGACGACGGCCGGGTGGTGGAGGTGACGCAGACGTTGTGCCGTAACGACTACTACGACTTTGTCGTCGAGCTGCGCAGGTAGCGCAGGGAACACTCCGGGATCCGGACCGTTCGGGTAGAATGGACGCCATCAACAGGTAATCCTGCATGGCTGGTGAGGTTCAGGAGCGGCACAAGACCCGGCTGGAGAAACGGCTGGGGAAGCGCTACGCCTTCCTGGGCATCCTGGGCCAGGGCGCGGCGGGAACCGTCTACGAGGTGATGAACCTCCACCTCAACCGGAAGGAGGCCCTGAAGGTCCTCGCGGACACCCAGCCCGAGGACTTCTCGACCAGGTTCTCCCACGAGGCCAAGGTCTCCGCCGCGATGGACCACCCGAACATCGTGAAGATCTTCGAGTTCGAGCAGGTGCGCGGGAGCTTCTGGTATTCCATGCAGTTCATCGAGGGACCCTCGCTCGCCCAGATCATGGCATCCGGTCTGGGGCTGGACGACGCCGCCATGGCCAGCCTGGCCATCCCCCTCCTGGATGCCCTCCACTACAGCCATGCGCACGGCGTGATCCACCGGGACATCAAGCCGGGCAACATCCTCGTCAACGAGCTGGGGCGGCCCTTCCTCACGGACTTCGGCATCGCCAAGACCACGGACAATCTGGTCAAGACCCGCACGGGGACCATGCTCGGAACGCCGGCCTACGTCGCCCCGGAACAGGCCATGGGCCGGACCGTCGACCACCGGGCCGACCTCTACTCGCTGGGCGTGACACTGTACGAGGTCATGGCCGGGCGCCTGCCCTTCACGGCCGAGAACTCCCTGCAGACCGTGGTCATGCGCCTGAAGGAGGATCCCGAGCCGCTGCTGTCCCACTGCCCTTCCATGCGCCCGGAACTGGCCGGGATCATCATGCGGGCGCTGGCCCGGGAAAGAGAAGACCGCTGGGAGAGCGCCGCCCAGATGCGGGATGCCTTCATCCTCGCCTGCGGGCATGCGGGAATCGCCTGGGACCGGCCCATCCTGCCGCCGGAGGAGGTCGCCCGGCTGCGCAGGTCGCTGTCCGTGGAGGAGTCCACGATCGTGGACCTCGGGGGCGCGGGCCCCTGGCAGACGGTCTACGAGCCCCCCGCCCTCAAGCGATACTGGCGGCGGATCCCGTGGATGTGGGTATCCCTGGGGGTGGCCATCCTGCTCCTCCCCATCACTGGCTTCCTCTGGGGCTCGCGCAAGCGGCCGGCCCTGCCGGTTCCCGCGCCCCCCAGACCCGCCGTGGCGCCGCAGCCGGCGGCACCCCGGGCGCCGGCGCCCGTTCCGGAGCCGGCTCCCGCGCCCGCCAAGCCGGCGCCGCGCCCCGCGCCGCGTCCTCCCGAACCGGCCGCGCGCCGGGCCGTGAGCCCTCCGATGATCGAGGAGTCCTTCCCCCCGGAACTGAAGGACGCTCCGGCCTGCGCGGGGCTCACGGTGAACCTCGCCCTCCGGGTGGGCGAGGACGGCCGGGTCCGGTCGAGCCGCGTGCTCTCGAAGGTGCCGCCCGAATGCGCCAGGGCCGCCCAGGAAGCCGGCCTGCGCTACCGCTTCAAGCCGGCCCTGGACGCCGAGGGTCGGCCCGTGGAAGGCGTGGTCGCCGTGGCCGTCATCATCGCGGAGACACCATGAAAGGCCTCCAGTTCCTTCCCGTCCCGCTGGCGCTCGCCGCGGCCCTGCAGGTGGCCTGCGCCTTCAAGGAGCCCGCGGCGGCGCTCCCCCCTCCGCCGGAACCGAAGGGCCAGCTCGCGGTCAGCGTCATGTCGACGCCGTCCCAGGCCACCATCTCCCTGAAGGACCAGC
>DAOPZL010000081.1:0-6687 GCA_035353395.1 Holophaga sp.
GGCCGAGATGACTTCGGGGTCGCCGGTTTCCTGCGCGCTCTCGGCGATGGACGGGCCGGTGTTCGCGATCGTCGGGCCGCCTCCTTCGAGGAGGGTCCCGACAGCCTCGGCGGTCTTCAGCTCCTTGTTCCCGCCGGCCGCCACCAGCAGGCGGATCATGCCGGGGTCCCTCATCATGACCGACCACTCGAGGGGGCGGGTTCCGTCGACGGCCTTGCCGTTCGGATCGAGGCCGAGGCCCAGGAGCCTGGACGCCAGGCCCTGGTCCTTCGCCCGGACCGCGGCGTTGAGCACGCTGCTCGCGAAGGGGAGGGCCCGGTTCCCGGCCGTGGTGAAGAAGAAGGGCGCCGGGTCGAGGGCGACGAGCCGGCCGCCTCCCGTGTCGAGGAGGATCTCGAAGTGGACGAAGGGGATGTCGTCCGGGAGGCCCAGGCCGAGCGTCCCGATGGGATCGCCCGCCGAGACCCGGGCGCCCGGGGCGACGGAGCTGGTCCCGAAGCGGTTCAGCACGTAGCGGGTGCGGATCCCGGACCCATGGTCGATCTCCACGACCGGGCCATGGGCCGGGTCCGTCCGCCGGGACAGCACGATCCCGGACGCCGAGGCGCGCACGGGGGTGGGCCGGCCGTCCCACAGGTTCCAGCCCAGGGTCGCGAGGGGCTTCCGCTGCGCCAGTTCCCGGAAGGTCGCCCAGGGGTCGCGAAGCCGGGCCCGATCGCCCAGGGGCAGCTGGAATTTCGCGTGTTCAGGCGGGAGCGCCGCGTCGATCACGCGTCCCTGGTGCTCGAGGCGGACCGCGAGGCCGCCCCCCTCCCGGGAGAGCGTGAACCGGGCCCTCGGTCCCGCCTCGTCGCCCGGCGCGGCGAGGAGGTCGGACCCGGCCGCCCAGGGTCCGGATCCTTCGTTCCCGGCCGTGGCCGGCGATGGGGCGAGCAGGAGGCAGCAGGCGGCGCCGTGCGCCATCCGCGATACGACCGGCGATCTGCGTTCGTTCGTCATGGCAATCACCATCCTTTCGAGGTTTTTGTCCGCGATGCGGGAGGGGCCGCGAGCCTCGACGGCTTCGCGGACCTCGTGCGGGTGCCTTCCCGGGAGGCCTTTCGCTGCATCTGCTAAAAATTTAGCAATCAAGAGGGGTGCGTCAAGGGGTAACTGCTAAAAATTTCGCACTTTTCTCCGGACAGAAAACGGCCCCGCCGCCGGAACCCCCGGACGGCGGGGCCGCGGTCTTCGATCCGGGAAAGCTAGGTCGTCCCGAAGATGCGGTCGCCCGCGTCGCCCAGGCCCGGCAGGATGTAGCCGTGGTCGTTGAGGCAGCGGTCCACGGCGGCGACGACCACGCGGAGGTCGGGATGGTCGCTGAGGACCTTCTCGATCCCCTCGGGGGCGGCGATCACGGAGGCGAGGGTGATCGTGCGGGCGCCCGCGGCCTTGAGCTGGCGGACGGCCTCCGAGGCGCTGCCGCCGGTGGCCAGCATGGGATCCAGCACGAAGACGTAGCGCTCTTCCAGGATGGGGGGGAAGTTGCGGTAGTAGGGCACCGGCACCAGGGTGTCGTGGTCGCGGTAGAGGCCGAGGTGTCCCACCTTGGCGGTCGGCAGCAGCTTCAGGAAGGGGGCCACGAGCCCCAGTCCGGCCCTGAGCACGGGCACCAGCACGGGATCGAGGGGGGGCAGGCGGCGCGCCTGGGTGCGCTCCAGGGGGGTCTCGATGGCCACGGGTTCCGTGGGGAGGATGCGGGTGGCTTCCACGGCGAGCAGCGTTCCGAGTTCCTCCACCAGCTGGCGGAACTGGCTGCCCGAGGTCTTGCGGTCCCGCAGGTAGGACAGCTTGTGTTGGACGAGAGGGTGATCAAGCACGATATGGCTCATGATTTGGCTCCAGGAGCATTGTCGCCTGATTGGCCGCGATGGCCTAGCGGCTTCAGCGCGGATGTTGCAGCCAGGCGGAGAGGGCGGGCGTCCGGTAGGCCACGTTGAACCGGATCCAGGGGCTCGGCCCGTGCTCGGGATCGAAGGCGCTCCCCGGCGCGAACCAGAATCCGGCCGCCGCCGCGGATCGTGCCAGGAGGCCGGAATCCGGCCAGCGGGGGTGCCTGGCCCACACGAACATGCCCCGCCTCGGTCCGGGGAAGATCTCCCATCCCGCCCGCCGCAGTTCGTCCTCCCACCCCTCCTGGGCACCCCGCAGCCGGTGGCGCAGCGCGGCCGTGAAGCGCTCGTAGCCGCCGTCGGTGATGACGCGGTAGACCACCCGCTCGACGAACTCGGAGGACGCGATGCTGGTGAGCAGCTTCGCCCGGGCCAGGGCGTCGGTCAGCGCCCCGCCGGCCGCCGCGTAGCCCACGCGCAGGCCCGCGGAGAGGGTCTTGGTGAAGCCCGAGAGGTAGATCACCCGGTCGAGGCCGTCCAGGGCCGCCAGGCGCAGGTCCTGCTCCTCCGCCATGTCTCCGTAGGCATCGTCCTCCACGATCAGGAAGTCGTGCTGCTCGGCCAGGAGCAGGAGGCGGTGGGCGGTGGCCGGACTCATGGAACTGCCGGTGGGGTTGTGGAGCAGGGACTGCATGAAGAAGATCCGCGGGACTTCGCCCTGCCGGAGCAGGCCCTCGAGGGCTTCCATGTCGGGACCTTCCGGCGTGCGGGGCACCGATGCCGTCCGGAGGCCCGAGATCTCGAGCAGGCCGAACAGGTTGTAGTAGGCCGGGTTCTCGACGAAGACCAGGTCGCCGGGGCGGCAGATGGCCCGGACGACCAGTTCGAGGCCCTGGGAGATGCCCGTCGTCAGGACCACATGGTCCGCCGCGCAGGCGATGCGCCGCCGGGCGAGGCGGCCCTGGACCGCCTCGCGCAGGGGCCCGTGGCCCAGGACGGTCCCGTAGCCGTAGAGCTCCGCGGAAGGCTGGGCGGCGACGCTCCGGACCTGCTTGTGGAGGCCCAGCTCCAGCAGCCACTCCCTGGGGAGGATGCCGCTGCCGCACTTGAGCAGGGAGCCCGGCTCCACGAGGCCGCGGATCAGCAGGGCCGTGTCCAGGAGGCGGTCCAGGCTGGTGACGTGGCGGGGGGGCGTCTTCCCCGTCCGGGCGAAGGACGAGACATAGAATCCGGAGCCATGGCGGGATTCGACCAGGCCGAGGCCCGTCAGCTCCTGGTAGGCGGCGAGCACGGTGTAGCGGCTGACGGCGAGCCGGCGGGAAGCCTCCCGGATGGAATCGAGCCTGGTCCCGGGCCTCAGCTCGCCGCGCTCGATCCTCCGCCGGAGGCTCCCGGCGAGTTCCTCGCCCGATCCGGTCTTCATCTCGACCTCCTTTCGAACACTTTCTGAATCCTAGCAAAGTGTTCGACGATAATGTGTGAAAGTGTTCGAACATCGAAGGGGCGATGCCGCCATATTTAGTCCGAGGAAGGGTGCGCCCATGACGACGACAGTCCAGCCTGGTTTCCACAAGGGCTTGCAGATGAAGGACATCTTCCCCTCGGAAGGCCTGCCCGTGCCCACGGCCAGGATCGCCCGGCTCCGGGAGGCCTGGAAGGCCGCGGAGCCGCGCCTGTGCATCGAACGTGCGGCGCTCTACACCCGGTCCTGCCGGGAGCACGGGGGGGATTCCCCGGTCGTGCGCAGCGCGAAGGCCTTCCGGGACGTCTGCGAGGGCCTCCCCGTGGCGATCTTCCCGGACGAACTGATCGTCGGCGTTCCCGGCGCGGAACGCCGTTCCGGCTCCGTGGACCCGGAGCTGTCCTGGAAGTGGATCGAGGCCGAGCTGGACGACTTCCCGACCCGGGAACAGGACCCGTACACGGTCACCGACGAGCAGAAGGCCCGGCTCCGGGGGGAGATCTTCCCCTACTGGAAGGGGCGCTCCGTGGAGGAAGCCTACCTGGCCCGGCTGCCCGAGGAGACCGCCTGGGTGACCGTGGACACGGGCGTCGTGGACAACGATTCCAAGTGGCGGTCCTACGTCGGCGAGAACACGCCCGACTTCCAGGACCTCATCTTCGCCAAGGGCTTCGAGGGGATCCGGGCGGAAGCCGTGGAGCGCCTCGCGGGCCTCGATCCTGCGGACAAGGAGCAGCTCGCCCGCCGGGAGTTCTACAGGGCGGAGATCCTGTCCTGCGAGGGGATCCTCGCCCTGGGCGGACGCTATGCCGACGAGGCCGCCCGGCTGGCGTCCGCCGAGCGCGATCCTGCCCGGCGCGCGGAACTGGAGCAGATCGCCTCCACCTGCCGCCGAGTCCCGGCCCTCCCGCCCCGCACCTTCCGGGAGGCGCTCCAGATGGTCTGGTTCGTCCAGGTGGGGAGCATCCTGTCCGAGAATGCCGTGTCCCTGAACCTGGGACGCTTCGACCAGTACCTCCATCCCTACTATTCCGTGGACGTGGACGGGGGGATCCTCACGCCCGCCCAGGCCCAGGAACTCATCGACTGCTTCTGGATCAAGCTCTCCGAGTGGGTCTGGGCCGTCTCCTCCAACACGGCCAAGTTCTTCGCCGGCTACAGCGCCTTCCAGAACCTCACGATCGGCGGCAGGCGCCGCGACGGGTCCGACGGCACCAACGCCCTGTCCTTCATGTGCCTGCGGGCCTCGGCCGAGGTGCGGACCCACCAGCCCAACCTGAGCGTCAGGATCCATCCCGACTGCCCGGAAGAGTTCCTGCTGGCCGTGTGCCGCCTCGCCCGCATGGGCATGGGTTTCCCGGCGGTCCACAACGACCGGACCGGCACGGCCATGCTGCTCTCCGCCGGGCTGTCGCCGGAGGACGCCCGGGACTGGAGCAACTGCGGGTGCGTGGTGCCGCACTGCCGGAAGATCGGCGAATGGACGGCCGCGGTCAACATCAACCTCGGGTCGGCCCTGGAGTTCGCCCTGAACGACGGCCGCTCCCGCCTGGACGGCCGCCGCCTGGGGCTGCCCACCGGGGCGCCCGGCAGCTTCAGGACCTTCGAGGACCTGAAGGCCGCCTTCTTCAAGCAGGTCGCCTACCTGGTCAAGCAGTCCTCCATCGCCACGGTGGTGGCCCAGCAGGTCCACTCCGAGATGGCGCCCAGGCCCTTCCTCTCCCTCCTGGTGGAGGGGTGCATGGAGAAGGGGAAGGATCTGTCCCAGGGCGGGGCGAAGTACAACGTGGGGGCGGTGCTCACGGGCATCGGCCTGGCGGACGCGGCGAACTCCCTGGAGGCGGTGAAGACCCTCGTGTTCGACCACCACGTCGTCACCATGGATGCCCTCTGCGAGGCCCTGGACCGGGACTGGGAAGGCCGGGACGACCTGCGCGCCCTGGCGCTGAAGTGCTCCAAGTACGGCAACGACGAGGACGGGGTGGACCGCCTCGCCGTGGAGATCAGCGACTTCTTCCACAAAAAGATCCGGAGCCGGCGCGACTGGTTCGGAAGTCCCTTCAACAGCGCCTTCATGGGGATCTCCAACTACATTCCCGCCGGTTCGGTGGTCGGCGCCACGCCCGACGGCCGGCGTGCCCGGAGCCCCCTCACCGAGGGCTGCTCGGCACACGCGGGCACGGACGCCGCGAGCCCGACGGCGGTGATGAAGTCCGCGGCGAAGATCAACCACGACGAGCACGCCGGGGGGACCTTGCTGAACCTCAAGTTCACGCCGGGAGCCCTGAAGACGGACCGGGGCGTCGCGAACCTCGCGGCCATGATCCGCGCCTACTTCGAGCTGGGCGCCTTCCACGTGCAGTTCAACGTCATCTCGAAGGAGACCCTGCTCGCCGCCCAGGAGAATCCGGAGGAGCACCAGGACCTCCTGGTGCGGGTGGCCGGCTACAGCGCCCGGTTCGTGACCCTTTCGAGGACCGTGCAGGACGCCATCATCGCGCGGACTTCCTACGACCGCGTCTGAGCGGGGGAACCGCCATCCGGAGCCTGCCGTGGAACGGGAACCGACCGGGGTCGTCTTCGACATCCAGCGCTGGTCCACGGAGGACGGGCCCGGGATCCGCACGGCGATCTTCTTCAAGGGGTGTCCCCTTCGGTGCGCGTGGTGCTGCAATCCGGAGTCCTGGTCGGGGAGCCCGCAGCTCGGGGTGTTCCGCGAGCGGTGCAGGGGCTGCGGGGCCTGCCTGGGCGCATGTTCCCGGGGAGCCGCCCGCCCCGGCGGGGTGGACCGCGGCGCCTGCGAGGCCCGCGGCTCGTGCGTCCAGGCCTGCCCGCACGGGGTCCGGCAGCTGATGGGCCGGGTCATGGCCGGACCGGAGATCCTCGCGGAGGTCGAGCGGGACCGCGTCTTCCACCGCCGCTCCGGCGGGGGGGTCACCTTCACGGGGGGCGAGGCCGCCTGCCAGCCGCTCCTCCTGGCCTTCCTTTCGGAGGAGCTCGCCCGCGCCGGGACGCACCTCGCCCTGGAGACCTGCGGACATTTCCCGTGGCGGGACAACGAGGCCGCCCTGCGCCGGATGGACCTGGTCTACTTCGACCTCAAGCACATGGATCCGGCCAGCCACCGGCGGCTCACCGGCGCGGGCAACGCCCTCGTCCTCGAGAACGCGGAGAGAGTCGCGGGGCTGGGCATTCCCATGATCGTCCGGCTGCCCCTGGTGCCGGGCCTGAACGACTCCGGGGAGAACCTCGAGGCCACCGCCCGGTTCGCGCGCGAACGGCTCGGGGACGCCCCCGTCGAGGTCATGCCCTACCACGACCTGGGCCGCGCGAAGTACGAGGCGCTCGGAGCGC
>DAOPZL010000081.1:6787-9425 GCA_035353395.1 Holophaga sp.
CCGGACGATGTACAGGATTAATCCTGGCGGGCCAGACATACCGACAACTATGGCAAACAGGATCCGGGAGGCATGATGTCCGCAGTCGGCGAGACCCTGGCGGTGATTCTGGGAGGAGGACGGGGTCAGCGGCTGTATCCCCTCACGATGGATCGGTCCAAGCCGGCGGTGCCCATCGCCGGGAAGTACCGCCTCATCGACATCCCGATCAGCAACTGCATCAATTCGGGGGTCTACCGGGTCTTCGTCCTGACCCAGTTCAATTCCGTCTCCCTGCACCGCCACATCACCAACACCTACAAGTTCGACGCCTTCCACACGGGCTGGGTCGAGATCCTCGCGGCGGAGCAGACGCTCAAGACCAGCGACTGGTACCAGGGCACCGCGGACGCGGTCCGCAAGCAGCTCAACGAGATCCAGGCCACGGGCGCCAGGCACGTCCTGATCCTGGCGGGAGACCATCTCTACCGCATGGACTACGCGGCCATGCTGGACTACCACGTGGCCAAGGACGCGGATGTGACCGTGGGAGTCCAGCCCCTGCTCCGGGAGGAGGCTCCCCGCTGCGGGATCCTGAAGCGCCACGTGAACGGCCACATCGTGGACTTCGTCGAGAAGCCCAGTGATCCCGGGACGCTGGCGCGGATGGTCTGCCGGGAAGATCCCGCCCGGCCCTACCTCGGCTCCATGGGGATCTACGCGTTCAAGATCCGGACCCTCGTGAACATGCTCCTCGACAACCCCGATTTCGACGATTTCGGGAGCGACGTCATCCCCTACGCCATCGGGAAGCTGTCCATCGTGGGATTCGATTTCGACGGCTACTGGAAGGACATCGGGACCGTCCGCTCCTTCTTCGACACCAGCCTCGCCCTGACGGGACCCAGCGCGCCGTTCAGCTTCTACGACGCCAAGAGCCCCATCTACACCCACTCGCGGTTCCTTCCGAGCTCCAGCATCACCGACAGCCGCATGAAGGACGTGATGATGAGCGAGGGCTGCATCATCGACCGGGCGGAGATCACCCACGCCATCATCGGCCTGCGGAGCTGCATCGGGGCAGGAACGCGCATCCAGGACAGCATCATCATGGGCGCCGACTACTACGATCACGGGAGCCAGGAGGGGAGGCCCCCCCTGGGCATCGGCCGGGACTGCTGCATCCAGGGAGCGATCGTGGACAAGAACGTCCGGATCGGCGACGGGGTTCAGATCCGGGCCTTCCCCTGCGGCGTGGACCTCAACCGGGGGAACTGGGTGGTACAGGACGGGATCGTCGTGATCCCCAACCGGGCGATGCTCCCGGCCGGGACGCGCATCGGTCCCGAGGCCTGACCTGGCTGCGCGCATCAAGGATGGATACGATCATGCAGGATTCATTCACTGGGGAGCCATCGCCGCGCCGGAACCTCGAAGGGGGCCTCGGCTGGGTGAGCCTGGACGCCGAGGGCAGGGTGGTGGAGGCCGATGCCGGCTACCTCCGCCTCACGGGGCGGGCGGTCCTGTCGGACATCGTCGGGGCGGGCGTCTCGGAATGGACCGCCGCCTACGACCTGCCCCGGAGCGAGGCCTGGCTGCGGAAGTGCCTCGAGGAGGGAAGCGCGCGGGACTTCGAGGTCGACTACGTGGACCCCTCGGGCCGCGCGACGCCCGTGGCGATCGACGCCAAGGTCCTGCCTCCGGGGGAGGGCGTCCGCATCCTGGCGCTCTGCAAGGACATCACTGAACGTCTGCGGGTCGAGCGTTCCAGGCGGGACATGGAGGAGCTCTTCGATCTCTTCATGGAATTCAGCACCGCCTACGTCTTCTTCAAGGACGCGGATCTCAGGCCCATCCGCCTGAGCCGCAACTACGAAAAATTGCTGGGCAGGCCCCTGGACCAGATCCTGGGGAAGACCATGGAAGAGCTGTTCCCCCCGGAACTCGCCAAGGCCATGAGCGAGGACGACCGCCGGATCATCCAGGAGAACGCCCTCGTGACCGTGGACGAGGAACTGGGCGGCAGGTTCTTCACCACCCTCAAGTTCCCGGTAGTGCGGGCAGGAAGGCCCACGTTCCTGGCCGGCATCACCCTCGACATCACCGAACGCAGGATGGCCGAGGCGGCGCTCGTTCGGGGCGAGAGCAAGTTCCGCTCGCTCTTCGAGGCCATGGTCGAAGGGGTGGGCATCCACGAGATGATCTGCGACGACCGGGGGAAGGTGATCGACTACCGGTTCGTGGACGCCAATCCGGCCTACGAGAGCCAGACGGGGATCAGCCGCGGGGCGTGCCTGGGCAGGCTGGCGAGCGAGTTCTTCGGCACTCAGGAGCCGCCGCTGCTGGAGGAGTTCCGCCAGGTCGCGGAGACCGGCCGGCCGTACGTCTTCGAAGGCTATTCGCGGATCCTGGGAAAGCAGTTGCACCTCCACCTGTTCCCGATCCAGCAGGGGGCGATCGCGGCGATCTTCGAGGACATCTCGGAACGGAAGCGGAACGAGGAGGAGCGGCGCCGGCTCGAGGCCGAGATCCAGCACGCCCAGCAGCTGGACAGCCTCGGAAGCCTGGCGGGAGGGGTCGCCCACGACATGAACAACCTCCTGCAGGCCATCCAGGGCATGGCCTCGGTGCTCAAGGTGAAGTGCGCCCAGAACCCCGG
>DAOPZL010000082.1:0-9399 GCA_035353395.1 Holophaga sp.
GACCCTGGCCGAAGGCGCGGAAGGAAGGCGCCGCCTCCGCGGAGTCGGAGAGGTCCACCCAGGGGCACACGAGCACCTGGAAGGAGATCCGGGGGAAGCCTTGATCGCGGGCCTGGAGACAGAGTCCGGCCGCGAGGTTCCCGCCCGCGCTGTCCCCGGCGACGGCGATTCGTTCCGGGTCCCCCCCAAGCTCCTCCCCATGGGCGGCGATCCAGAGGAGAGCTGACCACGCGTCTTCGAGGGCCGCGGGGAACCGGTGTTCCGGCGCCAGCCGGTAGTCCACGGAGACCACGGTGCAGGCCCCCTTCCCGGCGAGTCCGGCACAGAAAGCGTCGAATTCATCCAGGGTGCCGAGCACGAAACCGCCCCCGTGGAAGAAGACGAGAAGGGGCTGGGCCGAGGCGGACCCGGCCGAGTAGGTCCGGATCGGGATCGGGCCCTTCCGGCCCGGGATGACCTGGTTGCCGATGCGGACGCCCGGATCCACCGAGCCGAGCCACGCTTCCGGAAGGGGGCAGGCTCGGGCCTCCCTGGGACTCAGGGCGGACAAGGGCTTCGCGGAGGCAGCCTGGAGCTCCCTGAGGACCGCTTCGGATTCGGGGTGCAACGTTCCCACGGGGTAGTCAGGGTAAAGATCGGTGGGCATGAGCCATCTCCCAAAAAATTTGATATCAAATCATCAACCTAAAAAAATCAATCCCAGGAGTTGGAGATCTTTTCGAGGATGCCGATGACCGCGGCCTGCTCCCACTCCGAGAGATCGCGATAGGCTTTCCCGATCAGGGCGTCGGAGATTTCCGAGAATACGGGTCCCAAGGCTCTGCCGGATTCCCTCAAGTGGACCCGCGTGATTCGACTGTCCCTCGACGACTTGGATCGGCGGACGTATCCGGCCTCTTCCAGCTTGTCCACCAGGGCCGTGACCGTCGACTTGTCCCGCCCGATGGCCGCCGCCAGCTCCTGCATGCTCATCCCTTCCCTCTTCAGGAGCTCATTGAGGATGGACCCGTGGGTCGGGGCCAACCCCTTCACGCCCCGCTTCTCCAGTTCTTCCGCAAGGAACCTGTGGCTTCGCTCGCGGAGCTTCCCGATCAGGAAGAAGAAGTGATCGTTCTTCATGGAGACGTATTCTATTTGACATCAAACTATTGTCAAGGAACTTTCCTGCGCGTGGGCGAACCCATGGCCGGTGCGGCGGCCTAAGGGTGCGGCGGAGGGAGGACCGGCGGCCGGGGGGGGACGCCGGGTTCCCTGGGAGGACCTCCCGGGTTGTCGTGGTGTGGATCTCCCGGGCCGTGGTGTGGGTCGGGGTGATGCGGGTCGTGGTGGTGAGGGTCCCGGTAGTGCGGATCGTGGTGGTGAGGGTCGGGCTCCATCGAGGGACCGCCGGGCCCGCGATAGGGGCCCGCATCGGGAACCGGGGGAAGGGGTACCTCGAGACTGGGGAAGATGATGGCGTGCGTGCAGCCCAGGCTCGCGGCGAGGAGGAGCCCGGCAAGGGGGACGGCGAAGGGAGTGCGGGATCGGGTCATGTTCGGTTCCAAGGCCTGGCGCGGGAACAGTGCAGGTGGACTACGACATCATACCCGCGCCTCGGCTGGATCCGCCCGCGACGCCCGCGGAAGGAGCCGGCCGCGAGGGATCCGTGGACCCGGCGGGGGGGAGGGCCGCCCGTCGGGGATGTTCCGGGGGCCGGGGAGGCCTACACCCTGAACCGGGTCACCAGGGCGTTCAGGTTCTCCGCGGCGTGGCTCAGGTCGTCCACGGTGCGGGTGGTCTCCCGGATGGTGGCCGCCATCTCCTCGGTGGCGGCGGCGTTCTGCTGGGCGATGCCCGAGAGGTCGCCCATGACGGACACGACTGCCGCGCTGTCCTGGTTCTGCCTCTGGCTCTGGCGGCCGATGGCCTTGATCCGCTCGCCGCTGGCGGCGATGGATTCGTGGATGCTCTCGAGCACGGCCCCTGCCGTGTCCACCATCGTGCGCCCGTCCTCGATGCTCTTGCTGGTCGTCCGGATGAGCGTGGCGATCTCCTTGGTCGCCTGGGCGGAACGCTCCGCGAGCTTCCGGACCTCCTCCGCCACCACCGCGAAGCCCTTGCCGTGCTCGCCGGCCTTGGCGGCCTCGATGGCGGCGTTCAGGGAGAGCAGGTTGGTCTGGTTGGCGATCTCGGTGATGACGGTGAGGATGTTGCCGATCTGCTTGGAGTTCTCGTGGATGGCCTGCATGCCGTTCACGGCCTCGCCCACGGCGGTGCCGCCCTTCGCGGCCGCGTCCTGGGCCTGCTCGAAGACCTGCAGGGCATGAGTGACCTCGGAATAGACCATCTCGGAGGCCTGGGCGATCATGCCGACCTTCTCGTTGGCCGTCCCCACGGACGACTTCTGCTGCTCGGCGCTGTGGGCGATGGAATCGGCCGTGGCGGTCATCTCCCCCATGCCCGCGTTCATCTGGAGCGATCCCGAGGCGATCGTGCCGGAGATGTTGACCACCTGGTTCACGATGCCCTGGATGTTCTCCACGAACTGGTTGAAGTGGACGGCCAGCTGGGCGACCTCGTCCTTGCCGTTCACGTCCAGGCGGGCCGTGAGATCCCCCTCGCCCTCGGAAATGTCGCGCATGCGCAGCTGGATGGTCTCGAGGGGCTTGACGACGGTGTTGCCCAGGTAGATCGAGGCCCCGAGTCCGGCGAAGACCATCCCGATCCCGAGGAAGAACATCCAGCCGAGGCTCTTGGCGATCTCCCTGTTGACGCGGCTCGTGTTCATGGCGACCAGGATGTAGAACGACTTGTTCTCGTCCAGGCCGGGAGCCTGGATCGGGACTGCCTCGATGATGTAGCCGCCCCTCTCGTAGGAAACCTTGTTCTTCTCCACGGGCTCGGCCAGGGAGAAGCCATCGATCTTGACCTTCTCGTCGCGCTTGTAGTCGGTCGAGCCGGTGCGCTTGCCGCCCTGCAGGGTGACCACGGAGGCGAGGCTGACGTCGCTGTCGCCCTGGACCCTGGCCAGGGATTTCTCGGTCGCCCCGACCGTCGAACCCAGATCGTCGTTGACGACGTCGGCGACGACGGACTCCCCGAGCACCTTCGCCAGGCTCGAGGCCTTGATCCTCAGGGACTCCCGCTGGGTGCTCCGGAGGAAGACGCCGGCGATCGCCACGCATCCCATGCCCAGGACCATCGTCAGGGCGATGATCGAGTAGGTGAGCTTCTTCTTGATGGTGAGGCTGTTCCAGATGATCACTTGATGGCTCCTGTAGTGTGCTTCACGCCCTTCCGGGCACTGGATCTCGAATGACGCCGGACTTGGATCGAGGGAACTGGACTCCTGGAGCCGCTGCGACGGGCTCGTGCGAAGACCCCCGGGATCCTGGGACCGCCTGTGACAGGTCGTCACCGCTCGTTCAGGAACTGGAAGATCCCCTGGCATTTGAAGATCTTCCGGGCCGTGTCGGGGGGAATGGCGTGGCGGAGTCCGCGGACTTCCTGATGGGCGAAGACCATGAAATTCCTCGATCTTGATAAAAAATACCATTACGAATGGAATATCTGAATCGGATTTCGGAAGGGATGGGGTCATTCTGGAGATGATCGGCCCGCCGCATGATCGATACATATGGATTGCGCAACAGGTCCGGTCCATGCTGGGGTCGTTCCGGGCCTGCGGGAGGCCCGGTCCTGGTCGCGCGTCACTTCCGGGCCGGCGGGACGGGGTGCCCGGGAGAAGTCAGGTAGACTGGTCGAGTCACGTCCGGAGCCCAGGCGCCGTTTCCTCGTTCCTGCCCTACTGAATGAACCCGCAAGCTTTCCATCCACGCACCACGACCGGCCCGGAGTCCCGGTGATCCCGAGGCGGAGTTCCACGGGGCTCCTGCTGGCCGGATTGGCGATCCCGGCGATCCTGGGGTCGCCCGGCTGCCGGCGGCATGCCGAGCCCACCCGGGTGGTGCCGCCGGACTGGCTCGTCTGGACGCAGTCCAGCCTGGCTTTCCGCCATCCCGCCCGCTGCACGGTGACGACCGAGAATTTCGACGTGGGGGAACTCAAGGTCTTCGTCTACGATGGCCAGGACCAGGAGAATCTCCTGCTATGCCTGGTGTTCGGGGACGAGGGCCCCTTTCCCGCGATGCAGGCGGCGAAGAACCTCCCGGAAAGACCGGCCAAGGTGCTCATCCATGGGCATCCCGCCCTGCGCTGCGGACCCGGGAGGACGGCAGGCGGCGCCTTCAGTGAAGGGCTGATCGAGCTGGGCGGGGAAGGCTCTTCCAGGTCCGTCCACTTCTATTATGCCAACCTGGATTCCGGTCGGCAGGACCTGGCGGAGACGATCATCGCCTCGATCCTTCACGGAGCGTGACCCAAAAAAGCCCCCCGGCTCGCGAGGGGCTTCCCGTCATCCGGGCCGTTGGAGGTCTGGTCGACCCGGACACAGGAAAGGATGCCGGATGATCCTGGAAAGTGCCCGCCGGCTGCCCGCGAGTTCTGCCGGCCCGGGGGTCCCTGGGGGCAAGAAAAGCCCCCCTTGGCGGGGGGCTCCACTTCATCACCACAGGAGGCTGGGTGTTGCTCCTGGTTCTATGGATGCCGGGATGGGCCGGAAGGTTGCATCCCGGGCCGTCATTCATGGAAAAGCCCCTCGCGGCGAGGGGCTTCGGGTCGCTGGAGGCGCGAGCGAACCAGGACGGCTAGGAGAAATGCCCGGCGTCCTGGGCCTCCGTTGGAATCTCGATCCTCACGCCGCTGTTCGGGAAGATGACTTCCACGTCCTCCTGGGCCAGCGCCTGGGTCGGCCGGGTGATCCACCCCAGGGGGCGGCCATCCGCGGCGACGACATGGAAGCGGGGGGGGTGATCGAGTTTGGGTGACTGAGTGCTCATCCTTCCCTCCTGATCGAGCCTTGGTCAAGCGTTCCTGCAGGTCGTCGCATCCGGGAAACAGCCCGCGGAAGATGCCTGGTTCCTATGGATTTTCATGGCCGGGGTCCGCGCGACTGCCCCGGGTAGGGTGCACTATGGCTCCAGGCGCGGAATTTTTCAATTCAAATTCTCGGCCCCGCGAGGTTCGTGCAAACAACCATGAATATTCCCCTATCCCCGGTTGGCCTTGATCCGCAACATGCCAATCCCGAGCAGGAAGAACACGCTGCCCGAGGCGCGGTTGAACCAGGTGCCGCGACGCTCGTCGGCAAACCAGGCCCGGGCCGTGTGGGCGACCAGGCCGTAGCTCATCAAGGCCGAGAACGAGAGGAACATGAAGGTGGTCGTCAGGATCAGGAACTGGGGCGCCAGGACCCGGTCGGGCCGGATGAACTGGGGGAACAGCGCACTGAAGAACAGAATGGCCTTGGGGTTGGTCAAGGCGACCATCAGCCCCTTGCGGAAGATGCGCCCGTTGCTGGAATGACCGGCCGCGGACAGGGTTTCGGCCTGGCTGAAGAGGCTGGCCCCGGAGCGCCACTGCCTGAACCCAAGATGGATCAGGTAGCCGGCTCCCAGCAGCTTGAGGAGGGTGAAGAGCAGGGCGGAGGTCTTGAGGAGCGCGCCCATCCCCGCCATCGCCAGGCTGGAGAGGACGAGGAGGCCGAGGATGTTGCCGAGGGAGGAGAAGGCCACCCGGCGCCACCCGAAGGTCATGCTGTTCGTGATCGCATGGAGGACGGCGGGGCCGGGGCTGAGGACGGCCGCGAGGGCCACGGTCACGAACAAGATCCAGACGGGAAGACTCATGGCTGATCCAGGAACAGGGAACGGTGGGGAAGGCCAGCCTGCGGCGGTCCGTGCCTTCCATGGCCGTCTCGGCTTCTTCCGGGCCGGGGGGCGTTCCCCCACCTTGCAGTGTAGCAGGCGGGAGGCCCTCGCCCGGGCGCGGGGAGCCGGCGGCCTGCGGGGACGATCCAAGGGCGAGGATGGAAAAGATGTCTTCCGTGAAGGGCGGAATCGTGCAGAATAGGCCCAACCAATCCTCCACCTCCTTCTTCTGACCGGCGCCGCCATGGCGTCGCCGGTCACCTCCCTGGCCCTGGACGCATCATGAACCCAAGCCGCTTCTGCCGTCCTCGTTTCCTCCTCTCGGTCGCCGTCCTGGTGCTGTCCCTCCCGGCGGTCATGCTCCTGGCGATGACCTACGGCTTCCGGGAATACTGGGCTTACCGTGCCGTCGCCTGGACTGCCTTCTCGGTCTTCACGACCGGATACCTCGTCGCCTGCGGCCTGGCCCTCCGGGACCTGGGGCACTCCGCGTGGCTGGCCGCCAGCGGCCTGGTCATGGGCCTGATCCCGCTCATCCTCTACGCCGTGCTGCCGGACAGATCGTCGGTTCCCGGACTGGATTGACCCGCCGGGACGCCCGGTCCGAAGGGCCTCCGATCCTCAGCCGGGGCGGCCGTGGTAATCTTGGGACAGACTTGGTTAATGGATGAAAAGGCAGGATATGGCCGTCAAGCAGGAGAAACCGGAAAACGCAGTCGGGATCGTCGGAGGAGGGAACGCCGGCCTGCGGCTGTTCAACCTCCTGGCGCAAAGTGAACTGGCCCGCCCGGTCTTCGTGGTGGATCCCCGCCAGGACGCGCCCGCGGTGCTGGCCGCCCGGGAACTGGGGGTGCCCTCCTACGTGGACATCGGCACGGCCGTCCACAACAACAAGGTCGACACGGTGTTCGAACTGGTGGGCCTCCCGGAGGTATCGGCCCAGCTCCAGCGAGAAGTCGAGGGCACCGGGATCCGGATCGTGGATCATGGCGTGGCCCGCACGATCCTGGCCATCACCGAGGAGGACCAGACCCGCACCCGGAGCCAGGTCTCGACGGAACTGCACCTGATCGAGAAGGAGATCAACCAGAGCCTGGAAGGCAGCCGGGACGTGGTGGGCGAGATCAACCGGATCATGAACAGCCTCCAGATGCTGGCCCTCAACGCCAGCATCGAGGCCGCCAAGGTCGGCGTCCACGGCAAGGGGTTCATGGTGGTCGCGGAGCACATGTCCAAGTCCGTGGAGGCGGTCCGCAAGATGACCCACGAGATCGAGACCATGAACGGGAACATCCAGAAGGTCTCCGAGAAGATCAGCCTGGCGCTGGTACACCTCCAGTAGGGAAGGGTCGGTCGGCCCCTATCCCGCGACCGGTCCTGTCCCTGACGCCCGGAAGACCGTCCCCGCGAAGGCCCTCGCCTGGCCCACCACCGCCCCGCTGGTGAAGTCGCCGATGCCGTCGACGTCCCTCACGGCCAGCTTTCCCAGATAGCGCAGCCTGGAATGGGCGGCGTAGCGCCGGATCCCCTCCTCGAGAACCCCGGCCCCGTGCTCGATGTCGTAGCCGCAGGTGGTGACCAGCGCGAGCGCCTTCCCTTCCCAGAGGCAGGGGCCCTGGGTTTCGCCGTAGTACTTGTTCATGCCGTAGACGAGCCGGTCCATGACGGCCTTCAGGGCCGGCGTGCAGTACCAGGAATACACCGGCGTGGCGAAGACGAGGCCGTCGCAGGAGAGCACGGACGCGAAGATGTCCCCCATGTCGTCGGCCTTCGGGCACCCGGGCTCGTCGAAGCGGTCCTGGCACTGCCAGCAGGCGGTGCACGGCTCGATCCTCATCCGTGCCACGGGAAGGCACTCGACCTCGGCCCCGAGCCGTTCCAGCTCGTCCACGAAGGGGCGGAGCAGCGTGGCGGTGTTGCCCGCCGCGCGGTAGCTGCCCATCAGGATGGTGATCTTCATGCCTCATGCTCCCACGCATCGGCAGGCGGAAGGAACGCTGCGGCCAGGATCCGGCCTATACCTTGTACCTGCCGACGTCGACGCGCAGGCTGTCGGCGATCCGCGCCAGCTCTTCGGCGGTCCTGGCCACCTCCTGGCTGGTCATGGCCAGCCCCGAACTGGCGGAAGCCGTGCGGGCGTTCTCCTCGGCCACCTGGGTGACGACCCTGGTCACGTCCTCGGCGGTCCGGGCCTGTTCGGTGCTGGCCTGCGCGATCTGGAGCACCTGTTCCGCGGTTTTCTGCGCCTGCGTGCGGATTCCCTCCAGCTGGGCCACCACCGCATCGACGCTGCGCTCGCCTCCCTCCACGGACGACAGGGAGCGGGTGATCAGGAGCTCGATTTCCCGGGCGGAGGCCTGGGACCGCTCCGCCAGCTTGCGGACCTCCTCGGCCACCACGGCGAAGCCCTTGCCCTGCTCGCCCGCCTTGGCCGCCTCGATGGCCGCGTTGAGGGAGAGGAGGTTGGTCTGGTTGGCGATCTCCTGGATCACCTGGATGGCGCCGACCATCTGGTTGGTGCTGGCCTTGACCGCGGCCATGGTCCGGGCCGTCTCTGCGCCGACTTCGGTGCCGATCCGCGCCGCTTCGGCGGTCTCCTGGGAGACCTGCCTGGACGTGGTCGCATGGCTCGAAACGGAGGCGATGGAGGCGGCCATCTCCGTGATCGCGCCGGCCAGCTGGTCCGTGCGTTCCTGCTGCGCCCTGGTGCCCTCGGCCAGTTCGTTCGTGGTGGAGGAGAGATGCTCGGACGCCGCCGAGAGCTGGGTGCTTCCGCTGGCCACCTGCTCGGACTGGGCTCCGAAGCCCTGGAAGGCGCTCCGCAACTGCTCGTTGTAGGCGTTGAAGGCCTTGGCAAGGGCGCCCATCTCGTCCCGGCTGCCGTCCTCGAGCACGAGGGTCAGGTCCGATCGCTTCATGCCTGCCACCATGCTGCCCAGGGGGCTGGCCATCCTGCGCGCCAGGAAGAACATCGCCGCGGAGGCCCCGGCCACCGCCGCCAGGGATACGCCGCTGACGATCCAGATCAAGGTGTAGAACGAACGGAAGTAGTCGCTCTTCTTGACCCCGACGTAGAGCGCGCCGATGACGTTCCCCGTCTCGGCCAGGATGGGGTCGTAGGCGGTGTAGTAGGGAACCCCAAGGATCTTCGTTTCTCCCCGGAATTTCTGCTTCTGGCCGAAGACGACGTCCCGGGCGGGTCCCACCAGATTGGTACCGACCGCCCGCTGTCCGCCGTCGGTGAGCACGTTGGTGGAGACGCGGGTCTCGCCCATGAAGATCGTGGCCGTCCCCCCGATCAGTTCCTTGAACTTGTCCGGGACTTCGTAGTTCCCGCTGATGGCGTAGTCGTCGATGTAGAGCTTGCCCTGGGAGACCTTGAACACCTTGCCGTGCTGATGCAGCAGCTCCCACAAGGCCTGAATGCGGCTTTCCTGCATCGGGATCGCCTGGGCCGCGAGGGAATGGTGCATCACGGCCAGGGATATGGCCGCCACGAGCAGCGTGGAAACCCCGATCAACGTTCCCCCGATGACGGAAAACTTGGTTCCTACGTTCATCGATCAACCCTCCTTGACGCCAGAACAAGGATCGAAATGGACATGAAGATGCCTGAGAGCATGCCAGGAAATTCGGAATGAAGGCATATTTG
>DAOPZL010000083.1:0-9318 GCA_035353395.1 Holophaga sp.
TGAGGCTACCGGGTCACATTCGTCAGTTCACGCACGCCAACCGCTGGGACACGGAGATTCAGGTAATCCTTCAAGGATGGCATCCCGACGAGGTGGAGCATTACCAGCCAGGTTCCCACCTACCTCTGGGGGGCCGCACGCGATGAGCCCGCTTGCTGAACACCAGCACCCCTCGGTCTGATTCGACTCCCCACGAATCAGAGCAACTGACTCAGCAGCGTCTGAGCAGACACCACGACCGGTTGATGCGTGGTGAAACAGTCCACATCCTCGAAGGGCAGGTTGAGAGCAGCCTGGAAAGCGTAGGGGGCGGCTGTCTGGCTTTGGAAATGAGCCAGCGAAGGCGACAGTCGAGTCTCACTCGTCTTTACTTCCACCAGGAACCAGGGTTTCTGATCCTTGACGACCAGGAAATCCACCTCGCGTTTCTGCTTATCCCGCAGGTAACGCAACTCGAAATCCCCGAAACCGAGGTCTGTCCATCCTTCTACGGCCTTCAAAAGATGGCAGGCCACCAGAGTCTCGGCCCGCGCTCCATCGTCTGCAAGCCCACTCCAATCGCGAAGAAACCACTTCGGTTCTTTGCGAAGAGCTTTGGTGACGTTGGTGAACCATGGTCGCACCAGGAAGCCGTAGTGCAACCGACCCAGCAGGTCTACCCAGCGTCGCACCGTATCCACGGCTACGCCCAGGTCCCCAGCGAGGTTGGTATAGATGAGCTGCTGACCGCTTCGTTCGGCCAGTACGCGCATCAGTGTTTCCATCGCGCCCAGTTCCTGGACGCGGGTTACCTCTCGCAGATCTTCTTTCCCGAGTTGATCCATGCGCAAGGAGCGCCATCGGCGCGTGAAATGGATTTCCCGGCGCAGGAAGGGTTCGGGAAACCCCCCGTGGGTAATCAAGGCTTCCCAATCCTCGGTCGAGATGGCCACCGGAGGCCGGATTTCCTGGTCTGGGATGTCAACCCGAACGCATTCAGCCACGGACCATGGATGCATGCGGTAGAGCAGGTATCGGCCCATGAGGCTGTCTCCTCCGCGCCGGAACACGTCCATGCGGGAACTTCCGGTAACCAGCACCCGGACTCGTTCCCCATAGGTATCGAAGAAGCCCTTCAAGAGACTTTTCCACTTGGCATCCTTGTGAAGCTCATCCAAAACGACCATGGCAGGCGCTGCGCGAAGGCGGTCCAGTTCCAGATGTTCTGCGAGGGCTCCCGGTCCCTTCAGGAGTATCCGGCGGTCGTCCTGGTTGTCCCAATTGAGGTAAGTCCCACCTAATGCCCGACAGGCCGTGGTCTTGCCGACCTGCCGTGGCCCGCTGACCAAGGCCATCTGGCGATTCCGCTGGAAGTGTTCCTGAAGAAGCGTGGCGTAGAATCGAGGGCGATTGGTCATGGTTCCATTATCGCGTTCATCGTATTTTGGTCCAGACTATTTTACGATGCAGTTGCTTATGGTACCGGCCTATCAATCGCGAGCCAAAGCCAAAAACAAGGCCCGGTGCGGGACCGGGCCTTCAGCGTAGAAACGTGTGTTATTCAGGCAGCCCGCTTACGGCCTTTCGGCTTGGTGGCCGCCTCTTCTGGGACGAGGTAGGGCTTCAGGATCTCGCTGGGAGGAAGGCTCTGGCCGCTGGCGCGTTCCAGGTCAATCCAGATGCCGATGGCGGCCGTGAGAATAGTCAGTAAATCGGGTTCGCGGAACCAGAGCGTCCGCGTGGGTCGACGCGATCACGCGCAACCCGATTTACGGTCTTGGACAAGCCCGGAGCGGCAGGGGGCCGGCGCGATCGGGCCTATGGGGAAATCGAGCCCGGTCGAGGGATGGGATCGAACCGTAAGGCCCCGTTGAGGGTGGTTTCGGCTCCCAGTTTCTCGCTTGGGATCCTCGGTCCGTCAGCGGCAGAGACATCCGGACAGAGCCGAACCGAACCGGCGGGGTTCCGCGGGACAGGGGAGGCGATCGTGGACGCTGTGGGGACGGTAGTCATGGCGTGGCCGGCGGCGGTGCGCGGGAGGCGGGCGGCAGGGACTCTATGGAGCCCCTTTGCTATTCCGAGGGTTCAATCCAGCGACCGGGTTGCCCTCCTGGACTGCCACTTCAGGTCGCGAAAGCCATGGCTGTGACAGCCTGTGACAGCCACCTTTTCGGGAGGTTGCAATTGATGTATCCAGGGTGGTTAATTGGTTGGGGAGGAAGGACTCGAACCCTCGAATGGCGGGATCAAAACCCGCTGCCTTACCACTTGGCTACTCCCCAGAAGCAGGAAAGTGTAGCCTGGGCGACGCGATACCGTCCAGCCCAGGGTGCGGAGGGCGCTTGGCCCGCGGGGAAGGATTCAGGGATTCGTCTTGGGGGTGAATCCGAACTCGGTCACGCTCAGGAGATCCGGACGAACCATGGAATCCTCGCCGGTCTCGATCCGGGAGATGGCCCGGGCGCCCGTCGCGCTCTCGTAGGCCAGCAGGACCTGCTTCTCGATGAACTCCCGGGCTTCGTTGCTCAAGGGATAGGCGATGTCCTTGAAGGAGCCGTCCCGCTTGCGCTTGCTCGGCATGGACACGTAGTAGCCGTCCTCGCCTTCCAGGACCCGCAGATCGCCGACCAGGAAGCAACCGTCCAGGACGAGGGCCGCGAAGGCCCGCAGTTTCTCGTCCCCCTCGATCCTGGTGATGCGAATGTCGGTGATGTTGAGCATGGAATCTCCGAAGCCGCCCTCGGTCGGGCGGGTCCTGGCTGGTAGCATGAACGATAGGTCCATCGGAGTCCAGCACGTGAGCCAGAGAACAGATCCCAGCTCCCCCACCATCACGCCTGCGGGAGCCCTGCAGAAGGTCCTGAAAGCCACCCAGAGCGCCATCACGGCGCTGGCGGGTTCGTGCGATCCGGAGCTCGTCTCCTCCTGGGCCGACCATGTCGTCGGCAGCAAGGGGCGGGTGGTGCTGTGCGGAATGGGCAAGTCGGGCCTCGTCGCCCAGAAGATCTCGGCCACGCTGGCCTCCACGGGATGCCCGAGCTTCTTCCTGCATCCGGCCGAGGCCCTCCACGGCGACCTCGGCATGGTCACGCCCGAGGACACCGTGCTGATCCTCAGCAACAGCGGCGAGAGCCAGGAGATCCTGAGCCTGCTTCCGAGCCTGCTCCGGCAGGGCATCAAGGTCGCGGCCATCACGTCCCGGAAGAAGAGCGGGCTCGGCCAGGCCGCGGCCTGGTGCTTCACCTACAGCCTCCCCGAGGGGGAAGGATGCCCCCTCGAGTTCGCGCCCATGGCGAGCACCACCATCCAGCTGCTGTGGGGCGACATGCTGGCCGCCAACCTCATGGTCCGGTCCGGGTTCACGCTCGAGAAGTTCGCCCAGTTCCATCCTGCTGGAAGTATCGGCGCCAAATTATTAAAAACAAAAGGAATCATGACGAAGGAATTCCCCAGGGTCGTCGCTTCCACGCCGTTCTTCGAGGTCATTTCGGCCATGACCCGGGGGCGCCTCGGTATGACCACGGTCCTGGAGGGGGACCGCCTGGAGGGCGTGATCAGCGACGGGGACATCCGCAGGGCCGTCGAGAAGGCGCAGTCGACCAACGGCAATCCGCTGGACCTCGTGGCCGCTGACATCATGACGTCCCATCCCGTGACCATCGGCGGGGATACGATGGCCATCGAGGCGGCCCGCATCATGGAAGCCCGGAAGATCACGTTCCTGGTGGTGGAGAAGGATGGCCAACCCCAGGGAATCCTTCACATCCATGATCTTTTCGCCGCGAAGGTCCTTTGACCTTTTCTGGATCCAAGGTTACATAATATACATTATCGAAAGTTGAATTCGTGGCGTCGACGCTCCTGAAATACCACCTGAAACGCTGGCTCCTGCCCCTCCTGGGAAGTTGTGTCTTCTTCGGGGGACTCCTGATCGCCAACGACCTGGTCCAGATCTCCCGGGACATCTTCTCCCAGGGCGCTCCGATCAAGTGGCTGGTGCCGATCGTCGTGCTGACCCTTCCGGAGACGCTGGCCCTGGTGCTGCCGATGGCCGCCATCCTGGGAGGCCTGCTGGGCACCCAGCACCTCTCGGAGGGATCCGAGATGGTCGCCTCCCAGGGGCTCGGAGTCGGCATGCGCTCCATCCTCAAGGCCTGGGCGCTGCTGTCCCTCGGACTGGTCGTCGCGGCTTCCATCAACGCGCACTACATCGTGCCGAACGTCAGCGTGCGCATGGACCGGGTCCAGGACCAGATGACCGAGGAGACGAAGACGCGCTTCCTGCGCCCCGGGGGTCCCCCCTTCTTTCCTCCGCGGAACCCCCAGACCGGCATCTGGGTCTCTCCCGGGGGAGAAGTCCACATGTTCGAGGTCACCGACTCCACCGTCCAGCACCTGGTAGCCAGGGACCTGGCGTGGAAGCGTGAGGAGACCCCTGGAAAGAAGCCATCCATCATAATGAATTTAATGAACTTGAAGGGGTGCTACTACCAGAAGCGGAGCGACAGCGTCGGCCTCCTGGCCCAGCAGTCCCAGCTCCTGCGCGTCGATCTCCCCACCCGCCGCCAGCTCCTCGCCCCGACCGACGCCCGCAACCTGCCCACGGGACAGCTCCTGGTCAATCCCACCAAGGAACGCTGGATCGAGTTCGAACGGCGCATCACCCTGCCGTTCTCCACCATCGCCTTCCTGCTGCTCGGCATCGCGCTCGGCCTGGGGCATCCCCGGTTCAGGAAGGGCGGCGCCCTCGTCCGCAGCCTCGGGGTGATCCTCCTCTACTACCTGCTGATGAAGCTGACGGAGAACATGTTCATGGCGGGCAAGAGGTCCCCGCTGCCGCTGTTCCTCCCCCCCCTCGTCTTCCTGGCGGCCGGCGTCCTGCTGCTGAACCTGAAGATGAGGCCCCACAGGACGCCGCGCTTCTCCCTCGCGGCCCTCAACCGCCATGGGCTGAAGGTCCTCCAGGGGATCCACCAGCGTCTCCGGTGCACGGTCGGCGCGCTCCCGATCCCGTTCCCGGCATCCCGACCTGCCCGGAAGGCCGCCCCCGGGGTCCTCGGCCGCTGGACGCAACGGCTCTGGTGGCGGAACTGGGGCGCGACCCTGGGAAGCCTCGTCACCCTGAACCTGCTCATCGAGTTCGCCCGCTTGGCCGGCGACCTGTCCAAGCACGGCACCTCCTACCTGGTCTTCCTCCAGTACTGGTTCTGGAGCCTGCCTTCGTTCCTCGTCCTCGCCTTCCCCATGTCGTTCCTGCTGGGAGGGGTGCTGACGTTGTCGGATGCGGCGGTCAGCCGGGAATGGGTCGCCCTGAGGGCGGGAGGCACGAGCCTGGTGCGGTGGATCGGTTCGGGGGCGAAGGCCTGGCTGAGCGTCCTGCTCATCACCTTCGTGGTCCACGCCGTGGTGAGTCCCGCCGTCGAGAACAGGTCGGACACCCTGAACAGGATCATCAAGCACAAGCCGACCCGGAAATACCAGACCCGGCCCTGGATGAACCTCACTTCCCAGGAAGTGCTGTGGTTCCTGGAAAAGGATCACCGCTGGGGATTCCCCCTCAAGTCGCCGGGCGAAGGCCCGATCCTCTACCGGTGGGAGCGCAACTCCCTCGCGGCGGACCAGTTGCGCTGGGACTCGCTCACCTTCGAGCCCGGCCCCAAGGCCTCCGACCTCTTCCCGGACGAGGCCCTGCGGAGGAACGCCCGCGCCGAGGAGACCAGCACGCTCGACTTGTTCCGTTGGCAGGAATGGGCCCCCGATTCGGAACGCGCCTCCATGCTCTGGGGAAGGCTGCTGGACTGGCTCGCGGGCCCCTGCCTGATGTTCGCCATGCTGGCCTTCGCCTTCCCGGCTCCCCGGGGGGGGCGCGGGCAGGTGCTGGGCACCAGCGTCGTGGTGGGGCTGCTGTTCCTGGGGATGCAGGCTCTGTTCGGCGGAGCCGCGGGGGCGGGCGAGATCCCGGCGCTCTGGGGGGTCCTGGCGCCGCTCCTGATCCTCGTGGGCAGCGGCTTCTTCAATCTCAAGTACTTGAAGACGTGATGCATGACCTCCACAGGTGAACCCACGCCGCGCTCAACGGCCGAGATCCTGGCGCAGGCCCTCGAACGGCTGGAACGAGTGTCCGGGGCGGAAGACGGCCGCCGGGTGGTCGCCGCCATGTCCGGCGGCCTGGACAGCTCCGTCACGGCCGCCCTGCTCCACCGGGCCGGCTACGAAGTGGTCGGCATCTCCATGCATCTCTTCGACAAAGGTGCGGGTTTGCGAACTTCCGAAGGCAAGTGCTGCACCTTGAACGACTTCCAGGACGCGAAGCGGGTCGCGGACCTGGTGGGATTTCCGCACTACGTCCTGGACTTCGAGACCCGTTTCCAGGAGAAGGTCATCCAGCCCTTCGTCGCCTCCTATGCCCGGGGAGAGACTCCAAGTCCATGTATTCTCTGTAATCAGTTCTTGAAGTTCAAGAGCCTGATAGAGGCCGCGAACGAGCTCGGAGCCCGCTTCGTCGCCACCGGCCACTATGCGAAGATCCTCTTCCGGGACGGGACCTACCACCTGCTGAAGGCCGACGACCCTCTCAAGGACCAGAGCTACTTCCTCTTCTCCCATACCCAGGAGACGCTGGCCCGGACCCTCTTCCCCCTGGAGGGCCTCGCCAAGGCGCAGGTCCGGGAACTGGCGCGCTTCCTCGGACTGCCCGTGGCCGAGAAACCCGAGAGCCAGGAGATCTGCTTCGTGACCCAGGGCCGCTACGACAAGTACCTCGAAGAAAAGGGCTGTGCCCCCCGGGAGGGCCAGGGCCCCTTCCGGCACGTGGATGGAACCCTCCTCGGGCAGCACGACGGCTATTGGCGTTTCACCGTGGGCCAGCGCCGGGGGCTGGGGATCGCCTACGCGCGGCCCCTCTACGTCACGGGCATCGATCCCGCGACCCGGACCGTGTGGGTGGGGGAGGCCGAGCACCTCTACGGATCGGACCTGGAGGCCCGCGAGGCCACCTGGTGCGGGATGCCGCCGGCGGCTCCCTTCCCGTGCCGGGCGAAGCTCCGCTCCCGGAGCAGCGAGGCTCCGGCCTTCGTGGAGCCGCTGGGGGACGGCAGGGTCAGGGTGCGCTTCGAATCGCCCCAGCGGGCCATCACGCCCGGACAGGCGATCGTGTTCTACGAGGGGGACGAGGTGCTGGGCGGGGCCTGGATCGAGCGGGGCCGGTAGGGAGCTTCTTCCCAAGGCTTGCCGCGGGCCTATGTTTGGGGCTGAAGACCGGGTTGACCGGGAGGGCAGCCATGAAAGACGATCCCAACGCCGCCGCATCCGCTTCTGCTGCTCTTCCTGCCGCCCATGGGGGGGAGCTGCACCGCATCGAGCACTACGCCCTCTACATCCTGAACGGGATGGCGGCGGCCGGCAGCGGGCGCCTGACCGACGAGGACATCGACCTCGCCATCGAGACCGCGGAACGTCTGGCCGCCAAGCTGTCGGAACGAGGCCACCTCAAGCCTCAGCCGTGACCCCCCTCTTGGGGCCGGGGGCATTGGATGCGAACATGAGGAGTCATGGATCCTCGACTCCCTTTCCCCATCGTCGGCCTCTCGGGGGGCATCGCATCGGGGAAGACCCATGTCTCGCGCATCCTCTCCTCGCTGGGCTGGACCGTCCTGGACGCGGACCAGGTGGCGCGGGAGGTCGTGGCGCCGGGCACGGAGGGCCTGCGGGTCCTGGTGGAGGCCTTCGGCCCGGAAGCGGCGAGGCCGGACGGAAGCCTCGACCGGGCCTGGATGGCGGCCAGGGTGTTCCCCGACTCCTCCGCGCGCCGGCTCCTGGAATCGCTGCTGCACCCGCGGATCGTGGGGAGGCTGGACGAGCGCCTGCGGGAGCTTCCGTCCGGCACCCTGGGCGCCGTCCTGGACGCGGCCCTCTGGGTCGAGCGGGGGGAGGCCCACCACTTCGACGCATTCTGGATCGTGGACGCCCCGGATGACCTCCGCCTCCAGCGGCTGGCCTCCCGGGACGGCCTGGCGATGGACCAGGCCCGGGCGAGGCTCGAGGCCCAGTCGGGAACCGCCGAGAAGCGGCTGCACGCCGACCTCGTCATCCTCAACGACGGCTGCGACCTCGAACCCGTCCTGCGGCAGGCGACCGCGCACCTTCAAACCACCTGGACGCACCTTCGTTCCGCACGCTGGAGCCACTCGATGACCAAGCCATTCACGCCCGGACAGCTTCGCCAGATCCTCCTCACCCTGCTCGCGAAAGGCGGGGACTACGGCGAAGTCTTCGTGGAGAAGCGCCGGGCCCAGGCGCTGGGGATGGACGACGGCCGGATGGAGGACGTGCTCTCCAGCGAGACCTTCGGCGCCAGCCTCCGCATCCTGGACGGCGAGACGACGCGCTTCGCCGATCTCATCGCCCCCTCCTTCGAGGAGCTGCGGGAAGCGGCCTCGACCCTGGCCGCCCCGGGCACGGGCACGGGCGCCGAGGTGCTGGAGCTGGTCCTGCTGGACCACCCGACCCCCAGTCCCATTGAACGGGACCCGGCCCTGGTCCCGTTCGCCGAGAAGGTCGACCTGGTCCGGAGGACCGAGGCGATCGCCCGGGCCCATGGGGAAGCCGTCAGGCCCGGCGCGGTCCGGCAGGTGGCCGTCGGCTACGGCGATTCCACCCAGAGCGTGTGGATCGCCAGCGCCGAACGGGCCGGCAACGCATGGGAGGCCTGCCTCTCCGAGGACCACCGCGTCCAGGGCGTCCTGCGCCTCAACGTCACCGCGGGCGAGGGTGCCGTGCTCCAGACCGGTTTCCAGGCCCTGGGGGAGACCCGCGGCTTCGAGCTGTTCACCGACGAGGCCGTCGCACGGACCGCCCGGGAGGCCGTGCGCCTGGCCCTGCAGGCCCTGGACGCACGGCCGGCCCCGGCGGGCACCTTCCCCGTGATCCTCTCGAGCAGCGCCGGCGGCACCATGATCCACGAGGCCTGCGGGCACGGCCTCGAAGCCGACCTGGCCCTGGCGGGCATGAGCGCCTTCGCGGGCAAGCTCGGCACGAAGGTGGCCGCCGAGGGCGTGACCATCGTCGACGACGGCACCCTGCCCCACAAGCGCGGATCCAGCGCCTGCGACGACGAGGGGCGTCCCGTGGCGCGCGTGGTGCTGATCGAGCACGGCATCCTCAAGGGCTACCTGCAGTCCCGCAAGACCGCCCTGAAGATGGGCACGGCCACCACGGGCAACGGCAGGCGCGAGAGCTACCGCCACCTGCCCATCCCCCGGATGCGCAACACCTTCCTGGCCCCCGGGCCCGAGGCCCCCGAGGCGATCCTGAAGGACCTGGACCGCGGGCTCCTGGTCA
>DAOPZL010000084.1:0-1443 GCA_035353395.1 Holophaga sp.
GGCAGTCGTGAAAGGATATCCCCCTCGGGGACATTCCCTGTCTGAGGCCGCCCGGCGGCTGTTCCTGGAGGTATCCCATGCGCGCATTGTTCCTGGCTCCCTTCGCCCTGGCCCTCGCGGCCCAGTCCACGGGGGAGCTGACCACCACCCTGAGGGACCAGAAGACCCTGGCGGTGACCATCTACAACGAGAACCTGGCCCTCGTGAAGGATCAGCGGGAAGTGGCGCTGCCCAAGGGGGACGCGCGCCTGGCCTTCCAGGAGGTCTCCGCCCAGATGCGGCCGGAGACGGCCCTCCTGCGCAACCTGACCGAGCCCAAGGGCTTCTGGATCTACGAACAGAATTTCGATTTCGATCTCCTGACGCCGCAGAAGCTGCTCGAGAAGTACGTCGGGGAGAAGGTGACGGTGCTTGGCACCCGGAACGGCCAGGAGACGCGCGAGGACGCCACGGTGCTGGCCACCAACAGCGGCGTCGTCCTCCAGTTCGCCGACCGCATCGAGACGAGCGTGCCGGGGCGCCTGGAGTTCCCGAAGGTTCCGGAGAACCTCAGGGCCAGGCCCACCCTGGTGCTCAGCCTGCACTCGCCCTCCCAGAAGGGGCAGAAGCTGGAGCTGAGCTACCTGACCGGCGGGCTTTCCTGGAAGGCGGACTACGTGGCCAGTCTCTCGGCGGACGAGAAGACCCTGGACCTGAACGGCTGGGTGACACTCACGAACCGGAGCGGCGCAGCCTATCCCGACGCCACCCTCCAGCTGGTGGCCGGCGACGTCAACCTGGTGAAGGACGAGCAGTTCCGGGGAGACGTCCTGCCTCCGCCGATGGCGAGGATGGCCAAGGCCGCCGCTCCGGAGATGAAGGAGGAGAACCTCTTCGAATACCATCTCTACACCCTGGACCGGCCCACGACGCTGAACGAGAGCCAGACGAAGCAGGTGGCCCTGCTCTCGGCCAGCCAGGTGCCCGTCCGAAAGGAATACCTGCTCAAGGGGCAGAGCTACTACTACCAGTCCGGCTACGGGAACCTGGGGGACAAGCTCAAGGTCGGCGTCTTCGTGGAGTTCGACAATCGCGCGGAGAACCGCATGGGCATGCCGATGCCCAAGGGCGTCGTGCGCGTCTACAAGCAGGACGGGAGCGGCCGGTCCCAGTTCGTGGGCGAGGACGCCGTCGACCACACGCCCAGGAACGAGCTGGTGCGCCTGAAGCTGGGGGATGCCTTCGACGTCACGGCCCGGCGGAAGCAGACCGACTACAAGAGCCTCGGGAAGCAGGGGCGCTGGAACAACGTCGTGGAGACCGCCTTCCAGGTGGATCTCAAGAACGCGAAGAGGGAGGCCGTGACCGTGAACGTGGTGGAGCCCATCTGGGGGGACTGGGAGCTCGTCGAGAAGAGCCACGCCTTCACCAAGGAATCCTCGGGGGCGGCCCGCTTCAAGGTGA
>DAOPZL010000084.1:1543-8872 GCA_035353395.1 Holophaga sp.
TGCGCGTCAACGGCCGGGCCTATTCCTGGCGTCCTTCGGCGCGCTTCTGTTTCGAGGGGCGCGTGCAGTTCGGGGCGGGCATGCCCGTCTCCGACCTGGAGGGGAGGGTGACCCTGGAGGGGATCTCCAGGGGCTGGCGCCTGTCCTGGACCACCGATCCGGATTCCTGGATCGCCGCGGCGACGGAAGGCGAACTCGGGCGCGGGGCTCCCTTCGAAGCCAAGCGCGCTCTGGCCGCGGTGCTCCGCGCCTGGTTCCGGGGGCATTCCCACGGCGTCCATCCGGACGGATCCTTCTGTCCCCTCACCCACTGCGCCGTGGTCCGCGGCGCGCCGACCCGCGAGGGCCTGCGGGCCGTTGCGGAAGCGCCGGAGTCCGGGATCGATCCGGAGCGGGCCTTCTTCACCGGCTCGAAGGGGGGCGTCTCCTGGAGCCCTCGGGAAGCCTGGGGGCGCGGGCCGGATCTCGCGGGGGGCGCCTCGAGGATTCCCGGGGATCGCTGGCTCGACTGGAGCCGCATGCTCTCGCCGGCCCAGGTGCGCCGGCTCAAGGCCTCCGTGAAACCAGGGCTGCTCCCCGGGCAGCGCGGCATGCATCTCGGCGCTTCCGGTCCCTACGCCGTCGAAGCCCTGAGGCTCGAAGCGGGAAGGCAGTTCGGGTGGACGACTTGGCCCAGCAATGCCTGCGAGGGGAGGCTGGCACCCGACGGCAGCCTCGTGCTGGAAGGGCACGGCTGGGGGCACAACGTGGGGCTCTGCCTCGCGACCGCACTCCACCGGGCCCGGCAGGGCGACCGCGCCGAGGCGATCCTCCAGGAGGCCTTCGGCGCGCCGTGATGCCCGGTCCGACGGTTGCTTTCGAAAGGCAAAGACCCATCCTTGTGTCGTTTTCCACCTAGAGGAGGTCGTCATGCCGGTCGCCAAGCTGAAGGAATTCCTGGATGCCAACGCCGTGAAGTACGTCTCCATCAGCCACTCCAGGGCGTTCACCGCCATGGAGGTCGCGGAATCCGCCCACGTCCAGGGCAAGGAGATGGCCAAGGCGGTCATGCTCAGGCTGGACGGCCAGATGGCCATGGCCGTCCTTCCGGCCAACCAGAAAGTGAACCTGGACCTCCTGCGGAAGGGGACTGGCGCGACCTCCCTGGAACTCGCCCACGAGCAGGATTTCCGCAGCGATTTCCCGGGGTGCGAGGTGGGCGCCATGCCGCCCTTCGGGAATCTCTATGGGATGAAGGTCTTCGTCGAGCCCCGGCTCGCGGCCGACCGGGTGATCGCCTTCAACGCAGGGTCCCACACGGAACTCATCCAGATGGCCTACAAGGACTTCGAGAGGCTGGTCAAGCCGACCCTCGTGCCCATGTAGCGCCGCGCGGAACCCGGTGGAGAGGGGCCCGTCCAGCCGCGGAAGACCGGAGGGGGCGCTGCTAGACTGGAACATCACCCTTTCCGATGGAGTTCCCATGTTTTCATTGAACGGCAAGATCGCACTCGTCACCGGCGGCAGCCAGGGCATCGGCGAAGTCATCGCCAAGCAGCTGGCGAGGCAGGGGGCCCTGGTCGTATGTGCCAGCCTGGCCTGCACCGAGGCCGACCTGCAGCGGGTGGTCGCCGAGATCCAGGCTGCCGAGGGGCAGGCGGACTACGTGATCCTGGACATGCTGGACGCCGCGAGCGTCCGGGCCGCCGTGAACACCGTGGTCGAGCGGCACGGCGCCCTGCACATCCTCGTGAACAACGCAGGCGTCACCAAGGACAAGCTCATGATCCAGATGAAGGAGGAGGAATACGACCTGGTGATGGACGTGAACCTCAAGGGCGCCTGGCTCGCCACCCAGGCCGTCGCCAAGGTCATGATGAAGCAGCGCTGGGGGCGGATCGTCAACATCGCCTCCGTGGTGGGCCAGATGGGCAACGCCGGCCAGAGCAACTACGCCACCTCCAAGGCGGGCCTCATCGGCCTCACCAAGACCGTGGCCCGGGAGTTCGCCAGCCGCAACATCACCTGCAACGCCGTCGCCCCCGGCTACATCATGACCGCCATGACGGAGAAGCTCAGTGACGAGGTGAAGGCCGAATTCAACCGCCAGATCCCCCTGGGCCGCATGGGCACCTCGACCGACGTGGCCGCCGCCGTGCTCTTCCTGGCCACGGAGGAGGCCGGCTACATCACCGGCCAGACCCTCGCCGTCAACGGCGGCATGCTGATGCCCTGAAGACCCATCGAAATGCCACGGGCCTGGGGAGTTCTCCAGGCCCGTAGTCGTTGCAAGGATCAGAGAGGGATCAGGGAAGATCGAGGCCGCACGCGATGCGGGCGGGAGTCCCGCCGGCTTCGGGCTTGTGCACGCTGTCGCCCGACCAGTAGCAGGGAACGGATTGCGACGAACTGTTGGTGGAATCGCCGCCAATCCACAGATCGTCTCCGGAAGCGAAGAGGGCGCAGGCCTTGGCTCCGTAGCCGTCGGGATCGGTCAGGCGCACCACATCGTAGATCTTCGGATCATCCTCGTCCGAGATGTCCAGCCGCCAGTAGCAGGGAACGTTCGTGGAACTCTCCTTCAGGTAGCCGGCGCAGTAGAGGTATTCGGCATCGGAGCCCTTGATCGTGACGGCGTAGGCATCGGCGTCGGTATAGCCGGTAGGGAGATTCAGCACATGAGCCTTGGCCGTCGTTCCGTACCAGATGCACGGCACATTCTTTCCACTGGAGACGTAATGGCCAACGATCCACGGCTGCTCGTTGGTCACGACGATGCCGTAGGTCATTCCATAGGTCGCGGCGCTGGCGGCGTCAGGGAGATCGTGGCGGCTCGCGGCGCTGTCCCAGTAGCAGGCCACGGTGTCCGTCCCGCTGACGTAGTAGCCGGAGCAGAAGACCAGGGAGCCCGATACGCCGATTCCCGTCACGCGGGCGCTGTCCGTTCCCGTTCCCAGGGCGTGGAAGACGGAGTTCTTCCAGTAGCAGGGGATGTAGGTCGTGGGCGCGTCAGAGTTGGTATAGAACCCGCCCACGTAGATATCCGAACCGGAGAGCGTGAGGCTCGTCGCGTAGGTGTTCCCAGTCGCGCCGGTGGCCGTGAGGTCCGTCCGAGTGGATCCCGTCCAGTAGCAGGCATAGGTCTTGGAGCCATCGTCTACACTCCCGGTCCAGGTACCGGGAGTGTAGATGTAGCCCTGCACGTAAGCGGAGGGAGAATAGGCGTGCGAGCTCACGCTGCCAGAGCCTCCCGCCAGGTCGGTCCGGAGGGTGCCTTCCCAGTAGCAGGCGACGCTGTTCGTGGAACCGTCGTAGGAGCCCGAGAACACGGGCTGGACGCCCTTGGAGACGACGTCCGTGCCGCCGCAGGCGAGGGTCATCAGGACCGTGCCGAGGCTCAGCGCCAACCCCAGGACAGATAACATCGAAGCGGACCGGTTCATCCTCGTCCCTCGCAGAAGTGAGAAAAGGAAATGGTACGGGGAAACCCCGCCCATGGCCAGCAGATTGCCGCTAGGGACAGTCCCGGTCGTCCACGATGGGCAGGAGGTGTTCCGCGGGCAGTTCCACGCGCAGGACCTCGCCCGGCCTCGGGCGCTGCGCCGTCCTGAAACAGACCGGCGGCGGCTCCAGCCCGCCCAGGCGCGCCCCGGCCCGCGGCTGGCCCCGCACCAGGTAGTCGCGTCCCCGGTATTCGGCCTCGCCCACGACCAGGTCGATCGCCTGGTCCTGGGCAGACCCGCCGGCGCCGGTCCCGGCCAGCCGGACGTGCTCGGCGCGGATGAACCGGAGCCCGGCCTCGCCGGGGACCAGGTTGGAATCCCCGAAGAAGGACGCGACGAAGGCCGTCCGCGGGCGCGCGTAGACCTCTTCCGGGGTGCCTGCCTGGATCATGCGGCCGTTCCGCATGATCACGAGCCGGTCGGCCACCGCGAGGGCATCCTCCTGGTCGTGGGTGACGGAGATGGAGGTGTAGCCCAGTTCCCGCTGGAGCATCCGGAGCTCGGCTCTCAGCTCCTTCCGGAGCGTGGCGTCCAGGGAGCCCAGGGGCTCGTCGAAGAGCATGAGACCGGGGCTGACGGCGAGCGCCCTCGCCAGGGCGACGCGCTGCCGCTCTCCGCCCGAGAGGCCCTCGATCCGCCGCGTGCCGAAACCGGCCAGGGAGAAGTGCTCCAGCAGGGCCTCGACCTGGCTGGACATTTCCCCGGGGTTGGGCCGGGGCCGGCGGGCCTTGAGCCCATAGGCCACATTTCCCGCGACGTCGTAGTGGGGGAAGAGGGCGAAGTCCTGGAAGACGAGGCCGATGCCCCGCCGCTGGGGGGGGAGGTCCGTGATGTCCCGTCCGTCGAGGACGATGCGCCCGCGATCGGCCGCGATGAGCCCCGCGAGGATGCGCAGGAAGGTGGTCTTGCCTCCGCCCGAGGGACCGAGGATCTCGACGATGTCTCCCTTCCCGCAGCTCAGGCTCATGTCGAGGGAGAAGTCCGGATAGTCCTTCTGGACGGATTCGACCTCCAGGAACGGTCCGCTCATCTGGGTTCCTCCGAAAAACGGTCCGCGGCGGCGAAGGCCAGGCCGGCCCACAGGCAGACGATGACCCCCAGGGCGCACGCCAGCGGGTACTGGTAGCTCCCCATGAGGCGGTAGGCCCGCAGCCCCAGAAGCGGGAAGTCCGTCGGATTGAGCATGAGGGCCGCGTTGATCTCGCCCAGGCTGATGGCGGCGCAGAGGGCGAGGGAGGAGAACAGGGCCTGGCGCAGGAGCGGGAGATCCACCGTGGCCAGGATGCGCGGGCGGTCCGCGCCCAGGAGGATCGCCGCCTCGTCGAGTCCGGCCGGGATGCGGGAGCGGGCCGCCGAGAGGGTCCGCCAGGCCAGCGGGTAGGCGGCGGTGGCCTGGACCAGGGCCAGGGCCCCGACGCCGGCGCCCAGCGGGAAGAGCACGAGATAGCCCAGGGAGAGCATCACCGAGGAGAGCGCCACGGGCAGCGCGAAGAAGACGCTCCGGAACCCGGCCTTGGCTGCGCGGCCTTCGCCCACGAGCAGCAGGACGGCGATTCCCACCCCCAGGGCCGCCACCGCGAGCGCGAGGAGCAGGGAGTCGGCCATGGCCCGGAGGCTGGCGGGATCCGTGAAGGTCCTGGCATAGGCGTCTGTGGAAAAGGTCGGCGTGCCTCCCCAGCGGCCCACGCGCGTGAAGGAGGACCCCAGCAGGGCGAGGAGGGGGGAGGCCCCCAGGGCGCCGCTGCCGGCGAGCCAGGCCGCCGAGGCCAGCCGGAAGGTCCGCCGGGACGCGGAAAGGGGCCGGCGTTCGGCCGGCGCGTCCGTCGAGGTGGCTGCCGCCCGCGCCTGGAGCAGGGAGTAGAGGGCGAGCACGCCCACGGCGCAGCAGCCTTCGAGCAGTGCGAGGGTCCCCGCCCGGGCGAAGTCCTGCTCCCCGCTCACTGCCGCGTAGATGGAGACTTCGAGGGTCGCGTACTGGGGCCCGCCCCCCAGGGTGAGGGGAATGGCGAAGCTCATGAAGCAGTAGAGGAACACCAGCGAGGCGGCGGCCGCGACGCCGGGCAGGATGGAGGGCAGGGTGATGGTCGCGAAGATGCGCCCCTCCCCCGCGCCCAGGCAGCGGGCGGCGTCCTCCGGCGTGCGGGGCACCCGGCTCCACACGGCCCCCACGAGGGCGACCACGAGGGGGAAGTTGAGCAGGGCGTGGGCGACCACCACGCCCGAAAAGGAATAGGCGAACGTCAGGGGGGGGTGTTCCAGGCCCAGGAGGGCCATCAGTCCGGAGTTGACCAGGCCGTTGCGCCCCCAGGCGCGCACGAAGCCCAGGGTGAAGAGCACGGGCGGGAACACGAAGGGGATGCCGCTGAGGGCCGCGTAGAGGCGCCGGCCCCGGAAGTCGTAGCGGGAGAGGAGCCAGGCCCCGGGCAGGCCCAGCAGGAGGCTGAGCCCAGTGCTGGCCAGGGCCTGGAGGAGGCTGAACCGCAGGGACGCCTGGACGGACGGGCTGCCCAGGGTGGCCAGGAAACG
Source organism: Holophaga sp. (assembly GCA_035353395.1). Classification (GTDB taxonomy): domain Bacteria; phylum Acidobacteriota; class Holophagae; order Holophagales; family Holophagaceae; genus UBA1801. The sequence goes on from DAOPZL010000084.1 coordinate 7,552, forward strand.
CTGGATGCCCCCCCCGGGGGCGCCGGCGCTGCCCGAAACGCCGCCCATCACCGCCGCGCCGAACGGGACCAGGAAGAGGGGAGCCACCAAGAGCCAGGGCAGGAGCCGGATTCCCCGGCTCCAGAGCCTGCTGCCGCCTGCGGCGTATTCCCCTCCCCAGGCCACGGGCTATTTCGCGGCGACGTCAGCCCACCGGGCAAGGGCCTTGTCGAGGACCAGGGGATCCACCTTCAGGGTCTTCGCGGGTTTTGGGGCGGCACTGAAGGAGGCGGGAAGCTTGACGCCCGCGCTGGCGGGGTACATCCACTGCGTGGCCGGAAGCTCCTGCTGGAACTTGGGCGTGAGCATGAACTCGATGAAGGCCTTTGCCAGCTCGGCGTGCCTGGCGCCCTTCACGATCCCCGCCGCCTCGACCTGCATGACCAGCCCCTCGGGGAACACGATGGCCTTGTAGCGGTCGGTCTTGTCGTTCTGGACATGGTAGGCCGCGCTGGTCGTGTAGCTCACGACGAGGGGCGCCTCGCCCTGGGTGAACATCCCGTAGCCCGTGTCCCATCCGCTGGTGACGGTGAGGATCGAGGGCTTGAGCGCCTTCCAGAAATCAGGCCAGCCCTGGCCCTTGGCGGCGACCACCGTGGCCAGGAAGCCCAGGCCGGGGGTGGAGGTGCGCGGGTCCATGAGGATCAGCTTCTTGGCATATTCGGGCCTGGTGAGATCCGCCAGGGTCCGGGGTGGATTGGCCAGCTTCTGGCTGTCCCACATCAGGCAGAAATAGCCGTAGTCGAAGGGCGTCAGGTGGTGCGTCCGGTCGAAGTCCAGGCCGGCGGCCAGGAGGCCCAGGTTCTTCGGGCGATAGACCTGGAGGACGTCGGCCTTGATGGCCTTCCCGAGCAGGTTGTTGTCCAGGCCCACGAGGACGTCCGCCCTGGGCGCCGCCTTCTCCAGGACCGCGGCGGACAGGAGCTGTCCCGCGTCGCCCTTCGAGACCAACGTCACCTTGCAGTCGTATTCCTTCTCGAAGAGGGGGACGACTTTGGGACCGGGTCCCCATTCGGCGGTGAAGGAGTCGTAGGCGTAGACCACCAGCTCCTTGTTCTGGGCCGACAGGCCCAGGGCCGAGCACACCGAAAGCAGCCCCGCCGCCACGGCAGGCCTGAAGACACGTTTCAAGGAAAACAGGCAGCTCATCGAGCCCTCCCTCCGCCGGCATTACCCGGATCAGGTTCAGTGGGTTTGATCTCAGGCCTCCCGGTCCGCGACCGGGAAACCACCCCGAAAGATGATGTTTCCACTCTAGCCTAAAGCGCCTTCCGGTCAAGGA
>DAOPZL010000085.1:0-8277 GCA_035353395.1 Holophaga sp.
CGGACTGGCCTCTCGCCCGCGTTGGATATTATTTTCTTTCCATGCGAATTTGGTGGATAGAATATCCTTCCAGGGGCAAGACATGTCCGGAGGCGCGCCTCCGGCTGCCGGAAGGAGACCGCATGAACCGGTTTGTCGAGGAGAACCACGAGCTGCCTGCCGCCTTGCGCCATCTCGTGCTCTTCTACAGGTCCGCCGAAGGCCGGGAGAGGCTGGCGGCCTGGGCCGGCCTGGCCGGAAGCCGCTCCTCCCTCTGGTTCACGGGCATGGGGACGTCGGAATTCACGTCGGAGGCCGCCGCGGTGAGGTTCGCGGCCAGGGGCTGGAACGCGCGCAGTTTCGACGCGGGCGAACTCTCCCACCAGGAAATCCACAAGATCCCCCAGGGGGTCCTCTGGATCCTCACCAGCCAGTCGGGGGAGAGCGCGGAGATCCGCAACCTGGTGTCCCTTCCCTGGGTGGTGCCGTACGTGGCCGTCACGAACGACGAAGCGAGCACCCTCGCCGGCCGCGCGGCGCTGACGCTGCCTCTCTGCGCCGGCCGCGAGGACACGATCACCACCAAGACCTACGTGAACAACCTCGCCCTGTTCCGGCTCCTGGAGGCGTCCCTCGGCGGACCCGCGGACCCGGACAGGATGCTGGACGCCCTGGAGGAGGCGGCCGCGGCCATGGAGAGCCTCGACGAGCCGGGGATCGAGGCGGCGGCCGCGCGCCTGATGACGTCCTCCTCCGATCTGCCCGTGCTCGCCTTCGCCGGGCGCGGCGACGCCGTCGCGAGCGCCCGGCAGTGCGGCCTCACGTTCATGGAGGGGCTCAAGCTGCCGGCCTGCGCCTTCGCGGGGGGCGCCTTCCGGCACGGCCCCTTCGAGTGCGTGGGACCCAAGGTGGGGCTGGTGCTGTTCCGGTCCTCCCGGCGGACCGCCGACCTGGTGGACGGCATGGCCAGGGACGCGGCGACCCACGGAAGCCCTGTGATCGTGATCGACGGCTGCGGGCTTCCCGCCGTCCCGGGAACCTCCCTGGTCCGCGTTCCCTCCACGCCCCGAAGCGAGTCCTGCGGCCTCTTCCCCATCCTGGCCGCCAGGACCCACAACCAGCTGCTGCACCTGCTCGCCACCCGCCTCGGGATCGAGACCGGCCATTTCCGCTACGGCGGGAAGGTCACCCGCATCGAGTGAGGCCGGACGACGGCCCCCACCTCCTGGAAACGACTACGTAGCTCTGCCCCCCACCTCTTCACCATGACCTTCGGGTCGAAAGGAGTGTCATCCATGCGAAAAGCGGTTCTCCCGGCCCTCGCCTTCGCCCTCTGCCTCGCGGGAGCAGCCCACGCGGCCCCGACGACCCTGAACATCCTGTCGAGCGACGACTTCGCAGGCTTCCGCAAGAGCGTCACCGCGGAGTTCGAGGCCGCCAACCCGGGCATCAAGATCAACTTCATGTCCGTGGGCTACGACAGCCTCCACCAGAAGGAAGTGACCGCCCTCGAGGGCGGCAGCGGCACCTACGACGTCATCGACGTGGACTGCATCTGGACCCCCGAGTACGTCACGAAGGGCTACATCGACAAGGTCGACGACAAGGTCACGGGCGAGATGAAGAAGGGCATCGTTCCCGCCGCCCGGGACATCCTCGTCTACAAGGGAAGCTACTACGGCCTGCCGATGTTCAACGACGTCCTGTTCTTCTACTACAACGCCGACATCCTCAAGAAGGCCGGCTTCTCCAAGCCCCCGGCGTCCTGGGAGGAGTTCGTGACCATGAGCCAGGCCATCCAGGCTAAGAAGCTCGCGCCCTACGGCTCCATCTGGGGCTGGGCCCAGGCCGAAGGCCTCATCTGCTACTACACCGCCATCGTCCACGGCTTCGGGGGCGACCTGGTGGACGCCGCGGGCAATCCCAAGGTGGACACGCCGGCGAACGTGAAGGCCCTCACCTTCATGGCGGACACCCTCCGCAAGAGCAAGGTCTCCGATCCGTCCTCCATCACCGCCGACGACCGTTCGATGCTCAACGCCTTCTCCCAGGGGAAGGTCCCCTTCGGGATGAACTGGTCCTTCGCGTGGAGCGTGTTCGACGATCCCAAGCAGTCCAACGTGGTCGGCAAGATCAAGGTCGGCCTCGTCCCGGGCGCCGCCTCGATGAAGGTCCGGAGCGCCACCTGTGCGGGCTCCATGGGACTGGCCATCACGAAGTCCTCCAAGAACCGCGAGGCGGCCTGGAAGTACATCTCCTTCCTCGCCAGCAAGCCGATCCAGAAGCGGCAGGCCATCGCGGCGGGCGCCCTCCCGATCTGGACCTCGCTCTACGAGGACAAGGAGCTGCGGGCCAAGCATCCCGCCCTGGCGGACATGTCGGCCCAGCTGAAGACCGCCTACAATCGTCCGATGGTCGTGTGGTACAACGAGTTCTCGCAGGTGCTCCAGGTGGAAGTCCAGAACGCCCTGGCCGGGAAGAAGACGCCCCAGCAGGCGCTTTCCGACGCCCAGAAGCACATCGCCGAGATGGGGAAATAGGAACGGAACGACCGCGCGGGGCCTCCGGGCCCCGCGTGCCCGGAGGACACGCAGCATGCCAAGCACGGCGGGACGATTGCGCGCGAAGCCCCTGGCGGCGAGGCTGCAGCCGTTCCTCTACATCCTCCCGGCCCTGGTCGTCGTCTTCTCCGTCATCATCTTCCCCCTGCTCTACGCGTTCTTCATCAGTCTCTACAAGGTGGTGGGCCCGTCGCAGACCTTCGTGGGGCTGGCCAACTACACGAACATCCTCCACAGCGACTTCTTCTGGGCGGCCACGGGCCGGACGTTCTACTTCACCGTCGTCTCGGTCGCGCTGGAGTTCCTGCTCGGTCTGGGGATCGCCCTGCTCCTGAACCAGGACTTCCCCGGGCGCGGCCTCATGCGGGGCCTCCTGATCCTGCCCTGGGCCCTGCCCACGGTGGTGAACGGCGTGCTGTGGGCCTGGATCTTCGACGCGAACTACGGCGCCCTGAACGGGCTGCTCAGGCAGCTGGGCTGGATCAAGGAATATGTCATCTGGCTCGGAAGCCCCGCCATGGCCATGAACAGCGTGATCGTCGCCGACGTCTGGAAGAACTTCCCGATGATCGCGCTGCTGCTCCTCGCGGGACTCCAGACCATCCCGGACGTGCTCTACGAGGCCGCGGAGATCGACGGCGCCTCGCGGTGGCGCCGCTTCCTCGCCATCACGCTGCCCGCCCTCAAGCCGGCCATGCTGGTGGCCCTGGTCCTGAGGACCATGGAGGCCTTCAAGGTCTTCGACATCATCTACATCATGACGAAGGGCGGGCCTGCGGACGGCACCCAGGTGATCTCCTACTACACCTACGTGACGACCTTCCAGTACACCAAGTTCGGCTACGGGGCCGCGCTGTCCTACCTCGTCGCGCTGGTGATCTTCCTCATGGCCCTCGTCTACTTCAAGGTCCTCGGGACCCAGGAAGACTAGCGATGAAGAAGCCCCATTCCCGGCCCAGAACCCAGACGGTCATCTACGTGGGCATCGCCCTGCTGGTGGCCGTCTTCATCCTGGCCCCGTTCTACTGGCTCCTGGTCTCGTCGATCTCCGAGAAGTCCGAGCTGCTGGCCATTCCCATGCGCTGGTTCCCGGAACGTCCGTCCCTGGCCAACTACAGGACCCTCTTCTCGGACGAAGGGGTCATGTCGATCAGCGGCGGGGAGATCCCGCCCTTCAAGCTGGCCCTCAGGAACTCCTTCGTGGTCTGCGCCTCGGTGAACGTGCTCTGCCTCGCGGTGGGGGGCGTCGCCGCCTACGCCTTCAGCCGGATGCGGTTCTGGCTCAAGAAGCAGCTCCTCCTGACGATCATCGCGGTCCGGATGCTCCCCGAGATCTCCCTCGTCGTGCCGCTCTACATGATCATGCGGCGCTTCCACCTCCTCGACACGCCGTACGTCCTCATCATCGTCTACTCCTCCTTCATCCTGCCCTTCACGATCTGGATGCTGAAGTCCTACTTCGAGAGCATCCCGGTGGAGCTCGAGGAGGCCGCCGTCATCGACGGCTGCAGCCGGATGGGCGTCCTGGTTCGGATCATCCTGCCCCTCGCCGTGCCGGGCATCATCACCACCGCCATCTTCACCCTGCTCACCGCCTGGGACGAGTTCCTCTTCGCCCTGATCATGACCTCGACCTACGCGGCCAAGACCATCCCCGTCTCCATCTCGGAGTTCACCACCCGCCACCTCGTGGACTACGGGCTCATGACGACCGGCGGCGTGATCGCGGCGATCCCGCCCGTCGTGCTGGCGATCCTGCTCCAGAAGTACATCATCCGGGGCCTGACCGAAGGCGGCGTCAAGGGATAGCGGGATCCCCGCCTCCCTCTTCCTGGTCCGGGTTCAGCCCGCCTGTTCGTCCCACTTCGCCGGGAGGATGGAGCCTTCGGTGTCCTTGTCGAAGTAGCGGGCCTTCTCCAGGAAGGGTCGGAAGGTGACGGTCTCGCCGCACTTGAAGAGGTGGTGGGGCGCCACGCGCGCGGTGAGCTTGTGGGCGCCCGCGGCGGCGTAGAGGTTGATGTCGGCGCCCAGGGGCTCGACCAGCGTGACCTTCGCCTGGATCGCCCCCGCCGGGGTGCCCGCCTCGTCGCAGGGCAGGTCCTCGGGGCGGATCCCGAACAGGATCGTCCTGCCGGCGTAGGGCCGGAGGAGGGCGGCATGGTCGCCGGGGACCGGAAGCCGGAAGGCCCCCTCGTCGAGCAGGAGGGAGCCGGCTTCCTCGACGACCTTCACTTCGAGGAAGTTCATGGGGGGCGTGCCGAGGAACCCGGCGACGAACTTGTTGATGGGATGGTTGTAGAGGTAGAGGGGGGAACCGATCTGCTGGATCCGGCCGTCCTTCATCACCACGATCTTGTCGCCCATGGTCATGGCCTCCACCTGGTCGTGGGTCACGTAGACCATGGTGGCCTGGAGCCGCTGGTGGAGCTCGATGAGCTCGGCGCGCATCTGCACCCGGAGCTTGGCGTCGAGGTTGGAGAGGGGCTCGTCGAAGAGGAAGACCTTGGGATGCCGGACGATGGCGCGCCCCACCGCGACGCGCTGCCGCTGGCCGCCGGACAGCTGCCTGGGGCGGCGCTCGAGAAGCCCCTCGATGTCCAGGATGCGGGCGGCCTCCCGGACGCGGACCTCGATCTCGCCCTTGGGGATCCTGCGCATCTTGAGGCCGAAGGCCATGTTCTCGGCCACGGTCATGTGGGGATAGAGGGCGTAGTTCTGGAAGACCATCGCGATGTCGCGGTCCTTGGCGGGCACGTCGTTGACGAGCCTCCCGTCGATCCGCAGCTCCCCCTCGCTGATCTCCTCGAGCCCGGCGATCATGCGCAGGGTGGTGGATTTCCCGCAGCCGGAGGGGCCCACGAAGATCACGAACTCCTTGTCCTGGATCGTGATGTCGGCCCCGTCGACGGCCCGGACCTTCCCGTCGAACACCTTGGCGATATTCTTGAGCTCGACCGTGGCCATGGCATCCTTCCTGGTTTGATCTTGAAATGTGGAGGGGCCCGGGAGGTGGATAGAATTCCCTCGAACCATTCCCGGAGTGGATATTATATCCAGAGACGGCGCCCGGCCTGGGCCGTTTCGTGGGGTGGATCGATGAATATTCACGTGTCCATCCCTTCGTCCCGACCTGCGTTGCTTATGGCTCCCGCCGCGAGGTTCCCATGAACGTGCAAGAAACCATCCGGGCGCGGATGAACGAGTTCACGGCGGCCGAGGCGGCCTTCGCGGAGTATGTCCTCCTGCACGGGGACCTCATCTTCAAGTCCATCACCCTGGTCACGGAGGAAAGCGGGATCAGCTACGGGACGGTGATCCGCTTCTGCCAGAAACTGGGCTTCTCCGGCTTCCAGGACTTCAAGATCCACCTGGCGGTGGAATCGGGCCGGGGCTCCGCGGAGGGGGGAGACTCCGAGCCCGGCTGGCTGGAGCGGCGCAGCAAGATCGCCGCCCAGCAGATCGCCGCCACCGCGCGCTCCATCGGCGAGGCCGACCTGAAGGCCGTCACCCAGGCCCTCGCCAAGGCCCGCTTCATCCTGATCGTCGGGGTGGCCGGCTCCTTCCCCGTGGCGGTGGAGCTGGCCTACCGCATGGACCGGCTGGGCCTGCTGGCCAGGGCCGAATGCGATACGCACGTCCAGGCGATCCGCGCCTCCCTGCTGGGCCCCGAGGACATGCTCTTCGCGATCTCGAATTCCGGCAGCACCAAGGAGATCCTCGATTGCGCCCGGCTGGCCCGCGGCCGGGGCGCCCGGGTCGTGGCCCTCACGAACTTCGCCAAGTCCCCCCTCACGGAGGAGTCCGATTTCGTCCTGACCACCGCGGTCTGGGAAGGGGTCCTCCAGGCGGAGCTGGGCACGAAGCTCCCGTGCTTCTTCGTGGTGGAGCTGCTCGCGTCCCTGCTGCTCGGGACCATGCCGGGAGCGGAGCAGAACCTGCGCCTGAGCTCGGACAGCGTCGCCTCGAGGCTCCTCTGATGGGCGCGGCGGGCACGGAGGAGGCAGGATGATCGGCGCCATCGACATCGGGGGGACCAAGATCGCCGTGGCGGCCGTCGCCCGGGAAGGGCGCGTCCTCTGCAGCGAGGCCTGTCCCACGGAGCCGGAGCGCGGGTTCGACGACGCCTTCCGGCGCATGGCCGACATGCTGGGGCGCTGCATCGGCCGCTCCGGGGAGCCCCTGGAGGGGATCGGCGTCGGCTGCACGGGACCCGTGGACCCCCTGGGGGGCAGGGTGGGGGAGGTGCCCTTCCTTCCCGGCTGGGAGGGGGGAGAGCTGGCCGGACGGCTCTCGGACGCCTTCCAGGTGGAGGCGGCCCTCGAGAACGACGCGGACGCCCATGCCCTGGCGGAGTATGCCTGGGGCGCCGGCCGCGGCTCGCGGCGCTTCGTCATGGTGACGGTGGGGACGGGCATCGGCGGCGCGATGATCCTCGACGGGGAACTCTACCGGGGCGCGGACGGGATCCATCCCGAGTTCGGCCACCACGTCATCGATCCCGCCGGCCCCGTCTGCCCCTGCGGCGTCCGCGGCTGCTGGGAGAGCCTGGCCAGCGGCCCCGCGCTGGCGGCGGGATTCCTGGCCCGCAACCCGGACCGCCCGCCCCTGACCGCCAAGGCCATCTGCGAGGCCGCGGACGCGGGCGACCCGGCGGCCCGGGAGGCGGTCGACGCGGCGGCCGACTATCTCGGCCTCGGACTGGCCAACCTGGTCAACATCTTCGCCCCGGACCGGATCGTCCTGGGCGGGGGCCTCATGCGCAGCGGGCACCTCTTCTGGGATCGCGCCCGGGCCGTGCTCGAGTCCCATGTCCGCCTCGTCCCCCCTGGGACGACGCACCTGGTCCACGCCGGCCTCGGCGGGGACGCGGGGCTCTGCGGGGCCGCCTGCGTCTGGCTGCACCGGACCGGGGCGAACCAGCCCGCGACGACGGCGGCGCGGGCGATCCGACGTCGTTGATCGAGCTATACTGGTCCTGCTGGGAGCCTGCCCGCTTCCCCATGGCCGGAAGCGTGCGCGACAAGGGCTCCGCAAAGCCACGACCCTGGACCGACCGGCATTGCCCGGCCGGCCGGGCGTGCCGGGCCGCAGGAGATCCGCATGAAGAGGGAAGTGTTCAACTACTCGCGTACCGACAAGGACGAACGATTGGGGCGAAAGGTCACCTGCGTCTCGAAGTTCAAGGCGACCCAGAAGTTCTTCGAACAGCTGCAACATGAAAGGCAGTCCGGCAGCCAGTACCAGATCCTCGAGGAAACCAGGGAATGGGTGGACGTCGAGGCGATCGTCCGCGAGAAGTTCCATCCCGAGCTTCTGCATCAGTAGCCTGATCGCGAAGACCGCGGCCATGTGAGGCGGCCTGGAATCCTGGCGCGGGCACCCGGGTATCCTGGAATCCCGAAGGGGAGTTCTTTGGAGAAGGGATCCGCATGGACCAAGGCCGAATCCTGCGAGCCTGGGCGCCTCTGGAGGCGGCCTGGCTGCTCATGGCGGTGGAGGGCCCCTACATCGCGGCGGTGATCGCGCGAATGGGGGATCCCATCCTCAACCTGGCGGCCTTCGGAGTGGCCTTCCCTCTCGGGATACTCTTCGAATCGCCCATCATCCTGATCATGAGCGCTTCCACGGCCCTGGTGGCCGACCGGGACTCCTTCGCCAAGCTCAAGCGCTTCACGTGGAGCCTGAACGCGCTCATCACCCTGGCCATGCTGGTCTTCGCGCTGCCGCCGGTCTTCGG
>DAOPZL010000086.1:0-8185 GCA_035353395.1 Holophaga sp.
AGCCTCTGCGGGCGCTACGTGGTCATGGACCGCGACAAGCGCTGGGAGCGCGTGGAGCGGGCCTGGAGGATGCTCGTGGACGGCGTGCCCGAGTACGAGGCCGCGAGCGCCCTGGAGGGCATCAACGCCGCCTACGCCCGCGGCGAGACGGACGAGTTCGTGAGCCCCACCCGGCTGGCCGATTTCCAGCCCATCCAGGATGGGGACGGGGTCATCTTCTTCAACTTCCGGGCCGACCGGGGCCGGCAGTTCTGCCACGCCCTCGTGCACCCCGGCTTCAAGGCCTTCCCCCAGGCCCACCGGCCGAAGGTGAAGCTGGTGACCTTCACCCAGTACGACGTCGAGCTGGCCCCCTATGTCTCCGTGGCCTACCCGCCCCAGAACCTCGCCCGCATCCTGGGCGAACTGGTGGCGGAGAAGGGCTGGAAGCAGCTCCGCACGGCCGAGACCGAGAAGTACGCCCACGTGACCTACTTCTTCAACGGCGGGCGCGAGGAGCCCTTCCCGGGTGAGGACCGGGCCCTGGTGCCCTCGCCGAAGGTGGCCACCTACGACCTGCAGCCGGAGATGAGCGCCCACGGCGTGATCCGAGGCTTCGTGGAGGCCGTCGAGGGGGGCGCCTACCGGATGCTGGTGTGCAACCTCGCGAATCCGGACATGGTGGGACACACCGGGGACCTCAACGCCGCCGCCAGCGCCTGCGCCATCGTGGACGACGGGATCCGCCAGATCGCCGAGGCCGTGCTGGCCGCGGACGGCGCCCTGCTCATCACCGCCGACCACGGGAACTGCGAGTGCATGCGGGACGAGAAGGGCAACCCCCACACGGCGCACACCACCAACCCCGTGCCTGCCGTCCTCGTCGCCAAGGGCTTCGAGGGACGGCAGCTCCGGGCGGGGGGCGCCCTCTGCGACGTCGCGCCCACGCTGCTGGAACTGATGGGCCTGGCGCAGCCCGCCGAGATGGAGGGCGTGACCCTGACGAGGCTGGGGTAGGCCGCGCCTTCCGCCCCCAAGCAGAAACCCTGCGGGGCCTCTCGGCACCCGCAGGGTTTCTGCCCGGGTCGACCTTCGGTCCTACGTCCGGAACTGCTCGACCAGTCCCGCGAGGCCCGTCGAGGTCTTCACCAGCCGATCGGAGGTCCTGGCGTTCTCCTCCACGGTGGAGGAGAGCTGGATGGTGGCGGAGGCGTTCTCGACGGCCTTCTGGGCGCTGAGTTCGACCTGGTGCGTCACCTCCAGGCTCGCCCTGGCCTGCTCTTCCGCGGAGGAGCCGATCTCCAGGGACATGGCCGTCACCTGGCCGATGTTCTCCCGGATGCGCGCCAGGGAATCCACGGCCTCCTGGACGGTGACGCGCCCCTGGGAGACGGCCTCGTTGCTCTTCTCGATGAGGGTGGCGATCTCCTTGGCCGCCGCGCCGCTGCGCTCGGCCAGCTTGCGCACCTCCTCGGCCACCACCGCGAAGCCCTTGCCCAGGGATCCGGCCTTGGCGGCCTCGATGGCGGCGTTCAGGGAGAGCAGGTTCGTCTGCCTGGCGATCTCCTGGATCACCTTCACCGCCTTGACCACCTGGGCCGTCGACTGTTCGACATCCCCCATGGCCTGCTTGGCGGCCTCGCCGGCCTTGTCGCCCGCCTCGGTGGCCTGGACGGCCTCCTGGGTCTGCCGCTGGCTGGCCTGGACATTGCCGCTGACCTCCTGGATGGAGGCGGAGAGCTCGGTGATGGCCGAGGCGATGCGCTCCACGGAGGTGCGCTGGGTGTCGGCGTTCTGGGCCAGTTCCCGGGTGGTCGTGGCGATCTCCCCGGTGGCGCCGGCGAAGGTCTGGACCCCGTCCACGACGAGCTTCGCGTCGTAGCGGATGCGGTTGATCATCCCCTTGTAGCGGGACTGCACGCCGCGCAGGCTGGCCATGAGGCTGGAGACGTCGCCCGGATGGGTCTCGATCTCCACGCGCAGGTCTCCGGCCGCGATCTGCCGCACCCGCTCGATCGCCGTCGAGGGGCTGCCCCCAAGTTCGGCGCGAAGGCTGCGGACCAGGTTGAACGCCAGCAGGCCCCCGAGGACCACCCCCGCGGCGGCGGCGATCCCGGCCACCATGGGGACGGGCAGGCCCTTCTGGACGGCCCCGCAGACCGCCCCGAGCGCGGCCAGGAGCAGGACGACCATGAGGCCGAAGGACAGCCACATGCGCGTGGAAAGGCCCAGGGAGGACAGGGGGATCCAGGGACGCCAGGCGGCTTCCGCGAGCGACTTGCCCCGGTTCATGCGGTCCATCCGGTACTGCATGTCGGCGACCTGCGCCCGGGTGGGCTTGCTGCGGATGGAGATGTAGCCGGCGATGGCGCCTTCCTCCAGGATGGGGGTGACGCTCGTGTCCACCCAGTAGAAGTCGCCGTTCTTGCAGCGGTTCTTGACGATGCCCTGCCAGTTCTTCTTCGCCTTGATGGTGGCCCACAGGTCCTCGAAGACCGCCGGGGGGACGTCCGGGTGACGGATGATGTTGTGGGGCTGGCCGACGAGTTCCTCGGCGGAGAATCCGCTGATCCGGACGAATTCGTCGTTGACCGAGGTGATCACCCCCTGGGGGTCCGTGGTGGAGACGATGAAGGCCCCATCCGCAACTTCCTGTTCGACCTCGGTGATAGGAAGGTTCGTCCTCATCGCATTGCACCTCCAAGGCCAAGAGGCCCTTGTCTAGGGACATCGACAACCAGGTTTCCCGTCTTGAGATTGAGCATGGCCCATCCATGGGAGAAGGCCGGCCGCGCGGGAAACCCCTGGGGGCCGGTCCGGCGCTTCTCCCGTTCGCGGCGCGGGGGGCCTAGATCTTCGCGAGGGCCTGGTCGAGGTCCGCGATGAGGTCCTCCACGTCCTCGATGCCGACGGCGAACCGCACGAGCCCCTCGGAGATGCCCGCGCTGGCCCGGGCTTCCCGGCCCATGCCCGCGTGGGTCATGGAGGCGGGATGGGAGATGAGCGTCTCCACGCCGCCCAGGGAGACCGCCAGGGAGGCCAGCCTCACGCTGTCCATGAGGACCTTGCCCGCCTCGCAGCCGCCCTTCAGCTCGAAGGAGATCATGGCGCCGGGGCCCGCCATCTGGCGCTTCACCAGCTCGTACTGCGGGTGGCTGGGAAGGCCGATGTAGCTCACCGATTCGATCTTGGGGTGCTTCTCCAGCCAGGGCGCGATGACCTGGGCGTTGGCCTGGGCCCGCTCCATGCGCAGGGAGAGGGTCTTGAGGCCGCGGCTGACCATGTAGGCCTGGTGCGGGTCCATGTTCGTGCCGGCCATGACCATCATGGCGCGGATCTGCTTGTAGAGCGCCTCGTCCTTCGCCGCCAGCACGCCGCCGACGATGTCCGCGTGGCCGTTGATGAACTTGGTGACGGAGTGCAGGACCACGTCGGCCCCCAGGTCCAGGGGCTTCTGGAGGAAGGGGCTGGCGAAGGTGTTGTCCACGGCCAGGATCGCGCCGTGCTCGTGGGCGATCTGCGCGGCGGCGACGAGATCCGTCACCTGCATGGCCGGGTTGGAAGGGGATTCCACATAGAGGAGCTTGGTGTTGGGGCGCATGGCCGCGCGCATCTGGTCGAGGTCCGAGGTGTCCACGAAGGTGGAGGCCACCCCGAAGCGGCTCATGTGCTTCTCCATGAGCACCCGCGAGGGCCCGTAGACGCCCGCCGTGCTGACGACGTGATCGCTGCCGTTGAGCACCGCCAGGTAGAGCGTGCTCACCGCGCCCATGCCCGAGGAAGTGGCCACGCCGCCGCAGCCGTTCTCAAGGGCGGCCACCGCGTCCTCCAGGGCCTTGATGGTGGGGTTCCCGATTCGGGAGTAGATGTATCCGCCGGCCTTGCCGGCGAACCGGTCGGCGCCCTGCTGGGCATCCTTGAAGATGAACGTCGAAGTCTGGTAGATGGGCGTCACCGCGCTGCCCATGGCATCCTCGGGGATGCCCGCGTGGACCAGCTTGGTATTGAAACCCATGTGGTTGGTATTCATGTTGCCTCCGTGGCATTCGCCATCTCCAGGATGCCAGGAGCGAGGGCTTCCCTGTAGGCGAAGCGGAGGCGATTGTCGATTATTTCCCGCGGTTGGAAGACCTCATGTGGTTCTGTCCCGAAGGACTGTTCTTGGCGGCCTTGAGGTTCGGCGGCTTCGGAGTGGGGTTCTCCCCGTGGGCCTCCAGGTGGCTCGGCCTGGGGGGTCGCTTGCTGGAAGCGTCCTCGTGAGGATGCTCTGGCTTGCCGAGCACGGAGTTGAGCAAGTTCGCGGTGATGCTGGGATCGGGCTTGGACATGACGTGACCTCGATGGAACGGCGCGAACCTAGGCAGGTTTGCTTCCCAAGTGTAATGCCGCGATTCCTCCCGTGAGGTTCTTCCAGGACACTTTTTCGAACCCCGCGCCCTCCAGTTCGGCGGCCAGGGAGGGCTGGTCGGGGAAGGTCCGGATGCTTCCGGGAAGGTAGGCATAGGCCTCGGCGTCCCCGCTGATCCATCCCCCGAGCCGGGGCAGGACGAAGCGGCTGTAAGCGCCGTAGACCGCGCGCAGCCAAGCGCACCCAGGGCGGCTGAACTCCAGGACGGTGAGGCGGCCCCCCGGCTTGAGCACGCGCAGGAATTCCCGGCAGGCCCGGCCGCGGTCCTCGATGTTCCGCAGTCCGTAGCAGATCGCCACCCCGTCGAAGGTGCCCGTCCGGAACGGCAGGGTCTGGGCGTCCGCCCCGACGCTCCCCCGGACCTGGTCCTCCAGGGCCCGGCTCTGGAACTTGGGAATCCCCCGGCGCAGCATCGCCAGGGTGAAGTCCGTGCTGACCACCTCCGCGCCGAGCCGGGCCAGGGCCACGCTGGAGTCCCCGGTTCCGGCCGCCACGTCCAGGAAGAGCTGCCCCGGCCCGGCGCCGGACGCCTTGGCCATCCGGCGCCACCAGTAGAGGTCCGTCCCCGCGGACAGGAGGTGGTTCAGCAGGTCGTAGCGGCCGGCGATGCCGGTGAACATCCGCTGGATCTCCCTTCCTTCCGGCACAGGCCCTCCCCTGGCTGTTCCAGCCGCTCCTTCGCCTATTCTGTCAGCATCGTGCCGGTCTCCGGGTCCATCCATACGGCTCGGAGGCTCGAGGACGAACCTCCCAGGTCGCCGATGGACGCGGTTTCGCGGACGGGAATCAAGCCGTCCAGCGTGTCCTCTTCCCACAGGTGCCCGTGGCCCGCGAAAATGCCGCGGATGCGCTCCCGGTGGGAACTCGCGATCCCGTAGAAGCGGTCGCCGGCCGCCACCTGCATGCTGGTGCCGCCCGCCGCCCAGAACCGGTACTGGTTGTGGTCCGTGATAGGCGGATGATGGAGGAAGAGGAGGCAAGGCTTCGAATCCTGGTCGAGCTGGGCCTCCAGCCACGCCATCTGGGCCTCGTCGAAGGAACCCTCGCAGCCGGTCTCCTCCGAGGATCCGCAGGGGACGGTCCGGCTGGCGCCGCGGTTCGAATTCAGGACGATGAACCGGACGCCCTTGTGGATGAATGCATAGTATGGGTCGATCCCGAGCACCTTCTTCCAGACGGCCTCCATGCCCGCCGGGTCGCTCGAGGTGATTCCCGAGCCGGCGGCCGCGTCGAATCCGTCCTCGTAGTCGTGGTTCCCGAGAACGACCCGATAGGGATAGGACATTCCAAGCGAATCCATCATCGCCTTGAACTGCTCGGCCGGATTGGCTTGGCCGATGCCGTAGTCGTCCGGATCGTGGGAGAAGAGGCATCCGGCGTTGTCGCCGCAGGTGATGACGAAATCCGCGTCCGGATGGTCCGTCCGGATGCGGCCCAGGACCTCCCCGAAGTTGCCCAGGTTGCCTTGGTTGTCGTAGACGGCATCGTCGGGATTCCCCGGCAGGCGGACATGCGTGTCCGTGATCACGAGGAACTTGAAGGAGTTGGCCGACGGCGCGGTCCCGGACTGGCCGCCGCCGCCTCCGCCTCCGCATCCCGCGGTCATGCCGAGAACCGCGGCAAGGCAGATCGTCTGGAATCCGAGTCGCTTGTTCATTCATCAAGGCTATAGCCAATGCCTCCCGGCTTCCATGCGCGGATGATGGAAGCGGCAGCCCGGACGAGGATCCCGGCGCCTCCCAGGAAGGGGCAGGGAGCCAGGAGCCGGCTGATCCGGTACAATGGATCCTTTGGTTTGAACCCCCCCTTGCAGGACGATGGAGGAGCCATGACAGTCACCCAGAACGAAACCATCTTCGGCGGCAGCTTCCTGCTGGCTCCCATCGGCTCCCAGCCCCAGTTCACGCCGGAGGAGCTGGACGACGAGACCAAGGCGATCGGCGAGGCGGCCCGGGACTTCATGATGGGCGAGGTGATGCCCAGGGACGCCGAGATCGAGAAGCTCCAGCCGGGACTCAGCCGGGAGCTGCTCCAGAAGGCCGGGGAGATCGGCCTCCTCAGCATCGAGATCCCCGAGGCCTACGACGGCATGGACCTGGACAAGAAGACCACCCTCGTCGTGCTGGAGGAGCTGGGCAAGCAGGCCTCCTTCTCCGTGACCTACGGGGCCCACACGGGCATCGGGACGCTCCCCATCGTCTACTTCGGAACCCCGGAGCAGAAGGCCAAGTACCTGCCCAAGCTGGCGAGCGGCGAGTGGCTGGCGGCCTACGCCCTCACCGAGCCCGGCG
The DNA here is from genome assembly GCA_035353395.1 of Holophaga sp. Lineage (GTDB taxonomy): Bacteria > Acidobacteriota > Holophagae > Holophagales > Holophagaceae > UBA1801. Next base: position 6,679 of record DAOPZL010000086.1, read on the forward strand.
CGGGCAGCGACGCCATGAACTCCAAGACTACCGCCGTCCTGGACGGCGACACCTGGGTGCTCAACGGCACCAAGATGTGGATCACCAACGCGGGCTTCGCGGACGTCTTCGTGGTCTTCGCCAAGGTGGACGGCCGCAAGTTCAGCGCCTTCATCGTCGAGAAGACCGATGCGGGCTTCTCCACCGGCGCCGAGGAGCAGAAGCTGGGCATCAAGGGCAGCTCCACCCGGGCCCTGGTGCTCGACAACGTGCGCATCCCCAAGGACCGGCTCCTGGGCGAGATCGGCCGGGGCCACCGCATCGCCTTCGGGATTCTCAACATCGGCCGCTTCAAGCTGGGCGCGGGCTGCACGGGCACCGCCAAGGTGGTGCTCGAATACACCCTGAAATACGCCGGCGAGCGGCAGCAGTTCAGCAAGTCCATCAACAACTTCGGAATGATCCAGAAGTACCTGGCGGACATCGGCACCCGCATCTTCGTGGCCGAGGCCACCACCTACCGCACCATCGGCTGCATCAGCGAGGGCATGGCCGCCATCCACTGGGACGAGGAGAAGGCGGCCCAGCGCAAGCTGGACATCATGGACGAGTTCTCCATGGAAGCCTCGATGGCGAAGGTCTGGGGCAGCGAGGCCCTCTTCTTCACCGCCGACGACGCGGTCCAGTGCTTCGGCGGCTACGGCTTCTCCGCGGAATACCCGCCCGAGAAGATCTACCGCGACAACCGCATCAACCGCATCTTCGAGGGCACCAACGAGATCAACCGCATGATCATCGCGGGCCAGCTCTTCAAGAAGGCCGGCAACCAGTCCCTGCCCATCTCGAGGAGCACGGCCGGCGCACCGAAGGCCGCCGACTTCACCGGCCGCCTCGCGGCCGCCAAGTGCGCCGTGGAGCTGAGCAAGCGCCAGTGCGGCTACGCCGCCGCCGCCGCCCTGGAGGTCCGCGGCCAGAAACTCATCGAGAGCCAGGAGTCCGCCGCCCGCGTCGCGGACATGCTCACGGAGATCTACGCCATGGAATCCGCCGTGGTGCGCGCCGACAAGATGGCTGAAGCCGGCCACCGCTGGGCGGACCTCGCCTGCGACTTCGCCGCGACCTACGTCAACGAGAACTGGTACAAGGTCCAGGCCAACGCCCGCCTGCTCCTGGGCGACGTGCTGGAGGGCGACCCCCTGGCGTCGGCCCTGGAGGACCTGCAGGCCTTCTCCGGCTACGTGCCGGTCTCCAGCTCGGCGCTGCGCGGCCGGATCGCCGCCCAGCTCATCGAGAAGGGCGGCTATCCGATCGAGCAGTACTGATCGGTCCTACGGATTGGGCTGAGCGGGTTTCTGGGGTTTCGGCCAGACGAGAGGGGGCGGCGTGCCGCCGGGCTTGGGGTTCCCTCCGCCGCCCGAAGGGCCTGCGGGCCGCGTCTGCTGGGGATTCCTGCCGGCCTCCGGGCCTTGGCTCGGAACCCTGGGGAAGGGGCCGGGCGCTGGATTCCGGCTGGACTGGCTCCCCTGGG
>DAOPZL010000087.1:0-7979 GCA_035353395.1 Holophaga sp.
AAAAGATTAATTAACAAGGATACAAGGGATGAAAGGGATGAAAGACAAACACTATGTTCAGATCATAGCAAATTGATTATAATTTTAATCATATTAAATTATACCTACAAATATAGTTTTATTTCTTTTTATAGTAATTTAATAATTAATTGTTATTCCAATTAACCCCGTGAGATGAACAGAATCCCGAGCGGGGAGGTTCTCGGGGAGGCGGACGGCGCCTGGCGGCACGGGGCAGGGCCGGGAACGCGCTTCAAGGAATGGAGGTTCCCAGGCCGGCGTCGAAGGGCCTGCCTGGGCGACCATGCCCCGCACCCCTCCCGGCAGCCCCCGTAACCAGTCAAACTGGAGGTCTATGGACACCCGAGACCGGGCCTCGCTCAATGACATCCTCCGCACGCTGGACGTTCCCCTCGTCGAGGGCTCGCGCCTGCGCTGGACCTCGCCCACCGGGCTCGCCCTGGTCCTGGCGAGATGGATCTCCGCGGAGGGCCGGGTGCGCAGCCTGTGGATCGACGCTCCCACGGAAGCGGACGCGGCCGCGCTCGCCCACGAGCTGTCCGTGCTGCTCCCGGAGACGGGCGTCGCCTACTTTCCGGGCTTCTCGCCCTTCGTGGGAGGGGAATCCAGCCCGCCGGGGATCGTGCTCCAGGACCGCCTTTCCACCCTCATCGGCCTGCTCGAGCATCGCGTCCAGGTGCTGGTCTCGGGTCCCCTGGCGGCCCTGGAGAAGCTCCCCCATCCCTCGTGGTTCGAGAAGCAGAGGCTCGAGCTGCGCAAGGGGGCGGAAGTCCCCCGGGAACTCCTGCTGGAAACATTGACGGAGCTCGGCTTCCACCGGACGGATCTGGCGGGGAGTCCCGGCGAGTTCAGCGCCCGCGGACTCGTCGTCGACATCTGGCCCGACCACCTCGCGGACCCGCTCCGGCTGGAATTCTTCGGGGACGAGCTGGAGAGGCTGTGCGCCTTCGATTCGGACACCCAGCGCCGGACAGGCATCGAACTCGATTCGCTCACGGTCTACCCCCGCTACGAGGGGCGCCGGTCCGATCCCCGGCGGCTCATGAAGGCCGTGGAGTCCCGCGCCAGCCTCACGCCGGACCCGGGAGACGACCTGGCCTTCCGGCGGGCGCGGCTCGCCAGCCACGGGCGCTTCCCCGGGGAAGAACTCTTCTACCCGCTCCTGGACCAGCCCGCCGGCCAACTGGCCCACTGGGTCCCGCCCTGCCTGCGCGTGCAGCTCGAACCGGAATGGGCGGGCGCTCTCCGGGAACGGGAGCGTGCCAGGACCCAGGCCGGCCTGGAGACCCTCCGGCGGGGCGGCGTCGTCTGTCCCGAGTTCGAGGACCGCTTTCTGGGGAAGGACCCCAGCCGACCTACGGTGATTTTGACGGAGTTCCAGTCGGAGGCGGACACGCCGCTCCATGCTCAGCCCGTCCGGGAGTTCCAGGGCCGCCTCGGGGAGCTGGCCGACCATCTGCGGGAGCTGCTCGCCTCCGGCCACCGGATCTTCCTGGCGGGCTCCACCTCCGGAATGCGGGACCGGCTGGGGGAGTTCCTCCAGGAATACGAGCTGCCCGTCTCCCACGGGACCGAGCCCGGCTGCCGCGGCGTCCACCTCCCCCTCGGCGCCGGCGCCCACCTCAAGGAGGCCCGGCTGCTGCTGCTCACGGAGCGGGAGGTCTTCGGCCGGAAGGCCATGGCCCCGCCCCCCAAGAAGAGCCGCGTCTCCGCCTTCCTGAGCGATCTCAGGGACCTCAAGCCCGGAGACCGGGTGGTGCACATGGACCACGGGATCGGGGAATACCTGGGCCTCGGCGTCCTCACGGTGGCCGGCGAGGAGCACGAGGTCGTCCAGCTGCGCTACGCGGACAACGGCCGCATCAACGTCAGCCTGGAGCGGGCGGACCTCATCCAGCGCTACATCTCCCCGGACGGGACCCTGCCCCCCCTGGACAAGCTGGGGGGCGCCACCTGGACCAAGGTCAAGCGTCGCGCCAAGAAGGCGATCCGGGACATGGCCGAGGAACTCCTCAAGCTCTACGCCAAGCGCAAGGCGGAAAAGGGCTTCGCCTACAGCGTGGACGGCCCGGAGATGGCGGAGTTCGACGCCAGCTTCCCCTACGAACTCACGGCGGACCAGGCCGAGGCCATCGAGGCCGTGAAGGCCGACCTGGAATCGGAGCGCCCCATGGACCGCCTCCTCTGCGGCGACGTCGGCTACGGCAAGACCGAGGTGGCCATGCGCGCCGCCGCCAAGGTGGCCCTGGACGGCAAGCAGGTGGCGATCCTCTGCCCGACGACCGTGCTCTGCTTCCAGCACTTCCGGACTCTCACGGAACGCTTCGCGGGGTTCCCCCTCCGGGTCGGGATGCTCAACCGGTTCATCGAGGCCAAGGAGGCCAAGGCCGTCGGCCAGGACCTCGCCGACGGCAAGATCGAGATCATCGTGGGGACCCACCAGCTCCTGGGCAGCCGCATCCGGTTCGCGGACCTGGGCCTGGTGGTCATCGACGAGGAGCAGCGCTTCGGGGTCTCCCACAAGGAGAAGCTCAAGAAGCTGAGGACCCACGTGGACGTGCTGGCCATGAGCGCCACCCCCATCCCGCGCACCCTGCACATGAGCCTCACGGGCCTGCGGGAGATCTCCCTCATCGAGACGCCCCCCAAGAACCGCCTCGCCATCGAGACCGTCGTGGCGCCCTGGTCCGACGAGCTCATCGCCTCCGCCATCCAGTTCGAGCTGCGCCGCGGCGGCCAGGTCTACTTCGTCCACAACCGGGTCGAGAGCATCGTGAGCATCGCCGAGCGCATCCGCGCCCTGGTGCCGGACGCCCGGGTGGGCGTCGGCCATGCCCAGCTCTCGGACACGGCCCTGGAGCAGGTCATGCTCGCCTTCATGGAAGGCCGCATCGACGTGCTGGTGTCCACGACCATCGTGGAGAACGGCCTGGACGTCCCCAACGCCAACACCCTCATCGTCCACCGGGCCGACGCCTTCGGCCTCAGCCAGCTCTACCAGCTCCGGGGCCGGGTGGGGCGCAGCGACGTGCCCGCCTACGCCTACCTGCTGATCCCGGGCAAGGGCGAGATCTCCGAGGACGCCCGCAAGCGCCTGCAGGCCCTGGAGGACTTCTCCGAGCTGGGCAGCGGCTTCCGGGTGGCGGCCATGGACCTGGAGATCCGGGGCGCGGGCAACCTGCTGGGGGGAGAACAGTCGGGACACATCCACGACATCGGCTTCGAACTCTACATCAAGCTCCTGGAGGAGACCCTGGAGGAGCTGCAGGGACAGCCCAGCGGCACCTTCGAGGTGAAGGTCGAGCTGGGCGCCGCCCAGCTGTCCCGCCGCTGGATCGACCAGGCCGCCGAGCGGCTCGTGGCCTACAAGCGGGCCAGCCGCCTGCGCAACCTCCGGGACCTGGAGCTCTACCGCCTGGAACTGGAGGACCGCTTCGGCCAGGTCCCCCAGGACGACGGCGAGAGCGCCCGGTTCTTCGAGCTGCTGAAGGTCAAGCTCCTGGCCCTGGCCGTGGCGGTGAACGAGGTCTCCCTCGACAAGGGCCGGCTGAAGCTCCGGGTCAGCCCCCAGACGCCCCTGGATCCCCAGAAGCTCATGGCCTGGGTGCGCGGCCAGAAGGGTGCCCAGCTGCTCCCCGACGGTTCCGTGCTGCTGCCGATGCAGGGAACCGAGGCCGGTCCCGTCTTCCAGGCCCAGCGGATCCTGGAAGCCTGGGCGCAGATGGGAGGCTGATCCCCAGCGCGGGCTCCCGCTGTGGTTAAATGCCCTCATGAACGAGGTTCCCCACCTGCTCGCGGACCTGGCCATGGTGCTGGGCGTCGGCGCCGTGATCAGCCTGGCCTTCAGGCGGATGAAGCTGCCGGCCGTGCTCGGCTACGTGCTGGCCGGCATGGTCGTGGGCCCCCACCTGCCGATCCCCCTGGCGGCGGACGAGCGCAACGTGCGGACCATGTCGGAACTGGGCGTGATCCTCCTGATGTACACCATCGGCATGGAGTTCAGCCTCCAGAAGCTCTTCCGCGCGGGCCCGACCGCCCTCCTCATGGGCTCCATGCAGGTCGGCCTCGCCCTGCTCCTGGGCGTCTCCGCGGCCCGCGCCCTGGGCTGGAGCCCCGTCGAGGCGATCTTCGTCGGCGCGGCCCTGTCCATCAGCAGCACCATGGTGGTGACCAAGCTGTTCGAGGAGCACCGGCCGACGCCCGGGGTGCGGGAGGCGGTGCTCTCGGTCCTGGTGATCCAGGATCTCTTCGCCATCCTCCTGCTCACGGTGCTCCTCGCCTACGGCCAGGTGGGGGGCCCCCAGGCCTCCGCGCTGAAGGGGACCCTGCTCCGCCTGGGACTCTTTCTCCTGCTGGCGCTCTCCATCGGCCGCATCCTGGTGCCGCGGCTGCTCCAGTGGGTGGCGGACCACACCCGCCGCGAGACCCTCCTCATCACCAGCGCCGGCCTCTGCTTCGTCTCCGCGATCGGCGCGGAGAAGGCCGGCTTCTCCGTGGCCCTGGGGGCGTTCCTGGCGGGCATGCTGACCGCGGAGAGCGGCCGGGCGCGCACCATCGAGCATTTGGTGATGCCGCTGCGGGACCTGTTCACGGCGGTCTTCTTCGTGTCCATCGGCATGATGCTGGATCCTTCGGTCCTGTGGCCCCAGCGCCTGCCCATCCTGCTGCTCAGCCTCCTCGTGGTGGCGGCCAATGCCCTGTCCCTGACGGCGGGCGGCCTGCTGGCGGGCCTCCCCCTCCGCACCAGCCTGCGCACGGGCCTGGCCCTCGGACAGATCGGCGAATTCGGGTTCATCATCCTGGGCACGGGGGTGGCCGCCGGGGTCGTGCGCAACGACCTCTACACCGTCATCGTCGCCGTCGGCGTCGTGACGACCTTCGCCGCGCCGCTGCTCCTCCGGGTCTCGGGCCCCCTGTCCGAAGGCATCGAGGCCAGGCTCCCCGCGAAGGCGCGCACCTCCCTGGGGGTCTACCACGCCTGGGCGGAAGCCCTCCGGAAGAAGGGGATCCGGAGGGGCCAGGGGCAGGGGCTTCGCTATCCTTCCCTGTACATGCTGCTGGACGCGGCGCTCCTCGCCGCCCTCGTGGTGGGTCACCGCAAGCTCACGACCCTGTGGACCCTGTGGACGGAAGGCAGGCTGCACTGGGGACACCTCACGGCCCAGGTCCTGGCCGCGGCCCTGCTCGGACTCCTCGCCGCCCTGCTGGTCCTGGCCATCCTGCGCCAGGCGAGGATCCTGGCCAAGGACCTGGCCCTGCTCACCCCGAACCCCGGCGCGAAGGGATCGGGCTTGCGGGGCAGGCACCTGCTGGCGGGAGGCCTGCGGGCGGCCATCCTGCTGATGGTGGGCCTGCCGCTGCTCGCCATCGTGCAGCCCTTCGCGCCCAGGGGCATCCTGATGGGAACCGCCGCCGTCGTGTTCCTGGCCACCCTGGCGGCCCAGCTCGCAAGGGCCCGCCGGCTGTCCCGGGAACTGCTCACCGGGACGGAGTGGCTCCTGGCCCAGGTCCGGGATCCCTGGTCCAGCGGCGGGAAGAGGCCGCAGGGGCCTCCGGGCACCCTGCGCTCGCTGCGCATCGGCGAGCACTGCCCCAGCATCGGGCGGCGCCTCTCGGAACTGGATCTGCCGGAGCGCACGGGGGTCACGGTGATCGCCCTCGTGCGGGACGGCTGCAAGCCCGTGCCGCTGCATCCCTCGCCGATCCTGAGGGAGGGGGACCTGCTGGCCCTTGCCGGGCCGGAATCTTCCCTGAACGAGGCGGAGTCCCTGCTCGGCGAATCCGGCTAGGTCCACAACTTCCCTTTCCGGCGCGAAGGATTTCTGGGCGACACTGGACCGGAAGGAACCGGACATGGGACATCCCCACCTCGAGCTTCACCTGCTGGAAAAACCCCTGGCGGTCTGCCGCCTGGCGCCGAAGAGTCCCGTCCCCGCATGGGCGTTCTCCCCGGGCCCCTTCTGCTCCGTCACGCGCACCGCCGAGGAGCTGTCGATCGTGTGCGCCGAGAGCCTCGTGCCCGTCGGCGTCCGCTGCGAACGAGGCTGGGTCGCCCTGAAGGTCGAGGGTCCCCTCGACTTCGGCCTGACGGGCATCCTGGATTCCCTCACGGACCCCCTCGCCAGGGCGGGCGTCAGCATCTTCGCCGTCTCCACCTTCGACACCGACTACCTGATGGTGAAGCAGGCCCAGCTGGAAGAAGCGGGGGCGGCCCTGCGCGCGGCGGGACATGTCCTGCCCCTCGGGATGCCCTGAAATGGAAAGTTCCTCCAGGCGGGGCGTGTTCTTCTCGCTCCTCGCGTTCACCACCTGGGGCTGCCTGCCCCTGTTCTGGAGGCTGCTCCAGGCGGCCGCCCCCCTCGACATCCTCGCCCACCGGATCCTGTGGTCCCTCCCCTTCGCCGTGGGCCTGACGGTCCTCCTGCGGAAACCCCGGGTACGGGAGATCTTCGGATCCCGGCGCACCTTCCTGTCCATCCTCCTGTCGGGTTCCCTCATCGGCGTGAACTGGGGGGTCTACATCTGGGCCGTCAACAGCGGCATGAACATCGAGGCGAGCCTGGGCTACTACATGAACCCGCTCTTCACCGTCGCCCTCGGGTTCATCTTCCTGGGCGAGCGGCCCTCGCGGCTCCAGTGGACGGCCATCGCGCTGGCCTCCCTCGGCATCGGGATCCGCCTGGCGGGCTACGGCCGGTTCCCCCTGGTGGCGATCGTGCTGATGGCCACCTTCGGGTTCTACGGCCTCGTGAAGAAGCGCGCGGGCCTCGATTCCCTCACGGCGCTGGCCGGGGAGACGCTCGTGCTGTCGCCCCTGGCCCTCGGCTTCATCCTCTTCGAGGCGTGGCGGGGCACCGGGGCGATGCACCCGGGGGATCCCGCCACGGCCGCGCTCCTCCTGCTCGCGGGCCCCGTGACGGCCTTGCCCCTGTGGTGGTTCGCCCTTGGGGCCCGGTCCATCCCCCTCTCCTCGGTAGGCTTCTTCCAGTTCGTGTCGCCCACGCTGCAGCTCCTCCTCGGCGTCTACGTCTTCGGGGAGGCCTTCGGCGCCGAGAACGCCGTCAGCTTCGCCTTCATCTGGGCGGGCCTGCTGGTCTATGCCCTCTCCTACCTCCCCGCCTTCGACGGGCGTTGATCACAGCCTAATTCCCCTCTCCCCGCCCGAATGGCGATACCATGGCTTCAGGATCGGGCTCGACCAGGCCTGATTCTTGCATTGGTGGAACCCCGCATTGAATCGCCCCCAACTCACGCTTCTGCTCCTCGAAGGCTGCCTGGCCATCTGCCGGCTCCCTGCGAACAGCAAGGTGCCCACCTGGGCCCTCGCCAAGGGCCCGCTCAGCTCGATCACCCGGTCCGCCACGGAACTGTCCATCATCTGCACGGAGACCGCCGTCCCCTCCGGGATCCACTGCGAGCGGGGCTGGCGGGTGATGAAGGTGGAGAACACCCTGAATTTCGCCCTCACCGGCATCCTGGTCTCCCTGGCCGTGCCCCTGGCGGACGCGGGCGTCAGCATCCTCACGGTCACCACCTTCGACAGCCAGTACCTGATGGTGAAGGAGGCGAGCATCGAGCTGGCCCTGCAGATCCTGGTGAACGCCGGCCACGAGATCCAGAGCCGCTGATCACGAGAAGGTGAGTCCCTCGCCGGCACTGAGCCTGGGCCCGGACTCCAGGAAGCGCAGGACACCCTCCCGGATCTCCTCCGGGGTCTTCGCGCGCTGGATGCCCTTGTCCATCTCGTGGCCGAAGAAGAAGTTCTTGGCGAAGTAGGACGTGAACTCCATCAGGCGGCCGTAGGCGCGGTCCGGCGGGAAGTCCTCCATGATGTAGCGGTACATCCGGTCCCACACCTCGGCGTAGTCGATCCTGGGCCGGGAGAGTCCGGCGAACTCGCGGAAGATCCAGGGTTTCACCGCCGCGATCCGCCCCAGCATGATCCCGGCGAGCGGCGA
>DAOPZL010000088.1:0-7579 GCA_035353395.1 Holophaga sp.
AGATCTTCAAAGCAGGAGCATTTATGGCAAAACCTGGAAAGAAGTACCGGGCTGCCGCCTCCAAGATCGAAGATCGCCAGTATGACCTCAAGGATGCCATCACCGTCATCAAGGACACGGCTTTCGCCAAGTTCGACGAGACGGTCGAAGTGCACATGAGGCTAGGCGTCGACCCACGCCATGCGGACCAGATGGTCCGCGGGACCATCGTGCTGCCCAACGGAACGGGCAAGCAGATGCGCGTGGCCGTCATCGCGACCGGCGAGAAGATCAAGGATGCGGAAGCGGCAGGTGCTGACATCGTGGGCGGGAATGAGCTCGTGGAGCGCATCGCCGGCGGTTTCCTCGAGTTCGACGCCCTGGTGGCGACCCCCGACATGATGAAGGGCGTCGGCCGGCTGGGCAAGGTGCTGGGGCCCCGCGGCCTCATGCCGAACCCCAAGACCGGGACCGTGACCTTCGAAGTGGCCAAGGCCATCAAGGAAATCAAGGCCGGCAAGGTGGAATACCGCGTCGACAAGACCGGCATCATCCACGCGCCCGTAGGGAAGATCTCCTTCGGCGTCGAGAAGCTCCTCGAGAACGCCAAGGCCCTCATCGATGCCGTCAACAAGGCGAAGCCTTCCGCTGCCAAGGGCAAGTACGTCAAGGCCATCCACATGGCTTCGACCATGGGCCCCAGCGTGACCGTGTCCACCGCTGTTATCGAGAAGTGAGGGGACCATGGATCGCGAAACCAAACGAACTGAAGTGGCCCGGCTCCAGGGCACGTTCACGGCGGCCAAGTCCGCGGTGGTCCTGGAATTCAAGGGCCTGACCGTAGACAAGGACACGGCATTCCGCAAGAGCATTCGCGAGAGCAAGGCCCAGTACCGTGTCTCCAAGAACACGCTGCTCCGCCTGGCCGTCAAGTCGACTGCCTTCGAAACGCTGACGCCTCATTTCAAGGGCGCTACGGCCGTCGCGACCACCGAGCATGACGTCGTCGCTCTGGCCAAGGCCGTCGACACTTTCCTGAAGGACAACCCGGCCGCCATCTTCAAGGGCGCCATCCTCGATGGAAAGACCGTCACTGCCCAGGAGTTCAAGATGATCGCCGAACTCCCGAGCCGCGAAACGCTCATCAGCAAGCTGCTCTATCTCATCCAGTTCCCTGTCTCCGGGTTGGTCCAGACCTTGGACCAGATCCGGAAGCAGAAGGAAGGCGCAGCTTAGTCTCTCCAACCCCGAACATCAAAATTCCAAGATAGGAGTATTTCGATGGCTCTCACTGCTGATCAGTTGATCCAGGAAATCGAAACCATGACCGTGCTCGAGTTGGCCAATCTGGTCAAGGCCCTCGAGGAGCGTTTCGGCGTCAGCGCGGCTGTCGCCGCCGCCCCCGCCGCCGGGGGCGCCGCCCCCGCGGCTGCCGCCGAGGAGCAGACCGAATTCAACGTCGAGCTGACGGAAGCCGGCGCCAACAAGCTGAACGTCATCAAGGCGGTCCGCGAGCTCGTTTCCGGCCTCGGCCTCAAGGAAGCCAAGGACCTGGTCGACGGCGCTCCCAAGATCGTCAAGGAAGGCGTCTCCAAGGACGAAGCCGCCAAGATCAAGGAAAAGCTCGAGGCCGCCGGCGCCAAGGTCACGGTCAAGTAGCCCGGCTGCGCCAAGAAACGCAAAGCGCAAGGCGCCGGGGGTATGCACCCCGCGCTTTGCGCTTTGCGTCCCTTTCGGAAAGTGGTATACTTATTTCTTGCGCCCGTGATAAATTACCGGGCGATCGGGTCTCCGTCATACACGAAGGGCTTCGGTTGCAACACATACTGTGCACCAGCACCTCCAGGTCAACCGCGTCGACCTCCCCCGGCAACGGGCGGGAAGTCGGCCCGCGGTCTATCATAGACCCCCCTTTCTGCGAACCCCATCCCGTGACTGCCCTGGGCTGGCCTCTGGTCCATGCGGGCTGTATCTGGAGTGAAGCATGAGCGTCCAACAGAACATCTATCGTCAGCGCGTCCAGTTCTCGAAGATCCGCTCCCTGGTCCCAATCCCGAACCTGATCGACATCCAGAAGCGCAGCTACGATGAGTTCCTGCAGATGAACCTGCTCCACGAGGAACGGGAGAATCGCGGCCTCAAGTCCGTCTTCGAGTCCATGTTCCCCGTCCACAACGGGAAGAACGCGGACGGGACGGACGCCTCCCTCGAGGTGGAGTTCGTCGACTACACCGTGGGGCACTGGGCCTGCAAGTGCGGCAAGAACGAGGGCCTGGCCCACCTGCGCACCACCTGCAAGAACTGCGGCTACCACGTCGTCGCCGAGCATCCCAAGGACCCGACGGTGGACTGCCCCAAGTGCGGCGAGCGCAACAAGAACGCCGCCACCATCTGCGACGTGTGCAACGAGCCCGTGGGCCTGCACTCCAAGATGAGCATGGAGGAGTGCGTCGAGCGCGGCGCCACCATGTCCGCCCCCCTGAAGATCCGCGTGCGGCTCAACCAGTTCGACAAGGACGAGAAGGGGAACCGCAAGTACAAGCAGAGCCAGGAGTCCGAGGTCTACTTCGGGGACATCCCCACCATGACCGACCGCGGCACCTTCGTCATCAACGGCACCGAGCGCGTGATCGTGTCCCAGCTGCACCGGAGCCCGGGCGTCTTCTTCGCCATCTCCTCCGACAAGTCCCTCTACAGCGCCCAGGTCATTCCCTACCGCGGCAGCTGGATCGAGTTCGAGCTGGACACCAAGGGCCTCCTCTACGCCCGCATCGACCGCAAGCGCAAGTTCCTGGGCGTCACCTTCCTGCGCGCCCTGGGCCTCTTCGACGAACAGCTCGCGGACAACCAGGCCCTGCTCGGGCACTTCTACACGCCCCAGCACTTCGTCCTGAAGGGCGAGCACATCCACATGGTGCCCAGCGAGATGCTCGTGGGCCAGAAGGCCCTCGAGGACATCAAGGATCCCAAGACCAAGGACGTCCTCGTGGAGAAGGGCAAGGCCATCAGCCGCCGCCTCCTCGACAAGGTGGTCAAGGCGGGGATCAAGCAGGTGCCCATCGACCGCAGCCTCCTGGACGGCGCCGTGCTGCTGGAGGACGTGGTCAACATGAACACCGGCGAGGTGCTGCTGGAGGCCAACGACGCCTTCGTGCAGACCCACCTGGAGATGTTCCTGGCCAACAACGTCCAGGAGTTCAGCGTCTGCTTCCCCGAGCAGGACCCCACCGGCAAGATCTTCAGCGAGACGGTGTCCAAGGACCACACCGAGGATCCCGAGGAGGCCGCCAAGGAGCTCTTCAAGAAGATCCGGCCCGGCGAGCCCGCCACCCTGGAGTCCAGCAAGAAGCTGCTCCAGTCGATGTTCTTCGACCCCCAGAAGTACGACCTGTCCAAGGTCGGCCGGCACAAGATGAACGCCAAGCTCGGCCTCGACACGAACCTGGACCTGCGCACCCTGAGGACCGAGGACTTCATCCAGACGGTGCACTACCTCCTGCGCCTCAAGAAGTACGACACGACCCGCTCCGACCGCGTGGACGAAGTGGCCCCGGTCCGCAAGGACGACATCGACCACCTCGGCAACCGCCGCGTCCGCAGCGTCGGCGAGCTCCTGGAGAACTGCTTCCGGGTGGGCCTCGTCCGCGTCCAGCGCGCCATCAAGGAGAAGTTCTCCATGGCGCAGGACCCCAACAGCCCCCTGCAGCCCCACGACCTGATCAATTCCAAGCCCGTCATCGCCGCCATGAAGGAGTTCTTCGGCTCCAGCCAGCTCTCCCAGTTCATGGACCAGACGAACCCCCTCTCCGAGATCACCCACAAGCGCCGCCTCTCGGCCCTCGGACCGGGCGGGCTGTCCCGCGACCGCGCAGGGTTCGAGGTGCGCGACGTGCACACCTCCCACTACGGCCGCATCTGCCCCATCGAGACGCCTGAAGGCCCGAACATCGGCCTCATCTCCAGCCTCTCCTGCTACGCCCGCATCAACGAGTTCGGCTTCATCGAGAGCCCCTACCTGAAGGTGGAGAACGGGAAGATCATCCAGTTCGCGAAGATCACCTCCGTGGGCGACCTGAAGATGGGCGACATCCCCCTCGTCGATCCCAAGACCGGCGCCCCCCTGAAGGAGGAGATCGCCGGTTCCCTGGCCTCCCTCTACCAGCAGGTGGTCCCCCTGGCCGAGCTGGAAGCCCAGAACAGGAAGCTGGAGGCCGACGGCAAGCGCGGCGCCAAGTTCGAGATGCACGCCTTCTACCTCTCCGCGTGGGAGGAGGACGAGCACATCATCGCCCAGGCCAACGTGCCCGTGGGCGAGGACGGGCAGATCCTGGAGGAGACCGTCGCCGCCCGCATGGCCGGTGAGACCAAGACCGTCGAGCGCGAGAAGGTCACCCTCATGGACGTGAGTCCCAAGCAGGTGGTCTCCGTCGCGGCCTCGCTGATCCCCTTCCTCGAGAACGACGACGCGAACCGGGCCCTCATGGGCGCCAACATGCAGCGCCAGGCCGTTCCCCTCGTCCGCACCGAGGCCCCCGTCGTGGGCACCGGCATGGAGTACTACGCGGCCAAGGATTCCGGCGCCTGCGTCCTCTGCCGCCGCAGCGGCATCGTCGAGACCGTGGACGCCAACCGCATCGTGGTGCGCGTCGAGGACGAGCTGGACACCGAGGCCGACGAGAGCGGCGTGGACATCTACACCCTCACCAAGTACGCCCGTTCCAACCAGAACACCTGCCTCAACCAGGTCCCCCTCGTGAAGAAGGGCGAGTACGTCGCCGCCGGCCAGATCCTGGCGGACGGCCCCTGCACCGAGCGGGGCGAGCTGGCCCTGGGCCGGAACCTCATCGTGGCCTACATGCCCTGGCGCGGCTACAACTTCGAGGACGCCATCCTGATCTCCGAGCGCGTGGTGAAGGAAGACCTCTACACCACCATCCACATCGAGGAGTTCGAGGTCCACGCCCGCGACACCAAGCTGGGACCCGAGGAGATCACCCGCGACATCCCCCAGATCCGCGAGGAGATGCTCAAGAACCTCGACGAGTCCGGCATCATCCGCATCGGCGCCACCGTCCGCCACGGCGACATCCTGGTGGGCAAGGTCACCCCCAAGGGCGAGACCATCCTCTCCCCCGAGGAGAAGCTGCTCCGCGCCATCTTCGGCGAGAAGGCCAGCGACGTGAAGGACGCCAGCCTCACCGTGGGCCCCGGCATCGAGGGCACCGTGGTGGACGTCAAGGTCTTCACCCGCAAGGGCCAGGAGAAGGATCTCCGCACCAAGCAGATCGAGCACGAGCAGATCCTCAAGTGGCACAAGGACCTCGAGGACGAGGAGCGCATCATCCGCGCCGAGGCCAAGAAGAAGATCGTGGCCCTCCTCAAGAACAAGGAACTCGCCGAGCCCCTCACCGACGAGAAGGGCCGGGACCTCCTGCCCAAGGGCAAGAAGCTCACGCAGAACATGCTCGAGTCCGTGCCCTACCAGCGCTTCCGCCAGGTCACCGTGGCCGCGGGCAAGGAGCGCCTCGAGGCCCAGGTGCTGGACATCCTGGACAAGACCGAGAGCCAGCTCAAGGTCCTCCGCGACATCCTCAACGAGCGCCAGGAGCGCCTGGAGAAGGGCGACGAGCTGATGCCCGGCGTCCTGAAGACCGTCAAGGTCTACGTGGCCGTGAAGCGCAAGCTGCAGGTCGGCGACAAGATGGCCGGCCGCCACGGCAACAAGGGCGTCGTGAGCCGCATCCTCCCCATCGAGGACATGCCCTACCT
Source organism: Holophaga sp. (assembly GCA_035353395.1). GTDB lineage: Bacteria > Acidobacteriota > Holophagae > Holophagales > Holophagaceae > UBA1801. The sequence goes on from DAOPZL010000088.1 coordinate 5,749, forward strand.
GCCCGACGGCACCTCGGTGGACATCGTGCTGAATCCCCTCGGCGTGCCCTCCCGCATGAACATCGGCCAGATCCTCGAGGCCCACCTGGGCTGGGCCGGCAAGGCCCTGGGCGTCTGCTTCTCGACCCCCGTCTTCGACGGCGCCCGCGAGATCGACATCAAGCGGTGGCTCAACTTCGCCCACGAGCTGGGCGGCATCGGCCTGTCCCTGGAACGCGGCGACTGCCCCGAGGCGGACCGGAAGGCCCTCGAGAAGCGCAAGGAGGAACTCCTCAAGCGCCTCTACGACCAGCTGGAGCGCGACGGCGCCAAGTCCACCTTCCGCGGCATCACCCGCCACGTGCCCTACGGACCGGACTCCACCGGCAAGACGAGGCTCTTCGACGGCATGACCGGCGAGTCCTTCGAGCAGCCCGTGGTGGTGGGATGCACCTACATGCTGAAGCTGCACCACCTCGTGGACAACAAGATCCACGCCCGGAGCATCGGGCCCTACTCGCTCATCACGCAGCAGCCCCTGGGCGGCAAGGCCCAGTTCGGCGGCCAGCGCTTCGGCGAGATGGAAGTGTGGGCCCTGGAAGCCTACGGCGCATCCCACGTCCTGCAGGAACTCCTCACCTACAAGTCCGACGACATGCATGGCCGCACCCAGATCTACCAGGCCATCATCAAGGGCGAGACGATCAAGGATCCGGGCCTGCCCGAGTCCTTCAACGTGGTGAAGAAGGAGCTGAACGCCCTGTGCATCGACATGGCCATGCTCACCCGCGAAGAGCTGGAGCCGCTGCAGGAGGTTGCGGAACCCGCATTCTCCATCGAGGGGTAACCCTTCCAGTTTTCCCTCCGTGTCTCCGTGGTGAATCCTTTTTGAGGTCCCTATGTTCCCCGAGCAGCAGAACATCAACGCCTATGAATGCATCCGGGTCACCCTGGCCTCGCCGGACGTGATCCGATCCTGGTCGCGCGGCGAGGTCACCAAGCCCGAAACCATCAACTACCGGAGCCTCAAGCCCGAGCGGGACGGCCTGTTCTGCGCCCGGATCTTCGGGCCCGTGAACGACTGGGAATGCCTGTGCGGGAAGTACAAGCGCCAGAAGTTCAAGGGCGTCGTCTGCGACAAGTGCGGCGTCGAGGTCACCAAGAAGGCCGTCCGCCGCGAGCGCATGGGGCACATCCAGCTGGCCTCCCCCGTGAGCCACGTCTGGTTCTTCAAGGGCGTCCCCAGCCGCATCGGCTACCTCCTCGACATCCCCCTCAAGGACCTGGAGCGCGTGCTCTACTTCGAGGCCTACGCGGTCGTCGACGCGGGGGATACCGCCCTCAAGGAGAAGGAGATCCTCGGCGAGGACAAGTACCGCGAGTACAAGCAGGAGTACGGCGAGCGCTTCAAGGCCATGATGGGCGCGGAGGCCATCAAGGAACTCCTGAAGAACGTCGACGTGGAGGCCCTCGCCATCGAGCTCCGCCACGCCATGAAGAACGAGAGCTCCGCCCAGAAGCGGCTCAAGATCGCCAAGCGCCTCAAGGTCACCGAGGCCTTCAAGCGCAGCGGCAACAAGCCCGAGTGGATGATCCTGGACGTCGTGCCGGTGCTGCCTCCCGAGCTGCGGCCCCTGGTGCCCCTGGACGGCGGCCGCTTCGCCACCTCCGACCTCAACGACCTCTACCGCCGCGTCATCAACCGCAACAACCGCCTGAAGAAGCTCCTCGAGCTCCGCGCCCCCGACGTCATCGTGCGCAACGAGAAGCGCATGCTCCAGGAGGCCGTGGACGCCCTCTTCGAGAACGGCAAGCGCGGCCGCCTCCTCCGCGGCGTCTCCAACCGTCCCCT
>DAOPZL010000089.1:0-7490 GCA_035353395.1 Holophaga sp.
CAGGGTGCTCAAGGCCGTGTCCGCATCGCCGGATTCCAGGGCGTCCCCGATGGCCTCGAAGTCGCTGGCCATGGGATCCTTGCCGTCCGTCCCATCTCCCTGGTGGGCCTGCATCCTCTCCTTCATGGTCGCGTAGAGTTCCTTCGCGCCGTCCAGGTCGCCCGACTCGATCAGGCTGCTGAGCTTCTCCATGTCGGCCTTGAGGGGGTTGTCGTCCTGGGAACTCGACAGGGACTGGGCCGCCGAGGAGATTTCAAGGGAGTCGGAATCCGTGCCCGACACGCTGGCGATCAGGCTTTCGGCGTCCGTGTCCGTGGTTCCGGTGGTCGTCGTGGTCCCGAGCAGGGCGAGGAGTTCCTTGAGGCTGGCAGACGTACTGACCGATGAGACGTTCACGATTCCCTCCTGGAGGATGGCGGGCCACATTCCGTTGTGTGCCGACAAGCTCTCAACGGCCTGGGGTGCGCCGGGGTTGACGGCGCTGCGCCCCAATCGCGGAAAGTCGTCGCCGAGTGTCGCGGGAGGGCTGTCGAACGTCCCCTGCGCGCCCGTGGGCGTCGGACGAGGCTGGAGCGCATTTGGCGCGGGGCGATCGATCTTCCGCAGGGGCCGGTGCCTGTCCATGGCTTTCGCCCCGCCCTTCCCTTGATTCGCCCGGCGTGCGGATTCCATTTTGAATTCAGTGCATGTACAAAGTCTTGAATATGGAAGTTGTCGGAATGTCGTGAGCGGAATCCTGGGGCGAGAAGCCCCGGGTCCATTCGCAGAACCGGTTGCCGCGTCGGATGGCCGGGGGGCACGAGCGGGTCATGCATCATGTGCCTGCTTCGCGTTCCTGGAACAGGGTTCCTGCTCGCCAGCCTCCTGGAGTCACCGTGGATTTCCTGCCGCGTCGGGACGGTCCTGCCTGTGGCACGGGCCGCCTCCGCCTCCCAGGACCGATCGCGCGGCCGCTCGGCCGGATTCCCCGCAGGACCCGGCGAATGGACGAATGGAACCGGGGAACGTTCCGGCCCACGCGGTCGCGAAGGCCCGTTCGGCGGAGGCAGGCATGGACGAAGGCTGTCGATTTTGCCTTGCTTTATATAACTAAAATCATAATAGCAATAATAATTCAATGTTGCTTGATGAAAAATAATGTCTTAAATACGCATGCTACATTCGCAGGTCGTGTGATTCGTTCTGGCGGCACGAAGCGTCCGTTCGTCCCGGGGACGCGCGGCCTGATGCCGCGTTCGGCGGAACGGCGCCTCCGGCCCTGGCAGGCCTGTTGCCCGAAGAGCCCTGGGAACGGATCGAAACCGCTCCCGGACCCGCGCATGGCAAACCGCCCTTCCACCGAATCCTTCCGGAGCGCCCCCATGAACACAGCCATCGTCAGTTCGGCATCCACCACCAGCGATACGTCGACGACCGCGAGCTCGACCCTGGACAAGGACGCCTTCCTGCAGCTGCTGGTAGCCCAGCTGAAGAACCAGGATCCCACCTCCGCCGAGGATCCCACGGAGATGGTCAGCCAGATGACCTCGTACGCACAGCTCGAGCAGCTGCAAAACATGAACACGGCGCTCGAGACGCTCCAGACCCAGAATACGGGATTGTTCCAGGCCGAGGCCGTCGGCCTGGTGGGGAAGACGGTCCGGGTCTCCTCGGCCAGCTTCCCGCTCGAGGACGGCAGTGCCGCGATCGGCGTGGAACTGGAGGCCGATGCCGCCAGCGTCGTCCTCAAGATCTCGGACGCCTCGGGCAAGGTGGTCGCGACCCTGGACGAGGGCAGCCAGAAGGCCGGCAGCCTTTCCTTCGACTGGAACGTGCTCGACAGCTCCGGGAACGCGCTTGCGGACGGCACCTACACCGTGGCCGTCGCCGCCAAGGATTCCAGCGGGAGCACGGTCGCCGCCTCGACGTCCGCCCGCGTCACGGTGGAGTCCGTCCTCTTCTCGGGCGGAACGGTGCTCCTCATGGCCGGCGGCACGAGCTACTCGCTGGATGCCGTCTACGACGTCTCCGCCTGATCGGAGGAGAGCGTGGCAGGATCCAGCGGGATTGAAGGGCTTCGCGCCATCCCACCAGCGGCGGCGCATGCGGACAGGAGGCATCCGTGCCCGGCTTGACTTCCGGACTGTACATCGGCTTGTCGGGGCTGCAGTCGGCCCAGGCGGCCCTCGAGGTCGTGGGCCACAACATCGCCAACGTCAATACGGACTCCTACACGCGCCAGCAGGCCACCCTGTCCGCGAACACCCCCCAGACCAGCGGCACCCTGACGTTCGGGACCGGGGTGAACCTCGCGGACATCGCCGGGGTGCGCGACAAGTACCTGGATCTCCAGATCGTCAAGACGACTTCCAGGGAATCGGGCGCGAGCACGCGCTATTCGGGCCTGGAAGCCGTCTCCACCCTCCTGGAGGAAGACGGCACGACCGGCCTGAGCACGCTGCTGCAGGACTGTTTCGAGGCGTTCCAGGATCTGTCCGCCTCGCCGGAGAGCGCATCGGCCCGGACGGGCGTCGTCGGGCAGGCCCAGAGCCTCGTATCCGGTCTCCAGGAACGCTACCAGGCCCTGGAGGACCAGATCTCGGCCGCCGACCAGAATGCCGGAAACATCGTTCAGGAGATCAACACCCTCGCCCAGCAGATCGCCGAACTGAACCGGAGCATCCCCGCCGAAGGGGCCAGCAGCGACGAGCAGGACCAGCGACAGGCGCTGGTCAACGAGCTGGCCGGACTGGTGGACGTCCAGGTCTACGAAGATTCGGCCGGAGACCTCCAGGTCTCCCTGGCCTCGGGAAGCGCAGTGCTGGTGGGCGGGACCACCGCGCACACCCTGGCGATGGCGGAGGACGGGAAGGTGACCGTGTCCACGAGTGGAGGCACCGCGATCGACGTGACCGCCGGCATCACGCAAGGCAGCCTGGGGGCCAACCTGGACCTCCGGGACAACCTCCTTCTGGGCTACCAGAAGCAGCTCGACCAGCTGGCCGCCGGGATCATCGACGGGGTGAACGCGCTCCACCGGGAAGGCTACGCCCTGGACGGCACCACCACCGGCCTGGACTTCTTCACGGGATCTTCGGTGCGGGACATGGCCGTCAATCCGGACCTCGTGGAGGACCCGTCGCTCGTCGCGGCGGCGGGAACGGCGAACGCCTCCGGGGACAACACGATCGCCAAGGCCATCGCCGGCCTGCAGGAGGCGACGGACACCGTCGATACCGACGGCGACGGGGTCGGCGACACCGGACCCTTCAGCTCCGTCCTCTCGTCCCTGGTGAGCGAGATCGGCCTGGCCGTCCAGGGCCAGGAGACCGCGGCGGCCACCCAGGAGAATCTCCTGGCCGCGCTGCAGACCCAGCGCGACAGCGTTTCGGGCGTGGACCTGGACGAGGAGGCGGTGAAGCTCATCACCTGCCAGCGGGCCTACCAGGCCTCGGCGAACTTCATCAGCGTCCTCGACGACCTCATGGAGCAGCTCCTGACTCAGCTGGGCTCCTGACGTCGGTCCTGATCCGGGCGCGGCCGGGGGATGCCGCTACTGGATGGTGTCCAGCGGAGTCCCCGCCTGCCGCAAGCCGTGTTCCAGAGGGGGATGGATGTTCCGCCATCCCAGGCGCCAGGCGAGGTTCAGGCAGAGGGCGGAGAGGATGTAGGCGGCGAAGAAACAGAGGAGGAACTTCGCCCGGAAGATGAGGAGCAGGCTCAGCAGGGCGACGAACGCGACGGCCACCCAGAAACGACCCTGCTGGGTCCGCGGGAGCTTCTTGAAGCTCGGGAACCGGATCGTGGAGACCATCAGCAGGCCCGCCAGGAAGAGCTCCGCGGCGAACAGGTAGGCATGGAGGTAGGTCTGGGGGGTGCCGGGCCACCGGAGGATCACGGAGGCGATGCAGGCGGCGCCCGCCGGAATGGGCATGCCCACGAAGAATCGCGCGTCCGTGGAGCCCACCTGCACGTTGAAGCGGGCCAGCCGCAGGACGCCGCAGGCGACGAAGAAGAAGCTGGCGGCCCACCCCACGCTGCGCAGCTGATGGTCGGCGAGGCCCAGCTGGAAGAACCCGTAGCGGTAGGCGAGGATGGCCGGCGCCATGCCGAAGCTGAGGACGTCCGACAGCGAGTCCAGCTGCACGCCGAACTCGGTGATCGTGTTCGTCGCCCGGGCGACCCGGCCGTCGAGGCCGTCGAACAGGGCGGCGCCCACGAGCAGGCCGGCCGCCCAGAGGAAGTGGGGGCGGGGGTCGCTTCCGGCGGCGTTGATGGACATCACGACGCTGGAGAACCCGCAGAACACCGAAAGCAGGGTCAAGGAAGAGGGGAGGGCGAACTTCGAGCGCTGCACCGTCCTCCGGCGGCGTTCTCGGCGTTCTTCCATGGACAGGTGCTTTCTCATGCTCAAGTTTCCCATCGTTCGGGTCGGAAGGACAGGATCCCCAGGCTCGGGGTTCCAGGACTTCTCAAGTAGACTATAGAGTCCGGGGGATCCATGCATCTGGTGGTGGTGGGCGGCGGCCATGCCGGCATCGAGGCGGCGCACATCGCGGCCAGGATGGGCATGCCCACGACGCTGCTCACCATGAACCTGGACCAGATCGGCCAGATGAGCTGCAATCCCAGCATCGGGGGCGTGGGCAAGGGGCACATGGTCCGCGAGCTGGATGCCCTGGGAGGCCTCATGGGCAGGCTGATCGACGCGACGGGCATCCACTTCCGGATCCTCAACGAGAGTCGCGGGATCGCCGTGCGGGGGCCCCGGGCGCAGGCGGACCGCGTGAAATACCGCATCGAGGCCCGGCGGCGCCTGGAATCGACGCCGAACCTGGGGCTCCGCCAGGGCATCGCCACCGGGCTGCGATGGCGCGCCGGCACCCGGGGGCTGGAAGGGGTCGAGCTGCTGGATGGTTCCTTCATCCCCTGTGACGCGGTGGTGGTCACCTCGGGCACCTTCCTGAACGGCTGCATCCTCATCGGGGAGCACCGCATCGAGGCCGGGCGGTCCGGGGAGCCCTCCTCCCGCCACCTGGCCGACCAGTTCAGGAGCCTGGGCCTCCGGTGGCGCCGCCTCAAGACCGGCACGAGCCCGCGGATCGCCAAGGGGAGCATCGATTTCAGCCGGCTCGCCCCGCAGCCGGGGGACGACCCGCCGAGGCCCTTCAGCTTCTTCAGCCGCGGGATCCCCCAGCCGCAGGTCTGCTGCCACATCGTGTCCACCACGTCGGAGACGGAAGCCGTGATCCGGTCGAACCTGAAGCGCTCCTCGATGTACGGCGGGCACATCCAGGGCGTGGGACCCCGCTACTGCCCCTCCATCGAGGACAAGTTCGTGAAGTTCCCCGACAAGGCGCAGCACCAGATCTTCGTGGAACCGGATTCCCTCGAGACGGAGGAGATCTATCTCGCAGGGCTGTCCACGTCGATGCCGGTGGACGTCCAGGTCCGGATGGTGCGCAGCATGCCGGGCTTCGAGGCTGCGGAAATCCTGCGCCCGGGCTACGCCATCGAGTACGACAGCTTCGATCCCCTGCAGCTGGGGCGGGACCTGTCGATGGCGGAGCTGGAAGGGGTCTGGTTCGCCGGCCAGGTGAACGGGACCACGGGCTACGAGGAGGCTGCCGGACAGGGACTGATGGCGGGCGTGAACGCGGTCCGCCGGCTGAGGGGCCAGGCGCCCGTCGTCCTGGAGCGGGACCAGGCCTATATCGGCGTCATGATCGACGACCTGGCGACCAAGGGCACCGACGAACCCTACCGGATGCTGACGGCCCGGGCCGAACACAGGCTGGGGCTGGCCTGCGACCTGGCGGATGCGAGGCTGCTCGGGGTCGCCCGGGACATCGGCGCCCTGGGCGAGGAGGAGTTCGCCTGGACCGAGGCCAAGCTGGAGCGCCGGGAACGCCTGCGGAACTCGTGCGACGGGACCTGGGTCACCCCCTCCTCCCCGCTGGGGCCGCTCGCCTCCTCCGCGGGACTCACCCTCCAGGCAGGCCTCTCCCTCTCGGAGCTCCTGAAACGCCAGCAGATCACCTCGGAGCTGGCCGACGAGGCCCTGGCGTCGCTTCCCGGATGGGATGCCGGACAGCGCGGCTGGGATCCGCACCTGGAGAGGGATCTCCTGTTGTTCGACCTCAGGTATTCGGGCTACCGGGAGCGGGAGTCGAGACTGCTGGAGGGCCAGCGCTCCTGGGACCATGTCCAGATTCCCGCCCGGTTCCGCATGGAGCAGATCCCGGGGCTCAGCAACGAGGTCCGGGAGAAGCTGAAGCGCCACCGGCCGGAAACCCTGGGGCAGGCCTCCCGCATTCCCGGGATCACCCATGCGGCGGTGACGCTCCTGCACCTGCTGATCGAGAAGGACCGGAGCGCCTAGCGCCTCGCGTCGATCAGGTCCCTGAGGTACTCGTAGAAGTCGTCTCCCAGGTCGTGCCGCTTCAGGGCGAACTCGACGTTGGCCTTGAGATACTCCAGCTTGTTGCCGGTGTCGTAGCGCTTGGCCGGGATGGGGGCCGCGGACAGCTGGCCCTCCATGGCCAGCATGGCCAGGGCGTCCGTGAGCTGGTATTCGTTCCCGACGCCGGGCTTGATCCCATGGAGATGTTCGAAGACCTGTTCCGTCAGGATGTAGCGGCCCACCACCGCCCAGTTGCTGGGCGCGACGTCCGGGCCGGGCTTCTCGACGATCGTGTGGACGTTCCACCAGGACTCCGAGGAGTGGGGACCGTTGATGATGCCGTAGCTGGACACCCGGTCGTACGGCACCTGCTGCACGCCCACGACGGACTTCCCCGTGGCCTGGTGGGCCGCCACGAGGGCGCCGAGAGCCGGATCATCCTCGTCGAAGACATCGTCTCCAAGCAGGAGGGCGAAGGGCTCGTCGCCCACGATGTGCTGGGCGCAGAGCACGGCATGCCCCAGGCCCAGGGGCTCCCCCTGCCTCACGTAGGCGAACTGCGCCAGGTGGGTGATGCTCTTGACGAGCTCGAGGGCCTCCAGGTTCTCCCTTCGGCTGAGCATGTCCTCCAGCTCGTAGGCTACGTCGAAGTGGTTCTCGATGGCCTGCTTGCCGCGCCCGGTCACGAGGATGATGCTCTGGATGCCGTTCCGGATCGCTTCCTCGACCACGTGCTGGATCACGGGCTTGTCGACGAGAGGCAGCATCTCCTTCGGCTGGGCCTTCGTGACGGGCAGGAAACGGGTTCCCATTCCTGCGACAGGGATGACGGCTTTCCGGAGCGTTTTCATGGGGTTCGGCTCTTCCTGTGAAGGGGTTGAAGTGAAGCTGATTGAAGGATAGTCCAGGACGCTGACCCACGACTGCATCTATGTTGCGGATTTGATTGTGGTTATAAATGCTGAAATAGAAGATGTTGACGAACGGTATCGAACGGCATTCAGGGAATCCGCCACTCCCCGAAGATTTTCTCTTGCATCGGTTGGTGGAAGGTGTAAGCTAGTCATCTGCCCGATTGAGGTTGAGGCAGAAGCGGAGAGGCAGCGAG
>DAOPZL010000090.1:0-2408 GCA_035353395.1 Holophaga sp.
GCCGCCGTCCATCGTGTAGTAGCCCCAGGTCTCGGCCTTGCCGTAGATCTTCAGGGTGGTGTCGGTGCCGGGGACCTTGAAGTAGCCCGGAGCGTCGGCGGCCATGACAGGCAGCGCGAGCATGGTAGCCAGAGCGGTGATGATCCGACCTGTTCTCATTCTTTCTCCTCCCCATTGGTGGGTTGCTTGCATGAAGTTGCAGCAGTGGAGACATGGTTAACACGATCGGATTTCGAACGGAAGAAAAAAAAATTTTCCCGGGAACTTTTTCACTTCTCAAGATCTGGGAAAAGTTCGTCGCGCCGCGCAGGAACAACAAAAATTCTTGACGGTCCCGGAGGTCGCTCATAGACTTCTGGCCAACATCGAAAACCCGAGTGTATCGGCAGGATCATCTGAAATAGCTACTTGGTGCGGCCCGATGCAGGATGTGCGGCGCGTGCGGTGACGATCTCCCCGTCCGGGGAATCGTGCCGGCGCGGGTTCCCTGCCTGCATGCCCGAAAGGAGGAGCCTAGCGCGATCGCGACCTTTGTTTTCCCACCAACCCAAACGCCGCCGGTGCAGCGTGCACCGGCGGGTCTTCATAAGAAGGTACATCTGGAGGAATGCTGATGAACAAGACTGTTTCCTTTGTCGCCCCCGTGGTTGCGACGCTCTGCCTGCTTATCGCGGGTTGCAGCAAAGAAGCGAAAGTCATCAAGATCGCGACGCAGAGCCCGCTCTCCGGCGCCCTGTCCGTCATCGGTTCCGATATCAAGAGCGGCTCCCAGCTCGCCATCGAGCAGCTCGCCGAGCCGCTCACCAAGCTGGGCTTCAAGGTCGAGCTGGCGCCCTTCGACGACCAGGCCAACCCTGACACCGGCGTGGCCAACGCCAAGGCCATCGTGTCCGATCCCGCCGTCCTCGGCGTCGTCGGCCACTACAACTCCGGCGTCATGATCCCCTCCTCCGAGGAGTATCACGCGGCCCAGCTGTGCAACGTGTCCCCCGCGAACACGAACCCCAAGGTGACCGAGCGCGGCTACCCCGAGATCAACCGCATCTGCGGCCGTGACGACGTGCAGGGCGCTGTGGGTGCCCAGTTCGCCAAGAGCAAGGGCATCAAGGTCGCCTACGTGCTCCACGACAAGACCGCCTACGGCCAGGGCATCGCCGAATACTTCAAGAAGGAGAGCGAGACCCAGGGCATCAAGGTGGCCGGCTTCACGGGAACGGAAGAGAAGGCCAACTTCGACGCCATCCTCTCCCCCATCCTCTCCTCCAAGCCTGACTGCATCTACTTCGGCGGCATGTTCGACCAGGCCGCCGTGCTCTTCAAGCAGGCCCGCCAGAAGGGCTTCAAGGGCCTCTGCCTCTCCGATGATGGCTTCGATTCCCCCGACGCCACCAAGATCGGCGGCGACGCGCTCCTCGAAGGCGCCGGCACCTACTTCTCCACCGTGTCCGGGCCGGCTGCCGCCTATCCCGACACCGCCAAGTTCGTGACCGACTTCAAGGCCAAGTTCGGCAACAACCCGCAGCCCTTCGCCGCCCAGTCCTTCGACTGCACGGCCATCCTGCTCAAGGCCATCGAGAACGCGGCCAACGCCAACGGCGGCAAGCTGCCCACCCGCGACGCCGTCTGCAAGGCCGTCCGCGAGCTCCAGGACTTCCACGGCGTGACCGGCACCATGACCTTCAACCCCAAGGGCGACCTGCTCAAGGCCAAGTACTTCATCATCCAGGTTTCCTCCGCAGACCCCGGCAAGTGGGCTTCCAACCGGATCGACCAGACCCTGGACGTGGCTCCCCCGCAGTAGGTAGCGACGAACCCTGACTTCACCATTGCATCCCCCCCCCTCCTCTGAAGAGGGGGGGATTTTCTGGAGACCCTATGAAAAAAATCATGGGAGCGGGACCCCTTCGCGAAATCGTCATGCCCATCTTTCAGATGGCGATCTTTGTGGTCGGTGCGGGCGTTCTCTGCTCGGTAATCATGATGATCCTGGCCGTGCTGTGCCGCGGTTCAGGGGCCGATCATCTGCTTCAGTCGACCCAAGGCGTCGGCATCTTCACGTACACTGTCAGCAATCTTCCCCAGGTGCTCATCGACGGAATGACGATCGGCTTCGTGTACGCGGCCATCGCTCTGGGCTACACCATGGTTTATGGGGTCCTGCAGTTCATCAATTTTGCACACAGCGAGATCTTTGCCATCGGCGCCTTCGCGGGCGTGGAATCCCTCATCGCCCTGAACACGGCGGGGAAGCTCGCCGGTACCGGAGCCATGGGGACCTATTCGTATTTCGGCCTGGCCCTGCTGATCGGGATGGCGGCCGCGGGCGGCATGGCGGTCTTCGTCGAGCGCGTCGCCTACCGGCCCCTGCGGAACTCCCCGAAGCTGGTGCCCCTCATCTCGGCCATCGG
>DAOPZL010000090.1:2508-7462 GCA_035353395.1 Holophaga sp.
CCTACCGGCCCCTGCGGAACTCCCCGAAGCTGGTGCCCCTCATCTCGGCCATCGGGGTCTCCTTCGCCCTCCAGGACATCATCCGCCTGACGGAGAGCCTCACGACCGGCCAGTTCTTCCGCGTGATCCCCACCTTCGGGAACTTCGACAACCGGATCCCCCTCTTCAGCTTCAGCGGCAAGCCGATCGAGATCACGGTCAAGTCCTTCGTGGTCATTGTCATCGCGGTGGCGATGCTGGTGGCCCTGAACTATCTCGTGAAAGCCACGAAGGTCGGCAAGGCCATCCGCGCGGTCTCCCAGGACCAGAACACGGCGGCCCTCATGGGCATCGGCGTGAACGGCATCATCTCCCTCTGCTTCCTCGTGGGCGGCGCCCTGGGCGGCGCGGCCGGCGTCCTGTGGGGCCTCAAGTTCACCCGCATCGACCCCTTCGTCGGCTTCGTCCCGGGCATCAAGGCCTTCGCGGCCGCCGTGCTGGGCGGCATCGGCAACCTGACCGGCGCCCTCCTCGGCGGCATCGTGCTCGGCATGATCGAGAGCTTCGCCGGCGCCTATCTCGGCATCTTCACCCAGGGAGCCTTCGGCGCGGAGTACAAGGACATGCTGGCCTACCTCATCCTGATCCTTGTCATCATCTTCCGCCCCCATGGTCTCTTGGGCGAAAACATCGGCCAGAAGGCATAGGAGGATCACGATGATAAAGCAGATCCAACACGTCTACCGGCAGCTCTTCGAGTTCGTCAACAAGGGCAAGAACCCGTACTTCTTCTCCATCGGGCTCATCGTGGTCGGCAGCCTCGCTGTCTACTCCAGCCCCCAGTCCATTCCCGGCTTCCTGCTCTTCCTGTTTGCGGCGAGCTCGATCTACTGGCTGAAGATGAACAGGGCCATCCAGCTGGCCCTGGCCGTCTTCGTGGCCGTCATCCTGATTCCCATCCTGGGCGCGCGGAACGTCTTCTACCTGGAGGTGATCTTCCAGATCGCGGTCTTCTCCGCCCTGGCCCTGGGCCTCAACATCGTGGTGGGGTTCTCCGGCCTGCTCAACTTCGGCTACATGGCCTTCTACGCGGTGGGCGCCTATCTCTGGGGCTTCTTCGGCTCCCAGCAGCCCTACCTGCTGCACTCCACCGTAACCACGGTCACCAAGGGCGTGCCCTTCTTCATGGCGCCCGACTGGTGGTACCTCTTCATCTTCATCGGGGTCATCATCGCCGCCATCGCCGGCCTCATCCTGGGCCTCCCGGTCCTCCGGGTCCGGGGCGACTACCTGGCCATCATCACCCTGGCCTTCGGCGAGACGATCCGCCAGCTGGCGAACAACCTCGACAAGCCGTGGAACTTCACCAACGGGCCGCAGGGAATCACGCCCATCCAGCGTCCCACCATGCCCGATGGCATCCTGAGGGGATTCAACAACATCTTCGGGGGGATCGTCGGGCATCCGATCACGGTGAACCAGGCCTACAACATCCTCTTCTACATCGTGGCCCTGCTGGTGGTGATCAGCGTCATCATCGTCACCTACCGCCTGGACGACTCCAAGGTGGGGCGGGCCTGGACCGCCGTCCGCGAGGACGAGCTGTCCGCCGGCGCCATGGGCATCAACGCCAACAAGCTGAAGCTCGGCGCCTTCTTCGTGGGCGCCTCCTTCGCCGGCGCCATGGGCGTGCTCTTCGCGGCCAGCCGCACCTTCGTCAGCCCCGAGACGTTCACCTTCCTCCAGTCCGTGGGCGTGCTGACCATGGTCATCCTGGGGGGCCTGGGGAGCATCACGGGCGTGATCGTCGGCGCCACCCTGGTCACCCTCCTGAACATCCAGGTGCTCCAGAGCTTCTCGCTCTACCTGGGGCAGTTGAGGCAGAGCGACGCGGCCTTCCTCGGGTTCCACTGGAAGAACCTTTCGAACCAGATCGATCCGGCCAAGTACCAGCGCCTCATCTTCGGCATCATCCTGGTGATCATGATGATCTACCGTCCTTCCGGCATCCTGCCGGCGGCCCGGAGACAGCGTGAGCTGAAGGGCGCCGGCGAAGGCGAGGGCGACGAAGCGAAAGGAGCCGAACGTGGCTGACAGCAAGTACATCCTCACCAGCAACAAGGTCGTGAAGCGCTTCGGCGGCCTGACCGCCGTGAACAACATGACCGTCAACATCGAGCGGGGCCGCATCACCAGCATCATCGGCCCCAACGGCGCCGGGAAGACCACGTTCTTCAATGCGATCTCCGCCCTCTACCAGTGCGAAGAAGGCACCATCGAGTTCGAGGGGACCCGCATCGAGAAGATGAAGCCCTACGACATCACCGCCCTGGGCATGGCCCGCACCTTCCAGAACATCCGCCTCTTCGGCGGCATGACCGTGATCGAGAACATCATGGTCGGCCAGTACACGCGGCTGAAGCAGAATCCGGTGGAGGCCGTCTTCAGGACCTCCTCGTTCCAGAAGGAGGAGAAGGAAGCCCAGGCCAAGGCCGAGTCGCTCATGGACTACGTGGGACTGAAGGACGTCGGGAACGAGCTGGCGGGCAGCCTCCCCTACGGCGCCCAGCGCCGCGTGGAGATCGCCCGCGCCCTGGCCTCGGACCCCAAGCTGCTGCTGCTGGACGAACCCGCGGCGGGCATGAACCCCTCCGAGAGCGAGCACGCGCTGAACCTGTTCCGGCGCATCCGCGACGAGCGCGGCGTCACGATCCTGCTCATCGAGCACGACATGAAGGTGGTCATGAACATCTCCGAACACATCTACGTCATGGATCATGGCGAGCAGATCGCCGAGGGCCTCCCGCAGGAAATCTCGTCGAATCCTCAAGTCATTGAGGCCTATCTCGGGAAGGGTGCCGCCGGCACCACGACCCACTAGGAACGGAGGAAACGATGAGCGTACTCGAACTTGAAAACGTCCACTCCTACTACGGGAACATCCATGCGTTGATGGGCATCTCCCTGAAGGTCGAGCAGGGGGAGATCGTCGCCCTCATCGGCGCCAACGGCGCCGGGAAGACGACGACCCTCCGCTCCATTTCCGGCCTGCTGCACCCCCGCGAGGGCAAGGTGCTGCTGGAGGGGAAGGACATCAGCCACCTGGCTCCCCACGTCGTCCACAAGGCTGGCCTGGGGCTCGTCCCCGAAGGCCGCGGCATCTTCCCCGACCTCACCGTCCTCGAGAACCTCGAGATGGGCGCCTACATCGTCGACGACAAGGCGCAGATCGAGGAGGACATCGACCTCGTCTTCAGCCTCTTCCCGAGGCTGAAGGAACGGTCCTCCCAGCGGGGCGGGACCCTGTCCGGGGGCGAGCAGCAGATGCTCGCCACCGGGCGCGGCCTCATGTCCCGGCCCAAGATCCTCCTCATGGACGAGCCCTCCATGGGCCTCGCGCCGGTGCTGGTGGACCAGATCTTCGAGATCATCAAGAAGCTCAACGAGCGCGGGACCACCATCCTCCTCGTGGAACAGAACGCCCTGATGGCCCTGTCCATCGCCCACCGCGGCTACGTGCTGCAGACAGGATGCATCGTCCTGACCGACACCGGAGCCAACCTGAAGGCGAACGACATGGTCCGCAAGGCCTACCTGGGCATGTGATCCCTCAGGAGCCGCCCGCAAGGACGGCTCCGCAGGAACGGGAAGGGACCGCCCCCGGGCGGTCCCTTCCTCTATTCCAGGGGGTCCCCCAGGAGGTCGACGTACCGCTTGTAGGGCAGCTTCACGGCCTCCCAGGCCCGGTCCTGCAGCTCCCGGTAGCGCCGGAGGGCCTCCTTCCCCAGGTCCGTGACATCGGCGCCGCCCCCGTGGACGCCCCCCAGCCGCGCGTGGACCAGGGGCCCCCGGAAGCACTTGTTCATCTCGTCCACCAGGAGCCAGGCCCTGCGGTAGCTCATCCCGAGCTTCCGGCCCGCGGCGGAGATCGAGCCCGTCTCCAGGATGGCCTCCAGCAGGTCCGCCTTGCCGGGCCCCATGGCGTAGTGGTCCCCGCTGGGGATCCCGATCCGGATGATGCGATGCGCTTTGGGTCTCATGGGGCACGCGGAGGATGGACTGCTGGAAGAATACTCTCATGCCTTGCGTTTCGCTCATCGGAACCGGGGCGGGACCCGAGTAGAATCAACCTTGTTTTCATTCCGAACCGCGGATTCCACGACATCCCCGATCCATCTTCCCAAGCAGAGAAAAAACATGAGACTCCACGCCCCGATGCTGATCGCCTCCCTCCTGTTGCTGCAGCCCACCCTCTGCCCCGCTAAGCAGCTGGTCACGATCTCCGGAGAGATGACCGCGAAGATGAAGAAGGGGAAGCGGCTCGACCTCGTCTGGGCCGCGCCCGGCTTTGACGGGACCAAGGGGCTCAAACTCGGCAAGATCTCCAACGTGACGGAGAGCGAAACCGGTTTCCTTAAGGATTACCTGCCGATCGCCCTTGGGGCCCTGGTCAAGAAGGACTCGCCCTACACCCTCAACCTCGCGGTGACCCGTCTGATCATGACGGAGACCCAGATCAATTCCAGCGCCCGGCTGGAACTCGAAGGTCAGGTAGTCGATCCATCCGGCGCGGTGGTGGCGGCGTTCGTCGACCAGGACGAGGAGACGATCACTGCCAGCAAGCGGGACAACGCCAGGTTCGCAGCCGTATCGATCGTCGCCTCCATGACCAGGGACCTCTTCCCCTCTGAGTTCGCGCCGAACGAGCGGAAGAGTCCTGCGATCATCGTGGCGGCGCCCAAGTCGTCCTCCCCCGTCATCGTCCCGGCCCTGAAGAAACCATCGCCTGTCATCGTGGCCGCGCCGCCCGCTCTTCCGGCCGCCGCAGTCCAGGAACCCGCCCCGGCGGCCCCGGCTGCGGTCCCGGTAGAGGCCCAGTCGCGCGCCGACAAGGCCAAGCCCCAGGCCGCGCCCGCCGCGCCGCTGATCCCGCCTGCCGTGGCGGCGCAGCTGAAGAAGGGAAAGGGTCTCGACG
>DAOPZL010000091.1:0-7382 GCA_035353395.1 Holophaga sp.
GCGCCGGTTGTTGAGGTAGGCGCCGCCCTGGGCGAGGGTCCGGCGGGCCTCTCCCTTGCTCTTGGCCAGCCCGGATTCCACGAGGGCGTCGACCACGGGCAGGCCTTCGCCCGCCAGCTGGTCCCGGGACAGCTCCCTGCTGGGGACGTCCGCGAAGATCTCCGCCAGTTCCGCATCGTTCAGGTGCACGATCTCGGCGCCGAAGAGCACGCTGGTGGCCCGGATGGCGGAGGCGAGGCCTTCCTCGCCGTGGACGAGCCGGGTCAGTTCGGAGGCCATCCGCTTCTGGGCCTCGCGCTTGTCCGGCGCGGCGGCGTGCTGGACCTCGATCTCCTCGATGGTCTCCCGGTCGAGGTCGGTGAGGTAGCGCAGGCACTTGCCCACATCGGCGTCCGCCAGGTTGATCCAGTACTGGTAGAACCGGTACGGGCTCGTCTTGGCGGGATCCAGCCACAGGGCGCCGCTCTCGGTCTTGCCCATCTTGGTGCCGTCGCTCTTGGTGAGGAGCGGGGCCGTCAAGCCGTAGAGCTGGACCGAACGCATGCGCCGGGCCAGGTCGATGCCCGCCGTGATGTTGCCCCACTGGTCGCTTCCCCCCGCCTGGAGTTCGCAGCCGCAGGTGTCGTAGAGGGTCACGAAGTCGTAGGCCTGGAGGAGCATGTAGCTGAACTCGGTGTAGCTCAGGCCGCTGTCAGTGCGCTCCAGGCGGCTCTTCACGGAATCCTTGCCGAGCATGACGTTGACGGGGAAGTGCTTGCCGACGTCCCGCAGGAATTCCAGATAGCCGAACTTGCCCATCCAGTCGTAGTTGTTGACCATCAGCGCCGAGGTCGGGCCGCAGTCGAAGTCCAGGAAGCGCGCGAGCTGCTTCCCCATGGCTTCCACGTTGGCGCGGAGCACCTCGACCGAGAGGAGGTTGCGCTCGGCGCTCTTGCCGCTGGGATCGCCGATCATGCCCGTGGCGCCGCCCACCAGGGCGATGGGCCGGTGGCCCGCCCGCTGGAAGCGCCGGAGGGTCATCACCTGGAGCAGGTGCCCCACGTGGAGGCTGTCCGCCGTGGGATCGAAGCCGATATAGACGGACCGGGACTTCTCCATCAGCCAGGCGGCCAGATGCTTGTCGTCGGTGGTTTGGTTGAGGAGGCCGCGCCAGGCCAGCTCGGCGATGATGTCCTTCATGGGCTTCTCCGCGGGCCGGCGCCTGTCGTGGGGTGCCGGACCCTGTCCAGTGTAGTGCCAGCCGCAGGCCTGTCCAAGCTCATGAGGAATCCCGGGGACCGGCCGGCGAGGGTCCCGGCCGGGCCGCGTTCTGTCATTCTTGGAACCAGCCGGAGTCCCGCCATGGAACGCCATCCTCTCTACCAGGTCGATGCCTTCACGGACCGTCCCTTCGCGGGCAATCCGGCGGCGGTGATGCCGCTGGAGGCCTGGCTGCCCGATGAGGTCATGCAGGCCATCGCGGCCGAGAACAACCTCTCGGAGACGGCCTTCTTCGTTCCGGAGGCGGACGGCTTCCGCATCCGCTGGTTCATGCCGGTGGGAGAGATCGACCTGTGCGGGCACGCCACCCTGGCGAGCGCCTTCGTGATCCTGACGGAGCTGAGGGCCGGCGCGGGGCGCGTGGACTTCCGCTCCATGAGCGGGCCCCTGACCGTCACGCGGGAAGGCGACCTCTTCTGCCTCGATTTCCCCGCGCGCCGGCCGAACCCCGTGCCCTGTCCGCCGGGCTTCGCGGAGGCGCTGGGCGCGGAAGTGAAGGAGGCCTGGCTCACCCGGGACCTCTTCGCGCTGCTCGAGAGCGAGGCCGCGGTACGGGACCTGAAGCCCGACATGGACGCCCTCTCGCGGCTTGAGCCGACCAGCTTCGTGGTGACGGCCCGGGGCACGGACTGTGATTTCGTCTCCCGCTGCTTCTGTCCCCGGGAGGGCATTCCCGAGGATCCCGTCACGGGGAGCACGCACTGCGTCCTGATCCCCTACTGGGCCGAACGCCTCGGCAGGACCGAACTCCGCGCGCGCCAGTTGTCGAAGCGCGGCGGGTCGCTCGCCTGCCGCCTGGCGGGGGACCGCGTATCGATTGCCGGGAAGGCCGTCAAGGTCCTCGAAGGGGCGATGTTCCTGGACCTTCCCTGAGGCATGCCCGACGGGACCGATCGTTCCCGGAACGGGACCTGGCGGTCCGGGGACATCCTGCGCCAGCCCCTGTTCGCGGATCCCGGCCTGCGGGAGGACCTGGAACGCTACTGCCCTTCGGCCAGCGTGCGCGCCTTCAGGCACAAGGCCGGCATCTACCTGCAGGGACAGCCCTGCGCCGAGACGATGTGCATCCTCGAGGGCCAGGTCGTCCTGGGGCGGATGGCCGAGGACCGGGATCCGCTCACGATCGCCCTCCTCTTCCCCGGGGACCTGCTCGGCGCCTGGCAGGGCCTGCCGGTCGAGGAATCCGTCGAGAGTGCCCGGGCCAAGGGCAGCGTGGCGATCTGGCGGGCGCCCGCGAAGGAGTTCCGGAACCTCCTGCTGCGCCAGCCCGCCCTGTGCCTTCGTCTCCTGGAGGCCCGGTCCAGGCGCCAGGAACAGCTCGAACGGCGGTGGGAGGCCCTCGTCTCCAGGCGGGCCGAAGCCCGCCTGGCTGACACCCTGCGGGAGCTATCGGGCCGGTTCGAGACCCGCTGCGAGCACGGGTTCGGCCTGCACCTCCGCGTCTCGCAACAGGAACTGGCGGATCTGGCCGGCGCCAGCCGGCCGGTGGTCAGCACCCTCCTGAACCGGCTGCGGGACCAGGGCGTCCTGGGCTACAGCCGGGACTATGTCTGCGTGCGCGACATCGAGGTCCTCGAGCGGCTGGCCGGGATCTAGGCCGGGATCTGTTGGCTGGATGACAGCGGAAGCCCCTCGCGGGTGGCATCCTTCCTGGGACAGGAGTCCTCGATGAAAAGCCATCCTTTCAAGAAGCTCGACGCCTTCGCCACCGCCACCTCGGGCGGGAATCCCGCGGCGGCCGTCTACCTGGACACGTTCGACGGCATCACCGAGGCGGAGATGCAGCGCATTGCCCGGGAACTGAAGGGGTTCGTGTGCGAGATCGGGTTCATTGCCCGGCTCGCGCCCGATGCCTTCAGGCTGCGGTACTTCTCCTCGGAGAAGGAGGTGCAGTTCTGCGGCCACGCCACCATCGCGATCATGCACGACCTCGTTTCCCATGATGCGGATCTGGCCGCGCGGCCGAGGATCCTCCTCCACACGAACAAGGGCGTGCTCCCCGTGGAGAACCGCGAGGGGGCAGTCTACATCCACGCTCCGGAGCCGGTGTTCGCGGCGTGCGACATCGATCCGGCGGAAGCCTGCGAGGCCCTGGGCATCCCTGGATCGGCGCTGGACCCCTCCCTCGAGGCCGGGATCGTGAACGCGGGGAACCAGACGCTCTGCCTGCCCCTGAGGACCGCCCGCGAGGTGGCAGCCGCGTCGCCGGACTTCCGGACGCTCCTCGCCTTCTGCGAGCGCCAGGCGCTGGATGTGGTCACGGTCTTCAGCAGGGATACGGCCCATCCGGAGAACCGGTTCCGGACCCGCGTCTTCGCGGCGCCCTTCGGCTACCTCGAGGATCCGGCGACCGGATCGGGAAACGCAGCCCTCGGCTACCACCTGCACCGCCTCGGCGCCTGGGACGGCGCGCCGGTCCGGATCGAGCAGAACGCGGACCTGGCGAATCCGAACATCGTGCGCCTGGAATCCATTCCCGACCCGCGGCACGGGATCCGGGTCCTCTTCGGAGGAGGTGCAGTCCTGCGGATCGATGGGAGATACTGGATCTGAGGAGGGACTCCATGGACCGGAAGCGGGTGGGCATTCTCATCTTCGACGATGTCGAGGTGCTGGACTACTGCGGCCCCTTCGAGGTCTTCTCTTCGGTGCGCCTGGACGAGGCCCGCCGGCGCGAGGAACCCTCGCCCTTCGACGTCGTGCTGGTGGCGGGGACGATGGATACGGTCACCACGTCGGGGGGGATGAAGGTCCTGCCGATGGTTTCCTTCCCGGATTGCCCGCCGCTGGACATCCTGGTGGTGCCGGGCGGCCGGGGAGCCCGCCGGGAGATGAAGAACGAGGTTGTCCTCGGCTTCGTGAGGCGACAGGCGGGGCAGGGCGGGATCGTGGCTTCCGTCTGCACGGGCGCGCTCGTCCTCGGCAAGGCGGGCCTGCTGGAGGGCCGGCGGGCCACGACCCACTGGCGGTCCCTCGACCTGATGCAGGAACTCTTCCCCGGGGTCCGGGTGGAGAAGGCGTTCCAGGTGGTGGACGAGGGGAAGATCCTCACTTCGGCCGGCATCGCCGCGGGCATCGATCTCGCGCTCCGGATCGTGGCGCGCTGCTTCGGGGAGGCGACCGCCCGGGCCACCGCCAGGCAGATGGAGTACCCCTATCCGGAGAACGAGGCCCGCCGGATCCAGATCGACGTTCAGGACAGGAGACAGTCATGAAGACCATCGGACTCATCGGGGGGATGAGCTGGGAATCCACGGTCCCCTACTACCGGATCATCAACCGGACCCTCGCGGAGCGCCTTGGGGGGCTGCACTCCGCGAAGCTCCTCCTCTATAGCGTCGACTTCCAGGAGATCGAGGAACTCCAGCGCACGGACCGGTGGGACCAGGCGGCCGACCTCCTGGCGGACGGCGCGGCGAGGCTCGAGAGGGCCGGCGCCGATTTCCTCGTGATCTGCACCAACACCATGCACAAGGTGGCCCCCGCCCTGGAGGCGCGGGTCGGCATCCCCCTGCTGCACATCGCGGACGCCACGGCGGAGGCGATCCTGGGCGCCGGCTTCCGGAAGGTGGGCCTGCTGGGGACGCGCTTCACCATGGAGCAGGCCTTCTACAGGTCCCGCCTGGAGGACAGGCACCATCTGGAGGTGGTCGTGCCTCCCGCGGCGGACCGGGAGATCGTCCACCGCGTGATCTACCAGGAGCTGTGTCTCGGGAAGGTGCTGGAGTCCTCCCGCCGCGAATACCGGCGCATCATCGCCGATCTCGTGGCGGCGGGAGTCCAGTGCGTCATCCTCGGATGCACGGAGATCTCGCTCCTGGTCCAGCCGGAAGACTCTGCGGTGCCGCTCTTCGACACGACGGATCTCCACGCCCGCGCCGCGGCGCTGTACGCCCTCCGGGAGGGGGAGGCCGAGGCCCGGGAACGGATGCCGTAGCAGGGGAGCCCAGCGATGTTCACCGATGCCAGGAGCAGGAAGGTCATACTCGTCGCCCATTGCGTCCTGAACCAGAACGCCATCTCGGACGGGACTGCGGACTTCCCGGGATCCGACACAGGCCTCGTCCGGGCGCTCCTGGAGGCGGGAGTGGGCATCATCCAGTTGCCGTGCCCGGAACTGAACTGCCTGGGGCTGGACCGGGGCGATCCCTCAGGCTCCGGACGCCCGGTCGTCGAGGAGAACACGCGGATCCGGGAGGCCATGGGGTGGACGGCGCCGGCACGGATCCTCGCCGCGCTGGTGGAGCGGGTGGTCTTCGAGGTGGAGGAATACCGCAGGCACGGCTTCACCCTCCTGGGGCTCGTGGGCATCAACCGGTCCCCCTGCTGCGGCGTCGACACCACCTCGCGCCGCGACCGTGAGGAGCCGGGGCAGGGGGTCTTCATCGAGGCGCTGCGGGAGGCCTTCTCGCGCCGCGGGATCCCCGTGGACATGATCGGCGTCAAGGCTTCGCAGCCGGAACAGGCGCAGCAGCGTCTCGAAACCCTGCTGCACGGCGCCTGACCCATGACCTCCTACTGCGACTACGTCCGGGTCGGGGGAGACCCTCTCCACGCCGCCTACCACGACACCCAGTACGGCTTCCCGCTGCATGACGATGCGGCGCTCTTCGGGCGTCTCCTCCTGGAGATCAACCAGGCGGGGCTTTCCTGGCTCACGATCCTCAGGAAGCAGGAAGCCTTCCGGCGGGCCTACGACGGGTTCGACCCCGCGCGGATCGCCGCCTACGGGGAGGCTGACCGGGCGCGCCTCCTGGCCGACCCGGGCATCATCCGGAACCGCCTCAAGGTGGAGGCAGCCATCGCCAACGCGCGGCGGATCCTGGAGATCCAGGCCGGGCACGGATCCTTCCGGGCCTGGCTGGACGCGCACGCCGGGCTGGATCCCGGGGCCTGGACGAAGCTCTTCAAGGGGACCTTCCGCTTCACGGGAGGGGAGATCGTGAGGGAGTTCCTGGTCAGCACCGGCTATCTTCCGGGGGCCCACGAGGAAAGCTGCCCCGTCCACGGCGTCATCCTGCGCCTGGGGCCTCCCTGGGCGAGGATGCCTTCCCGGAAGGACTGAGGCGGCTACACTCGTCTCATCCATCCTCTCCAGCGCCGCCCCGATCCCCAAGGAGTCCAGCCATGCGCCTCGGTTCCTTCATGCCCTTCGCCTCGGTTTGGAAAGAGCCCCTCCAGGCCATCCAGGCCAGGTTCCCCGAACACGAGATCCTCATGGATCCGGAAGCGTCCCGGCGGGCGCTGCCCTCCCTGGACGGCATCCTCGCGGGCCGGCTGGAACCCGCAGCCTTCGAGGCGGCCACCTCCCTGAAGGCCGTCTTCGTGCCCTTCACGGGGATCAACCACCTCCCGGTGCCGCTGCTGGTGGAGCGGGGCGTGAGGGCCTACAACGTCCACGGGCAGGCCCCCTCCGTGGCCCAGTGCGCCCTGGCCATGACCCTGGCCTTCTACGGACGGCTGGTGGAGTACCACAACGACCTGCGCGCCACGAAGTGGCACGGGTTCTGGATCGGGAGGGGCGCGGAGGACGAGTGGGAATCCATCTTCGGCCGCTCCTGCGCCATCTTCGGCATGGGGGCCATCGGCATCGCCCTGGCGCGGATGCTGAAGGCCTTCGACTGCCCCGTGGTGGGCTACCGCCGCAGGCCGGACGCGGCCCTTCCCCCGTACTTCGACCGCGTCGAGACCGATCTCCGGAAGGCGGTTCGCGATGCGGAGCTGCTGTTCATCGCCCTTCCCCTGACCCCTTCGACCGAAGGGCTCTTCACGAAGGAGCTGCTCCTCTCGGCCCGCGGCAAGTTCCTGGTGAACGTCGGGCGCGGGCCCATCGTGGACGAGGAAGGGCTCTATCTCGCCCTGAGGGACGGCATCCTCAAGGGCGCCGCCGTCGACACCTGGTACACCTATCCCCAGGGCGGAGCCACGACCGGCGCGCCCTCGCGCTTCCCCATCCACGAGCTGCCCAACGTGATCCTCTCGCCCCACATCGGCGGCAGTTCCAGGGACACCCGGGGCGCGAAGGTCGGGGGCACCGTGGAGAACATCGAGGAATGGCTGGCCACGGGATGCTGTTCCCGGGAAGTGGACCTGCGGGAGATGTATTGAACCCGGATTCTGGA
>DAOPZL010000092.1:0-2326 GCA_035353395.1 Holophaga sp.
CTGCAGCACGGCGTGGCGCCGGATCCCTACAACTGGCTGCACACCGTCTGCTGAGCCCAGCGCGGCGAGACTCCAGGAGGAAGATGGAACCGCGAAAAACGCGAAACGCCCTGCGGGCGCGCGAAAAGGAATTCCGGCCCGTGGCCGCCTTTTCGCGTCGTTTCGCGCCTTTCGCGGTTCCAGGCGCAGTTCTTCGGCTGAGCTTGCAGGACGCTGCCCAACCGGACATGCTGGTTCCTGTAAAGGGTGTGATATGTCAACCGCAACTTGGATGAACGGGGTATCGGTCGAAGCCGTCCGGGCCTGAGCCCGGACCTTCGAGACCGTCCCGAGACGCCCCCCGGACGGGGGGCCGAGGTTCATTTCATCCAGGAACACCCCCATGCCGCATTCCGCGCATTCTTCGGCGGGCTTCGCGCCCGTCCCCTCCTTCCATTTCGAATCCCTCGCTCCCTTCGGCTGGACCTCCTCCCTGGCCGAGGCCTTCTGGGAATACCAGGCCTCCGGAGCCGAGCCCGGCCGGGTCGTCGCCGCCACCCGCGGCCTCGCCCTGGTCCAGACCCTCTCCGGTGAAGTCTGGTGCGCCCCTTCCGGGAAGTTCCGGGAACGGCTCCGGGCCGAGGAGCTGACCCTCTGCGCCGGGGACTGGATCGCCCTCCGGTGGCTTCCCGATGCCGGGAAGTCCCTGGCGCTCGACCTGCTCCCCCGGGGCCCCTCGCTCTCGCGGCGGGAAGCCGGTCCAGGCGGCCGCCGGCAGTGGCTGGCGTCCAACCTGGACGCGGTGCTGCTCCTCATGGGCCTGGACCGCAACTTCAACCCGGCCCGCCTGGAGCGCCTGCTGGCCCTCGCCTGGGGCAGCGGCGCGCGGCCCGTGGTGGTGCTCACCAAGGCCGACCTCGAAGCGCGCTCGGAGGCCTTCGTCTCCCGGATCGAGGGCCTCGCGTCCGGGGCCCAGGTCCTGGCCGTCTCGGCGCGCACCGGGGACGGCCTCGCGGAGGTGCGCGCCTGCCTTCCGGCGGGCCGCACGGGCGTCATGGTCGGCTCCTCCGGCGTGGGGAAGTCGACGCTCCTCAACGCCCTGGCGGGAGAGGAGCTGCGGCGGACCCAGGAGGTCCGGGCCTCGGATGACCGGGGGCGGCACACCACCTCCCTCCGGGAGCTCTTCCTGCTGCCCGGTGCCGGCTGCCTCATCGACACGCCCGGGATCCGGGAGGTCGGGCTCTCCGCCGAGGGCTCGGACCTCGACGGGGCCTTCGCCGACATCGCGGCCTACGCCGCGCACTGCCGCTTCCGCGACTGCGCCCACGGCGCCGAGCCGGGCTGCGCCGTGCAGGGGGCCCTGGCCGACGGCCTCCTCGACCCCGAGCACTACGGCAACTACCTGCGCCTGCGCCGGGAGGTGGACTACGAGGCCGCGCGCAGCGACGAGCGCCTCTGGCGGGAGCGCGAACAGAAGTGGCGAACCATCGCCAAGAGCATGAAGCACTTCAAGAAAGGATGAACCCATGTCCAGGACCGCACGATTCCGGCCGGGGGCCACGCCCCTGAACCGGCCCGGCGAGGCCTTCGTCTGCGCCCACTGCGGGCTGACCGTGCCCGGGGAGGCCCCGGGCACGCGCCAGCGGAACCACTGTCCCCACTGCCTCCGCAGCCTCCACGTCGACATCGTGGTGGGCGACCGGCGCAGCCTGTGCACGGGGGTCATGGATCCCATCAGCCTGTGGGTTCGCCACGGCGGGGAGCTGGCCCTGCTCCACCGCTGCCGCCGCTGCGGCACGATCCGCTCCAACCGGGTCGCCGGGGACGACGACCGCACCGCGCTCCGGGACCTCTCCCGGCTCCTGCGGGCCGCCGGCGAGGATCTGTGAACTCCCCCTCACCAGATCCAATCCGCTGTTATCCCTTTCATCCCTTTTATCCTTGTTGTTCAATCTTTTTATTAAGTACTGTTTTAAAAATCACACAAATAGATTGTAAATGACTTTCTTTCAAGAATTGTTTGCATTTATTTCAAGAATAACTGAATCTTAATAATAAAATAACAAGGATAAAAGGGATGAAAGGGATAAAAAAAATAAAATGATTACTGCCTGCAAGGTGTTGATGAAAATCCAGATCTACATCTAAATACAAATAATTATCATTATATTAATGTTATTTCATGATCAACTCTGAATCTTGGGCTGGAGGCGGCCGGGGACTTCGGCACTCCGCCTAGGTGTACCTGGCCTCCCGCGGGCAGGGGAAACCTCCCAGGGACGTGGCCAGGTCGACGGCCCTCAGCACGGCGCCCTCCACCACCCGGGCGGCGAGCAGGCCGACCACG
>DAOPZL010000092.1:2426-7086 GCA_035353395.1 Holophaga sp.
GACGGCCCTCAGCACGGCGCCCTCCACCACCCGGGCGGCGAGCAGGCCGACCACGCTCAGGTCCGCGGCCACGTCGCCCACGGACAGGGCGAAGACCGTGTCCCCGTCCACCATGGTGTGGGCGGGGCGCAGGGTGCGGGCGAGGCCGTCCTGGGCCATGGAGGCGACCTTCGCGGCCTGGGCCTTGGTGAGGGCCGCGTTGGTGGCGACCACGCCGAGGGTGGTGTTCCCGGCGAACCGGTTGGTGGCCGCATCCTGGGAGAGCATCGCGGCCTCGCAGTCCAGGAACGCGAAGGGATCGCGCCGGAACGCCCCCGCCACGATGCGGCCCGTGGCGGGATCCACCACGTCCCCGAAGGCGTTCACCGCCACGACGGCGCCGACCTTCAGGTCCCCCGCCTGGAGGGCGAAGGCCCCCAGGCCGCCCTTCATGGCGTGGTCCAGCCCGAGGGCCTTGCCCACGGTGGCGCCGGTCCCGGCGCCCGCGGAACCCTCCTCGAAGGGATCCTGCTCGGAGGCGAGGCAGGCGCGGTAGCCCATCTCCCGGCCGGGCCGCACCCGGGCGTCGCCGCAGGCGAGGTCGAACAGCACCGCGCCCGTCACGATGGGCACCTTGGCCACGCCCACATCGAAGCCGATCCCGCGCTCCTCCAGGTAGGCCATCACGCCGCCGGCGGCATCCAGGCCGAAGGCGCTGCCCCCCGCGAGGACGACCGCGTGGATCCGCTCCACGAGGTTCTCGGGCCTCAGCAGGTCGGTCTCGCGCGTGCCCGGGGCGCCGCCCCGGACGTCGACCCCGGCCACGGCGCCCGCCTCGCAGATCAGCACGGTGCAGCCGGTGGCCGCCCGGAGGTCCTGGGCGTTCCCCAGGCGGAGGCCCGGGAGGTCGGTGATGGGGATCGCGGCGGGCACGGGATCAGACCTTCTTCGAGCCCAGGAGGATGAGCAGCGTCCGCCGCACGGGCTCGGCGGCACCCCACAGGAGCTGGTCGCCGACGGTGAAGGCGGTGAGGTACTCGGGGCCGAAGACCATCTTCCGGAGTCGGCCCACGGGCACCGCGAGGGTTCCGTTGACCGCGGCCGGGGAGAGCTCGCGGAGGGTGGCCTCCTTGGTGTTCTCGACGAGCCTCACCCAGGGGTTGTGGGCCGCCAGGGCGGCGGCGATCTCATCCAGGGGCACGTCCTTCGTCAGCTTCACGGTCACGGCCTGGCTGTGGCAGCGCATGGCCCCGATCCTCACGCACTGGCCGTCCACGGGGATCGGCCGCGCCGTGCCCAGGATCTTGTTGGTCT
Organism: Holophaga sp.; assembly: GCA_035353395.1. GTDB lineage: Bacteria > Acidobacteriota > Holophagae > Holophagales > Holophagaceae > UBA1801. The sequence continues at coordinate 3,720 of DAOPZL010000092.1, forward strand.
CGGCCATGCCCTTCCACTCCTCCCGGGTCTGGCCGTTCTCCATGGCCCGGTCGATCCAGGGGATGAGGCTCCCGGCCAGCGGCGCGCCGAAGTTGTCCACCGGGAACGAGGCCGACGCCAGGGTGTCGTTCACGGCGCGGTCCAGGGCCAGGATGTCGGCCCGGTCCTCCAGGATCGAGGGATCCACGGCCCCGACGGCCTTCATCTGCCGCACCAGCTCCCGCATGTGCCGGGCGCCCGCCCCCGAGGCGGCCTGGTAGGTCATGGTGCTCATCCATTCCACCCAGCCCTGCTCGAAGAGGCCGCCCAGGCCCATGAGCATGAGGCTGACGGTGCAGTTGCCGCCGATGTAGTCCTTGATCCCCCGGGCGAGGCCCTCGTCGATGACCCGGCGGTTCACGGGGTCCAGCACGATGAGGGCGTCGCGCTCCATGCGCAGGGCCGAGGCGGCGTCGATCCAGTAGCCCTTCCAGCCCGCCGCCCGCAGCTTCGGATGAACGGCCTTGGTGTAGTCCCCGCCCTGGCAGGTGACGAGGATGTCCTGGGCCGCGAGAGCCTCGAGATCGTGGGCGTCCAGCAGCGGCGCTCCGAAGGGGCCCCTCTCCCCGGCCTGGGAGGTGGAGAAGCACACGGCCTCGAAGCTGCCGTCGAAGTCCCCCTCCTCCTCCATGCGCCGCAGGAGCACGGAGCCGACCATGCCGCGCCAACCGATGAAACCGACTTTCTTCATAACGTTTCCTTGTCGTCGAGTGTTCGAGTTCAGTTCAGCCGCGTTCCAGGAAGCATACCTTCAGACGCGGTAGAGGGAAGCCAGCCGCAGGACGTCGGACAGGACGCCGGCGGCGGTGACCTGGGCGCCGGCGCCGTAGCCGCGGATGACCATCGGGTGGGGCTGGTAGCGCTCCGTCAGGAAGGCCAGGGCGTTCTCGCCCCCCTTGATGGCGCTCAGGGGGTGGTCGCGGTCCACGGCCAGGAGGCCCACGCGGCATCCCTCGGGGGTGATGCTGCCGACGTAGCGGAGCGTCTGCCCCTGCGCTTTCAGTCCCTCGATGCGCGCCCGGAAGGAGGCGTCCAGCTGCTTGAGCCTGGCGAGGAAATCCGGCAGGTCGCCGCCGGCGTCGAAGCCGGCCGGCAGGAGGCCCTCGACGGCCACGTCGGACAGTTCGAGCTGGAGACCGGTCTCCCGGGCCAGGATCAGGAGCTTGCGGGCCACGTCCATGCCGTTGAGGTCGTCGCGCGGATCCGGCTCCGTGTAGCCCATGTCCTTCGCGGCCTGGACCGCCTCGGAGAGGGGCGTGCCGTCTCCCATCAGGCCCAGGATGTAGGACATGGACCCGGAGAGGATGCCCTCGAAGCGGAGGAGGTGGTCCCCGGTCCGCACGAGGTTCTTCACCGTATCGATGACGGGGAGGCCCGCCCCGACGTTGGTCTCGTAGAGGAAGCGGCGCGCGTGCTTCGCGGCGTGCCTGCGCAGCTTCTGGTAGAACGCCAGCTCGGCGCTGTTGGCCTTCTTGTTGGCCACCACCAGGTGGAGGCCCGCGTCGAAGAGGTCGGGGTAGCGCCTGGTCAGTTCCGCGCTGGTGGTGCAGTCCACGAAGACGGGATGGGTCGGGCGGCGCGAGGCCACGAAGGCCAGGACCTTGTCCAGGTCGGTGGCTTCGCCCCGGGCCTCCAGGTCCTTCCGCCAGTCCGAGAGGTCGACGCCGCGGTCCTCCAGGCGCATGCGCCGGTCGTCGGCCACGCCCACGACCCGCAGGTCGAGGCCGGCTTCCAGGAAGCGCGGCTGCTGGCTCCGGATCTGCTCCAGCAGGGTCCCGCCCACGTTCCCCACCCCGAAGAGGATCACCTCCAGGAGCCTGCGCGTGTCGAAGAACCGCCGGTGCAGGTGGGCCATGGCCCGTCCCCCGTCGGTCTCCCTGACCACCGCGGAGATGATGCGCTCGCTGGAGCCCTGGGCGATGGCCACCACGTTGCAGTCCACCTCGGCCAAGGCGTCGAAGAAGGTGCCCGCCACGCCCACTTTCAGGTGCATGCCGTCCCCGACGATGCTGAGGATGGAGAGCCCCTCGGTGAGTTCGATGGCGTCCAGCAGGTTCGCGGCCAGCTCCGCCCGGAAGGCCTCCTGGAGGGCCTCCACCGAGCGCGGGCCGTCCGCGGCCTTCACGCAGAAGCAGAGGGACACCTCGGAGGAACTCTGGGTGATGAGCATCACCGAGATGTCGCGCTTCGCCAGGGCGCCGAACACCCGGGCCGCGATGCCGGGCACCCCCGGCATGCCGGATCCGGTGACGTTCACGAGCACGACGTCGCCGAGGAAGGAGATGCCGCGCGCCCCCATGGGGGGGACGGCCACGTCCTGCTTCACCATCGTGCCCGGATGGTCCGGGTTGAAGCTGTTGCAGACGCGGATGGGGATCCCCTTCGCGCGGGCCGGGACGATGGTCTTGGGATGGAGCACCTTCGCGCCGAAATAGGCCAGCTCCATGGCCTCCTCGAAGCTGACCTCCGGGATGGAGAAGGCCTCGGGCACCATGCGCGGATCGGCGCTGAAGATCCCGTCCACGTCCGTCCAGATCTCCAGCAGGTCCGCGTCCAGGGCCCAGGCGGCCAGGGCCGCGCTGTAGTCGGAGCCCCCCCGACCGAGAGAGACGATCTTGCCCTGGGGGTCGCCGCCGAAGAATCCCGGCAGCAGCCACAGCGCCCCGCCTCCGGCGCGCAGGGGGCTGAACCTGGCCTGGATGTCGTCCAGGTGGGGCCGGGCCTGGAAGGGATCCCCGTTGGCGATCAGGAACTCGCGCGGATCGAGATACTGGGGAGCCAGTCCCCGGGCCTTGAGCAGGGCGAACAGGATCGCGCAGGAGGCCCGCTCCCCCAGGCTGGAGACCTGGGCCAGGACCGAGGGGGAGCACTCGTCCAGCAGCACCACGCCCTTCAGGAGCCGGTCGCACTCGGAGCAGAGTTCCGCCAGTTCGGCCCGGAGCGGCGGCGCCTGTTCCCCCAGCTCCCCTTCGAGTTCCGCGACCGCGGATTCGTGGATCCCCCGGTAGCGCGCCAGGAGCGGTGCCGGATCCCGGCGGGATTCCGGCTTCACGGCGTCCACCAGGAGGTTGGTGACGCCCGCCATGGCGGAGGCCACCAGGCAGACCCGGTCCGTGGCCAGGGCCTTCCCGACGAGGTCCACGACGCCCCGCATCCTCGCGGCGGTCCCGACGCTGGTCCCACCGAACTTCATCACGCGGAGGGGTTGGTCCTGGTTCATGGCGGCCTCGCTTCTTCTGGAAAGGAATGGTAGATGCAAAAAGCCCCGCGGGGTTCGCGGGGCGTAAACGGAAAGGATCAGTCTCGGATCAGTTCGTCCACGCCCTCG
>DAOPZL010000093.1:0-7002 GCA_035353395.1 Holophaga sp.
CCTTATTCTCCGTGGATCTCGCTGCGTTTCATGATGGTGTAGCCCTCCTCCAGGAGCGCCGCCTTGGCCGCCTCGGTGTCGTCGAAGCGGAAGATCATGATGGAGTGGGCCTGGTAGCGGTCGGTGAAGGCGTACATGTACTCGATGTTGATGTCGCGCTTGCTGAAGGCCTCGATGAGGCGGTAGAGGGCGCCGACGGTGTCCTCCAGGGCCACGGCCAGCACGTCCGTGCGCGAGCAGGTGACGTGCGCGGCCCTGAGGGCCTCGTAGGCCTCGTCCGGCCGGTTGACGATCATCCGCAGGATGCCGAAATCGTTCACTTCGGCGATGGTGAGAGTCCGGATGTTGATGTCCCGGTCGGCGATCGTCTTGAGGATGCTCTGGAGACGGCCCGGCTTGTTCTCGAGGAAGACGGAGAGCTGGGTGATGTTCATGGATGTCTCCCGGACGGAAGGGATCTCAGGAAGGTGTTCGACAAGTCTAGTCAATTCTTCCTCTCAGGACAGCTGCCGCCTGTCGATGACGCGCCTGGCCTTGCCGGCGCCGCGCTCGAGGGTGGCGGGCTCCACGAGGGTGACCTTGGCGCTGATGCCCAGGACGCTGCGGATCCGGGCGGCGATCTTCCCTGAGAGCGCGTTCATGACCTTCAGTTCGTCCGAGAAGATCTCCTCCTGGACCTCGACCATGACCTCGATGTCGTCCAGGGCCCCGTGCCGGTCCACCACGATCTGGTAGTGGGGCTCGACACCCTCGATCTCGACGAGCAGGGATTCGATCTGGGAGGGGAAGACGTTGACGCCCCGGATGATGAGCATGTCGTCGGACCGGCCGCAGACCTTTTCCATCTTGACCAGGGTGCGGCCGCAGGCGCAGCTGTCCCGGTAGAGGCGCGTGATGTCCCTGGACCGGTAGCGGATGACGGGACAGCACTCCTTGGTGAGGGAGGTGTAGACGATCTCGCCCTGGGAACCCTCCGGAAGTACCTCGCCCGTGACGGGGTCGATGATCTCCACGTAGAAGGCGTCCTCGAAGACGTGCAGGCCACTCTTGGCGGAGCACTCGCAGGACACGCCGGGGCCGATGACCTCGGAGAGTCCGTAGATGTCGTAGGCGTCGATGCCCATGCGGGCCTCGATCTCCCGCCGCATGGCCTCGGTCCAGGGCTCCGCTCCGAAGAGGCCGCGGCGCAGCCTGGTCTTGCGGAAATCGAAGGCCGGCATGTGCCTGGATGCGTAGTCCGCCATGTTGATGGCGTAGGAGGGCGTGCAGGCCAGCATGGTGGTGCCGAAATCCTGGATGAGCATGAGCTGGCGGTCCGTGTTGCCTCCCGAAATGGGAACGACCGTCGCGCCGATCTTCTCGCCGCCGTAGTGGACGCCCAGCCCGCCCGTGAAGAGGCCGTAGCCGTAGGCCACCTGCAGGATGTCGTCGCAGGATCCGCCGGCGCTGGCGAGGGACCGGGCGATGAGGGTGGCCCAGAGATCGAGGTCGCCGCGGGTGTAGCCCACGACGGTCGCGCTGCCCGTGGTTCCCGAGGAGGAATGCACCCGCACCACGTCCTTCATGGACACGGCGAACAGGCCGAAGGGCGAATTGTCCCGCATCTCCTGCTTCGTGAGGAAGGGGACCCGGCGCAGATCCTCCAGGGTCTTCAGCTGGTCCGGGTGGAAGCCGGCGGCGTCGAAGGTCTTCCGGTAGTGCGGGTTGTGCTCGTAGGCGTGCCTCACGGACCAGCGGAGGCGCTCCAGTTGCAGCGCCTTGAGCTGCGGGAGCGGCATGGATTCGAATTCGCGGCTGAACATGGCAGACCCTGTCGTCATCCTTCCATCCTATTCAGGCGGAACCCCCTCACCTAGCGGCTTATGGCGGCATTAACAAGGCCGACTGTCGGGGCTCCGGATGAAGGACTATAATCTGGACGTGTCGATTCTCGCCCTCCAACTCCACGAGCCCGCGGCGGGCCGGGTGCGCCAGTGGTGGGACGTCCTCGAGGCGAAGGTCGGGATTTCCGGCGTCCGCCGGGTGCCTTTCCCCCACGTCACCCTCTTCGGCTTCGACGGTCTCGACTACCCGCAGGTCCGCAAGTGCCTGGAGGACTTCTCCGTGGACACCCCGCCGCTGGACCTTCGCAGCGTGGGGCTGGGCGTGTTCCTGAAGCCCATGCCCGTGATCTACAGTCCCGTGATCCGCAGCCCTCGGATCACGGACCTGCAGCGGGAGCTCTGGGAGAGGATCGCCCGCCTCGGCGGCCAGATGTACGGCCTGTATTCGACGGAACGATGGATCCCGCACATCACCCTCGCCCAGTTCGATCTCACGCTGGCCAACCAGGAACCGGCCCTGCGGGCCCTCATGGAGCTGGACCTGGAGCTGCGGTTCGAGGTCCGCAACCTGACCCTTTTCAACTGGATCGGTCCCCGCTACGAGCCACAGGAAAGATATCCATTGCTCGGGGGGACCCTGGTGCATCCAAAATGAGGGAGGACCTTTAGGGATGCGTGAACTCGTGAAAGCCCACCTCGACCACAAGCGCGCCTGGCACGACTTCCACTACGGCTATCCGGTGATCTCCCGGCGCAGCAAGGGCGTCAGCCTCGGCGTCAACCTCAGTCCGAACAAGATCTGCAATTTCAGTTGCGTCTACTGCGAAGTGGACCGGGTGAATCCGCCCCGGCGGAAGGACGTCGACCTGGACCAGCTGGAGCGCGAGATGTCCACGCTCATGGACCTGGTGGCGAGCGGGGAGCTCTACCGCACCCCGCCCTTCGATTCCGCGAGGCCCGAGCAGCGGCGCCTCAACGACATCGCGTTCTCCGGCGACGGCGAGCCCACCATGGCCCGGGAGTTCCCCGAATGCGTCGAACGCCTCGCGAGGCTGAAGGCGGCCAAGGGGCTCGACGACTGCAAGCTGGTCTTGATCACGGACTCCACCCTGCTGCAGTCCCCGGGCGCGGTCCGGGGACTGGAGATCCTCATGGCGCACCAGGGGGAGATCTGGGCGAAGCTCGACGGGGGCACGGAGGCGCACTATCTGGAGATCAACCGCTCGAAGGTCTCCTTTGGGAAGATCCTGGACAACCTCCTCGCCACGGCCCGGCGCTGGCCCATCACGATCCAGACCCTCTTCCTGGAATGGAAGGGCCGGGGGCCGTCCGATGCGGAGGTCGAAGCCTATGTCGACCGGCTGCGCTGGCTCCTCGCGGGCGGCGGCCGGCTGCAGGGCATCCAGCTCTACACCGTGGCCCGCGCCACGCCGGAACCCGAGGCCCGGCCCCTCGGGGCCGCCTGCCTGGATGTCCTGGCGGAGAGAGTCCGGCAGGCGGTCCCGGAAGTCCCGGTCGAAGTCTTCTACGGACCCGACGATCCGGGACATGTGTAGGGACATCCATGCAGCCTGGCTGACGGTCCTCATCCTGGCGGGCTGCCGGCGCGACACGCCTCCTCCGCCGGCCCCTCCCCCGCCGGAGCCCGCGAAGGTCAAGCTCGTGGCCGTCGGGGACATCCTCATGCACGCGGACGTGAAGGCCGCGGCCACCCTGCACGGGGGGTTCGAGCCCCTGTGGGAGGAGGCCGCGACGCTCTTCCGGGGCGCCGACCTTGCCTTCGCGAACCTGGAGACGCCCATCGCGCCGGCGGCCGGCCAGCCTGGGAGGCCCTTCCTCTTCAATGCCCCGCCGGAACTTCCCCAGTCGCTGAGCCGTAGCGGCTTCACGGTGCTCGCCACGGCCAACAACCACGCCTACGACCAGGGGGCGCCGGGGCTGGTGGAGACCCTGGAACGCCTGGAAAGCGCCGGCCTGGCCTACGTCGGGAGCGGGAAGGACCGGCGCCGGGCGGAGGAGCCCCGCATCCTGGAACGGAACGGGATCCGGATCGCCTTCCTGGCCTGGACGGACCTCCTGAACCGCGGCGGCAACCAGGCCGGAGGGCCATGGGTGAACCGGCTGCGCGCCGACCGGGCCTGCCTGGCCGTGCGCGCCGCCCGGTCGCAGGCGGACGTCGTCGTCGTGAGCGTCCACTGGGGCACGGAGGACCAGCACGACCCGACGCCCCGCCAGCGGCAGGTCGCCTCGCGCCTTTTCGAGGCCGGCGCGGACCTCATCCTGGGGCACCACCCCCATGTCCTGCAGCCGCTGGAAGCCGGCGAAGCCGGCGGCCGGCGCGTGGCCGTGGCCTATTCCCTGGGCAACTTCATCAGCAACCAGGACCGCATGTACGATGCCGAACGGATGGAGCCCGCCCGGGGCGACGCGCGCGACGGAGCCGCCCTGGTGGCCACCTTCGTCCGGAAGGCGCCGGATGAGGTCGTCCTGGACACCGTCGGCTACACGCCGCTGTGGACCGAGAACAACTGGCGGCAGGTGGAGGCCGGCGGGGCCGAGCCGAGGGAGATCCGCGTGGTGAGGCTGGACCTGTCCGGAAGGCAGATCCAGCCCTGGAGCCGGCGCAGGGAACGGATCCGCGAGATCCTGGGAGGGGGCTTCGAGCTCCGGGTTCCCTGAAGGCGAGGCCCGTCCCCGGGGGTCACTTCCAGTCGGTCAGTCCGTACTTGGCCAGGATCTTGGCGAGCGCGCCGGAGGACCGCAAGGCCGCCACTCCTTCCGAAAGGATCCGGGCGTATTCCGCGGACTTCGGGTTCTTCGGCGAGAAGGCGATGTACACCTTGTCCGACTTGGTGGCGTTCGCCGTGGACATCGCGAAGACGACCTTGCCCTGCAGCTTCATCTTGGCGAGGGTGTACTTCAGCACCGAGCGGTCCTCCACGACCGCGCCCAGGTCGCCTTCGACCAGCTTCGTCAGGTTGGACGGGAGAGGATTCTCTTCATCGTCCGAGAAGACCACGTTCGGGGGCGCGGTCTTGATGTAGGCGTCCAGCTCGTCGAAGTAGGCGTAGTCCTTGATGACGCCCAGCTTGATGGGCTTGAGGGAATTGATGCCCGCATACTTCCAGGGATTGCCGCTCCTGACGCAGAAGAGCTGGACGCTGACGCCGAGTTCCTCGGCGGGGAACACGAAGTCCGGCGTGTCGTCCCTGGAGGCGCCGATGATGCCGGTGCACTTCCCGCTCCGGGTCTCCGCGACCGCCTTCTCCCAGGGGGTGACCGCGTAGACGACCTTGTGGCCCTTGGCTTCGAAGACCGTCCTGGCGACATCCAGCATGTAGCCGGTCTCGGCCTTGCCGTCCCCGTTGTAGGGCATCCAGGTGTCGGCCTTCAGGGTGATCGTGTCGGCCCGCACGGCCAGGGGGGCTAAGGCCGAAAGGAGGGTGAGGAGGAATGGGAAAAACCGGCTTCGCATCGTGGCGCTCCTGGAAGGGTGAGGGCGAATGTTCCCATTCTCAACGGTCCGGGATCCGCCGACCATGAAAAATCGACCCGAACGGGAATTTGGATCAAACATAGAGAAAGCGCCGCGAATCGCGGCGCTTTCCAGGTGATGACGAACGGGACCTACTTGGCGGATTCGTCCATGAGGCCGGGGGTCTCCTTCTTGGAGTTCCGGACGGCCCAGCCGATGAGGCCGGCGCAGATCAGGGCGCCGAGGACGCCGATGACCTTCTCGGATTCCGCGCCTTCCTTGGGGAAGAGCGTGAACTTCATGGTGATGCCCAGGGTCAGCAGGCTGACCATGTTCATGACCTTGATCAGGGGGTTGACGGCGGGACCCGCGGTGTCCTTGAGGGGGTCGCCCACGGTGTCGCCCGTGACCGCAGCCTTGTGGGCATCGGAGCCCTTGCCGCCGTAGACGCCGTCCTCGATCATCTTCTTGGCGTTGTCCCAGGCGCCGCCGGCGTTGGACATGAAGACCGCCAGGAGCTGGCCCGTGAGGATCATGCCGGCCAGGAAGCCGCCGATGGCGTAGGGGCCGAGCAGGAGGCCGACGATCAGGGGGCAGGTGATGGCCAGGATGACGGGACCGACGAGCTCGTGCTGGGCCGTGTGGGTGCAGATGTCCACGACGCGGCCGTAGTCAGGCTTCTTGGTGCCGGCCCAGATCTCCTTGTCGCGGAACTGGTTGCGGCACTCGATGACGATGTAGTAGGCCGCGCGGCCCACGGCGCGGATCAGCATGGAGCTGAAGAGGAAGGGCACGGCGCCGCCGAGGAGCAGGCCCACGAGGATCTTGGGGTCGGCCACGGACAGCTTCGCGGCCTCGGAGAAGTACTGGGGCACGGTCAGCAGGGCCAGCTTGTCTTCGCTGCCCACCGCGATGACCGCGATGAAGCTGGAGAAGAGGGACACGGCGGCGATGACGGCGGAGCCGATGGCGATGCCCTTGGTCTCGGCCTTGGTGGTGTTGCCCACGGCGTCCAGGTCGGCGAGGATCTGGCGGGCGCGCTTGTAGGAGCCGGCCTTTTCCTTCTCCATCTCGTCCTTGTCGTAGCCCATCTCGCCGATGCCGTTGGCGTTGTCGGCGACGGGTCCGAAGACGTCCATGGAGATCGTGTTGCCGGTGAGGGTCAGCATGCCGATGCCGGTCATGGCGACGCCGTAGGCGACGAACATGGGGGGCGTGCCGGCATAGACCATCACGGAGAGCATGATGGCGATGACGATGACGCCGAGGGTGGCCACGGTGGATTCGTAGCCGAGGGAGAAGCCTTCGATGATGTTGGTGGCGTGGCCGGTGGTGCAGGCCTTGGCCAGGTTCTTCACGGGGGCGTGGCCCGTGTGGGTGTAGTAGCTGGTGACCTTGTTGAGGGCCACGGCGAGGATGACGCCGATGAAGCAGGTGATGGCGGGGCGCATGTCGAGGCCCGCCACGCCGAAGTTGGCCAGGAAGGGCAGGTTGGCGGGATCACCCTGGGGGAAACCGGCCTTGGCGACTTCGCTGATGGTGGCGGCGTCGAAGTGCAGGTAGAAGAAGCCCAGGACGAAGAAGCCCAGGACGCTGATCATGGAGCCGATCCAGAAGCCCTTGTGCACGCTCTTGAGGGCCGTGTCGGAGGTGTCGTTGGGGCCGGCCTTCACGGTGTAGGTGGAGATGATGGAGCCCAGCACG
>DAOPZL010000094.1:0-3493 GCA_035353395.1 Holophaga sp.
GTACAAAGTGAAACGCCCCGAGGCAGGGGCGTTTCGTGAGGGAAAATTTGGTGGGAAGAGTTTGGAAGGATTCTTTTGCGGGAGTTCCCCGCAGGGAACTGGTCCAGATGGTGGGACTGAAGGTGGCGGGAAGCCCCGAAGGGCACCTCGGATACCAGTCTAGGCTGCCTGGGCTGTTCCTGCCAGGGCGCGCCTCACTCGGGGAGCCGGAACAGGCGGTCTTCAGGCTGGCACAGTCTCCAGCGGCCGAAGCCGAGCTTCACCTTCCGGCCGGAAGGGTCTTCCAGCTCCAGGCTCGAGAGCACCTGGACGCCCTGCTCGGGGACGACCTCCCCGAAGTGGGCCGTCCGGGCCAGCTTCCCGGAGGCGTAGAAGAAGTCCGAGCGCAGGGGCCGCCCCTTGCCGTCCAGCCAGAGTGCCGCCTTCTGGTAGCTCTGCGTCTTCTGCCGGGCCTGGAGTTCCAGGCGCCGCGCCGGGATCCCCTCGAGCGCCTCCTCCCGCTCGCCCGTCAGCGTGTAGTCGCCCGAGAACCGGAAGCTGGCGACGTCCCCGCCGGCCGCGGCCCCCAGCAGCCGCTGCTGGGGGGAAACCTTCACCGGGCGCTTGGCGTTGGGCAGCAGCAGCCACATCTGGTCGCCCAGCAGCAGCACCACCCTTCCCTGCTCCTTGCGGGACAGGCCCTCCACCCGGGCATCGCCGTTCTCCCGGACCAGCACCCGCCACTGCTGCTGGGTCTTCCCGTCCAGGAGGGTCACGTCCACGGAGAAAGCGGGCCAAGGGTAGCGGTAGTGGTCCACCCGCCTCAGCGTCTCCTCGCCGGACTGCCCCATCAGGCTGGTCGCGGCCAGCCCCGCCATCGCGGCCCGGCGGAGACTACCGCCTGCCGTAGACATCTTCCAGGCGCTCGATGTCGTTCTCGTCGAAGGTCCCGAAGCTGACTTCCAGCACCCGGACTGGATGGGTCGTCTGGGACGCGCAGCTGAGCCGGTGCACGCTGCCGGCGGGGAGCCAGATCTCCGCGCCGCGGTCCGGGGTGATGAGGCGGCTGTCCAGTTCGATGATCACCCCGGCGTCCAGGGCCACCCACAGCTCGCTCCGGTGGCGGTGGCGCTGCAGGCTCAGCATCTGGCCGGGGTTGCAGGTGAGGATCTTCACCGTGCACAGGCCGTTCAGGATGTACTGGTCGAAGGAGCCCCAGGGCTTCTCCACGTGCAAGGTCTTCGGTTTGTCCATGTCCGTTCTCGCAGGTTGGGCTTCAGGTTTCTTCCGTCTGAAAAGGCCGGTCGGGCCCCGGTTTCACAACAGGTCCTTGCGCCCCATCTTCTCCAGTCTTTCGACGATGGTCTTCACGTCCTGGGCCTTGTCCCGGCGGCAGATCAGCAGGGCGTCCTCCTCGTCCACGACGATGAGGTCCCGGATTCCAGAAGCCGCGACGAGCCGCCGGCCTCCGAACACGGCGCAGTCCGCGCAGTCCAGCAGGATCGTGTCCCCCTCGGCCACGTTGCCGTTCCCGTCCGCCTCTCGGAATTCCACGACCGCGGGCCAGGATCCCACATCCGACCACGGGAACCGCGCGGGCACGACCGCCACCCGGGCGGACTTCTCCATCAGGGCGTAGTCGATGGAGAGCTTGGGCACCCGGCGGTAGGCCGATGCGATCGTCTCCGGGTCGCGGCCCTCGGCGGCCCAGGCATCCAGCGGGGCCAGCACCTCGGGGCAGTGCTTCAGCATCTCGGACCGCATGTCCCGCAGGGTCCACACGAACATCCCGGCGTTCCAGTAGTGGCGCCCGGTGGCGAGGTATTCCAGGGCCTTCTCGCGGGGAGGCTTCTCCCGGAAGGCCTCCACCTTCAGGACCGGTCCCTGCCCCGTCGTCTCGATGTAGCCGTAGCCCGTCTCGGGGTAGGTCGGACGGATGCCGAAGGTGACGAGTTCGTGCGCCTCCGCGGCGTGACGGACGGCCACGTCGATGTCGGCCAGGAAGGTCCCGGCCTCTCCGATGTAGTGGTCCGCGGAAAGCACCACCATCACGCCTTCGGGATGCCGCCGCTCGATGGACACGAGGGCGAGGGCCAGGCACGGGGCCGTGTTGCGGCCCTCGGGCTCCACCAGCACGTTCTCCGGGGGGAGCTGGGGCAGCATACGGCGCGTCTCGGCAGCCAGATCCTCCGTGGTGACGATGTAGATATGGGTGTCCGGGAACCGGGGCTTCAGGCGGGCCACCGTCTGGTGCAGGAGCGTCTCCGAGCCCACCATGGCCAGGAACTGCTTCGGGCGGTGCCCCCGGGAGCGCGGCCAGAAGCGCGTCCCCCTTCCCCCCGCCATCACCACGGCGATCATGTCAGGCTGCGTATTCGTCATCGGGCATCTCCATCCCGGAACGCCTCGCCGATGCGCGCCGGGAACCGGGCGACCGGCTCGGTCCGGGTTCAGTGCTTCTTCTTCCTGGGGAGTTTCTTGACGGCCTTGCCGGCCACGGGCCTGCTCTTGGCGGCCGGCCGACTCTTGGCCGCCGGCCTGTTCTTGGACACCCTCGAGGCCTTCCGGACGGGTTCGGCCTTCCTGGCGGGGGGGGTGCGCGGCGCGTTGGCGGGCTTGGGCGCCCGCCCTCCCGAGGTGTCCTTCACGTGCGTCTCGGGGGCCGGCAGGGGAGGAGGTTCCAGGATGGCTCGGGGCACGGGAGGCAGGTCCCCGGCCCCGGTGGAGGCCCTCAGGTTCCGGGCCGCCACGACGGGATCCTGGACCAGCTGCTGCGCGCACAACACGCCGGCGGCCAGCATCACGGATCCGAGGCGCTTCCAGCTCGTCATCAATCGCTCCTGCGGCGGTCGTCCACCGCTCCAGGAAACGATATCACCAACCCAGGTCCGCGAAGGCGGACGCGGCACCGTTCACAGACCCTGCTTGGAGGCCCGCAGTTTCGAGAAGAACTCCGCGATCACGGCGTCCGTCTCGTCCTTGACCTGGTCCGGCTCCTGGGCCATCCGCTCCAGGATGTCCTTGCCGCTGGGCGCATGTCGGGTGGCCTCGTTCATGGGCGTGAGGTTCTTGAGGATGTACTCGGAGACGTCGATGAGGCGGTGGCCGACCTTCTCCAGCTTCTGCCGGACGATGTCCTGGTACTGGAAGAGATCGTAGACCCCCTGGATGTTGTAGATGCCGTTGTCCGCGTGGGTCACGATGCCCTCGAGCTTGTTGATGAGCTCCTCGAGTTCAGGCGAGGGGGGCACGATGCGCGCGACGATCTCCTGGCAGGCCTTGGTGAGGGCCTGGATCTCCTCGAGGCTGTTCTGGGCGACCTCGACCTGGGAGATGACGCGCTCCGCGCCGCCTTCCTGCTCGTTGGCGATCTGGATCAGCTGGTCCGGGATCGCCTGCTGCTTTTCCGGCTTCTGGGGCAAACTGGGCATGGTCACTCCAAAGCGATTCCGTCTCCTGCACAAGAATATCGTCCCAGGCCCCCCGGAAGCTTGAATATCCGATAAGGAAGGGC
>DAOPZL010000094.1:3593-6746 GCA_035353395.1 Holophaga sp.
TGCCGGTCGTCATGGTGACCGGCCAGGGGGACCTCGCCTCCATCCAGGCGGCCTACCAGGCCGGGGCCAACGACTTCCTCGCCAAGCCCCTGCACTGGAAGCACCTGCCCTATCGAGTCCAGCACGTGCTGAGAGCCAGCCAGGCTTTCAAGGCGCTCCAGGACAGCACGCGGACGCTGCGTTCCCTCTTCACTGCGAACCCGGATCCCATCTTCACGCTGGATGCGGACGGGACCGTGACCCTCGTCCACGCGGGCATCCACGGCCCGGGCCGCGGGTTCCATTCCCCCCTCGGGCGCCTGGAGGACCTGCTGCCGGACGGCCTGGCCGGACAGATCCGGGAACGCCTCCGGGAGGCCCTGGCTTCGCCGGGGGAGGTGTTCGGCCTGGAGGCCGTCCACCCCTGGGAGGGCAAGCCCCGCTGCTGGGAAGGGCGCTTCATCGCATCCACGGAGAACCGGGCCCTCGTGATGGTCCGGGACATCACCGAGCGCAAGGACTTCGAGAAGCAGATCCGGCACATGGCCTACCACGACGCCCTCACCGGCCTCTGGAACCGGCATGCCCTCGGGTCGACCCTCAAGCGGCTGTTCCAGGATCTCCAGCGGAGCGAAGGCACTCCCCACCCCGGAACGGCCGCCCTGCTCTACCTTGATCTCGACAACTTCAAGCGGATCAACGACACCCTGGGCCATGCCATCGGGGACGACCTCCTCAAGGTGGTCGCCTCGCGCATCTCGGAAGTCCTGCGCCCCACGGACTTGCTCGCCCGCGCGGAGAGCCTCGAGGTCGAGCCGGTGGCCCGCATCGGCGGGGACGAGTTCTGCCTGATCCTCAAGAACCTCGTGACCGCCGTGGATGCGGGCCTGGTGGCGCAGCGCATCCTGGACGTGCTGCGCCAGCCGATCTTCCTGGACGGGCACGAGCTGGTGATCACCCCGAGCATCGGCATCGCCCTGATCCCCCAGGACGGGCGGGACCCGGACACCCTGCTCAAGAACGCCGACCGGGCCATGTACGCGGCCAAGGAAGGCGGCCGGAACCGGTTCCAGTTCTTCGACCCCTCCATGAGTTCCCGGATGCAGGAGCGCTTCGCCCTGGAGGCAGGCATGCGGCGGGGCCTGACCCGCGGGGCCTTCCACGTCCACTTCCAGCCCCAGATCGACGCCCGGACCCTGACGATCATGGGAATGGAGGCCCTGCTCCGGTGGGAGGACCCGGAGATGGGCTCGATCGCCCCCACCAAGTTCATCCCCGTGGCCGAGGAGACGGGGCTGATCCTGGAACTCGGCGAGTTCGTCTTCCGCGAGGCGCTCCGTTTCAGCAAGAGCCTCCAGGCCGACGGGTTGCCTCCCATCCGGGTGGCCGTGAACCTGAGCAGCGTCCAGATGCTGGACCCGCAGCTCCTCGACCGCATCGAGCACTGCATCGCCCTCACGGGCGCGGATCCCCACCATCTCGAGGTGGAGGTCACCGAGAGCGTGCTGATGGTGGGTTCCAGCCAGGCCCTCGCCACGCTCCGGCGCATGAAGGAGCTGGGCATCACCCTGGCGCTGGACGACTTCGGCACGGGCTACAGCTCCCTGAGCTACCTGCACCAGTACCCCTTCGACATCCTCAAGATCGACCAGTCCTTCGTGCAGTCCCTCTCCAGCGCATCATCCGGGCGCAACCTGGCCACCGCCATCATCGCCATGGGGAAGAGCCTGGGCATGGAACTCATCGCCGAGGGCGTCGAGCAGCTGGACCAGGCCAACTTCCTCCTCGACCGGGGCTGCAACAAGGCCCAGGGCTTCCTCTACGGATATCCCATGAGCCCCGAGGACTTCCGCGCCTTCTACCTGGAGCGGGCGGGCCAATCCTGAAGAACGGGGCGGATTCCCGCATCCCCTGCGGAAAACCGCCCCGTTCGCCTCGGGCAGCTCATTCGGCAGGGGAGAATTCGGGCTCGTCCTCGTAGGCTCTGTCCTTCTCGCCAGTCGCGCGGATCACGTGGCCGGTGATGTATCCGGCCAGGACAGCCAGCACCACGGTGACGAGGATGCCGAGAAGCTGCGCGGCGGCCGCGCCCGGAACCACGAAGACCGCGACCAGCCCGCCCAGGAGGCCCGGCATCCCGTGCAGGTTGTGCACGCCGCAGGTGTCGACCAGCCTGAACCGGGCCTGGAGTCTCGGCTGCACGACCACGTAGCCGAATACGCAGACCGAGCCCGCCAGCAGCCCGACGACGAAGGCGCCGGGGGCCGAGACCGTGTTGCAGGTGGCGCCCACGCTGACGCCGCCCGCCAGGGCCGCGTTGCAGATGTCCGCGAACAGGGGCTTCCCCTTGCGCAGGAGGGAACTCATCACGTAGGTGGCGAGGGTGGCGCCGCAGAGCGCCAGGATGGTGGCGATGACCGTGCGGGGCAGCTGCTCGGCAGGCACGATGGCGCTGCAGAAGCTGGGCCAGAAGATCCACAGGACCATGGATCCGAGCATGGAGAACCGGTCCGACGTCTCGTCGCTCTCCACGGGCTGCCGCATGTGTCCGGCGCGCGTCAGGACGGCGGCCAGCCCCAGGCCGAAGTAGGCCCCGAAGGCGTGGATGGCGATGGAGCCTGCGGCGTCCACGAATCCCTTCGTGAAGCCGAGACCTCCGTCCAGGACCAGCCACTCGTTGAGCATGTAGGCCGGGACCAGGAACGCCGCGAGAAGCGCGTACTGGTAGAGGCGCAGGCGGCCGAGCACGGCTCCCATGGCGATGAGGGCCGACGCGCAGGCGAACTCGGCGAGCAGGAGGGCCTGGATGCTGTCGGGCGCCAGAGCCTCCGCGGAAAGGCCTCCCGTGGCGCGAAGGAACATGTAGAGGGGAATTCCAAGACCTACCACCAGATAGGTCCCCGTGGTCGCGCTATAACCGTATTTCCGGACGAACACCATCAGGAAACCGAAACCCACCAGCAGCATCGCCAGGATGTGGATGGAGAAATTGTATTGTTCGACCTGACGCAACCCCTCCCGGGTCGCCGGTTCAGCGGCCCAGGCAGAGCATGTGGCGGCAAGGCACGCGGCGATGGTCAGCCCAAGAATGCGGATGTTCCGTCTCAAGACGTCTCTCCCATGGAACGGGCACCCCCTTGGGATGCCCGGATTGATGCGCCTCAGGAAGCCAGG
>DAOPZL010000095.1:0-2771 GCA_035353395.1 Holophaga sp.
TCCTCGACATGGGCCTCGCAGGCCTCCTTCCCTGCCTCGCGGATGAACCGCTGCCAGGGCTGCCTCGCCTTGCCGGCGTCATGGCGCATGCCTATGTGGGTTCCCCAGATCGGGGCGACCCCCGGGGGCAGGAAGTCCTCGGCCAGGCGGGCGGTGCCGAAGAGATGCTCGTCCAGGTAGTGAGGTTCTTCCCCATCGGTGGTGGGTGCATGCGCCCATGGACGATCGGTCCGGAAGTCCGGAGTCGGGGGTTCACGCATGGGATCGGCCTATTTGAATAGAATATGAATAAAATATAATGTATCAGTCTGATGATTTATTCAGTCTGCTCCCTCCAGTACCCTGAAGCAAATTGATGGACAAAAAATGTCCATATCGGACCGGCGATGCAGATCTCCATGGCTTCCGGCATGGTTCGTTCCCGGCTCCGAACCATTGAAGGCCTGTCGAGGCTCGCTCGCGCCGGCTCCCCGCCCTACCTTCCCCTCGGGGGGATATGCTCAGGTCATGACCCGCCTCTATTTCGACGCCAACGCCACGGTCCCGCCGCTGCCCTCGGTGGTGGAGACGGTCGCCAGGACGCTGGCCGAGGACTGGGCGAACCCCACCAGCGTCCATCGGGAGGGACAGCGGGCACGCCACCTGCTCGAGACGGCGAGGGAGGCGGTCGCCCGCTGCCTGGGCGTTCCCGCCGGGGAGCTGGTCTTCTGCTCCTGCGCGACGGAGGCGCTCCACCTGCTGATCCGGGGGCTGCGGCCCGCGCTGGGCGACAAGCCGGCTGCGGTCTTTCCCGGGGAGCACAGCGCCTGCCTGGATCCCCTGAAGGACTGGGCGGACGTCCGCTGGCTGCCCTGCGCCCTGGAGAACGCGGCGACGATCGTCCAGATGGCCGCCAACAACGAGACCGGGATCCTCTACGGGATGCCCCAGGCGCCCGGAGCGATCCGGCTGAAGGACTGCGCCCAGGCCTGGGGCAAGGTTCCCGTGGGCCTCTCGGACTGTGACGCGGCGGTCTTCTCGGGCCACAAGATGGGCGGCCCCCGGGGCGCCGCGGTGCTCTGGATGCGGCCGGACCTGCCCTGGGAGCCGACGATGGAGGGCCCCCAGGAACATCGTCGCCGGGGCGGCACGGAGGACCTGCCCGCGATCCTGGGCCTCGCCGAGGCCGTGCGCTTCCTGCCGGAACGGCTCGACCGGAACGCGCGGCTGGCGCCCCTCCGGGACCGGCTGGAGGCGGAGGTCCTGTCCTGGTCCGGGGACTATTCCGTCCTCGGGCGGGGACTGCCCAGGCTGCCCAACACCAGCGCGCTCCTGCTCAGGGGACACCCCGGGGAGACGGTCCAGATCGCCCTGGACCTGGCGGGATTCGCCGTCTCGACCGGCTCCGCCTGCCACAGCGGGGCGACAGAACCCAGTCACGCGGTCACGGCGCTGGGATTCACCAGGGAGGAGGCCAGGCGCGTCATCCGCGTGAGCCTCCTGCCCGGAACCCGGGAATCCGACGTGGAGGACTTCCTGCGGGCTCTGAAGCGCATCCTGAAGCGT
The DNA here is from genome assembly GCA_035353395.1 of Holophaga sp. Taxonomy (GTDB): domain Bacteria; phylum Acidobacteriota; class Holophagae; order Holophagales; family Holophagaceae; genus UBA1801. The sequence continues at coordinate 1,546 of DAOPZL010000095.1, forward strand.
GGATGACCCTCCCGTTTGCGTCATCATGGACTTCATGAATCCCGCCCGCTGGCCCTATCCCCTCCTGCGCCTCAAGCCCGGCAAGGACGTCCTGCTCTCGAAGCAGCACCCCTGGGTCTACTCGGGCGCCCTTTCCGAGCCCCCGTCCTCGCCCCTGGTCCGCCTCGCGGACGACGCCGGCAACGTCCTGGCGGTGGGCACGGCCTCGGGGACGAATCCTCTGGCGGTGAGGATCTTCCGCTTCGAGGACGCCCCCCTGGACGAGGCGTTCTTCCGCGATCGTTTCCGGCAGGCCCTCGAGCTGCGCCGGACCCTGGGTCTGGATGGCCCGGAGGCGGGCTGCCGCTGGATCTTCGGGGAGGGGGATCTCCTGCCGGGCCTCGTGGTGGACCGCTACGCCCACGCCCTGGTGCTGCAGGTGGGCACGACCGGGCTCGAAGCCCTGCGCGAGACCTGGTGGCCCGAGCTCCTGGTCCAGGCCAAGGCCCAGGGCGTCTCCGTCTTCGTGGAGCGCAGCCAGTCCGGGCGGAAGGAGGAGGACCTGCTGGTCGTGAACCGCCTCCTCAAGGGCAGCCTGGCCGGACCCGTCGCCATCCGCGAGGGGTCCGCCCGCCTCTCCGTGGACCTCCTGAAAGGCCAGAAGACGGGGTTCTTCCTGGACCAGCGGGAGCATCGCCTGACCCTGGGCCGCGTCTCCCAGGGCTGCCGCGTGCTGAACGCCTTCGGCTACACGGGCGGCTTTTCCATCCATGCGGGCCTGGGCGGCGCCTCCGAGGTGGCGACCCTGGACATCTCCGCCCCCGCCCTGGACCAGGCGGAACGGGACTGGGCCATGAACGGCCTGGAACCCGACCGGCACGTCCGCATGGAGGGCGACGCCTTCGAGCTCATGCGGGCCCTGGAGCCGGAGGGCTGGGACCGGGTCGTCGTGGATCCGCCCGCCTTCGCCAAGCAGCGCAAGGACGTGGACAAGGCCTTCAAGGCCTACAAGGACGTGTTCCGGCTCGGCGCCAGGGCCACGGCGCGGGGCGGCATGCTCTGGTGCTTCTCCTGCTCCCAGCACCTGGACCGCGCCCGGTTCCAGGAGGCCGTCTGGACCGCCCTGCTGGAGGCGGGACGGGAAGCCCAGGTCCTCGCCCATGTGGGGCAGCCGGCCGATCATCCCTACGCCCTCAACCACCCCGAAGGCTTCTACCTCAAGGGGCTCTGGCTGCGGGTGCTCTGAA
>DAOPZL010000095.1:2871-4630 GCA_035353395.1 Holophaga sp.
CTCAACCACCCCGAAGGCTTCTACCTCAAGGGGCTCTGGCTGCGGGTGCTCTGAACCCGGGTCGTGCATTCCAGCCTCGCAGGAAGAAGACGGAACCGCGAAATTCGCGGAAGGACGCGCAATGAGGCGAGGATGTGTGCTCGCGCCTGCCGCCATTCATTCGCGCAAGCGCAGCGCGCATTCGCTTCATTCGTGGCTCCAGACGCTGTGTCCCGGCCGGCTCAGAGGATGTTCTGGGCGCGCAGGAAGGCCTCGTCCCCGATGACCTCCTGGTAGGGCCCGGTCCGGACGACGCGGTGTTCCTCGCCGATCACCAGGGCCGTCCGGAACACGCCGTCGATGTAGTGGAAGTCGTGGGTCGAGCAGAGGATCGTCTTGCCGGCCTCGTTCAGGGACAGGAGGATCCCGCGCAGGAAGCGCTTCATCCGCGGATCGAGCCCGTTCATGGGTTCGTCCAGGACGAGCACCTCCGGATTCAGGGCCAGGACCGAGGCCAGCGCCACCTTCCGCTTCTCGCCCTCGCTGAGGTGGTAGGGCACCCGCGACCGGAGCTTCCCGATCCCGAGGAGCTGGAGGCAGTCCTCCACGCGCCGGGCGACCTCCTCCTCGCCCAGGCCCATCTGTCGCGGCCCGAAGGCGATCTCGTCCTGGACGGCCGGGCAGAAGAGCTGGGCATCCGGGTTCTGGAACAGGAAGCCGACCCGCTGGTGGAAGCGCTTCGCGAAGCGCGGGTCCTTCAGCCGGGCCGCCGAGATCTCCTCGCCGTCGAAGCGGTAGGTCCCCTGGCGGGGCAGGACGAGTCCGTTGAGGAGCTTGAGCAGGGTCGACTTCCCGCACCCGTTCGGGCCGATGACGGCCATCGCCTCCCCGCGCGGGATCGAGGCGTCCACGCAGGACAGGACATCGCCCTCGCCGTAGGAACAAGAGACGCCGGCCAGTTCGATCATTCAGGCCCCCAGGAAGAAGAATGCCGCGGCAAGCAGGGCCACCGCCGCCCCCAGGGCGGCCTCCCGGAGGCCCAGGGACGGCCTCCCGGCGGCGGGGTATTCCCCCGTGAAGCCCCGGCACTCCATGGCCTCGTACATGTCCTCGGCCATCTCCTTCGACTTCAGGAAGAGGGTCCCGGCGATGCCCGAAAGCGAGGCGGCCTTCCCTGGATTCCTCCCCACGGACCGCAGCTTCAGCGCATAGAGCATGGCGAGGGCGAACTCGCCGAGCAGATGGATGTACTTGAGGGTCACCTCGAAGACGAGGAGGAAGAGGTCGGGGACGCCCAGGCGCTTGAAGGCCCCCGGGACGGTGGCCCAGACGGTCGTCGTGGAGACGAGCCTCACCGAGGCCACGGAGAGGAGCACCTTCACCGTGATCAGGGCCGGATGCCCTCCCCGCCCCCAGAAGACCGAAGGCAGCAGGACGAGGATCGTGAACGCCCCTGCCGCCAGGGTGGTCTTCAGGACCTGGGCGATCCGACCCGCCGGCTGGAGGGCCAGGATCGCCAGGAGGCCGGTTCCGGCCACCCCCAGGAAGAAGGGGCTCCGGGTCAGGGAAACCAGCAGCAGGACGACGAAGACCGAGACGAGCTTCACCAGGGGCTCCGTCCGGCGGCCTTCCTCCCCTGTCCCGCCGTGGGACCTGGCCTTCGACAGGACCGCCAGGAGGGAGAGGATGCTCCGGTCGACGAAGATCTCCCTGTCCGCGCGCGGAAGGTAGGCCTCGTCCTTCAGGAGCCACGCCGGCACGGGCATGCGCTAGACCTTGC
>DAOPZL010000095.1:4730-6695 GCA_035353395.1 Holophaga sp.
AGGTAGGCCTCGTCCTTCAGGAGCCACGCCGGCACGGGCATGCGCTAGACCTTGCCCGGTTCGGACTTCCACAGGAGCCCGGCGAGCTTGAAGGCGATGACGAGGAGCGCGACGCCCGCGACGGCCGAGAGGACGTAGCCCAGCCACTCGGAGAGGCCGGGCATCGCGTAGTCCGGGAAGAGCGCCTCGAGGCTGAAGCCGGTCCTCATTCCGGCGGGCACGAAGCCCAGCGGCCTCCCGGCCGTGACGATCCCCTTGATCTCCCCGGCGCCCCACTCGCCCCAGGCCGTTCCGGAGGCCAGGAGCCCGATGGGGGAGAGGCCGGCCAGGAGCGCGACGAGGCCGTAGACGGCAGGGATGCGGGTCTTCGCGCCCTCGTGGAGGCTGCCCGGGGAGACCCGCTTGAGGAAGGCGAAGACGCCCACCGTGAAGAGGACTTCGACGAATCCCGCGACCAGCAGGTGCGGAATCATCATGGCCGGCACCGAGACCGCCAGGGGATAGGGGCAGTAGAGCGGCAGGCCGGCCGCGTCCCGGGCGAGGGCCGGCTGGAGGCCGAACTCGACGGCGGCGCAGAAGGCGGCCGTGTCGAGGGCCAGGTAGGCGGCGACGCCGAGCGCCACCAGCTCTCCCCGCCCGCCCCGCAGCCGGTCCTTGAGGAACCGGTAGGCGAAGGAGCCCAGGAAGGGCATCACGAAGGCCATGTTGAAGCAGTTCGCGCCGAAGGCGAGCACGCCTCCGTCGCCGAACAGGAGGGCCTGGATGAGCAGGGCCACGCTCACGGCGATGCAGGCCGCCCAGGGGCCGAGCAGGGCCGCGACGAGGACCGCGCCCACGGCATGGCCCGTGGTTCCCCCCGGCAGCGGGACGTTGAACATCATGACGAGGAAGGAGAAGGCGGCGCCGATGCCGAGCAGGGGCATCTTCGCGCGCGGAAGCCCGGACCGGACCCGTCTCGCCGAGAGGGTCCAGACCGGGACCATGGCCGCGCCGAGCACGGCGCAGGTCGCAGGACTGAGATAGTTGTCGGGGATGTGCATGCCCGCTCCTCCTCCAAGATACTGTTTGCGTACGCAGAAAATAAGGAATCGGAACCACCGCGCCTTCCAGCCTCGCCGCTCCGGGTGCCGCAAAACATCATGGTTTTGCGGCGGGCCGCGGACTAGGCTCGTAGTCATGGACAGTCGCCGCCAGGAGCCGCTTCGAGCCGCCGTCTATGCCCGGATCCGCATGGAGGACGCCCTCGACCTGCCCATGCAGGGCCACGCCCTGGTCTCCTTCGCCGAACAGAAAGGCTGGCGGGTGGTCCGCAAGGAGCTCGAACGGGCGGCCGAGAACGCCCGCCGGCTGCCGGCCCGGGAGCGCCTCCTGGCGGCGGCCCGCCGCGGCGAGCTGGACGTCGTCGTGGCCTGGAAGCTGGACCGCATCGCGCGGAGCCTTCCGGAGCTGGTGTCCCTCCTCGACGGCCTGGGCGGCCGGGGCATCGGGCTGGCGACCCTGGCCGACGACTTCGACTTCACCTCCGAGGAGGGGCCGCGCCTGGCGCGGATCGTGCGCGTCCTCTCGACCCTCCAGCGCGTGACCCACCGGGACCAGGTGCGGTCCGGCCTGGCCAGGTCCGGGAATCCCGTGGGCCGGCCGCCTTCCGCGGGCGTGCACCTCCCGAAGGTGCTCGAGTGGACCGCCCAGGGCTGCAGCCAGCGCGAGATCGCGCGACGCCTCGGGATCCATCCCCGGACCGTGGCCCGGCTCCTGGCGGGCGCGAAGCCGTGAAGGCGCTCCTGCTGGACCTGGACGACACCCTCGTCGACGAGCAGCGCGCGGTGCGGCAGGCCTTTTCCGCCCTCCTGGACCGGCACCGGGACCAGCTTCCGGACCTCCCGGAGGCGGCCCTGCTGGCGAGATGGCGGGAGATCACCCTGCGGCACTGGGTGCGCTACGAGCGCGGCGAGATCTCCTTCCTCG
>DAOPZL010000096.1:0-6165 GCA_035353395.1 Holophaga sp.
GCGAACCTGAGCCTCCGGGAAGAGGAGGTCGAGCCCATGCGGGAGGCCATGACCCGGCTCCTGAGCCAGGCGGAGCGGCTCGAGGAACTGCCCCTGGACGGGGTGGAGCCCACCACCCACGGCCTCCAGCTCCCCCTCCCGCGCAGGCCCGACGAGGCGGCCCCCTGGTTCAGCCAGGAGGAGGCCCTCGCCAACGCCCCGAGGACGGTGCAGGGACACTTCGTGGTCCCCCAGGTGCTCTGAAACTTCAAATTCGGTCCGCGCAAGGTGAAGAAATCGATTATTCTTCCCTAGCCTCGCCGCTATCTGCACCCAAGGAGTCCGCGATGAACCAGGTGGTCGCTCACACCAAGACGGGCCAGTTGATCAAGGGGATCACCAACAACTTCCTGCCGAACAAGGAGAGCTTCCATCTCCTGCCGGCCGGGTCCGCGCCGGGAACGAAGCCCATGGAGGTCTTCCTCAACCAGCTGAAGGCCCTCTTCTTCGTCAAGGACCTCCAGGGCCAGCGAGACCACCAGGAGAAGAACGCCTTCGATCCCTACGCCTTCCAGCAGGGGAAGAAGATCCGCGTCGTCTTCCAGGACGGGGAGGTGCTGGTGGGCCTCACCCAGGGCTACCAGCCCGGCCGGCCCGGGTTCTTCATGGTCCCGGCGGACCCCAAGTCCAACAACGAGCGGTGCTACATCGTGGCCTCCTCGACGAAGGAAGTCACGCTGCTGTAGGCCCTACCAGTCCCCTCCCCCGTCGTCCCCGCCCGGGTCGTCGCCGGGGAAGTCACTCCCGTCGCCATCCGGAGCGTCACCCGGACCGTCGTCGCCCCAGGGACCGTCCAGGGGCCCGTGGCTCCCGCCCATCATGCCGCCGATCATCATGCCGGTCAGGAGCCCGTCGACGCTGCCTCCGCCCTGGGCGGGGAAGTCCGGTCCAGGCGCGGAATCCAGCCCCAGGCGCCGCCTGGCCTCCGGAGGCAGCTCCTCGTCCTTGAGTTCCTGCACCCCCGCGAGGCTTCCGCAGTAGCCGCAGGTCCAGGTCACCTTGCGCAGGCCGTCCCACTGCTGCTTCATCTTCTCGCCGGAGGCGGCGCAGGCGGGGCACTTGGGATAGGGGCACGGGAAGAGGTGGCCGGCGACGGGTCCGCTGCCCATGGCCCGCTTCGCCGTTCCGAGGGCTTCGGGCCGGTCCTGGCGTCCCCGGAGGACCAGGTAGAGGATCGAGCCGATCGCCAGGACGACGACGAAGCATCCCAGGGTCCCGCAGCCTCCCGATCCGCTTCCGCGTCTCAGGGCAGATTCGGCGAGTAGGAGCAGGGGCGGCATGATCACCTCGGGACGGCCTTCCCAGCTTACCTGCACTGTCGCCTGGAGGCGAAAGACGCCATAGTGTTGGCGTGAGACTGGCCCCCTGGATCGACCACATCCCACCCTGGCTCGCCTACGGCGCGGTGGTGTCGACGGGGGTCTACGAGCCGGCGGAACTGGCCTTCATGGCGGTCCCGCTCCTCTTCGCGGCCCTGGCCGGATGGCGCCGGTGGGAGCTGGGCTCCTGGCGCCGCGCCTTCGAGCTGCTGGCCCTCGCCTGCCTCCTGGGGCTGGGATGGGTCCGGATCGGGATGGTGCCGACGATCGTCGCCATGCTCTTCCTGCTCTGCGGCATCCGCCTCAGCCTGCCCAGGGACCTCGGGCAGAGGAGGCAGCTGCTGCTCATGAGCTTCCTGGTCTGGATCACGACGGCCATCTCGACCTTCGAGGTCGACTTCCTCGCCTGGTCGATCCTCTGGGTCGCCGGGGCGGGTCTCGTGCTGATGCAGCAGGCCTGGGAGGGCTCGGCCCGCCTCCGGGGCGGCCCGCTCCAGGAGGCGCCCTGGCGCCGGGTGCCGGGCTGGACCCTCGGGGCCGTGCTCCTCGCGGCAGGCTTCTTCTCGATCCTCCCGAGGATCACCCTGGGGTTCCGGGCCTTCCCCTGGGGGGTGGCCGGCCTGACGTCCGCCCGGGCCGGCCTCAGCGATTCCCTGGATCCGGGAGAGACCGGCTCCATCGCCCCCAGCGGCGAGCTGGTCCTGCGGGTGGTGCCCCGTTCGCCCGAAGGGGTCCGCGAGGCCGCGTCCCTTGCGCTTCTGAGGGGCCTCGCCCTGGAATCCCTGGAGGGACAGCGGTGGGAGGCCAGCCCCGACACGCCCCCCGCGCCCTACCGCAGGCTGGGCGCCTGGGCGGGCGGGATCCCGGGCCGGATCGACCTGGAATACTTCGTGGCGCCGAGTCCTTCCGGCATCCTGCCCCTCCCCTACGGCCGCCTCTGGCTGGCCCCTCCCGCAGGCATGCCCATCGTGGAGGGCCGGGGAGGAAGCCTCCACTGGCTGTTCCCGTCCCGCCGGGCCATCCCCCTCCGGCTGGCCCTGGAGCCCTCGGCCGACCGGCCCGAGCCGCCCCCCGACCGCGAACGCCGGGTCCTGCTCACCTCCGTGGGGAAGGGGACGGAGAGCGCGGAGCGCTACGGCCGGCGCCTGGTGCCCGGGGAGCTGCCCGCCCGGGAAACGGCCCAGCGGCTCGCCAGGGCCCTGCGCACCTTCGACTACACCCTGGACAACCCTTCCGGGAACGCCGCGAATCCCCTCCAGGACTTCCTGGAACGCACCCATGCGGGCCACTGCGAGTACTTCGCGTCCGCCCTGGCCCTGATGCTGAGGTACCGGGGCATCCCGGCGAGGGTGGTCAACGGCTACCGCCTGGGCCCGTGGATCCCCGAGGGCGGCTACTGGCTCGTCACCCAGAACGAGGCCCACAGCTGGGTCGAGTACTTCGACGAGGCGGCCGGCGCCTGGCGCGTCGCGGACGCGACGCCGGCGGCGCCTCCCGCGGGCCTCGACATCCCAGGCATCTGGACGGCCGTCCAGCGGTGGGTGGACGCCGTCCGGTTCCGCTGGGACCGTCATGTCGTGCGCTTCTCGGACCAGGACCAGATGGCGGGCCTGGAATGGGTGCGGACCAGGCTCTCGCGCCTGCCTGACTGGCGGCCCGGACGCGGGACCCGGTTCTCCGTGCTGGGGGCTGGGCTGGCGGGCCTCGCCGCCTGGGCGGCGTGGAGGGCCAGGATCGGGAAGCGCGGCGCGAGGCGACCCGGACGGCCTCCCGGGCCGAACCTCCTCAAGCCCCTGCTCAAGGCTGCGGGCCAGCCGTTCCAGCCCTCCACCGGAGAGACGATGCGCCGGTGGCTCCTGCGCCTCTCCTGGCGCCTGCCGGAGCGGGCCGACGCCATGGCCCGCCTCGCGGACGAGGCGGACGCGGTGGCCTACGGGGGCGGCGACCCTGGACGCCTGAAGGAGCTGGTGAAGCTCGAAGCCAGGATCTGGCGCCGGATGGTCGGGGGCTGATCACTCCTTCTCGAGCATCCCGAACCGCTGCACGATCCGCTTCTCCCCGCTTTCGGCGAACCGGACCGTGTAGGTCAGGCCGTCCCCGCTCCCCGTGGCGGCGACGATGATGCCCCGGCCGAAGCGCGAACTCCTCACCCGGGTGCCGTTGGGCCAGGCGCCGGAGACCCTGGCCGGCGTCTCGGCGGGAAGTTCCTGGGACGGAGCTTCCTCTTCGGCGGCGATCCCCTTGGCGCGCGCGAAGAAGCCCCTGATCCGCTGGAGCTCCGAGGCCACGGAACCGCTGCCTCCGCCGCGGGATTCGCCCTGGGGGGACGGGAAGACGCCCTGCCCCGCCTGGTAGAGTTCCGTGCCCCACCGGATGGGGTTCTCCAGGGCCTCCGGAGGGAGTTCCCGCAGGAAGCGGCTCGGCATCCCCAGCATCTCGTTCCCGAAGATCCGCCGCCGGCGGGCGGCCGTGAGGTAGAGCTTGCGCTGGGCCCGGGTGATGGCCACGTAGAAGAGCCGGCGCTCCTCCTCCAGCCCCTCGTCCGTCTCGCGGGCGTTGCGGTTGGGGAAGACGTCCTCCTCCATCCCCACCAGGAAGACCACGGGGAATTCGAGGCCCTTGGCGCAATGGATGGTCATCAGGCTCAGCAGGGCGGCCTCCTCCACCTCGTCCGCGTCGGAGGCGAGGGTGACCCGGTCCAGGAACTCGGGGAGCCCCAGTCCCAGGGACTCCGCCTCCGTGGCGGCGGAGACGAACTCCTCCAGGTTGCGGAGCCTGCCTTCGGCCTCGAGGGTGCCTTCCTCCTCGAGGTTCTGCACGTAGCCCGACTCCACGAGCATCCAGCGCACCAGCGCGGAGAGGCCCATGGTCCCGGACTCGTGGTGGACCCGGTGGAACAACTCCAGGAACTTGCCCAGCTCCCGCTGCGCCCGGCCCCTCAGGTCGCCGGACTTCAGCAGGGCCGCGACGCCCTCCAGGGGGGTTCCGCCCTCGGGAATGGCCGCCTCGATCTTCCCGAGGGTGGTCGGCCCGACGCCGCGCGAGGGGGCGTTCACCGCCCGGCGGAAGCTGGCGAGATCGAAGGGGTTCGAGACCAGGCGCAGGTAGGCCAGCAGGTCCTTCACTTCCTGGCGCTCGTAGAACTTCACGCCGCCCACCAGCTTGTAGGGAAGGTTCACGGCCCGCAGGGCCTCCTCCAGCTGGCGCGACTGCCAGTTGGCCCGGTAGAGCACCGCGATGCGCACGCCGGGGAAGCGGAGTTTCTCTTCGGAGATCCTCTGGACCACCCACTCCGCCTCCAGGCGCCCCTCGTCCAGAAGCCTGAAGGTGAGGTGGTCGCCTAGGCCGCGGTCTGTCCAGAGGGTCTTGCCGAGGCGCTGGGTGTTGTTCGCGATGACGGTGCTGGCGGCGTCCAGGATCTTCTGGGTGGAGCGGTAGTTCTGCTCCAGCTTGATCTGCTTCGCCTCGGGGAAGTCCTGCTGGAAGTCGAGGATGTTCCGGATGTCGGCGCCCCGCCATCCGTAGATCGACTGGTCCTCGTCGCCCACCACGCAGAGGTTGTGGTGCCGCTGGGCGAGGTGCTGGACGAGGAGGTACTGGGCCCGGTTGGTGTCCTGGTATTCGTCCACGAGCAGGTACTTGAACCGCTGCGCGTAGACCTCCTGGAGGGCGCCGTCCCGGAAGAGCCGCTCCGTGTGCAGCAGCAGGTCGTCGAAGTCGCAGGCCCGGCTGTTCCGGAGCCCCTTCTGGTAGAGCTCGTAGGCGTCCAGCAGCTTGCGGGTCCAGGCATCCAGTGCTTCCGCCCGGGCCTCCTCCGGCAGGAGGCAGCGGTTCTTGAAGTCCGAGATCATCTCGAGGACCTTCTTCGGGTGGAACTGCTTCTCGGGCAGCTTGAGCTCGGCCAGGACCTGCTTGACGAGGCTCTTCTGGTCCGAGGGATCGAAGATCACGAAGTCCCGGCCCACCGGCGTGCGGTCCCCTTCCCTCCGGAGGATCCGGGTGCAGAAGCTGTGGAAGGTGCTGACCCAGAGCTGCTGGGAGGGCACGCTGACCAGCCGCTGGACCCGCTCCCGCATCTCCTCGGCCGCCTTGTTCGTGAAGGTGACCGCCAGGATCGAGGCCGGGGAGACGCCCTCCTCCTCGATCAGCCAGGCGATGCGCCTCGTGATGACGGTGGTCTTCCCGGAGCCCGCCCCGGCCAGGATCAGCAGCGGGCCGTGGACGTGCCGGACCGCTTCCTGCTGGGGGGGATTGAGGTCTCGCAGCAATGAGGGTACGGATTCAGTCTGGTCCATCCTCCGAGTCTATCAAGCGGAGGACGGCTACCGGGCCTTTCTGGCCATGGGCTTCAGGATCCTCGTGATCAGGCCCTTCGCGTCCTCGGAGGCCATCTTGTTCCTGAAGCCGGGCATGGCCCCCTTGCCCTCCAGGATGGACCGGACCAGATCCTCGTCCTTCTGCCTGGCCAGCCACTTGCGGTCCGCGAGGACCCGGCCCGGCAGCTTGATCCCCGATGGCGTCCGGGCAGTCCCGCTCGGACCATGGCACTGGGCGCACGAGAACCGGTACTGCGCGTCCAGCTCATGGACCCCCGGAACCGCGGCCGGGACGAAGGCGCCGTGCCCCGCCGCCAGCAGCATCCAGCCGGATAGCATCCACGCCCCGATCCGCACCCGCGATCCCTCCCACGTCGTCCCCATCCAGGATAGGCTGATAGCGCGCTCGCATGGCGGAATGGCAGACGCAGCGGACTTAAAATCCGCCGTTGGCAACAACGTGAGGGTTCGAGCCCCTCTGCGAGCACCAG
>DAOPZL010000097.1:0-6134 GCA_035353395.1 Holophaga sp.
TGATGCTCCTGGAGGCCGCCAGCCAGGTCTTCGGGCGCAAGCCCTTCGACGAGGCCTCGATCCAGGAGGTGGCCGCGGAGGCGGAGATCGGGATCCAGGGACTCTACGAGCACTTCCCCAGCAAGCAGGACCTCTACGAAGCCGTGATGGTCCACCGGGCCCAGCTCTTCCACGCCAGGACGGAGGAGGCGCTGCGGCCCCCCGGATCGCCCCTCGAACGCCTGCGCGCCCTTGCCCTCGCCTACGTGACCCTGTTCAAGGACCGCCCCATGGTCCTGCCCATGTTCATCCGCGACCGTTCCCTGTTCGACTGGGGCCTGGACAGCCGCTTCGCGCCGGCGCTCCGCCAGCTCTACCTGGACGAGCGCCACCGCCTGACCCTCGTGATCCAGGCGGCCGTGGAAGCCGGGGAAATCCAGTCCCTGGATCCCGAGTTCCTCACGCAGCTCGTGCTCGACGTGCTCCAGTCCTCCCTGCACACCATGCATCACGCCCGGGGCAGCGAGACGCCTGAAACCTGCGTGGAGCGGGCCATGTCCTGCCTCCTCCACGGCGTGGGAGGCCGGCCATGACGTCCGCCTGCCCAGCCTTCCTCCTCGCAGCGTCCCTGTCGCTTCCGGCCGGAACGCCCCTCACCCTTCCCGCCGCCCTCCGGGAAGCCGGGCAAGCCTCGTTCAAGGCCGAGAGTGCCCGGTTCTCGGAAACCGCCGCCCGGGAGGAGACCGCCCAGGTCAAGGCCCTCTATCTTCCCGAGCTGAGCGCCGGCCTCGGACACCTCTCCCTGGACCACACGCGCGAACTCCAGACCTCTCCCATCACCGCGTCCGTGCTCGGCCACACCCTCACGGTCCCCTCCATGGCGATGGGCATCGAGCAAGCCTCGAGCTGGCGCTACAAGGTGGGCGTGCAGTACCTCGTCTACGACTTCGGCCGCCGCGGGAAGGCCCTCTCGGCCTCCCGGTCCAGGGAAGAGGCGACCTCGGCCTCCGGCCGGGCCGAGGTCCGCCGCCTCCAGGCCGAGGTCGCGGCCCGCTACATGGCCCTCCTCGAGGCAAAGGCCCGGAAGCGGGTGCTGGCCCAGCGCCGGATCGCGCTGCAGGACCACCTCAAGACCGTCCAGGACCTCCTGAAGCAGGGGATCGTGGCCCGGAACGACTACCTCCGCACCGAGGTGGCGCTCCGGAGCGTGGAGGACGCGGACGGCGCCGTGGACGCCGCCTACGCCAGCGCCCTGGAGACCCTCAACCTGAGCCTGGGCAGGGATCCCAGGACGCCCCTGGAGCTGCCGGACGCCCTGGCGGCTCCCCCCTCCCTGCCCTGGGACGAGGCGGCCATCCGCCTCCGGGCGGCGCAGGACAACGAATCCGTCCGGGCGCTCCAGGCCAAGGTGAAGGCCCTCGACGAGCAGACCGCCCTCCGCAGGGCGGATCTCCTGCCCAACGTCGTCGCGGAGGCCGCCCATACCTACGAGGAGAACCGCTTCCTGGTCCACCCCCACGAGAATTCCCTCACGGTCGGCCTGACCTGGAAGGTCCTCGACGGGGGCGCCCGCGCCGCCAGGATCCGCCAGGGCGCCACCGAGGCCGCGCAGGCGCGGCGGGAGCTCCAGGAAGCCCAGCGCACGGCGGAGGCCGCCTCGGTCGCCGCCCTCCGGGACTTCCAGCAGGCCCTCCGGGAGGTCGAGACGGCGAAGCAGAACGTCGCCGCCGCCGAGGAGAACCTGAGGATCGTGGAGGACCAGTACCGGGAAGGCATGGTCCGATCCACGGACGCCCTCGACGCGGAAGCGGTCCTGGCGGAGAGCCGCTCGGCCCTGGCGGGCAGGCACTACAAGGCCTACGCCGAGCAGGCGGCGCTCCTCGCGATCCTGGGCGAGGACCTGGCCGAATTCTACGAAACGCACCTGGAGAAGTGACATGACCACGACGGGCAAGAAGAAATGGATCTCCCTGGGCGTCATCCTGGGGGCCGCGCTGATCGGCACCTGCTGGGCCTACCTGCGGTGGCGGCACGAGCAGGTCTTCGTCTCCACCGACAACGCCTACGTCCGCGGCCACATCGTCACCCTCGCCTCGCGGATCCCCGGCCCCCTGCAGACCCTGGCCGTGGACGACAACCAGGCCGTGAAGGCGGGACAGGTGATCGCCACCGTCGATCCGAAGGATTTCGACGCCGCCGTGGCGCGCGCCCAGGCGTCCCTCGCCGAGGCCCAGTCCGCCCTCGCCCTCAACCAGGCCCAGATCGGCCAGGCCACGGCCCAGGTGGCGGCGGCCCGGAGCCAGAAGACCCTCACCGAGGCCGACCGCAGGCGCCTGTCCGCCCTCTTCGAGCGGCAGTCCATCCCGAAGCAGAAGTTCGACCAAGCGGTCACGGCTGACGAGGTGGCCGCGGCCTCCGAGGAGGCCGCCCGGAAGCAGGTGGCCGCAGCCCGGAGCGCCCTCGGCGTGAGCCGGAGCAAGGTCGGGGTCGCCCAGGCCGCTCTGGACAACGCGCTGCTCCAGCGGTCCTACTGCACGATCACCGCGCCCTGCGACGGCGTGGTGAGCCGGAAGCTGGCCGAGCCCGGCGTGGTGGTCGCCCCGGGCCAGCCGCTGCTGTCCATCGTGCCCCTGGACCAGAACGAGCTGTGGGTGGAGGCCAACTACAAGGAGACCCAGCTCGTCCGGGTGCGGCCCGGCCAGCGGGTCACTCTCCGCACGGACCTGGACGACTCCCGCGCCTTCACGGGCACCGTCGAGAGCCTGTCGGCGGGAACGGGCAGCGTCTTCAGCCTGCTGCCGGCCGAGAACGCCACCGGCAACTGGGTGAAGGTGGTCCAGCGGGTCCCCGTGAAGATCAAGCTCGACTCCGGCGCGGACCCGGACCACCGGCTGCGCCTGGGCCTCACGGTCACCGCGGTCATCGACACCCGGGACTAGCCGCCCATGTCCGCCCCGGCCTCCAAGAACCTCAAGTGGATCGTGTCCTTCGCCACGATGCTGGGCACCTTCATGGAGGTGCTGGACACCTCCGTGGTGAACGTGGCGCTGCCGCACATGAAGGGCGCCTACTCCGCCGGGACCGAGGAGATCACCTGGATCATCACCAGCTACCTCGTGGCGAACGCCATCATCCTGCCCATCACCGGCTGGCTGGGGAACTACTTCGGCCGGAGGCGCCTCTACCTCTTCTGCCTGGCCACCTTCACCCTGTCCAGCTTCGCCTGCGGGCTGTCCCCCACCCTGGGCATCCAGATCCTCTTCCGGGTCCTGCAGGGACTCTCCGGAGGCGCCATGGTGCCCATGAGCCAGGCCATCACCCTGGAGGCCTTCCCGGACGAGGAGCAGGGGACGGCCACGGCCGTCTTCGCCATCGGCGTCATCTTCGGCCCCATCCTGGGACCGCTGGTGGGGGGCTGGATCACGGACAACTGGAGCTGGCCGTGGATCTACTGGATCAACGTGCCCGTGGGCCTCGTGGCCTTCTTCATGGCGAACGCCTTCATCGAGGATCCGCCCTACCTCGCCAGGCCCGAGGGCCGCGTGGACGGCTGGAGCCTTGCCTGCATCGCCGTGGGGCTGGGCTGCCTGGAGCTCTTCCTCAACCGCGGGCAGCGCCTCGACTGGTTCGCCGCCAACGAGGTGAAGCTCTACGCCGGCCTGTCGGCCCTGGGCCTCGCCCTCTTCGTCTGGCGCAGCCTGACCGCGAAAGAGCCCCTGGTCGACCTGACCTTGTTCAAGCTGCCCGAATTCGCAGGGGGGATGCTCCTCACGTTCATGACCATGTTCGGACTCTATGCGGCGCTCATCATCCTTCCGCTCTTCGTCCAGACCATGCTGGGCTTCACGCCCACCTGGGCGGGCGTCGTGCTCAGCCCGGGCGGCGTGGCTTCCGTCGTCGCCATGGTGGCCGCGGGGCTGCTCGTGGGCCGGGTCAACGGCAAGCTCCTGCTCACGGCCGGGGTCCTGAGCCTGGCCTGGTCCACCTGGATCCTGACCCGCATCAGCCCCCAGACCAGCATCTCCTTCCTGATCGTGGCCCGGATCTTCAACGGGATCGGCATGGGCTTCACCATCGTGGTCCTGGCCACGGCGAGCATGGTCCGGGTGCCCTCTCCGAGCAAGGGCCAGGCCACGGGCATCTACAACCTGATGCGCAACGAGGGCGCCAGCGTGGGCATCGCCGCGGCCACCACCATCCTGGCCAACCGCGCCCAGTTCCACCACGCCCGTCTCGCCGAGCGCATCACGGCCACCAACCCGGCGCTCCAGCAGGGCCTTGCGGGACTCAAGGCCGGCCTCTTCCCCCGGGCCGGGCTGGATCCGGCCTCCACCGGCCAGCTGGCCCGGGGCCTGGTGGGCGCCGAAGTGCTGCGGCAGGGCTACTACCTGGCCTTCGTGGACGTCTTCGCCTTCCTGAGCCTGGCCTTCCTGGTCACCCTGCCCTTCGTGCTCGCGCTGAAGGAGCCCCCGAAAGGCGGGGGCGGCCTGGGCGCGCTCCATTAAAAACACATCTCCCGCCGGAGCGGGAGATGTGTTGATTAAATCAAGCAGTCCTTGCTTGCAAGGATCTAGAAATAGTAGTGGATGCCGACGCCGGCGTTGATGCCGTGGTATTTCGCGTCGAGGTTGTGACCAACGACCGTGTTGTCGGACTTGATGTAGTTGTAGCCGACCTCGAAGTTGATGCCGACTTCAGGCAGGTTCGGGATGCAGAACTCCGCGCCGGCCAGGACGCCGGGCTCGATCAGGTGGCCGTCGAACACCTTGCCGTGTCCATCGACCTTCACTTCGTAGGGCATGTAGGCGAACTTGGCGCCCACGTACATCTTGCTGTTCTCGCGCTCGACCAGCGCATAGAGGCCCTTGGCCTCGAGGCCCCAGAGATCCCCCTTGTAGTTCTCGCCACCGGCCGAAATCTTGGCGTAGCTGTAGAGGAGGTTGCCTTCCCAGCCGAACTTGTTGGCGGTCCAGCCGCGCACCGAAGCTCCGTTGATGACGTTGCCGGCCACGAGGCCCTGGAAACCGAAACCGACCTTGCCCGTCAGGCTGTCCTGGGCGAAGGAAGGCGCGGCCCCGGCGAGGTTCAGGGCCAGCACGGCGGCGACGAGCCCGAATGTATGCTTCTTCATAAGTATTCCTCCGGAAAGTGATTAGGATTCTTGCGCCCATTACAATTTTTGTCAACCTGTTTTTTCTGACTGATCTCATTAAAAATACTTCAAGTAGCGACATCATGTTGAATAATTAAATATGCTGTTTAATTATTTACAGATATGCATGAAATTATCGTTTTCGATGACATGCAAATACACAATATTAATATGCAAATCATCCACTCATGCCGATATTTTCCTCGCGATTCCCGCCTGACTGGAAAGGAGGCCATCGGCCCAGGGGGGGGCGTCGGTCCCTCTTGTCACCTTCTTCCCCCGCGGAGGGTCCATTCGGATGTGTCGCCGCGTCCTTCGATCACGGACCGGAGGGCCCATTCCTGAACGGAGAAGAAGTGGAATTGCGCCGCCTCGCCACCCCTTTCGTCATCATCTCGTTCCTCGCGGTCGGATTCACGGGATGCTGCCTGCTGCTCGGAATCAGGACCGGTTTCGTCAACCAGCTCCATGAATGGTCCAGTCTCGCCTTTGTCGCGGGAAGCGTCCTGCACATCGTCGTGCACCGCGGGCCGACCTTGGCCCAGCTCCGGAAGCCCCTGGTGGCCGTTCTGGCCGTCTGCGCCCTGGCCGTCTCCATCCTGGCCGTCCTGCCGATCGGGAGCCCCAGGGCCGGAGGTCGGCAAGTGATCGGAAGGCTCCTGGACACGGCCCTGGATTCGAACCTCGGGACGATCGCCGTCATGACCCGGCAACCTGAGGATGTGGTCTTCGACAGGCTGTCCCGGGCCGGGTTCGGAAGCCTCGAGCCCGGAGCCACGCTCCGGGAGATCGCGCGCGCCAACCACAAGGACCCGATGGACACGCTGGCCGCGGTCCTGGCGGAGGGCGCGCAGCCCGGGGACAAGAAGGCGGACTAGCAGATCCTGGGCAGCTGCTCTCCCGACAGCAGGTCCAGGATCCGCTTGGTTCCAAGGGTCGTGCGCAGGAACACGGTCCCGGGATCCTCGGCCGTGACCGTGCCGATCCGGGCGGCGCCCTCTCC
>DAOPZL010000098.1:0-6029 GCA_035353395.1 Holophaga sp.
GGCGTGCCCGTCTCCGACGCCCTGCCGACGATCCTCTGCCCCGCCCTCGTCGTGGGCGGGACCGCGGAGCCCATGCCGGAGGTCCTTTGATGCGCGGCACGATGCTGAAGGCGTTCCATCGCGGAGGCCCCAAGTCCGCTACGCTTGTCTGCGAGTCCTTCCCGGACCGCTCCTGATGCCCGGATGCCGTAGAGGTCCCGCCATGGCTGCCCGATTCATGCTGCAACTCGGAGACATCACCTCCATGAACGTGGAGGCCATCGTCAATTCCAGCGATCCCACGCTGCTCGACGGGGGACCGGTCCACTCGGCCGTCCACGGGGCCGCCGGCCCGGGCCTCCGGGAGGAATGCGCGACCCTGCGGGGCTGCCCCGTGGGAGAAGCCCGCATCACCTCCGCCCACGAGCTGGGGGTGCGCTACGTCATCCATACCGTGGCGCCCACCTGGACCTGGGGCGGTCCCGACGAGGTCAAGGCCCTGGCGGCCTGCTACCGCAATTCCCTCGAGCTGGCCGCCAGCCGGAACATCCGGAGCCTCGCCTTCCCGAGCATCGGGTCGGGGCGCCAGCCCCAGATCCCCCTCGAGACGGCCGCCCCCATCGCCGTCTCCGAGATCCTCGGCTTCGTGGACACGCACCCCATGCCCGAGAAGGTCCTGCTGGTGTGCTTCGACGTGCCCACGTTCCAGGCCTATCAACGCGCCCTGAAGGAGGCCCTGCCCTGATGACGGATTCCGGCCTGTTCCACCACTACCTTCCCGAATCCCTGGAGGCGAAGCTCCAGGAGGGGATCCGCCACGCCGTGGCGCTCGGCGCGGACGGCGCCGAGGCCTACGTCTCCATCGCCAGGAGCCGCAAGGCCAAGGTCCAGAACGGCGCCCTGGAGGACCTGACCACCTCCAAGCGGGGGGGGCTGGGCGTGCGGGTCCTGCGCGGCGGCCGCACCGGCCTCGCCACGACCACCGACCTGACCCGCGAGGACTTCAAGGAATTGTTCGCGAACGCCTGGGAACTGTCCGCCCTGGGCGACGAGGACCCCTGGACCCGCCAGGCCGCCCCTTCGGGCACGGACGACCTGCCCAGCCGGTTCGACCCGCGCGTCGAGGCGCTGACCGCCGAGGAGCGGATCGAGCGCGCCCTGCGCCTGGAGGCGGAAGCCCGGAAGGCGTCCGCCAAGGTCGTGGCCGTGCGGGAGTCCTCCTGGTCGGACGGTGCCGGCGCCTCCCTGCTGCTGACCCAGAAGGGCGTGCGCGCCTTCGACCTGGCCACGACCTGCGCCGCCAGCATCGAGCTGGCCGTGCAGGAGGGGGAGGACCGCCAGGCCGCCTGGCACTGGGACATGGGCCGGCATCCCGAGGCCTTCAGCCTGGCCGGGGTCGGTCGCGAGGCCGCCCTGAAGGGGGAGCGGAAGCTCAAGCCGGCCCAGCTCCCCGCCGGCAGGTACCCGGTGGTGCTGCATCCCGAGGTCGCGGTGGACCTGCTGGGGATCGTCGCGGGAATGCTCTCGGCCGAGGCGGTGCTGAAGCAGCGCAGCCTCTTCGCCGGGAAGCTCGGCCAGGCGATCGCTTCGCCCCTGCTCAACCTGGTCGACGACGGGCGGCTGCCCGGCGGCCTGGGGACGGAACCCTGGGACGGCGAGGGCCTGCCCACCCGGCGCAACGTGCTCATCGAGAACGGCGTCCTGCAGACCTACCTGCACACCCTGAGGACCGCCGCGGAGATGGGGGTGGCGCCCACGGCCACCGCCGGACGCGGGGTGGGCAGCAATCCGGGCATCACCCTGTTCAACCTGTTCCCGTCCCCCGGCCCGGAGAGCCCGGAGGCGCTGTACCGGAAGGCCGGGAGCGGCGTCCTCATCACGGAGATCATGGGGCTGCACACGGTGGACCCCGTCTCCGGCGACCTGAGCGTGGGCGCCAGCGGCGTCCGCATCCGGGAAGGCGCGCTGGCCGAACCCGTGGACCGGATGACCTTCGCGGGCAACCTGAAGGATTTCCTGGCCCGCATCGTCGCGCTGGGGAACGACCTGCGCTGGTACGGATCCAGCGCGGGCCTCAGCATCCTCCTGGAAGATATCGCCCTGGGAGGGGCGTGAATCCGTCTCCCGATCCAACTGCATAGGTGCCTGATGTCCATCCAAGCCGCCCGCGAATACCTTGCCTTCCCCCACCTGGAGCCCGAGCTCCGCGCCGACCTGGAGCCGATCCTGGCGGCGGCGGAGAAGGGCGACCCGGCCGCGCTCTCCGAGATCCAGGACCGCTTCTCGGAGCCACTGGCCTTCGGGACCGGAGGCCTGCGCGGCATCATGGCCGCCGGGCTGCGTCGCATGAACAAGCCGAACATCCGCCGGGCGACCCTGGGCGTGGCCGCGGTGGCCAGGCGGCATGCCCCCGGCCGCGGGACGGCCCTGGTGGGCTTCGACACGCGGCTCCAGTCGGATTCCTTCGCCCGGGAGGTCGCCCGGGTGCTGGCCGCGTCGGGCTACCAGGTCTACCTGGGCGACCGCCCCCTGCCCACCCCCTTCCTCTGCTTCGCCATGCGCAAGCTCGGCACCGGCTGCGGCATCATCGTGACCGCCTCCCACAACCCCAAGGAATACAACGGCTACAAGGCCTATGACGATCTCGGGGCCCAGGTCGTCTCCCCCTGGGACACGGAGATCGAGGCCGAGATGGCCGGGCTGTCCATCGTGCCGGAGCCCCCTTCCCCGGACATGGACGCCCGCATCCGGCCGATCCCTCGGGAGCTCGAGGAAGCCTACTTGGCCATGGGCCTCTCCCTGCTGCCGAAGCCCTCGGTGTTCCAGGCGGCGAAGCTCCTCTACACCCCCTTCCACGGCACGGGCATGGCCTTCGTCCCGGAGCTGTTCCGGCGGGCCGGCCTGCCCCTGCAGGTGTGCAGCGCCCAGGCCACGCCCGACGGGACCTTCCCCACGGCCCCCCGGCCCAATCCCGAGGAGATCGCCGCCTACCGGGCGCCCCTGGCCGACGCCGAACGCCTGGACGCGGACGCGATCCTGGCCAACGACCCGGACGCGGACCGCATCGGCGTGATCGCGAAGCGGGCAGGAGCCTGGGAACTGATGAGCGGCAACGACCTCGCGGCCCTGACCCTGGACTACCTCTGCGCGGAGAAGGGCCTCAAGGGAACGGTCGTGACCACGGTGGTGACCTCGGACTTCGTGGCGGAGGTCGCCCGCCGACACAACCTGGAAGTCTGCTGGACCCTCACGGGCTTCAAGTGGATCGCCGACCGCCAGCACCGGCTGGTGGAGCTGGGCGAGCCCTACGCCTTCGGCGCCGAGGAATCCTTCGGCATGTTGCTCTCCAACGACCTCCGCGACAAGGACGGCGTCACGGCCTCCGTCGTCGTGGGACAGATGATCGGCCACTACAAGGCCATGGGCCTGGGCCTCCTGGAGGCCGTGGAGGCGCTCCAGAAGCGCATCGGGACCTTCCACAACCGGCTGGTGAACCTCGAGGACCCCCGTCCCGGCGGCGCGAAGCGCTTCGCCGAGGCCATGGCCCGCATTCGCGACGCGGGCCTCAGGACCTTCGCCGGGGAACGGGTCGTCTCCTGGGAGGACTTCGCCAGCGGCGAGTGGCACCAGCCGGACGACACGGTGGACCGCATCCTCGACCGCCCGGACCGCCGGGACATCGCCCAGCCCATCCCGGCCAGCAACGTGCTCAAGTTCCGGCTGGAGAGCGGCGCCTTCGCGGCGTTCAGGCCTAGCGGCACCGAGCCCAAGCTGAAGGTCTACCTCCAGAGCTGCACCACGCCCGGCTTCCTGGACTGCATGGAAGCCGAGGCCAGGGGCCTGCTGGGCCTGGGCTGAGGGAACCACCCCACGGAAGGCGTCCTCGGCGACACCTGCCGGCCGAGGCGTGTTCCGTATGGTTTCAGCCCGCCGGCGACGCCGGGGGGGCCGCCATCTGGTCCAGCAGGGCGGCTTCCCGGTCATCCAGTTTCCGGGTGGCTTCCGTGGGCGGGAAGATCTCCGGCGCCTCCTCCTGCAGGAAGCGCCGTGTCCGGGCCATCAGCGTGTCGATCTCCTGGAGGAACCGGACCCGCTCCAGCTTGAGGTTGCGGAGCTGGGCCTCCATCTCCGCCATGCGGTTCTGGGCTTCCCGGATGATCTCGTCGGCCTTGAAGTCCGCCTCCTTCAGGATCAGGGCCTTCTCGCGGTTGGCGGCCTCCAGCAGCTCCTCCTTGGTCTTCTGGGCGTGGAGCAGCGTCTCCCGGAAGATGCGGTCCTGGTCCTGGTACTGCTGCAGGCGCTCCCGGGTGTCCACGAGCTCGTCCCGGAGCTTCTGGTTCTCGTGGACGATCTCCTCCCACTCCGCGGCGATCTCGTGGAGGAAGGCCCTCACTTCCGTTTCGCTGAGGCCCCGGAAGGCCTTTTCGAATTCTCGGCGCTGGATATCGAGCGGGGTGAATTTCATGGACACCTCAGCTGGGGATTCCGCCGGCCAGCAGCCTCTGCAGGAACCAGAGGATGAGGATCGCGACCACGGGACTGAAGTCCATGCCGCCCGCCGCGGGAAGGATCGCCCGGATGGGGTGGAGCATGGGATCGACGACGGCGTTCAGGAGCTTCACGAACGGATTGCGGGGATCGGGTCGGAACCAGGACAGGATGCTCGAGAGGACCACCATCAGGATCAGGACTTCGATCCCCCAGTGGACGAGCACGATGATGATCGGCATAGGCAACTTCCTTCGATCTGCTCATGATAGACGTTCCCGGGAGATCGGGACACTGGCTATGGCGTGGAGGCGGCATGCGCATCGGCATTTCCTGCTACTCGACCTTCGGAGGATCGGGCGTCGTGGCCACCGAAGTGGGGAAGGCCCTGGCCGCGCGGGGACACGAAGTGCACCTGCTCAGCCCGTCCGTTCCGCCCCGGCTGCTCGGGTTCGAGGACCGCGTGCTGTTCCACGAGGTGACGGCCAGCCCCTACCCGCTCTTCGAGGCGGAACCCTTCTCCATCGCCCTGGCCTCCAAGATGGCCGACGTGGCCAGCAACCACGGACTCGAGATCATGCACGCCCACTACGCCATCCCCCACGCGTCCGCGGCCCTGCTCGCGCGCATGGCGACGGACGGCAAGCTCAAGATCGTCACCACGCTCCACGGCACGGACATCACCGTCGTGGGATCGGATCCCAGCTACCTGCCCATGGTGAGGCTGGCCATCCGGGCCAGCGACGCGGTGACCGCCGTGTCGGAGTTCCTGCGCCGCGAGACCTGCCGGACCTTCCAGGTGGACCGCCCCATCGAGGTGATCCCCAACTTCGTCGCCCCCCCCGCGGGGGAGCGCCCCGACTGCCGATCCTGGCTGGCACCCTGCGCCTCCCCCATCCTGGTCCACATCTCGAACTTCAGGCCCGTGAAGCGGGTGCTGGACGTGATGCGGGTCTTCGAGAAGGTCCTGGCCGCCCATCCCGCCAAGCTGGTCATGGTGGGGGACGGCCCGGACCGCGCCGAGGCGGAGACCTACGCCCGGCAGCGGGGATTCGCCGGCGCGGTCCGCTTCACCGGCAAGCAGCTGGACATCGGCACCGTCCTGGCCTGCTCCGACGTCTTCCTCCTGCCCTCGTCCACGGAGAGCTTCGGCCTGGCGGCCCTGGAGGCCATGGCGCACCAGGTCCCCGTCATCGCGAGCCGGGTCGGCGGGCTTCCGGAAGTGGTCCGCCACGGCGTGGACGGCTACCTGGAGCCCATGGGGGACACGGACGCCATGGCCGCGGACGCCCTTGAGCTCCTGAAGGACTGCGGCCTGCGGAGGTCCATGGGAGCCGCGGCCCGGGAGCGCGCCCTGACGACCTTCGCGGAAGGACCCGTCATCGACCAGTACGAAGCGCTCTATGAAAAGGTCCTGGCCAGGCCAAAATCCAGCGTGGACCTCGGCGCTGAAACTCGATAGACTGTGGGTTCCCGGCTGGGTAGCTCAGGTGGTTAGAGCGAGGGTCTCATAATCCCTAGGTCTGCGGTTCGAGTCCGCATCCAGCCACCACTTCCGAGGG
>DAOPZL010000099.1:0-3282 GCA_035353395.1 Holophaga sp.
TGGACGCCCGCATCGAGGCCTTCGGCGCCCGGGCCGTCACCGTGGACGGCCACGACCCCGAGGCCCTGGACGCCGCCGCCCGCCTCGCGCGGGACGGCCGCGCCCTGGTAGTCCTCTGCGCCACCGATCCCTGCCGGGGCGTGCCCCTCCTGGAGCAGCGCCGCCCCAAGCTCCACTACGTGCGCTTCGCCTCCCCCGCGGAACGGGAGGCGTACCGCCAGTGCTACGAAACCATGCGGGACGCCGCGTCCCGGGGGTGAACGATGGACATCCGAACCAAGGTGCATGCCAGCAATCTCGTCGAATGGGCCCGGCACCGGCCCGAAGTGGTGGTCCTCTCCGCCGACCTGACGGGCTCCACCGAGATCGCCGAGTTCCAGGGCGCCTATCCGGACCGGTTCTTCTCCATGGGCATCGCCGAGCAGAACATGATCAGCTTCGCGGCCGGGCTGGCCCGGGAGGGGTACGTCCCCCTGGTCCACACCTTCGCGGTCTTCATCTACCGCCAGGCCCTGAACCAGATCGTGTCCTCCGTGGCCTACTCCAACCTGCCCGTGAAGTTCTTCGGCTTCCTGCCCGGGATCACCACCCCCGGCGGCGCCACCCACCAGGCCATCGAGGACGTGGCGGTGATGCGGGCCGTGCCCAACATGACCGTCCTGGAGACCGGGGACGCCACGGAGGTGGAGACGATCCTGGACCCCGTCCTGGCGGTGGACGGCCCGGTCTACGTCCGGATGCTCCGCGGCGAGATCCCGCGCCTCTTCAGTCCGGCCGAGCCCTTCGCCCTGGACCGGGTCCGCACCCTCTCCCGGGGCGGGGACATCACCCTCCTCAGCTCGGGCATCTGCACGGAGGAGGCCATGCGCGCCACCGCGGTCCTGCGAGCCCGGGGCGTGGGCGTGACCCATCTGCACGTCTCGACCCACAAGCCCTTCGGGGACCCGGCCATCCTGGAGGCCCTGGCCTCGGCCCGGCACGGGGTGGTCACCATGGAGAACCACACGATCGTGGGCGGCCTGGGCTCGGCGGTGGCCGAGGTGATGGCCGAGCACGGCCTGGGCAAGCGCCTGGTCCGGGTGGGCCTCCGGGACACCTTCGCCCACGGCGGCTCCAGGCCCTACCTCATGAGGAAGTACGGCCTGGACGCCATGGCCCTGGTGCGGAGCATCGGGAGCCTGGTGGGGCAGGACCTCGGCATCCAAGAAGAGGAGCTCGAGGCGGTCCGTCTCGAGGCGGTCCACAGCCTGGCCAAGGTGGAGGCCCTGTGACGCCCCTCCTCCTCTCCGGCGAGCGCTTCCGCGTCGACTACCGAGTCTCCGGGACCGAAGCGGAGGCCCGGGCCAAGGCCGAGGCCATCTGCGTCGAGCAGACCGTGGAATTCCCGAGGGAGCTGCTGCCCGCCGGACCGATCCCCGACGAGATCGTGGGCCGGGTGGAAGCCTTCGAGCCCGAAGACCCGGCGGCCTTCCGGATCCGCATCTCGTACGCGGTGGAGTGCGCCGGGGGCGACCTGGTGCAGCTCCTCAACGTGGTCTTCGGCAACATCAGCCTCATGCCGGGCATCCGGGTGGTGGACCTCGACCTGCCCGAAGCGGTGACCCGCTGGTTTGGGGGCCCCCGCTTCGGCCGGGAGGGGCTCCGGGAGCTCTGCGGCGTTCGCCGCCGGCCGCTCCTCTGCAGCGCCCTGAAGCCCATGGGCCTCTCGGCCCGGGACCTGGCCGCCCAGGCCCATGCCTTCGCCCTGGGAGGCATCGACCTGATCAAGGACGACCACGGCCTCTCGGACCAGCCCTTCTGCCGCTACGAGGACCGCGTGGCCGCCTGCGCCGAGGCGGTGGCCCGCGCCAACCGGATCACCGGAGGCCGCACCCTCTACCTGCCCCACGTTTCCGGCCCAGCCGACCAGGTCTTCGCCCGTGCCCGCCGGGCCAAGGATGCGGGCGCCGGCGGCCTCCTGGTCTGCCCGGCCCTCGTCGGCTTCGACACGATGCGCTGCCTGGCCGAGGACGATTCCCTGGCCCTGCCCGTGATGGCCCATCCCGCCTTCGGGGGCAGCCTGGTGTCCGCCCCGGGCAACGGGTTCTCCCACGGCGCCCTCTTCGGCGCCCTCACCCGCCTCGCCGGGGCGGACCTGTCGGTCTACCCCAACTTCGGGGGACGTTTCTCGTTCTCGCGCGAAGAGTGCGTGGAGATCGCCGAGGCCACCCGGGCCCCGCTGGGCGGCCTGGCCCCGAGCTTCCCGGCCCCCGGGGGCGGCATGACCACGGACCGCGCCCGGGACCTGGTCGAGGTCTACGGCCGGGACTTCGCCCTCCTGATCGGCGGCGGCCTGCACCGCCGCGGACCCGACCTTGCGGACAACGTCCGGCACTTCGTCGGTCTCCTGGAGGCCCTGTAGGAACACCATGCCACGCTACAGCTACGAGAGCATCGTCACCGTCGCGAACCTCTACTACATCGAGCGGCTCACCCAGAAGGAGATCGCCGACCGCATGGGCATCTCCCGGGTGGCCGTCACCCGGATGCTCAAGCGGGCGGACGAGGAAGGCCTCGTGCAGATCACCGTGAACCGGCCCCTCTCCGACAGCCTGGCCCTGGCCCTGCGCCTCGAGCGGGAGCTGGGGCTCCGGACCGTGCGGGTCGCCGAGACCGGCGCCACGGTCGAGGACACCCTGGAGAACCTCGGCCGGGAAGGGGGAGACCTGCTCTCCCGCCTCGCCCTGCCCGGCAAGCGGATCGGCGCGGCCTGGAGCCGCACCCTCAGCGCCATGCTGCCCTTCGTGCGCCGCCCGTCCCGGCCACCCCTGTGCGTCAACGAGCTGGCAGGCACCTACCTCGACCCGAGCATGCCCTACGGCGTCTCCTGGAAGCTGGCCGAGAAGCTGGGCTCTCCCCTGGAGACCATCCCGGCCCCCGTGCTCGTGCAGAGCGCCCAGGCCAAGGCCCTCATCGTGGCGGAGAAGCCGGTGGCCAGCGCCTTCGAGAACGCCGCCCGCGTGGATGTGGCCTTCGTCGGCATCGGGGATCTCTCCCCCGATTCCAGCCTGCGCAGGACCGGTTACATGGACGACGAGCAGCTGCGGGAGCTGGAAGCCAAGGGCGCCGTGGGGGACATCCTCATGCGCTACTTCGACGCCCGGGGCCGGCGCGTGCCCGTCTCCTTCGAGGACCGGATCGTGTCCCTGGCGTGGCCGCGGATCCGGGAACTCCCCTTCGTGGTCGGGATCGCCTTCGGCCCGTCCAAGCTCGCGGCGCTCCGGGGCGCCATCCAGGGCCGGC
>DAOPZL010000099.1:3382-5925 GCA_035353395.1 Holophaga sp.
ATCGCCTTCGGCCCGTCCAAGCTCGCGGCGCTCCGGGGCGCCATCCAGGGCCGGCTCATCCACGCCCTCGTCACCGACCGCGCCACCGCCGAGGCCCTCCTGGAGCCGGGCAGGCCCGGTTTTCCCCAGGAATCCGGCCGCGCCGGGGCGTGAGCCCAGGGAGGAACCCATGAACGAACCCCGCATGATCGAAGCCGTCCGCCTGGACGATGCGACCGGCGAGTTGGTCCTCCTGGACCAGACGCGCCTGCCCAACGAGACGCGGTTCCTTCGCCTGCGGGATCTCCGCGACATCTGGGAAGCCATCGCGAAGCTGCGGGTGCGCGGCGCTCCGGCCATCGGCATCGCGGCTGCGTACGGGGTCTACCTGGCCGTCCGGGATTCTGCGGCTCCCGACTGGGCGGGCCTGGCGGCTGGATTCCGGGCGTCGAAGGCGTACCTCGCCTCCTCCCGTCCCACGGCCGTCAACCTGTTCTGGGCCCTGGACCGCATGGAGCGCCGCCTGGACGCCCTGGCGGGCGAGGCCCCCGAGGCCGTGAAGCGGGGCCTGCGGGAGGAGGCCGAGGCGATCCGCGCCGAAGACGAGGCCGTGTGCCGCGCCATCGGCGAGCACGCCCTCACCCTGCTCGGCCGCGGCTGGGGTCTCCTCACCCACTGCAACGCCGGCACCATCGCCACCTCCCGCTACGGGACCGCCCTGGCGCCCATCTACCTGGGCTCCGAGCGCGGCTACAGGTTCAAGGTCTACGCCGACGAGACCCGCCCCCTCCTCCAGGGCGCGCGGCTCACCGCCTGGGAACTGCAGGCCGCCGGCATCGACGTGACCCTGATCTGCGACAACATGGCCTCCTTCGTGATGCAGCGGGGCCTGGTGCAGGCCGTCCTCGTGGGCTGCGACCGGGTGGCGGCCAACGGCGACACCGCGAACAAGATCGGGACTTCCGGCGTGGCGATCCTGGCCAGGCACTACGGCATCCCCTTCTACGTCCACGCGCCGCTCTCGACCCTGGATCCGGCCTGCCCCGGCGGCCCCGCGATCCACATCGAGGAACGCGCCCCGGAGGAGGTCACCAGCCTGTGGTACGAGAAGCCCATGGCGCCCGCCGGCGTCCAGGTGCTCAACCCCGCCTTCGACGTCACGGACGCTTCCTTGATCACGGCGATCATCAGCGAGAAGGGGATCGCCAGGCCGCCCTACACGGACAGTCTGGGCGCCTGGTTCCGATAGACAGCCGGCCCCGGGCAGGTTTCTGGAGGGGGGCCCGAGCGAGAAGCCGCAGGTCTCTTCCTGGGGGACTGGCGAGGATTGGCGTACGCAAGCACAGGCAAGACTCACAGGAACTTCTGGACAGGGCTGGGGACGCCGATACATCAATACCGTCGATTCCCCGGACCTTGCGAGTGAGGGACATGGATACCCAGATCGGCTCAACGGCGATTCCCGACTTGGCGGAGGCCGCCAGTGCCATCGAGGCGTGGAGTGCGGAGGTCGATCCCGGGGACTGGGAACTGGAGATCCTGCTCAACGCCCCGGTGCTCCGGTCCCTGATGGAGGACTTCGCCAGGATCACATGCACGGCGACAGCCATCCTGGATCTCAAGGGCAAGGTCCTGGTGGCGGTGGGCTGGCAGGATATCTGCACGAAGTATCACCGGATCCATGCCGGCACTTCCAAGGCTTGCACCGAGAGCGATCTCTACTTGGCCGGCCACGTGGAGCGCGGCAATTACGTGGCCTACAAGTGCCAGAGCGGCCTCTGGGATGTGGTGACGCCTCTGTACCTGGGCGACCACCACATGGGGAACATCTACACCGGCCAGTTCTTCTATGACGACGAGGCCATCGACCGGACCTTCTTCGAAGGCCAGGCCGAGCGTTTCGGTTTCGACAAGGCGACCTACCTGGAGGCCCTGGACCGCGTGCCGCGCTTCAGCCGGGCCAAGGTCAAGCAGCTCATGGATTTCCTGGTGAAGTTCACGGACCTGGTTTCCAGGTTGACGCTCAGCAACATCCGTTCGGCCGCCTTCATCCGGGAGCAGGCCCGTTCGGCCTCCGCCCTGCGCAAGTCCGAGGCGGAGCTGCGGGAAAACCGGGCGATGCTGGCCATGATCCTGGACACCATCCCCCAGGCGGTGTTCTGGAAGGATCTGGAGGGGCGCTACCTGGGATGCAACCGCGCCTTTGCCCAGACGGTGGGGCTCCCGGATCCCTCCATGGTCCTGGGAAAGACGGATTTCGACCTGCCCTGGCCCCGGGAAGAGGCCGAGGCCTACCGGGCCGATGATCAAGCGGTGCTCCTGAGCCGCCGGCCCAGGCTCCACATCGTCGAGCCCCTGCAGCAGGCCGATGGGCGCCGGCAGCAGATCGAGACATCCAAGGTGCCCCTTCTGGATGCCGAGGGGACCCCCTTTGCCGTGCTGGGCATCTTCGATGACATCACCGACCGCAAGCAGGCGGAGGAAGATCGGGCCCGGCTTCAGAGCCAGCTCCAGCAGGTCCAGAAGATGGAGAGCCTGGGCAACCTGGCGGGGGGCGTGGCCCA
>DAOPZL010000100.1:0-5737 GCA_035353395.1 Holophaga sp.
TCCTCCACGGCCAGGCACTTGAGGATCCTCCCGGCCAGGGAGCCCGTGCCGACCATCCGTTCCCCGGCGAAGAGCGCCACGGAATAGTCGATGTCCGGCTCCCACTGGAGCCCCCGGGCCGCCAGGAACGCGTCCAGGGCCTGCCTGTCCTCCGGCAGGTAGGGAGGATAGACCCTGGATTCGAGCGAGGAGCAGTCGGCCATCGCGATCCAGTAGAGAACCGCCGCCCGGGGGCCGCTATCGGACCACCGCCCTTTCTCGTGTCGGTGTTTGTCCTACACGCGGTCTTCAGGAATCGCCGATGAGCTTGTGCTTGAAGGCATAGTGGGTGATCTGGGCGTTGTTCTCGAGGCCCGTCTTCTCGAGGATCCGGGCCCGGTAGGTGCTGACGGTCTTGACGCTGAGGGCCAGCACCTCGGAGATCTCGCCGATGGTCTGGCCGGAGGCGAGCATGCGGAAGACCTGGTACTCCCGGTCGGACAGGCGCTCGTGGGGCAGTTCCCCCCCCGCGCCCGTCACCTCCGCCAGCATGAGCTCCTGGGCCTTGGCGCTCACGTAGCGCCGGCCCGCGAGGATGGTCTTCACCGCCACGACGACTTCCGAAGGCGCCGCGGACTTGTTGAGGCACCCCGAGGCGCCGAGCCGGAAGGCCCGCAGGGCGTACTGCTCCTCGGGCTGGATGCTGAGGATCAGGATGTGGGTCATCGGGTCCAGGTCCTTCAGGTCCCGGATCAGGTCGAGGCCGTCCTTGCCGGGCATGGAGATGTCCAGCATGACGACCTCGTACTTGTTCTTGCGGGCCATGGCCAGGGTCTTCGGGCCGTCCTCCGCCTCGTCCACGGCCGAGCCGGGCAGGGTCTCCTCCAGGAGCTGCCTCAGGCCGCGCCGGATGAGGAAGTGGTCGTCCGCGACGAGAATCCGGAGCATGGCTAGGACCTCCCTGCGCTGGTTTCCTGGAGGGGGAACGGGATGCGCGCGGAGAAGGTGCTGCCCGCCCCCGGCACGCCCCGCACCTGAAGCTCCCCGCCGAAGGCCGCGCACCGCTCCCGCATGCCGATGATGCCGAAGGAGTCGTCCGCCTCGGCCTGGCCGGGGGTGATGCCCGTCCCGTCGTCGGCCACCTCCAGGGAGAGCGTTCCGGCAGTGTAGCCCAGGCGGACGGCGACCTTCGTGGCCCGGGCATGGCGGGACACGTTGGTCAGCATCTCCTGAAGCACCCTGAAGAGGGCGATGGCCGGCGCGCCCTTGACCTTCGGGAACCCCTCCGCGATCTCGACGGAGACGGCGGCGCCCCCCCGGTGCTCGAAGGAGCGGATGTACCAGCTCACGGCCTCGTCGAAGGCGAGGGCGTCCAGGGCGATGGGCCGCAGGTTGGTGGCCACCGTCTTCACGGCGTTCATGGCCTCGGAGATGGATTCCAGGATCTCCCCCATCCGCTCCTTCCGCTGCGCCTCGGGGGCGTCGGGATGGGTCTGGACCCAGTAGGCCTGGAGATTGAGCGCCGCGAGGTGCTGGCCGATCTCGTCGTGGACGTCCCGGGCGGCGGAGATGCGCTCCTCCTCCCTGGCCTCCTGGATGTGGCGGGAATAGGAGCGGAGGATCTCCGTCTTCCGGGCGAGCGCCCGCATCCGGAGCAGCATGATCCCCCACACGGCCGCGCCCAGCCCGAGCGCGCCGGCGATCCAGGCCACGGGATGGCGCCAGAACGGCGGCCTGACCCGGACCGTGAGCGTCGCGTCCCCGGTGCTCCAGACGCCGTTCCCGTCGGAGCCCTTGACGCGCACGACGAAGGTGCCGGGCGGGAGCGGAGGGATCACGGCTCCGTGCTGCTCGTCCAGGGGAAGCCATTCGTCGCTCTGTCCCTCGATGCGCATGGCGTAGCGGTTCCGGGCGGGCGAGGCGAAGTCGAGCACCGCCGCCTGGAAGCGGAGCCCCATGTTCCGCCAGTCCAGGTCGATCGCCTGGGCCATGCCAGGAACCAGCGGCACGCGGGAGGGGCCGCCGGGGCCGTAGGTCTCCACGCGGGTCAGGACCACCTCCGGACGATGGGGATCGGGCTTCACCGCCTCCGGGAAGAAGCGGGTGATCCCCGCCGGACCGCCGATCCAGAGGGCGCCGTTCCGGGCCCGGAGGTAGGCGTTCTGGGAACATTCGGAATCGGCCAGGCCGTCCTCCTCCCCGAAGTGGAGGATCGCCCCCGTGGCCGGGTCGTACCGGGACAGCCGCTCCGCCGTGGCCACCCAGAGGGTTCCCTCCGCATCCTCCAGGATCCCGTTCACGGTGTCCCCGGCCAGGCCATCCTTCTTGGAAACATAGGTGAAACTGCCCTTCGACCCCAGCAAGGCCAGCCCCGCGGAACCCGTGCCCACCCAGAGGCGCCCCCTGGAGTCCTCCAACAGGGCGTTCACCGTGCTGTCCGCGAGCAGGGGGAAGCGCTCGAAGCGCCCCGTGGCCGGATCGAACCTGGAGAGCCCCCCGTCCCAGGTGCCCACCCAGAGGCGGCCGTCGGCGGACTCATCGACCGCCCGGACCGAGCTCCCCAGGAGGCTCGCCGGATCGTCCTCGCGGTAGGTGTAGTGGATGAAGGCGTCTGAAGCTGGGTCCCAGCGGTCCAGTCCCCCTCCCTCCGTGCCGACCCAGATGCGGCCGGCCCTGTCTTCATGCAGGGCCCAGACCACGTTCGAGGAGAGGGAGCTCCGGTCCCGGGGGTTCCTGAGGTAGACCCGGAAGCTCCCCCCCGGGTCCTTCCGGAGGAGGCCCGCCCCGTCGGTCCCGATCCACAGGCGCCCCTTCCGGTCCTCGATGACCGAGTAGATGCGCTCGAAGCCCTTCGGCAGGTCCTCCTTCCTGAACGGCGGCCGGCCGCCCTGGACGCGGAAGAGGCCGCTCCCGTCCGTGCCCGCCAGGACATCCCCGGACCGGGTCTGCACCATGCCCCGCACCGAGGGCAGGGAGAAGCGGGTGAAGCGCTCGGAGCGCGGATCGTGCGAGAGGACCCCCCCGTCCTTGAGGGCGATCCAGAGCAGCCCGTTGCGGTCCATCTCGACGGCCCGCACGTTGCCGAGGGACCGGTCCCGGTAGAGCCGCCGGGGGATCCGGCCGGAGACGTCCAGGATCTCGATGCCGTCGCTTTCGTAGCCCACCCACAGGCGGCCCTGGGCGTCGAAGGCCAGCGCCCGCACGGCCGAAGGATTCCCGCTCAGGACCGACGCCGCCCTGGAGGCCCCGGGTTCCAGGACTTCCACGTCTCCGCCGGCGGTGCCGATCCACGCACGGTGGTCGAGGCCCATGGCCAGGGCGCGCACGGTTCCCCCCCCCGCCGGATGCCCCTGCAGGGCGATGCGCTCGAACCGCTCCGCGGAAGGAACATAGCGCAGCAGGCCGCCATCCTCGGTCCCCGCCAGGACGCCCCCGTCGGACTGGACCTGCAGGCAGCGCACCGAGGCGACCTTCATGCCCGGGGGGGACAGGATCCGGTGGATGGCTCCGGAACCGGAGTCCCGGTAGGCCAGCCCCCCGCCCCCCGTCCCGATCCACAGGCCCCCCTTGCCGTCCGGGGCCAGGGAGAAGATGCGGTCCGACGGGAGCCCTCCGGAACCCGGTTCCTTCCGGAAGGTGGTGAAACGATCGGTGGCCTGGTCGTAGCGGGAGAGCCCCCCGCCGTCCGTACCCACCCAGAACCTCCCCGCCGCGTCCTCCGCCAGGGCGAAGATCACGGAGCCCTTCAGGGTGCCCGGCTGGTTCCCGCCCGTCTCGGAGCGGCCGGGCTTGTAGATCGAGAAGGCGTTTCCGTCGTAGCGGTTCAGGCCCGCGAAGGTCCCCAGCCAGATGAAGCCCGTGCGGTCCTGGTGGATGCAGTAGACCGAGTTGTGGGACAACCCCTGGTCCATGGTGATCCGCGTGAAGTGAGCCTCCCCGTCGGCGCGAACCGGAAGGAGGGCACCCGGCATCCCAGCGACGAGGACCGTCAGGAGACATTTCCGGAGGACGGATCGCATCGTGGCTGGAGTATCGAGTCTGCGTCTCCGGCCCGTCAAGGGAAACTCCGGGAAGACGGCCGCGGTCCCGCCCGAGCCTGGCCGCGAAGGACTTGCCCGCCCCGGTTCCGGGCATAATCTCCTCTCCATCGGGCCGAGGCCGACATGATGCCACTGAGTCGATCGTTCCTCCTCACGGATCTGTACGAATTCACCATGGCCGCGGGCTACCTGGAGGAAGGCCTGGGGGAGCGGCCCGCCGTCTTCGACCTCTTCTTCCGGGTCAATCCCTTCGAGGGCGGCTACGCCGTCTTCGCGGGGCTGGCTCCCGCCCTGGAGGCCCTGGAGCACCTCCGCTTCGACCCCGGTGAACTGGCCTACCTGGACGGGCTGGGTCTGTTCCGGCCCCGGTTCCTCGACTTCCTCCGGGCGTTCCGCTTCCGGGGCCGCGTCACGGCCCCGCCGGAGGGCACCCTCGTCTTCGCCAACGAGCCCCTGGTGACAGTGGAAGGAACCCTGGTCGAGGCCCAGCTCGTGGAGACGATGCTCCTGACGATCCTCAACTTCCAGACCCTGGTGGCCACCAAGGCGGCCCGGATCTGCCATGCCGCCGCCGGCGCCGAGGTCATGGAGTTCGGGCTCCG
This sequence comes from Holophaga sp., assembly GCA_035353395.1. Lineage (GTDB taxonomy): Bacteria > Acidobacteriota > Holophagae > Holophagales > Holophagaceae > UBA1801. The sequence continues at coordinate 4,622 of DAOPZL010000100.1, forward strand.
GCGGGCCCAGGGGCCGGACGGGGGGGTGTCCGCGGCACGGGCCGCCTGCATCGGCGGCTGCTCAGGCACCAGCAACGTGCTGGCCGGCAGGGTCCACGGCCTTCCCGTGAAGGGGACCCACGCCCACAGCTGGGTGCAGGCCTTCCCCGACGAGCTGAGCGCCTTCCGGGCCTACGCGGAGGTCTTCCCGGACAGCACGACCCTCCTGGTGGACACCTACGACACCCTGGGCAGCGGCGTGCCCAACGCCATCCTCGTGGCGGGCGAGCTGCGCCGGCGGAACCACGAGCTGCGCGGGATCCGCATCGACTCCGGGGACCTGGCCTACCTCTCCCGCCAGGCCCGGCGCATGCTGGACGAGGCCGGGTTCGGCGGCGTGAAGATCGTGGCCTCCAACGAGCTGGACGAGCACGTGATCGAGTCCGTGCGCCACGAGGGCGGGCGGGTGGACGTCTACGGCGTCGGGACGCGCCTGGTGACCTGCGCCGGGGGCGGCGGCGGCGCCCTGGGGGGCGTCTACAAGCTGGTGGAGATCGACGGGCGGCCCACCCTGAAGGTGACGGGGGACGCCGCGAAGACGACGCTCCCGGGACGCAAGCGGGTCCTGCGGGCGCTGGGGCCGGGCGGCGCCTTCCTGCAGGACGTCGTCTGCCTCCTGGAAGAACGGCCCGGCGGCGGCGACACCGTCTACGATCCGGTCAACCCGCTGCAGCACGCGCTCCTGCCCCAGGACGCCCGCCTGGTCGACCTGCGGGGGGTGGTCATGGAGGAGGGGCGGCGCCTCGGGGAACGGGAATCCCTCGCGGCGATGACCGGGCGATGCCGGGAGGGGCTCGCCCGGCTGCCGGAAGGATGCGCCCGGCTGATCAATCCGCACCGCTACAAGGTCTCGATCTCCGGCGGCCTGGACGATTCCAGGAACCGCCTGACCGGGGCGGACGCGCGCCGGGGAGGCTGAACCATGGACCTCGGGACCGCCCTGCTGATCGTGGACGTGCAGAGCGACTTCTGCCCCGGCGGGGCCCTGTCGGTCCCCGCGGGAGACCGGGTGGTGGAACCCCTCAACCGGATCGCCCGGCGCTGCGCCGAGGCGGGCGTTCCGGTGCTGGCCACCCG
>DAOPZL010000101.1:0-4085 GCA_035353395.1 Holophaga sp.
CTCTGGAAGAGCTGCGCCTTCCTCTTCCAGGGCGCGGGGGTGGCGGTGCTCCTGAAGCTGGCGCTCCTGGGCATGGGCGAGCTGTTCCCCGAGGTCCGCTTCGAATGGTACCTCGCCGCGACGGTCGTGGCCTCCGTGGGTTCCCACATGATCGGGACCTGGCGGCACTTCTCCTTCCTGGAGTGGCGGGTCGTCGAGCCCCGGGAGAAGCGCTGAGGGGATCCCTGTGCTACGGTCGAGACATGCCTGAACCGGATCCCGTCCCCGCCGTCCCTGATCGTTCCCTGACGCCCGATGCGTTCGGGCCGGGGAGGCTCCACTTCGCCGGGGTCGGGGGCAGCGGCATGAGCGCCCTGGCCCAGTTCGCCGCCATGCAGGGCGCGCCGGTCAGCGGCAGCGACCGCAGCTTCGACCGGGGGCAGAACCCCGGCGCGCGGGAGCGCCTGGAGAAGCTCGGCATCCGGATCTTCCCCCAGGACGGCAGCGCCGTCTCCGGGGACTGCGGCGCCGTGGTCTACTCCACCGCCGTGGAGGAGCAGGTGCCCGACTTCGCGGAGGCGCGGAGGCAGGGCGTCCCGCTCCTGCACCGCTCCGAGCTGCTGGCCCGCTTCGTGGCCTCCCGGCGGACCCTCGCCGTCACCGGGACCAGCGGGAAGTCCACCACCGTGGCCATGGTCTTCGAGATCCTGCGCGGGGCGGGGCGGGATCCCTCCGTCATCACCGGGGGCGAGCTGCGGGCCCTGCAGCGGGAGGGACTCTGGGGGAACGCCTGGGCCGGGGCCTCCGACCTCCTGGTGATCGAGGCGGACGAGAGCGACGGCTCCCTGGTGCGCTACCACCCGGCGGTGGGCGTGGTGCTCAACCTCCAGCGGGACCACAAGGAGATGGACGTGGTGGCCGGGATGTTCCGGACCTTCCGGGACCAGGTCCGGGAGCGGCTGGTGGTGGGCGAGGCCTCCAACCTCGAGGAGTTCCATCCAGGGAGTCTGGTCTTCGGCTTCGGCCCCGGCGCCGGGATCCGGGCGGAGGCCCTGGAGGAGCGGCCGGAAGGCTGCGTCTTCCGCGTGGATGGCGTGCGCTTCCAGCTCTCCGTCCCCGGCCGGCACAACGCGGAGAACGCCCTGGCGGCCATCGCCGCCTGCCGGGCCGTGGGGGTGCCCCTGGAGGCCATGACGGCCCCCCTGGCGGACTTCCAGGGGGTCGCGCGGCGCTACGAGGTGCTGGGCACCCGCCGGGGCGTGGAAGTGGTCGACGACTTCGGCCACAACCCCGCCAAGGTGGCCGCCTCCCTCCGCACGGCGCAGGCGCGGGCCCCGCGCGTGCTGGCGGTGTTCCAGCCCCACGGCTTCGCGCCCACGCGGTTCAACCGGAAGGAGTTCGTGGAGGCCTTCTCCGCCGGGCTGAGGCCCCAGGACCGCCTGTGGATGCTGGACATCTACTACGCCGGCGGCACCGCGGCCAAGGACATCTGCTCGGCGGACCTGGTGGCCGGGATCGCGGCCCGCGGCGCCTCGGCGGAGCTGGCCCCCGCGAGGGACTGGCTCGTGGCGCGCCTCGCGAGCGAGGCCCGCGAGGGGGACACGGTCCTGGTGATGGGCGCCCGGGACCCCTCCCTGACCGACCTGGCCCGGGCCATCCTGGAACGGCTGGGGTGAGGGACCGGGAACCGGCAGGGATTGGCCGGGCCCGGCGGCCGTCCCGTCTGGCATGATGGACAGGTTTCAAGGAGCGAGCATGGGCTTGGCAATCGGTTCGCGGCTGGACGCCCTCGCCGCGTGGTTCGAGCGGGTCGGATGGAGCAAGCTGGAGAAGCTGGTCCTGGTCCTGCTCACCTGCCTCATCATCCTCTGGGCGGTGAACCTGGTCGCCCGGGCCGTGCGGAAGGCCGTGGACGACGGCCAGGACGGCGTCACCACGGACGCGGAGCGCCGGGCCGAGACCCTGGGCTCGGTGCTGAAGAACGCGGCGCGCGTGCTGGTGGCGGTGTTCTTCCTGCTGGTGACCCTGCAGGAGTTCGGCGTCAACATCCAGCCCCTCCTCGCGGGGTCCGCGGTGGCCGGCGTGGCCCTGGGCTTCGGCGCCCAGACGCTGGTGAAGGACATCATCTCGGGGTTCTTCCTGCTCATGGAGAACCAGTTCGGCGTGGGCGACATCATCAACGTGGACGACAAGCACAGCGGGACCGTGGAGCGCATGACCCTGCGCATCACGCAGATCCGGGACATGGAGGGGCAGGCCCACTACCTGCCGAACAGCACCATCAGCCAGGTGGTGGTCCTGAGCAAGGACTTCGCCCGGGCCCTGGTGGACGTCGAGGTCAGCCACGACGAGGACGTGGACCGCGTCATGGACCTGCTGAAGCTCATGGGGCGGGAGCTGATGGCCGACCGGCCCGGCGTCGTGCTGGAGGCCACGGAGGTCCGGGGCATCGAGCGCATGAACGCCACCGGCTACACCATCCGCACGCTCACCAAGACCGCGCCGGGCTCCCAGTGGGAGATCGCGCGGGAGTTCCGCAAGCGCGTCCTCCTGCGGTTCCGGCAGGAGGGCATCGCCATGCCGCTGCCCCACCAGATCGTCTCCACCCAGCCGAGGTAGCCGCGGGAGGGGGCCGCCCGGTCATGTGACCGGGATCACAGGAACGCCCCCGGCCGGGACAGCGTCCCAGAATATGGAATCATTCCGGGCGAAAGCTTCGTTCAACCTCGTGGAGTCCACATCATGGGCGACCCTCTCTTCTGGCACCGCCTGCAGTTCGGGTTCACCGCGGCCTACCACTACCTCTACCCGCAGCTCACCATGGGGCTCGCGCTGCTCATCGTCGTCTTCAAGACGCTCGGCCGTTCCCCGGGGCGGGAGGCCTGCCGCGACGCGGCCCGCTTCTGGATCCGCGTCTTCGGCATCAACTTCGCGGTCGGGGTGGTGACGGGCATCCCCATGGAATTCCAGTTCGGGACCAACTGGGCCCGGTTCAGCCAGGCCACGGGCGGCGTCATCGGGCAGACCCTGGCCATGGAGGGGATGTTCGCCTTCTTCCTGGAGAGCTCCTTCCTGGGCCTGCTGGTCTGGGGCGAGAAGAGGCTCGGGCCGAGGCGCCACGACCTGGCGGCCTGGGCGCTCTTCCTCGGGAGCTGGCTCTCCGGCTACTTCATCATCGCCACCAACGCCTTCATGCAGCACCCCGTCGGCTACGCCCTCGCCCCGGACGGCACCTACCAGCTGGCCGGCTTCTGGGCCTACCTCCTCAATCCCTGGGCGATCGCCCAGTACGCCCACAACATGCTGGGCGCCGTGGTGACGGGCTCCTTCTGCGTCGCGGCGGTGGGGGCCTACTGGACCCTGAAGGGGCTGCACCCCGAGCACGCGCGCTGGAACCTCCGGGTGGGGGTCGCCGCGGGGCTGCTGGCCAGCCTGCTGGTGGCCTTCCCCACCGGCGACCTGGAAGGGAAGCTGGTGGCCCGGCACCAGCCCGCCACCCTGGCCGCCATGGAGGGACGCTTCCAGGGCGGGCCTTACGCCCCGCTCACGGTCCTCGGCCAGCCGGACGTGGCGCGCCAGAGGGTGGAGAACCCCGTCGCGGTGCCCGGCCTCCTCAGCTTCATCGCCTACGGCTCCTTCTCCAGCCCCGTGCGGGGCCTGAACGACTTCCCCCGGGACCAGTGGCCCACGAACATCGAGCTGCTCTACTACGGCTTCCGACTCATGGTGGGGCTGGGCACCCTCTTCGTCGGGATCATGGGGCTCGCCGCGCTGTTCCTGTGGAAGGGGCGCCTGGAGCGCGTCCGGCCCCTGCTGTGGGTCCTGATGCTGGCCTTCCCCCTGCCGTTCGCGGCCAACACCGCCGGCTGGATGGTGGCCGAGCTGGGCCGCCAGCCCTGGCTCGTCTACGGCCTCATGCGGACCCAGGAGGGCACCAGCCATCTGGTCCATCCGGGGCAGACCGTGTTCACGTTCCTGGGCTTCGCGGGCATCTACCTGGCGCTGGGGTTCCTGGCCGCGTTCATGATCGCCCGGGAGATCGCCCGCGGACCCGTTTCCTCCCCCGAGGGGCACTGAGGAGGCCTGCCATGCATGAGCTCTGGTTC
>DAOPZL010000101.1:4185-5685 GCA_035353395.1 Holophaga sp.
TTCGACTTCGGCGCGGGGGTCCTGCACCTCTTCGTGGCGAAGCGCGACGAGGAGCGGCGGGAGGTGCTCGGCGCCATCGGGCCCTTCTGGGACGGCAACGAGGTCTGGCTGCTGGCCGGGGGGGGCGCCCTGTTCCTGGCCTTCCCGCGCGTCCTCGCGGCGGGGTTCTCCGGCTTCTACCTGGCCATGTTCCTGGTGGTGTGGGTCCTGATCCTCCGGGGGCTCTCCATCGAGTTCCGCTCCCACGTCCGGGGCGAACTCTGGCGGGCCTTCTGGGATCTCTCCTTCGCCGTCGCCAGCTTCGCGCTGCCCATCCTCCTCGGCGCGGCGGTGGGCAACCTGCTCCGGGGCGTCCCCCTCGACGCCTCCGGCTTCTTCAACCTTCCCCTCTTCACGGACTTCAGCGCGCGGAACCCCGTCGGGATCCTGGACTGGTACACGGTCCTGACCGGCGTCTTCGGACTGGCCGCCGCCGCGGGCCACGGGGCCCTCTACCTGGCCTGGAGGACCCAGGGGGGCGTCCAGGCGCGCAGCCGCGCCCTCGCCCGCCCCCTCTGGGCGGTCGTGGCGGGACTCTGGGCCATCGCGACCCTCGCCACCTGGATCGTGAATCCCGGGCTGCTCGCCGGTTTCTCCGGGTCCTTCCCGGCCTGGCTCCTGGCACTGGTCTTCCTGGCGGGGCTGGCCACGGTCTTCCTGGGCCTCGCCAGGGAGCGCCCCCTGACGGCCTTCCTGGGCTCCGGGGCCTTCATCCTCGGCCTCCTCGGCGCCAGCGCCGCCTGCGCGTGGCCGGTGATGCTGAAGTCCACCCTGGACCCGGCCCTGTCCCTCACCGCCCGGAACGCCGGCGCGGGCATCCACGCCCTCCGCGCGGGACTGGCCTGGTGGGTCCTGGGCTTCCCCCTCGCGGCCGGCTACGTTGCCCTCCTGTTCCGGATCCACCGCGGGAAGATCCGCGTCGCCCCGGAGGACGAAGGCTACTGAACCCGCGCTTCCACGGAAGAGGAACCGCGAATGCGCTGCGCGCTTGCGCGAATGGAAAGCCCAGGCCGCGGAAACGCATCCATGTCCCATTTCGCGTTGTTTCGCGGTTCCCTTTCTTGTTCCTTCGACCTTCCGGGATCCGGGTTCAGGCGATCTCGAGGAACAGGGGCTCGCCCTCGGCGGAGACGACGGCTTCGTGCCTGGCGGGCTCGAGGGGCAGGGTGTCCCCGGCGTAGAGCGCATGGTCCAGTCCCCTGTGGGAGACCCAGGCGGCCCCGGAGAGGACCCGCAGGGAGCTGTGCCGGCGGGGCACCCTCAGGACCTCGCCGGGGAGCAGGACGAGGCGGAACGCACGGTCCGCCGCCGCGCCCCTGGAGATCGAGGAGAACTGGTCGAAGGTCAACGTCATTCCATGGCTGGTCACGGCAAGCCCCCTTTCGTGGATTCGTGGATCCGGTCCAGGCCTCCTCGCCGCTGGCCGGAGGAGGCGCTGTCACCTGACACTACAAAGATAGG
>DAOPZL010000102.1:0-3833 GCA_035353395.1 Holophaga sp.
CCATGTTCCCGCCGGCTCAGCCCCGCTTGACGAGCTGGCCGCAGGCGCCCTGGACGTCGCGGCCCCGGCTCTTCCGCACGGTCACGAAGCAGCCCAGTTCCTTCAACCGCCTGACGAAGGCGTCGAGCTTCGCCTCGTCCGGTTCCTGGATGTCGCTGGCGGCGTGGGCGTTCATCCGGATCAGGTTCAGGTTGTGGCTCTTCCGGAGCGAGCCCATCCACCCGGCCAGGCGCGCCGCGTCCTCCGGGCTGTCGTTGAGGCCTTCCATCAGGACGTATTCGATCGTCAGCTTCTCCCCGGTGGCCAGGGGCCAGCCCTCGATGGCTTCCCGGAGCCGGGCCAGGTTCCAGGCGCGGTTCACGGGCATGAGGCGGGAGCGTGTTCCGTCCGTGGTGGCGTTGAGGCTGACGGCCAGCCAGGGCCGGGGCTCCAGGCGCGCCAGGCGCTCGATGCCCGGCACGAGGCCCGAGGTGGAGACCGTGATCCGGCGGGTGGAGATGTTCAGGCCCCGCTCGTGGTTGAAGATCCGCACGGCGCGGTGCACGTGGTCCAGGTTGTGGAGGGGCTCCCCCATGCCCATGAAGACGAGGGTGATGGCGTGGGGCTTGTCGGGGCCCAGGAGCCGGAGCACCGCCAGCACCTGGCCGACGATCTCCCCGGCGGTGAGGTTCCGGCGGATGCCCATGGATCCGGTGGCGCAGAAGGCGCAGCCCATGGCGCAGCCCACCTGGCTGGAGATGCAGAGGGTGACCCGCGGGCTGCGCACCGCCCGGGGCATGTGCACCGCCTCGATGCGCTCGCCGTCGGCGAGTCCGAGCACCAGCTTCGTGCTTCCGTCCTCGGAGGCGTGCCGTTCCAGGACCTGGGGAAGGCGCAGGTCCACGATCTGGTCCATCCAGTCCCGGATCTCCCGGGAGACCCTCGGGCGTCCTTCCACCCAGGCCCAGGGGTGCTGGACCTGGGCGAAGATGTGCTCGCCCCGCCCCGGGGCCCCGAGGGCCTCGAAGTCCTCCGGGAGCAGGGCCCAGGCCTCGGGCCTGCCGGTCCGCTCGGGGGCCGGGACGTCCCAGGGGTTCCGGCCCCCGAGGCTCACAGGCCCAGGTCCTGCCGGCGGACGCCCGCCCCCCGGCGGGTGCCGAGGGCGGAGATGGCCATGGCCTCGGGGCGCAGCACCTCCCGGGCCACCCGCTGGAGCTGCGCCAGGTCCACGGCGTCGATCTCGGCGATCTGGCCGTCCAGGTCCAGGACGCGGCCCAGGTGGATGGCCTGCTGGGCCAGGCTGAACATGCGGGCGCTGGTGGATTCCTGGCTGAAGACGAGGCTGGTCCGGGCCTGGAGCTTGGCCCGTTCGAGCTCCTCGGCCGTGATGCCCTCCACCAGGATGCGGCGGCACTCCGACGCCGAGCGGCTCACCAGCTCCCGGACCTTGTCCGGCGCGCAGCTGGCCATGACCTGCAGGACGCCGGTCTCCCGGTAGTGGGAGACGTAGCTGCCCACCTGGTAGCAGAGGGCGTGCTTCTCGCGCAGCTCCATGAAGAGGCGGCTGGACATGCCTCCCCCCAGGACGTGGCTGAGGAGGCCGACGGCCTCCCGGTCCGGATGCCGGTGCCCGCAGGCGGGGAAGCCCAGGATCAGGCTGGTCTGCTGGAGGTCCTTGCGGGGCTGGTTCAGCAGGAAGGGGGCCGAGGGGCCGGAGGGCGGGGCGCCGCCGGGGGTTCCCCCGGGAAGGCGGTCCAGGATGGGCTGGAGCAGCTCCATGAACGGCCCGGCCTCCAGGTCGCCGGAGGCGGCGACCAGCAGGTGGGGCGCCCGGTAGGTCCTGTCGAAGAAGGCCCTGGCCTCCGTGGCTCCGTAGCGGGCCACCTGCTCGCGGCGGCCCAGGATGGAGTGGGACAGGGTGGATCCCGGCCAGAAACGCTCGTAGAAGAGTTCGCTCACCCAGTCGTCGGGCTGGTCGATGCTCTGGGCGATCTCCTCCAGGATGACGTCCCGCTCCCGGGCCAGTTCGCCCTGGTCGAACCGGGGGGCGGTGACCAGTTCCCCCAGGAGGTCCACCAGGCCGGGGAGCTGGTCGCGCAGCACCTTCCCGTAGAAGCAGGCCGTCTCCTTGCCCGTGAAGGCGTCCACGTTCCCGCCCAGCCGGTCGGTGGCCGCCGCCATGACCTCCGGATCCGGGTAGCGCCGGGTCCCCTTGAAGACCGTGTGCTCGATGAAGTGGGCCAGGCCCTCCTCGCCGGGGCCCTCGTCGCAGGAGCCCCGCTTGACCCAGAAGCCCACCGAGCAGCTGCGCACGTGGGGCAGGGGTTCGACGAGGATCTCGGTGCCGGCAGGGGTGGTGGTTCGGAAGGGCGCGTTCGGCATCGATTCATTCTACCGTCCCTCCTCCGGGAAGACCCGGGAATCGCGGGGGGCGGGCGCGGGAAACTTCCCCCGGGAGATGAGATGATGGCCTCCTGGAGGCGCGCTTGAAGCTCATCGTCTGGGATTTCGACGGCACCCTGGCGGACACCCGCCCCTTGATCGAGGCGGGCATGGAGCACGCCCTGGCGGGCCTGGGGCTCCAGGACCACCCCGGGATCAGGGAGGCGTGGCTGCGCCAGGTGGGGCTGCCCGTGGAGGAGGGGTTGCGGAGGACCTTCGAGGGGCTGGACGTGGATCCCGCGGACGTGCTGAAGGTCTACCGGACCTTCGACTGGGCGGCCCACGAGTCCCTGCTCCGGCCCTTCCCCGGCATGTCCGGCCTGGTTCGCGAGCTTCGCGCCCTTGGGGCGAGGATGGCCATCGCCTCCTCGAAGCGGACGGCGCCCCTCACGCGGCAGGTGGCGGCCCTGGGCTGGGCGGGCTGCTTCGACCCCCTGGTCACCCCCGACGACGTCCGGGTCGGCAAGCCCCATCCGGAAAGCCTGGAGATCTGCCTGAAGGCCCACGGGCTTCCTGCCGGGGAGGCCGTGATGGTCGGGGACACCCCCTTCGACCTGGAGATGGCGCGCCGGGCCGGCGTCCCCGGCGTGGCCGTGGGCCACGGCTTCTACGGCCGGGAGGCGCTTCTCGAATGCGGTCCCCTGGCCTATGCTCCGGATGTGCCCGCGCTCCGCGGCATCCTCCTTCCCATGGTGACGCCATGACCCTGACCCATCTGGACCCGGAAGGCCGTCCCCGCATGGTGGACGTGTCCGCCAAGACGCCCACCCGCCGGCGGGCCGTGGCGGCGGGGTGCATGACCCTGGGCGGCGCCTGCGCCGAGGCGCTGGAGCGGGGCGGGGGACCGAAGGGGGATCCCTGGTCCGTGGCCCGGATCGCGGCCGTGGGCGGGGTCAAGCGGACCCCGGACCTCATCCCCCTGGCCCACCCGCTGGCGGTGGACGCCGTGAACGTGGACCATCGCTGGGACCCGTCCACCCGGCGGGCCTGGCTGAAGGTGGAGGTGTCCATGGAGGGGCGCACCGGCGTGGAGATGGAGGCCATGGCGGGCGTGGCCACCGGGCTGCTCGCGCTCTACGACATGCTGAAGGCGGCCGGGCACGAGATGGAGCTGGGGCCGGTCCGGCTCCTGCACAAGTCCGGCGGGCGCCGGGGCACCGTCCAGTGGCCGTGGCCGGATTGCCCCTGGCAGGAATGAATCATGAAGACATCTTCTTTTGACAAGGTTTTTGAGACGCGTTAGCATCAAGACTTCTTGGCGGTTTCCCCCGCAGGAGGCTTCTAGAGCCAGCACACCCGTAGCCGTTCCCGAGGAGTTCCCATGCGACTCGCTCCGTTCGTCCTGTCCATCATCATGCTAGGAATTCCCGGGAATCTCGAGGCTTCCAGGCCGGTCCGCAAGTCTTCGCACG
>DAOPZL010000102.1:3933-5409 GCA_035353395.1 Holophaga sp.
TCCGTCTTCGGGCCCCGCGTGCGCACCAAGACGGTTCGCCTGGTGAAGGCCCGGAGGACCCGCCGGGTGCTCGTGAAGTTCCAGGGCAGCCACAAGGGGCTGGACCTGGCCGCGCCCATGGGCAGCGATGTCTACGCCGCCCAGGACGGCCGCGTCACCTTCTCCGGCTGGGATCCTGGCTACGGGAACTGCATCTACATCGACCACGGCAACGGCATCGAGACCCGCTATGCCCACCACCGGATGAATTTCGCCCAGGAAGGCGACATCGTGCGGCGGGGGCAGAAGATCGCCGAAGTCGGCTCCACGGGGCATTCCACGGGCCCTCACCTCCATTTCGAGCTGAGGCTTCAGGGGCAGGCCCGGAATCCGTTGACCGTCATGAATGATGTCGAGGAAATCCCAGCCGAAGTGATGGCCTTCAACGAAACGATCAAGAGTTCCCAGGAGTAGCCTGAAGCCGTGATTATTTCTGGCTGATCGCTTACCCTGGAAGGAGTTGAAGGTCCGTCCATGCGCCTGTTCCGAACCATCGCCCTGTCGGCCTGCCTGGGAGTCCTGCTCTCGGGCCAGACGCAGGACCCGAAGGCCGCCGTGCCGGAAGCCCACCAGGGACTCGTCTCCTCCCTGCTGGCCAAGGCCAGGACCTACCTCGGGACGCCCTACCACTACGGGGGGACCACGCCGAGGGGCTTCGACTGCTCGGGGTTCGTCCGCTTCGTGTTCGGGACCTTCGGGTTCGGGCTCGAGCGCTCCTCCACCTCCCAGGCCAGGCAGGGGGAGGCCGTCGACCTCTCCCAGATCCAGCCGGGGGACCTGCTGTTCTTCAAGACCCGGGGCAAGCAGGACCGCGTCAGCCACGTAGGCATCTACCTCGGCCAGGGCCAGTTCATCCACGCCGGGTCCCAGGGCGGGCCCAGCAAGCGGGTCGTCCGGATCGGCAAGCTGGACGAGACCTACTACGCCCAGCGCCTGGTGTCGGCCCGCAGGGTGCTCACCCAGCCCATGGGCGCCACCGAGGTGCTCGAACAGTTCCTCCCCCAGAACCTCCTGGGCAAGGACCCGGAACAGTAGCCTCGCGGGCCGGGGGACGGAGATGAAGCGGGTCCGGTCCGCGCTGCTGCTCCTCGGGGTGTCCCTCCTCCGCGGGCAGGGCGCGCCCCGGATCGTCACCATCGCCGCGATGGGCGACACGATGGTGGGCTCGCTCTATCCGTCCAGGGAAGCCATGCCGCCGGAGGACGGCCGGCGGGTCTTCGAACGCGTCGGGCAGTTCTGGCGCGGAGCTGACATCGTCACGGGCAACTTCGAGGGGGCCGTCTGCTCGGATGTCGGGCTGGTCCGCGCCCCAGGCGCGAACGCCTACCGGTTCCTCGTCCCCTCGCAAAGCCTGTCGATCTACAAGAAGGCCGGCTTCAACCTCCTGAACATCGCCAACAACCATGCCCTGGATGCCGGGCTGGTCGGGCGGGAGGC
>DAOPZL010000103.1:0-5220 GCA_035353395.1 Holophaga sp.
GCCACTCCCCCTGCTGGATGAGGGACCTCAAGGTCCGCTGGAGCTGGAGATACAGAGGACTGGCGGCGCCAGGGTTCAGGGAGACCACGGGAGACATAATGCTCAAAGTGTAGACTCCGAAGGGGGAATTTCCATCATTCAGGTGGCTTTTGGCAGGCTGGCGCAGACCACGGCCCTCCGGGAAGCCCTGGGGACGGATTCGTAGACCGACGTAGACCGCCAAGGCCCCTTCTCGGGATGCCAACCGCGGGATGCCAGGGCCTCCGGTTCCGGTGTTCCGCGTCAGTTCGCGCTTTTCGCGGTCCCGTCCCGAGGCCTACTCCGGGAGGGCGTAGATGAAATTGGCCGCGTCCTTGCGCTCCTGCCAGCCGGCTTTCGCATAGAAACCCCGCTGGTAGGACTCCCGGTCGCGGATGTTGATGAGGCCCATCCGGCCGCAGCCCCGGGCGGCTGCCTCCGCCTTGGCGTGCTCCAGCAGCCGCTTGCCGAGGCCCTGGCCCCGGTGTTCCGAGTGGATGAAGAGCTCGGAGATGAAGCCTTCCGGCCCCTGGAGGATGAGGTAGGGCAGCCAGTGCACCGAGAGGAAACCCAGGATCCCGCCTGCCGCATCGCAGGCTAGGTAGATCGAGGGGCAATCATCCGTCAGGCAGCGGGAGAAATGTTCATGGATCCGGCCGCGGGTCACCTCGACGGGTTCCTGGTTGAAACGCTCGAACAGCTTCAGGCCGCGGATGAACGACGCCACAGCCTCGGCATCCCCGCACGTCGGTCTCCGACATCCACGCAGCCCCCATGCCGTACCAAGACGGGGCGGCGACTGCCCCGCGCACCAAGGTCCGGTCCATGACGGGAGAGTAGGTCAGGCAAGACGATGCGACCGGAACCTCCCTGGCGGAACCTGCGAGGCCATCGGCCCGCGGCAGGCAAGCGTGGCGAAGCGAATCGAATCTTGATGGGATCCGGGAATCTATTCGAATCAAAACGAGAGTTGATTGGCGCCCGTAATCAAATCATGATGTGACCTGATCGAGGAGGACGAATGGATCAACGGTGGATCTGGCAACATCCCCAGTGGCCTGCATTCACCTGGGACATGCGCGTGCTCAGTCCCGCGCTGAGTGCGGCACGGTTGGCCCAGGGGAAGGTCCTGGGCATGGGGCGGATGCTTGAATCCACGCTCTCCACAGAGGCCGTGGCCGCGATCCTGGTCCAGGAGGGCCTGACCACCTCCGCCATCGAGGGGGAGCGACTGGACCGTGACTCGGTCAGATCCTCTGTCGCCAAACGCCTCGGTCTTCCGACAGCGGGTCTGCCGACGCCTCCCAGGGACGTCGATGGCCTGGTGGATGTCCTGCTGGACGCCATCACGCACTTCGAGGCGCCACTCTCACGGGAACGCCTGGAAACCTGGCACGCCGCCCTGTTCCCCACGGGGCATTCAGGGTTCCTGCCCATCCAGGCAGGCCGACTCCGTGGCGAGGATCCCATGCAGGTGATGTCGGGGCGACCGGGGCATGAGCGGGTCCATTTCCAGGCTCCAGGGCGCAAGGAGCTCGAGCGTGAGCTGGAACGGTTCCTGGAGTGGTGCAACGCCCCCTGGCAGGATCTCGACGGCTTGCTGCGAGCCGGGATCGTCCACCTCTGGTTCGTGACGCTCCATCCCTTCGAGGACGGCAACGGGCGCCTGGCACGGGCCCTCACGGACATGGCGCTGGCCCAGGACGAACGGAAAGCTGAGCGTCTGTTCTCGTTGTCGGCCCAGATCCTCAAGATCCGGGAGAGCTACTACGAGGTGCTGGAGAAGACCCAGAGCACCCTCTCCCTGGATATCACGGGCTGGCTGCAGTGGTTCCTCGAACAGGTTGCGGCAGCCTGCAGTGCGGCGGAGAACACGGTTGCACCCACCCTCGCCAAGGCCCGCTTCTGGCTGCGGTTCAGGGATGTGGACCTGAACGATCGGCAACGCAAGGTGCTCAACCGCCTCCTGGACGCAGGCCCTGGGGGCTTCGAGGGAGGAATGAGCACCCGGAAGATGGCCGGCCTGACCGGGGCCAGCAAGCCCACGGCCACGCGGGATCTCGCGGACCTAGCGCGGAAGGGTTGCCTCGTGTCCATGGGCAAGGGGGGACGGAGCGCCGCCTACGAGATCCCGTGGGAGGCATCCTGAACCTTCGCCGCGGAGACGGCGAAGGAAAGAGGGCGGAGGGGTGAACGGGGCCTTCCCGTTGATGCTCGTTCCATCTGCAGTTCCGCGAGGGCCCTTGAGCGCTCGCGGATGGCCGGGCGCCTTTGGTAAGGTGGAAGGGAAGGCCCTCCGCATCCGCGCCCACCCGGTCCCCAAGGGAGCAGACCGCACCCGGACCGAGGCCTGGGAAGGAACTGTCGATGATTAAGGTACGCGATCTCGTCAAGGAGTTCACGGTGTCGAAGCGCGGGAGCGGACTGTCCGGCGCCCTGCTGGGGCTCGGCCGGCGGCGGCGGGAGACCGTGCGCGCGCTGGACGGCGTCTCGTTCGATGTGCCCGGCGGCGATCTGGTGGGCTTCATCGGCCCCAACGGCGCCGGCAAGAGCACGACCATCAAGATCCTCGCCGGGATCATGCGTCCCACCTCCGGGGAGGTTCAGGCAAACGGGCGCGTGCCCTGGAAGGACCGCATCGCCCACGTCCGCAGGATCGGGGTCGTGTTCGGCCAGCGCACCCAGCTCTGGTGGGACCTCCCGGTCCGCGAGTCCTTCAGCCTGGTCGGGGCGATGTACCGCATGCCGGCCGTGGAAGTCCGCGCTTCCTTCCGTGAACTCGATGAGGCGCTCGGCCTCGGCCCCCTCCTCGACGTGCCAGTGCGGCAGCTCTCCCTCGGCCAGCGGATGCGCTGCGAGCTCGCCGCCGCGCTCCTCCCCCGCCCGGACACCCTCTTTCTGGACGAGCCCACGATCGGGCTCGACGCGCCCTCGAAACTCGCCGTGCGCGACTTCGTCGCGAGGATCAACCGCGAGCGCGGTGTGACCACCCTCCTGACCACCCATGACATGGACGATGTGGCGGCGCTCGCACGCCGGGTTGTGCTCATCCGGTCGGGCCAGACGCTATTCGACGGTCCATTGTCCTCACTCCGGGAGGTTGCCAGGGAGAAACGTTCACTCGTCGTCGACCTCTCCACGGCCGCCTCGGCACAGGATGGCGCTCCGCCCCTCGAGGGCATGCGGCTCGACTCGATCGAGGGGAACCGGGTGAGGTGGGACTTCGATCCGCGCGCAGTCCGAACCGCCGACGCCATCGCCGCGGCGACGGCGCGGCTCGACATCGTGGACCTCGTCGTCGAAGCTGAGCCGGTGGAGCGCCTGATCGCCCGGGTCTACGGCGGGTCCCCGGCAAGGGACGGTGCCCGGTGAAGCCCTACCTCGCCCTCCTCTCGGCCCGGTTCCGGCAGGGCCTGCAGTACCGGGCGGCCGCCTGGGCGGGGGCGGCCACCCAGGTGTGCTTCGGGCTGTTCATCATCAGCGCTCTCGAGGCCTTCGCGGCCGCCAGACCCGGCGCGGCGGGCCCCTTTTCCCGGGTCGCATCCTACGTCTGGCTCGGCCAGGCGCTCTTCCGCCTCCTGCCCTGGAACCCGGACCCGGAACTCCGGGATGTCGTCAGGCTCGGGGATGTGGGCCTGCAGCTCGCCAAGCCCCTCGACCTCTACGGGGCCTGGTTCGCAAAGGCGCTCGGCTACCGGCTGTCGGCCGCGACGCTGCGGGCGCTCCCCTGCCTCCTGGCGTCGGCGGTCCTCCTTCCCCTGGTGGGCCTCGGCGGCATCGCCCTGGGTCCCCCGGACTCCGTCCTCTCGGCGCTGGCTTTCGCCGCGGCCCTGCCCGGAGCGGTCCTGCTGTCGGCGGCGATCACCACCCTCTATCCGATCCTGTACTTCCGGAGCGTCTCCGCGAGCGGCGCCATGACGATCGCGGCCGCGGCCGCCTCCCTCTGCGGGGGCATCCTCGCCCCCCTCCCCCTCCTGCCGCCCTGGATGGGCGACGCCCTCGCCCTCACGCCCTTCGCCTTCGTGACCGACGCCCCCTTCCGGATCTGGACGGGGATGGTGCCCCCCTCCGACATCCTGCGCGTGCTGGCGATGCAGGCCGCCTGGCTCGCGATCTGCGTCGTCCTCGGACGCGCATGGCTCGGACGCCGCCTCCTCGGCGTCGAGATCGCGGGAGGTTGACGGTGGGAGGTCTTCGCATCTGCCTCAAGCTGATCGCCATCTCAGTCCAGTCCCAGCTGGAGTACCGCGCCTCCCTGGTCCTCCAGGTCCTCGGGCAGTTCGTCATGTTCCTCATCGAGTTCGCGGCCATGGCCGGCCTCTTCGCGCGCTTCGGCTCGATCACCGGCTGGGGCTTCGGGCAGGCCGCGCTGCTCTATGGCTTCGCCGACATCAGCTTCGCCTGCGCCGAGGCGGCCAGCGGCGGGTTCGACCTGTTGGAGCAGCAGATCCGGCGGGGAGATTTCGACCGGGTGCTCGCGCGCCCCCTGTCCCCCTTCCTCCAGATCCTCGGGCAGGAGCTGACCCTCCGGCGCGCCGGCCGGCTCCTCATGGGCACCTGCGTGTTCGGATGGGCCTGGACGACCTGCCGGCCGGCACCGACCGCGGTCGGCCTGGCGGCGCTCGCCCTGGGCTTCGTGGGGGCGGTCGCGGTCTTCGTCTCGGTGATCGCGATCCAGGGGGCGCTGGCCTTCAGGACCGTGGAGAGCCTCGAGGTGGTGAACGCCCTGAGCTATGGCGGGCGGGCCGTGTCGTCCTACCCCATGACCGCCTACCGCGGGTTCGTCCGCCACCTCTTCCTGCTCGCCGTGCCGGTGGGGTGCTCCATCTACGCCCCCGTCTGCACCCTCCTCCACCGGTCCCCTTTCCCTGGCTGGCCCTGGTGGATCGGCGTGGTGACTCCCCTTGCGTCCCTTCCCTTCGCCCTCCTTGCGGGGCTGGCCTGGAAGTCGGGCGTGGCGCGCTATGAAAGCGCGGGCGGCTGAACGGCCCTGGCGCGGTTGCAGGACTCCGAGCGGCGAGGCCCGGCCTGGACCCGTCCTCTCCATCGCATCCTTGCCCGTCCTCGGCAGCAGGGGTTGCCCACAGGATCCAACGAGGCAGTAAAAAAGCCGCTCCCCGGGGGGAGCGGCCTCTTCTGGAAACCGGGTGGAACGCTGGAACTACCAGCTGTAGGCCATGCCGGCGTTCGCGGTGGTGTGGC
>DAOPZL010000104.1:0-5219 GCA_035353395.1 Holophaga sp.
TGGCCGGGCTGGGGTCCGGGGACCGTGGCGCCGGGGCCGGGGGTCGGGTTCGGATTCGTCGAGGGCGGGCTAGGCACCGGCTTCCGGCCGGGTTGGCCGGGCTGGGGTCCGGGGACCGTGGCGCCGGGTCCGGGGGTCGGGTTCGGATTCGTCGGAGGCAGGCTGGGCACCGGCTTCCGGCCGGGTTGGACCGGGGGGACGCTGCCGCCCGGCGTTCCTTCCTGCCGGCCAGCGGGGAACACGACCCGATGGGGCAGGTGGCTGGGGTCTTCGAATCCTCTGGGGGTGGAGGGCGGCTGGGTGGAGGGCGCCGGCTTCCTTGGGAGCGGGGGCTGGCGGTAGACGACCCTTCCGGTCTGCTGCTCGTAGGCCCGCAGGCGGTCATTCAGGGCCCTGGGATCCTGGACGGCTTTCTGGAACAGCGCAGGGTTCCGGAATTCGGCCGGCCTGACCGGCAGGGGGCCCCGGTGCCAGCGGGGAGGCGTGCCAGGACCGTACCCGCCGGGCCTTCCCGGTCCGGGGTCGAAGTGGTGGATGGGGCCGTGGTCGCGGTAGATGTGGTCGTGGACATGGTGCGAGTAGACGAAGTGGATGTCGATGACGTTCCAGCAGACTCCGCCTCCCCAGGCCCCATAGTTCCAGGCGACCGGGGTGTTGTAGTAGCCCATGGGGGCCCAGCCGAAATAGGAGGTGTCCGACTGCCAGGCCACCCAGGCGGGTGCGTAGTAGACGCCCGGGATCCAGAACCACCCGACGGCCGCGCTCCAGCCCCAGCGGCCGTGGTGGTAGGTCACGTAGCCCCAGGGCTCGGAGCTGATCCAGGTCATGCCGCCCGGGTAGGCTCCCCACCGGCCCTGCCAGTAGGGCCGCCATTCCGGGGCGACCCGAACGGGGCGCCAGCACCAGGAGCGGTAGTCGTCCACGTAGACCCACTCGCCGTTGGCGTCCAGGTCATCGGAATAGTAGCGGAGCTCCTGGGGGACCTTGTCCCAGCTCGGGCCACGTTGCGCCTGCATGCTGCGCTCGCACCAGGCGTCGAACGCATCGCCGCCGTAGGTGTTGAAGCTCCGGATGTTGTCCAGCCGGTCCTGGTCGCCGGCCACCGTCAGGCGTTCGCCCGCGGACAATGCGACCTTGTCCCTTTCGTTGAAGAAGGTCGTCCGCCCCGAGAGTACCTTCACCCGCGAGGTGCCGTCCTGCTGGACCTCGAGGTCCGCGGTGGCGCGATCCTGGAGGATCGCGCTGCCCGAGGGCGTGTCGATCCGGATCCGGGCGTCGCTCTCCCTGCCTCCTGCGACGCGGAGCCGGCCGCGGTCGAGCCGCAGGAGCACCTGCCGGCTCCGGTCCTGGTCCCGGAAGAGGGCGGCCACCTGGAAGCGCGTCCCCGGCCCGAAGGCCACGCGGGTCCCGTCACCCAGTTGCAGGATGCCACGCCCGCGGCTTTCCACCACATCCCCTTCCGCGACGGGGACGCCCCGGCTGAGGGCCTCCTCCACGTCGCCCTTGCGGATCGTGGCGGAGCCTTCCAGCACCCGGACCGAGCTGTAGTTGTCCGGATCCTCGCCCATGTAGGTGTCGTCCTCCTCGCTCTGCGCGCCCAGGGTGGGAGCCAGGGCCACGAGGGCGGCCGGAAGCATCAGGGCGCTGGTCCAGCGGGATGATGTGGGGCTGAGAAGGAGATTCATGCCGTGCCTCCCGGGTGATCTCGCACCGGGACCCGGACTCCAAGGGGAGCGGGTCCGGAGCCTCGATATGCCAGAGACATGCCGGTTACGGAAAAGGTTGAAAGGCCGTTCCTGGCTTGGTCGCGGGCGGGGGAAGGGAAAGCCTCATGAACTGGGGCAGCAGGACCAGCCAGGGCAGGGCCCAGCAGCCCCTCTCCCGGCGCTCCTCGGCGGGGAGGAGCCTCTCCTGGAGCACCAGCCGGTCGGAGTAGAAGAGGATGTCCCAGTCCTGGCCGGACGGCAGGGGCAGGTAGACCACCTGGTGGGTGGCCGGATGCACGATCGTGATCCGGTTCTCCCCGTCGTCGAGGATCCAGAGCAGGCCCTTCAGCGCGGTCCTGAAGTCGTCCCCGGCCAGGGGAAGCCCCCCCAGGCCGTGGGTCAGGGGGGTCCTGGCGGGGAAATCGCACGGGAAGTCCTTCAGCGACAGCGGGGTGCCCGCGTCCCGCATCAGGGTCAAGGGCCGGCCGGAGAGCCCCAGTCGGAGCGTCACGCCTCCCTTGGCGTCGGAGATGCGCAGCGTGCCGTCTTCCGAAAGGGCCACCAGGCGCTGGGGCACCTGGGCGGAGGAGGAAGCGTCCGGGAACGGGGAGGGCGGCGCGCCGGGCACGGCGGCTTCCCAGGGCAGCTCCGGGGCGCTGGCCCAAGGGAGGGGGGTCTGGGCGGTCAGGGCCGCCGGGATCAGGAGGAAGGCGCCCAGCCGCACAAGGCCTCCAGGTTGCGGGTGGTGACCTCGGCTACCCGGGTGAAGGAGATGCCCCTCAGGGCGGCCAACCGTTCGGCCACGTGCCTGACGTAGGCCGGCTCGTTGGGCTTGCCCCGGAAGGGCACCGGGGCGAGGTAGGGCGTGTCGGTCTCCACGAGGATCCGGTCCTCGGGGGCCCAGGCGGCCACCTCCTGGATGGGTTCGGCCCTCTTGAAGGTGAGGATCCCGGAAAAACTGAGATGGAAGCCCAGGTCCAGGGCCCGGGCGGCGAAGGCCTTGTCCTCGCTGAAGCAGTGGATCACCCCTCCCACCGCTTCCGCGCCCTCCTCCCGGAGGATCCTGAGGGTGTCCCCGGCCGCTTCCCGGGTGTGGATCATCAGGGGCTTGCCATGCCGGCGGGCCAGCTGGATCTGGTCCCTGAACGCGCGTTCCTGGTCCTCCCGGGGGCTCAGGTCGTAGTGCCAGTCCAGCCCCGTCTCCCCCACGAACCGGACGGCGGGATCCTCCAGCAGGCGCGAGAGGCGCGCCTCCGACGCGGCATCCCAGGTCCTGGCCTCGTGGGGATGCACGCCCAGGCTGGCCTGGATGGCGGGGTTCCCCTTGGCCAGCGCGAGCACGCCGGCGGCATCCTCCACCTCGGTCCCGACCGCCACGAAGCCGAACACGCCGGCCGTGCGCGCCCGGCCCAGCATGGCCTCCAGCTGCTCCTTCTCCTGGGGGCTGCCTGGAAGATGGCAGTGGGCGTCCACGAGCATGTTCGTCTCCTGGTTCCATGTTGGCAGAATGCCCTCCGTTCCTGGCGGGAATACCTCCCAGCGTCCGCTAGGACGACGGCTGGGGGCGCGTTAAGCTGGTACTATGCGCCCATTGATGACCATCCTGATCGTGGACGACGAGCCCGGCATCCGGCGGTCGCTGGGAGAGTCGCTCGCGGAAGAAGGCTACGCGGTCCTCAAGGCGGAGCGCGGGGAACAGGCCCTCGAACTGCTGGAGAATCCCGACAGCGACGGAATCGACCTGGTGCTCCTGGACGTCTGGCTGCCCGGGATCGACGGTCTGGAGACCCTCCAGCGGGCCAAGCAGATGCGTCCGGACCTGCCGGTGGTCATGATCTCCGGCCACGGGAACATCGACACGGCCCTGAACGCCACCAAGCTCGGCGCCTTCGACTTCCTCGAGAAGCCCGTGGACCTGGACCGCCTCCTGCTGGTGGCCGCGAACGCCATCAAGCAGCGCCAGCTGGTGAAGGACAACCAGCGGCTGCTGGAGGAGGTGGAGCAGGATCGCTTCTTCATGGCCGAAAGCCCGGCCATGAAGCGGCTCCTCTCGGATGTGAAGCTGGTGGCCCCGACCGAGGGTCGGGTCCTTCTGGTGGGCGAGAACGGGAGCGGAAAGGAGGAGGTCGCGCGCCTCCTGCACGCGCAGAGCGCCAGGAAGGGGAGTCCCTTCGTCGAGGTGAACTGCGCGGCCATCCCCGAGGAACTCATCGAATCGGAGCTGTTCGGGCACGTGAAGGGGGCCTTCACGGGCGCGATCAGGGACCAGAAGGGCAAGTTCCGGGAAGCCCACGGCGGGACCCTCTTCCTCGACGAAGTGGGGGACATGTCGCTCAAGACCCAGGCCAAGGTGCTCCGCGCCCTCCAGGAGGGCAGGATCGAGCCCGTGGGCGGAGGCGGCGCCGTCAGCGTGGACGTGCGTGTCATCTCCGCCACGAACAAGGATCTTCCCGAGGAGATCAAGGCGGGTCGATTCCGGGAGGACCTCTATTTCCGCCTCGCGGTGGTGCCCCTCCGGGTCCCCCCGCTCAGGGAGCGGCCTGAGGAGCTGATCCAACTCGCCGAGGCCTTCGTCAAGCGGCTGGCCAGGAACTACGGCCGCATTCCGAAGCGCCTGGCGCCGGATGCCCGGGACACGCTGCTCCGCCACGACTGGCCCGGCAACGTGCGGGAGCTGAAGAACCTGATGGAGCGCGCCCTCATCCTGGGCCGGGGAAGCGAGATCACCACCCGGGACCTCGGGCCCCTCGCCACCCGGCTCATCAACGAGCCGGATCCCTTCTCCTTCCCGGAGTTCCCGAGCCTGCGCGAGGGGAGGGACTGGTTCGAAGGGGAATACATCAAGCGCGAGATGAAGCTCCAGAACGGCAACATGACCCGCGTGGCCGAGCGGCTGGGACTGGACCGCTCGAACCTCTACAAGCGCCTGAAGTCCCTGGGCATCGAGGTGAGGGAATCATGACCCCCCTGCGCCGCCTGCGGCTGGAGGTGCGCGGATGACCGAGCGCCTCTGGTTCAAGATCGGAGAGACCGCCGAGCGCATCGGCGCGACCCCCAAGGAACTGCGCTACTGGGAGCGGGTCATTCCGGAGCTGAAGCCCCGCCGCAGCAAGGGCAACCTCCGCTACTACCACGTGGACGAGTTCCCCCGCCTGCAGAAGATCCGGGCCTGGCTCTCCGAGGGCCTCACGGTGGCCGACTGCCGGGAACTGCTCCTGACCGGCCAGCTCGCCCGCCCCTTGTTGCTGGACCTCGGCCTGGAGGATCTCACCCCGGCCCCGGCGGTCCAGCCGGCGCGCCTCCATGCGGGGAAGAGCGGACGGGGCGCCCAGCCCGACCTGCGGCCCGTGATCAAGGCGTTGAAGACCCTCGTGGAGCGCCTTTCCAAACCACCCCACGATTCCGCCGCCCCGAAACCCACCCTTGACCATTGAGCCCGGACACCGTAGAGTTGATGGTTCACGGCGCGTGGCGCAGCCTGGTAGCGCACTACCTTGGGGTGGTAGGGGTCGG
>DAOPZL010000105.1:0-5028 GCA_035353395.1 Holophaga sp.
GAGGAGGGTGGTCCCGGCCTGGCGGGCCATGATGACGGGGTCGGTGACGGCCAGGACGGGGGGGGCGTCGATGAGGACCAGGTCGTAGAGTTCCGACACGGACTGGACGAAGGCCTCCAGCCACTTGGACATGAGGAGTTCCGCGGGGTTGGGAGGCAGGACGCCGGAGGTGATGAGGTCCAGGCCCGGGACGGCGGTCCTGTTCACCACGTCCTGCCAGGGCTTCTGGCCCGAGAGGATCGCGGAGAGGCCCTCGCCCCGGTGGTGGAAGCCGAAGGGCAGGTGCAGGGTGCCCTTGCGCAGGTCCCCGTCCACCACCAGCACCCGGGTACCCGCCTGGGCCAGCACGGTGGCGAAGTTGCAGCTCACGAAGGACTTGCCGATGGCCGGGGCGGGACCGCTGATGAGGACCACCTTGTTCCGGGCGTCCATCATGGTGAAGTGGAGGCTGGTGCGCAGGCTGCGGAGGCTCTCCACGGCCAGGTCGTCCGGATGTTCCAGGGCCAGGAGGTGGGCGCCCTCCTCCCGGTGCTCCATGGCCTTCCGGACGGGGGCCTGGGCCGGGCTGTGGGGCACGGTCACCACCACGGGGAGGCCCAGGCGGCTCTCGATGAGGCGGGGATCCTCCACGCCCCGGTGCAGGGCCCGCTTGAGCATGGCGAGGCCCACGCCCGCGAAGAGCCCCAGGAGCCCCGCCAGGGCCATCACCATGGGCTTCTTGGGCTTGACGGGCTCGAGGCCGGGCATGGCGTGGTCCACGATGCGGGCGTTGCCGATCTCCCCGGCCTTGGTGACCTGGAGCTGCTGGGCGTTGTTGAGGAGGGCGGTGTAGAGGTCGCTGTTCACCTGGACTTCCCGCATGAGGCGCACAACCTCCTGCTGGGTCCCGGGGAGGCTCCGCACCCGGCCCTCGATCTGGCCAGACTCGCTCACCAGCTTGTTGATCTGCTGGTTCAGGGTGACCACGACGTCCGAGTCCTCCTTGTAGGTGCGGAGCAGCTCCTGCTTCTTCTGCTTGAGGGCCAGGACCTGGCCTTCCATGTCCGCGCTCTGCTGGAGCAGCACCTTGGCCTCCTCCGTGAGGTCCACGGAGCCGGTGTTCCGGCGGAACTGGTTGAGCCGCTCCTCGGCCACCTCCAGCTTGCCCTTCAGCTGGGGCATCTGCTCCTGGAGGAAGGCCAGGGTCTTGGAGGCCTCCTCGGCCTTGCGCTCGATGTTCTGGTTGACGTACTGGCTGATGACCTCGTTGAGGATCTCGGCGCCCCGGATGGGATTGCGGTGCTCGAGGGTGAGGCCCAGGATGTTGGTCTGCTTGCCCTTCTCGGCGATGCGCAGGGAGGCGCGCAGGTCCTCGATGGCCTTGAGCATGGGCTGGCGCGAGAGGAGGAAAGCCTGGCCGGGCCGGGCCGTCAGCCGGCGGACCTGCAGGAGCAGGGGCTGGCCCTGCCAGCTGGACTTGAGGAGCTCGCCGACCTTGGCGGTGCCCAGGATCTCCTTCCCGGGCCCCTCCCACCAGAAGTTCCCGCCTTCCTTGGCGACGACGCGGAACTCCAGGCCCTTCATGTAGTCCGGGATCTCGAAGCGGTCCACCAGCAGCTCCGGCGCGTCCGTCCGGTGGCGCACCAGGGCGTCGCCCGTGAGCCGGTTGAACCTCGGCGCGGCCTGGATGTCCAGGGAGAGGGCCTCCACGGCCCGGCCCAGCACCAGGTTGCTCTTGAGGATCTCGATCTCCGCCTGGGCCACGGTCGCCTGGTCGAACATGCCCTCCAGGGCCATCATGGCGGCCCCCCCCTGGGAGGCCTTCTTGTCCTCGATCTGCAGCAGGGCGTTCACCTCGTAGGTCGGGGTCTTGCGCCAGGCGTAGTAGCCCCCCAGGAGCAGGGCCGCCAGGAAGGCCCCCAGGATCAGGTAGCGGCCGTCCCACAGGTTGGCGATGAGCTCGCCCAGGGATATCTCCCCTTCGGCTTCCGGGTCGTGCATGGGGTCCGAGGGACGGGAGAGATCGGCGGCGGTCATGATGTCCTTGGGAAAAGAAGGGTCAAAGAACGGGCACTCGAGGACGCGACAAGGAAGAAGGTACGGAACGGCACGGTCAAAGCAAGGGCCATGGCCTGCCTGGCCCTAGGCGGACATGGCGTCGCCCCGGCGGCTGGGGCGGAGCCGGGGAACCCAGGAGGCCAGGGCCCGGAGGATGTGGGCGTGGGCGGCCCGGTGGGCCTCGGGCCCGCGCCGGATCGGATCGGGGATCTCCTGCTCGGCGGGGGGCAGCCAGTGGCCCAGGAGGAAGACCCGGCCCCGGGCGCTGGGGGCGAGCTGCTCGCAGGCCTCCTTCTGGGCCCGGTCCATGACCAGGATGAGGTCGGCCCGCAGGGCGAGCTCCGGGGTGAACTGGCGGCCGCGGTGGGCCCTGATGTCCAGGTCGGCCTCCCGGAGGATGGCCTGGGTCTCCTGGTGCGCGGGATGGCCCACCAGGGCCGCGAGTCCGGCGGAGCTGACATCCACGTGGGGTCCCAGGGCGTCCTGGAGGAGGGCCTCGGCCAGCGGGCTCCGGCAGTGGTTCCCCTCGCAGAGGACCAGGATGCGGTGGATGGCCGGGAGCATCGCGGCTAGAAGGCGGACTTCGCGTCGGCCGCCGCGTTGGGGAGGTTGCTGAGCACGGTGGTCGACGGCAGGATCAGGCTGATGACGCGGTTCCAGCGGACCAGGGGCCCGGCGTCCACGTAGACGACGTCCCGGGGCTGGAGGGCGAAGCGGTCGGCCAGGACCATGGCCACGGGGTTGTAGGCGTCCAGGTGGAAGACGTCCACCGCGTTCTCGGCCTTGCCGCGCCGGAAGACGTAGATGGACCGGGCGTCCGCGCTCTGGTTGGCGATGCCCCCCGCCTCGGAGAGGGCCTGGGCCAGGGAGAGCTTGCCGTTGTAGGCCGAGACGGAACGCGGCCTGTTCAGCTCGCCCAGGAGGTAGACCGGCGCCTCGTCCCGGTGGTAGACGTGCACGGAGTCGCCGTCCTTCAGCAGGACCTGGCCGATGCGGTTGCCCTGGGCCATGAGCTCCAGGAAGTCGAGGGTCCAGGTCCGGTCGCCCCGGGAGACGACGACGCGGCTCTGGTCGGCGGTGGGCAGGAACCCCCCGGCGCGGTTGACCGCCTCGGCGAGGGTGAAGGGGATGTCGGTGACGTTGTAGACGGCGGGCGCCTTGACTTCCCCGCCCACGTAGACCTTCTGGGAACGGTAGGACAGGACCTTGACGTCCACCTGGGGCTTCTGGAGCACCTTGTCGAGCTTGGCGGTGAGGAGGTCCCGGACCTGGATGACCGTGAGCCCGCTGACCTTGACCCGGCCGATGTACGGGTAGAAGAACTGGCCGTCCTCGCCCACCACCAGGCCGGTGGCGGCGTCGGTGCGGTACTGGCCCAGGGGCATGGTGAGCTCGGGGTGGTCCCAGACGGTGACGAGCAGGACATCCTCGGGGCCGATGCGGTAGGGCTCGGGCTTGGCCACCAGGAGGTCCTCGAAGCCCTGGACGGGGGGCCGGGCGCCGAAGGCCTTGACGGTCTCGGGGTTCAGGGGCCGCAGGGTCACCTCCTGGCCGTTCATCTGGACCTGCTGGACCTGGGTCTGGACCTCCGTGGGCTGGGTGTCGAACTTCATGCCGGGCGCCTGGCAGCCCGCCAGCAGGAGGGGGAGCGCAAGGCCCAGGAGCCCGTGGCGCCAGGGGAAAGTCGCCGTCCGGGCACGGGTTCCCGGACGGATTTCTGAAGGTGGAGTCTCAATCAGCATGGGCTTCGTCCTCGCAAGCGACTCAACGGAGGAGATCAGATACAATCTAGGCTCCACGCTGGGCTCAACCGAGATTAAATTTTCCCATAGGAAGCCGGCGCGTCAAGGACGGATTCCTTCCGGACGAAGGCGGCAGGCGCGGGAGAAATCCCGTTCCTGCCGCCTTCGCGCAAGGGCCGGAAAAAGCCTAGATGTCCTCGCCCTCCACCTCGGTCATGCCCTGGAGTTCCTCGACGTGCTGGGCCATGCGGCTGTACTCGTCGTCGAAGTCGTCGGGACCGATGTTGTCGGTGTCCGAGATCTCGGGGTACTGGCCCTCCTCGATCTCGAGGTTCCGGTAGATGTTCATGCCGGTGCCGGCGGGGATCAGGCGGCCGAGGATGACGTTCTCCTTGAGCCCGCGCAGGTAGTCCACGCGGCCTTCGAGGGCGGCCTCGGTGAGCACCCGGGTCGTCTCCTGGAAGGAGGCGGCGGAGATGAAGCTCTCGGAGGTGAGGGCGGCCTTGGTGATGCCCAGGAGCTGGGGCTCGCAGGTGGCGGGGGCGCCGCCGTCCTTCATGGCCTGCTCGTTGATCTCCTTGAAGCGGTGCTTGTCCACCTTCTCCTCGACGATCAGCGGGGTGTCGCCCACGTCGGTGATCATGACCCAGCGCATCATCTGGCGGATGATCGTCTCGATGTGCTTGTCGTTGATGGTCACGCCCTGGGCCCGGTAGACCTCCTGGACCTCGTTGACGAGGAAGGCCTGGAGGGCCTTCTCGCCCTGGACCTTGAGGAGGTCGTGGGGAGAGACGGCGCCTTCGGTGAGCTTCTCGCCGGCGCGGATCTCGTCGCCCTCCTGGACCTGGATGTGCTTGCCGCGCGGGATGAGGTACTCGCCCTTCTCCCCGGACTCGGGGTTCTCGACGATGACCTTCTGCTGGCCGCGGACGCGGTTCCCGTACTTCACGAGGCCGGTGACCTCGCTGATGATGGCGGGATCCTTGGGCTTGCGGCCCTCGAAGAGCTCCGTGACGCGGGGCAGGCCGCCGGTGATGTCGGAGGTCTTGGCCTGCTGGCGCGGGGTCTTGGCAAGGACGTCGCCGGCCGCCAGCTCCTGGCCGTCCTCCACTTCGATGTAGGCGCCGGTGGGGATGTTGTAGCGCTGGAGCACCTTGTGGTTGTCCCCCTTGATGTTGATGTGGGGGTGCAGCTTGTCGTCGGTGGGATCGATGATGCGCTTGCGGAAGCGGCCGGTGATCTGGTCCTT
>DAOPZL010000106.1:0-4866 GCA_035353395.1 Holophaga sp.
ATCAAGGAGAAGGCCCACGCCCCGGGCTCCACCTACGACACGGAAGCCGTGCGCGTCTGGATCAGGGAAAGATCGCACTGAGACCCCGAGCTCCTTTGTCCAGAGGTGTCCCATGAAGAAAGTCTGGCTGTCCTTCCTGGCCCTGGTCGCGCTGACCGTCGCGTCCTCGTGGCTCGCCTCGAGCCTCTGGGGCGGCAAGGCGGCGAGGATCGAGCTGCCTGGCCAGGTGGTGTTCACTCCAGGCGAGACCGTCGGCGCCTTCATGGCACGCAACGCCATCCCCGAGAAGATCATGGCGGAGGCCCTGGGCCGGGACCAGGCCATTCCCAAGGAAGCGCCCCTGGCGAGCGTCGCGCCCTCCAGCGGCCAGTTCGAGGCGAAGCTGCGGCAGGCCGCGGCCCTGGCCTCCGAGCACGCCACGAAGGAATGGCAGAAGATCCTTCCCAAGTTCGCGCTGTGGGCCGTCTTCCTGTGGGCGGCCTCCCGGGCGCTCGCGAAGCGCAGGCTCAATCTCCGGATGCGCAAGGGCTACTATCTCGCCGCCGCCGCGCTCTTCGGCGTCGCCCTGGGATCCGATCCCAGCCCCATGGGCACCGTCAAGGATGCCGTCGTCCTGCTCGCGAGGGACGGCGTGGTCTTCCCGCCGCGCCTCGTCGCCTTCGCCGTCTTCCTGGGCTCCGTCCTCCTCACCAACAAGGCCATCTGCGCCTGGGGCTGCCAGTTCGGCGTGCTCCAGGACCTCGTCTTCCGGCTGAACCGCAATCCGGGGGACACGGCGGGAATCCTCAGGCAGTACAAGGTCCCCTTCGTCGTCTCCAACAGCGTCCGGGTCGCCTTCTTCGCCCTGTTCACGGCCGTGGCCTTCATCGCGGGGCTGGACCTCGTCGAGTCCATGGACCCCTTCAAGACCTTCAACCCGGCCCATCTGGGCATCGCGGGCGCCGTCGCCGCGGGCCTCCTGCTCGCGGCCTCCCTCTTCGTCTACCGGCCCTGGTGCCTCTTCTTCTGCCCCTTCGGGCTGGCGGGGTGGCTGGTGGAGCGGTTCAGCCTCAACAAGATCCGCGTGGACGCGCACGCGTGCATCCAGTGCGGCGCCTGCGAGCGGGCCTGCCCCTCGACCGTCATGGGCGCCATCCTGCACCAGCGGAAGGTGGTGCCCGACTGCTTCGCCTGCGGCACGTGCAAGGACGTCTGCCCCGTGAAGGCCATCTCCTTCGGACGGAAGCCGGGCCAGGCCCCGGTCCGCCCGGACCCCGGAGGCCGGCTCTAGCCGCTCGGGGCCGGAGGCGCCATGCTGGGCGGGTATGCCGCCTGAATCTTGCGCCCTTCTGGAAGCCCTGGAATCCATGCCCTTGCCCGATCCCCCGGGGCGCAGGCCCGCCCGGGGGGATCGGGGACCGGACCGCTTCGCGTGGCGCCTGGCGTCCAGGGGCCGTTCCCTGCAGGTGGACGTGCTGGCATGCCTCGAGATCCCCCGGGGCTGGCGGGCGGGGGAACGCATTCCCCTCAAGGACCTTCCTTCCCCGGGCACGCCCGCCTGGTCCGGCCTGGGCCCGGGCGAACAGGCGGCCCTGGCGGCGCTGCGGGCCTGGAGCCGCGATCCCGCGGGCCTGCCCTTCCCCTTGCTGGCGGCGCTGGAGGGCCATACCCGGCTCAGCTGGTCGGCGAGCTCGGACTACACGGGGGACCGGGTGGCCCTGGCGCGCAAGCTGGCGGCGCTGGAAGTCCGCGAGGCCCCGGACGGCTGGCGCCTGCGCCTGGACCCGCGCCCCGGCGACGGCCCGGCCCGGCTGCGCCTGGAAGGCGACCGCCTCCTGTTCACGGGCTTCGGCCCGGTGCATCGCCGGCTGGACGAACTGCTGGGGGACGGCCGGAGCGTTCCAAGATCCATGGGCCCGCGCCTGGCCGCGCTCCTCGGGCGGATCCTGCCGCACCTGCCCCTGCTGACGGATCTCCGGCCGGAGCCGGAGCCGCCGGACGCGGCTCCGGACCGGAGCCTGTGCCTCTGGGTCCGGGGAGGCGGCGACCGCCTGGACCTGCGGCTGAGGGTAAGGCCCGCGCCGGCCCTGCCCTGGGCCTTGCCGGGGGAGGGCTTCCGCTTCGCCGTGGCCGGGGTCCCCGGAGCCAGGACCTCGTGGCGGCGGGATTTCCTCTTCGAACAGCGGCGCGCCGGACAGGTGCGCGCCCTGCTGCCGGGTTCCGCAAAGCCCTTGCAGGCCCCGCTCTCCTGGCGCATCGAGGGTCGGGAGGCTGTGGCCGGATTCCTCGCCGCGCTCCGCGGCCTGGGCGCGCGGATCCGGCTGGAGGGCGTGCCGGGTCTGGTGCCTTCCCTGCCCGAGGACATCGCGGAGGAGGACCTCCGTCTGGAACTCGCGGGGACAGAGGCGGCGCCCTCGGTGCGAGGCAGCCTGCGGGGTCGTCCCCTGGCGGAGCTGCTCCCGGCCCTCCGGAACGCGCCCCGTTTCATGGAGCTGGAGCCGGGAAGGCTGCTGGACCTCTCGGGCCTCCTCGGCGCGCGCCTGAGGCAGCTGGCCGCCTGGGGACGGGAAGAGTCCGGGCAGGTTCGACTTCCGGCGGCGGCGGCGCCGGTGCTCCGGGACCTGGGGCTGCCCCTGCGCGGACCCACCGCTCCGCCGGAGTTGCCCGGCACCTTCATGGGAGAGCTGCGCCCTTACCAGAAGGCTGGGTTCCAGTGGATGGCCCGCCTGCTCGACGACGGGCTGGGGGCCTGCCTGGCGGACGACATGGGCCTGGGCAAGACCGTGCAGACGGCCGCCCTCCTGGCCCGCCGCGCGCCCCTGGGGTCCGCGCTGGTGGTGTGCCCCACGAGCGTGGCCCTCAACTGGGCCGCCGAGCTGGCCCGCTTCACCCCGGGGCTGCGCGTGAGCTTCCTGGCGGAAGGGAACCGGACGGAAACCTTGCGCGAAGCCGGTCCCGGCCATGTGGTCCTGGCCAGCTACGGGCTGCTCGGAACCGAGGGGCTCCAGGACCGGGACTGGGCCACCGTGGTCCTGGACGAGGCGCACGCCATCAAGAACCCGGAGACCCAGCGCGCCCAGGCCTGCCGCCAGCTGCGGAGCCGGGCGCGGCTGGCCCTGACCGGAACCCCCGTGGAGAACCACCCGGGAGAGCTCGTCTCCCTCCTGGACTGGCTCCTGCC
The DNA here is from genome assembly GCA_035353395.1 of Holophaga sp. Taxonomy (GTDB): domain Bacteria; phylum Acidobacteriota; class Holophagae; order Holophagales; family Holophagaceae; genus UBA1801. The sequence continues at coordinate 3,161 of DAOPZL010000106.1, forward strand.
GGGCATCGGCGAACGGTTCCAGAACGCGGACCTGGACACCCTCCGGCTGCTGTCGGCCCCTTTCCTCCTCCGGCGCCGGAAGGCCGAGGTGCTCACGGAGCTTCCGCCCCGCACGGACCTGACCGTCCGGGTGGAACTGGACCCGGCGGAGACGGACTTCCACCGGGAGCTGCTGGCGTCGTGCCGCGCGGAGGCCCAGTCCGGGGGCGTCCTGAACATCCTGGCGGCACTCATGAAGCTGCGCCGGGCCTGCGCCCACCCGGCCCTGGTGGACCCGGACTATCCGGGGGCCGGAGCCAAGGTGGACCTGCTCCTGGACCGGCTGGAAACCCTCCGGGAAGAAGGCCACCGCAGCCTCGTCTTCAGCCAGTTCACGGACCTGCTGGACCTGGTGCAGGCGCGGCTCGCGCGCACCGGGATCACCTTCCGGCGCCTGGATGGTTCGATGGCCGCGAAGGCCCGCCAGCGCGAAGTGGCGGCCTTCCAGAAGGGCGAGGCGGACGTCTTCCTGCTCAGCCTGCGCGCTGGGGGCACCGGGCTGAACCTGACGGCCGCCGACGACGTCTTCCACCTGGACCCCTGGTGGAATCCCGCCGTGGAGGACCAGGCCAGCGACCGCGCCCACCGCATGGGCCGCACCCGCCCCGTGACCGTCCACCGCCTCGTCGCCGCCGGCACCGTGGAGGAGCGCGTCCTGGCCCTCCACGCGGCCAAGCGCGCCATGGTCGAGCACCTCCTGGAAGGCCGGGAGGAGGCCGCCCCCATGGACCGGGAGACCCTGCTGGCACTGCTCGGATAGGACAGCCCACCGCGCCGGGAGTGAACGGGGATATAGACGTTCACTCTTTTTATCCCCTTCATCCCCTGCATCCCTGTTCATTCAGCTTTTAAGGCCTTTCAAACAGGGAAATAGGGGATGAAGGGGATGCACAAACATCCCTGCGAGCGGCCCCTACTTCGCCAGGGCCTGCTCCATGGCCACGGCGACGGCCACGCTGGCGCCGACCATGGGGTTGTTCCCCATGCCCAGGAAGCCCATCATCTCGACGTGGGCGGGCACGGAGGAACTGCCGGCGAACTGGGCGTCGGAGTGCATGCGGCCCATGGTGTCGGTCATGCCGTAGGAGGCGGGACCCGCGGCCATGTTGTCCGGGTGCAGGGTGCGGCCGGTGCCGCCGCCGGAGGCCACGGAGAAGTATTTCTTCCCCTGCTCGAGGCACTCCTTCTTGTAGGTGCCCGCCACGGGGTGCTGGAACCGCGTGGGGTTGGTGGAGTTGCCCGTGATGGAGACGTCCACGCCCTCGTGGTGGTTGATGGCCACGCCCTCGCGGACGTCGTCGGCGCCGTAGCAGCGCACCTTGGCCTTCTCCCCCTTGGAGTAGGCGATCTCGCGCACGATGTTCAGCTTGCCGCTCGTGTAGTCGAACTTCGTCTGCACGTAGGTGAAGCCGTTGATGCGGGAGATGATCTGGGCGGCATCCTTGCCCAGGCCGTTCAGGATCACGCGCAGGGGCTCCTTGCGGGCCTTGTTGGCGCTCCGGGCCAGGCCGATGGCGCCTTCGGCGGCGGCGAAGGACTCGTGCCCCGCCAGGAAGGCGAAGCACTTGGTCTCCTCCTTCAGCAGCATGGAGGCCAGGTTGCCGTGGCCGAGGCCCACCTTGCGGTCGTCGGCCACGGAGCCGGGGATGCAGAAGGCCTGCATGCCC
>DAOPZL010000107.1:0-4863 GCA_035353395.1 Holophaga sp.
GGGGCCCCATCCGCGATCGAGCGGAAGCGAGGAGCGGGAGCACAGGCCTTGATGGCCTGTGCGATCTGGGGGTGGTCAAGGCCCCTGGTCAAGGCCGAACCTCTGGATGCTGGTGGCGCGGACCCGGAGGACGACCGGACCCGGTGGGGGCCCCATCCGCGATCGAGCGGAAGCGATCGGGTCATCCGGGGTACGATCTTGACCATGGATCCCGACGATCTCCTCCAGTACCGCGAGCAGCACAAGAGGCGGCTGAGCTGGATGCCCTGGCTCTACTTCGTGCTCAAGCCGCGCCACCGGGCCTGGGCGGAGGCCTGGCAGCGGGAGGTCCAGGCGGCGCTCCAGGCGCTGGAGACCATCCGGATCGCCGAGGGCTGCTTCGTCGCCCCGGAGGCGAGGCTCTTCGGGGAGCCGGGCCGCGGCATCGACATCGGCTCGGGCTGCGCCATCGCCGCCGAGGTCTTCATGCACGGCCCCGTCACCCTGGGGCGGAACGTCTCCGTCAACGCCAAGGCCAGCCTGGACGGCGGCGTGAAGGGCATCCTCGTCGGGGACGACACGCGCATCGCCTCGGGGGTGGCGATCTACGCCTTCAACCACGGGACCGCGCCGGACAGGCTGGTGCGGGTCCAGCCGGTCACTTCGAAGGGCATCGCCATCGGCGCGGACGTGTGGATCGGAGCCAATGCCGGCATCACCGACGGGGTGACCCTCGGCGACCATGCCGTGGTCGCCATGGGCGCGGTGGTGACGAAGGACGTCCCCCCCTGGGCGATCGTGGCGGGGGTGCCGGCCAGGGTCATCGGGGACCGCAGGGAGAACGGCGACGGTTCCCGTCAGGGTTCCTTCCTGACGTAGATCGCGTCGTAGCGCGCCCCGGGCTCCCCGGGAAGGGACCGGACATCCAGCCCGAGGCTGGGGATGCCGAGCCTCTGCAGCTCCGAACGGAGGGCCGAAAGGCGGAGCGAGGAGATCTTGTCGGTGCCCTTCGGGCATTCCAGTGACCACCGGCCCTCCGTCCCCCAGGTCGCCACCCACAGCCTGAGCTTGTCGTAGGCGCCTGGGGAGAGGCTCGCGTCCTCCTTGATGAAGAAGATCGGCGCGCGGTGGCTCTTGCCCGGGCCGACGGCGGCCGGCGGGAGGGTGCGCGCGGGACGGAGGTCGTCCAGGGGCGCGAAGACGCCCGGCTGGATGGCGCCCATCCCGGGGAGGGGCGGAAGGGGGAGCCGGTGGACGACCGGTCCGGGGAGGCGCGGCAGCAGGGCAGTCCTCGCGGGCAGGGGACGGAAGGACACCGGAGCCGTCTCCGGCAGGGGGAGAAGGGGCTTCGCCGCCGCGACGGCGGGGCGGGGCGGCAGGGGGCGAAGGGCGTCCATGGCCGGAAGCGGGGAAGGGGAGGCGGACGCCGCCGAGGGAAGGGCGCGGAGCGGTTCCCGGCAGAGGGCCTCGTCCCCCTTGAGCGGGAAGGTCTCCCCGGCCTCCGCCAGGCGCGCATCGGCGTGGTCGAGGTGGACGGAAAGAACCTCCAGTTTCCCGAGCCGGCGGGGTTCGCCCTGCCTTCGCAGCGCCAGGATCTCTCCCACGCGGAGGGTGCGGCATTCCGGGCCCTCCAGGCGGTAGACGCGCTTGTCGTCCTCGTAGGGCGGGAGGCCCGGGCGGTCCACCGAGACCACCCGGAGGGGGGCCGCCGCCAGGGCGCAGGCGCCAAGCGCGAGCAGGAACGGGATTCCTTTCATGGCTTCTTTTTCGGCACGGAGGAGGCTAGATCTGAGGAGCGAGGCCCAAGGTCCGGAGCAGGTCCCCGATGAAGAAGAGCGAACCGGTGATCAGGCGGACGCCCTCGGCGGGACGCCTCAGCCGGAGGGCCGCCTCCCCGAGGCCGATCACGTCGAGGTCGCTTCCCCAGGCTTCCCGCAGGGTATCGGCGCTGGCGTAGCGCACGTCCTCGCCCTTCACCAGGGTGACGGACCGGGGCCCGACGCCCCGCAGCTCGGCCACCATCGCGGGGATGTCCTTGTCCGCCATGACGCTGAAGAAGAGGTCGGGGTGCAGGCCGCAGGTCGCGATATGGTGCGCCACGGCCTTCGCCCCGTCCGGGTTGTGGGCGCCGTCGGCCCAGACGCGGTCCAGGCCGGGGACCGCCCACATGCGGCCGGGCCAGCGCGTGCGGCCGATGCCTTCCCAGACGCACCCCTCCGGCAGGGCGAAGCCGAGCGCCTCGAGCCGGCGCAGGGTCTCCAGGGCCGTGGACAGGTTCTTGATCTGGTGTTCCCCCGCCAGCCCGATGCGATGCCCCTGCACGACGCTGTGGTCCCATTCGATGCGCTCGGCCTCGAGCAGGGGAGCCGGGAAGAGCACCGGGTCGCATTCCAGCAGGGGCCTGATCCAGTCAGGATCGAGGCCCGGCCCCAGCACCAGCGGCCGGCCGGTCCGGGCCGTGCAGAGCTTCTCCCGGGCGATGGATTCGAGCGTGTTGCCCAGGTACTTCTCGTGGTCGATCCCCAGGTTGGTGAGCACGGTGAGGATGGGATCCAGGGCGTTGGTGGCGTCGAGGCGGCCCCCCAGGCCCGCCTCGACGACCGCGAGGTCCACGCCGCGCTCCTGGAAGGCCAGCATGGCCGCCGTGATCATGAGCTCGAAGTAGGTGGCCCGGATGCCGGACCTGGCCTCGGCCTCGAAGGCTTCACCCAGCAGGCGGTCCAGGGCCTCCTCATCGAGGAAGGCGCCGTCCACCCAGATGCGCTCCGCGGGCGAGACGAGGTGCGGCGACGTGGTCCATCCCACCTGGTAGCCGGCGGCGCGGATCGCGTTGGCGACGAAGGCGCCCGTGGACCCCTTCCCATTGGTGCCGACGATCTCGAGGGTGCGGAAGGAGCGTTCGGGGTGATCCAGGGCCTGGAGCAGCATCCGGGGATTGTCCAGGCCGCACTTGATGCCCCAATGCCCCCGGGTTTCCAGCCTCTGGATATGGATTCTCGTCATGGTTTCCGGAATGAGAAAGCCCTGCGACCCGCAGGGAGAACGAAGGAAAGGACGCGGATCACCGGGCCGGCGCTGCGGGGACTCTCGGAACGCCCGGACGCTCCAAGGAGGCGATCCACTGCCGGCGATTCTCGATGAACCAGGACATCCAGGAGCTCCTCGCCTACGCCTTGCGCGGCCCCGCCTTCAGAGCCTCGAACAGGCGGTCCAGCTCCCCCTCGCTGGCGTAGTGCAGGACGAGGGCGCCGGCCTTGCCCTTGGCCTTGATCTCCACGCGGGTACCCCAGGCGTGGGTCAGCTCCTCCGCGGCAGCCTTGAGGAAGAGCGCCTGGGGGTGCTTGCGCCGGGCGAGGGTCCTGCGGGTCCGGGCCACGTGCTTGAGGCGGGCTTCCAGGGCCCGGACGGAGAGCTGCTTGTCCACGACCTCCTGGGCCAGCTGCTCCTGGGTGCGGGCCTCCTCGATCCCCAGCAGGACCTTCGCGTGGCCCGTGGAGACCTTGCCGGTGGCCACCAGCTCCTGGATGGAAAGGGGCAGCCGCAGGAGGCGCAGGGTGTTGGCCACCTGGGGACGGGACTTGCCCACGCGGTCCGCCACCTGCTCCTGGGTGAGGCGGAGGTGCTCGCCGAGCTGCCAGTAGGCCTTGGCTTCCTCGATGGCGTTGAGTTCCTGGCGCTGGATGTTCTCCACCAGGGCGAACTCCAGGAGCCTGTCCTCGGCCACCTCCTTCAGCACCACGGGCACCGTGGCCAGGCCGGCCTTGTGGGCCGCCCGCCAGCGCCGCTCCCCGGCGATGATCTCGAACTTGTCGCCGACCTTCCGCGCCACGATGGGCTGGACCATGCCGTGGTTCCTGAGGCTGGCCGCCAGGTCCGCCAGGCCCTCCTCGTCGAAGTGCGAGCGGGGCTGGTAGCGGTTGGGCACCAGGGCGCCGATGGGCAGTTCGCGCTGGGAGGCGTCCTCCGGCGCGATCTGGTTCATGAGGGACGTGAGGCCGCGCCCCAGGGCGGGCCGCTTCGTGTTCACGCTCATCGTACTGCCTCCCGGGCGGGCTCGAGGAGGCCCAGCCACTCCCTCGCGAGGTTGAGGTAGGACTGGGCGCCCTTGGACTTCAGATCGTAGAAGGCCACCGGCTTGCCGTGGCTCGGGGCCTCCGCCAGCCGGATGTTGCGCGGGATGAAGGTCTTGAACACCTTGCCGGGAAAGGCCTGGCGCACTTCGCTGGCCACCGCGGCGCCGAGGTTGGTGCGCTCCTCGGCCATGGTGAGCAGGATCCCGCCCAGGTGCAGGCCCGGGTTGGGGCCCGCCTGGATGCGCCGGATGGTCTCCATGAGCTCCGCCAGGCCGTCCAGGGCGAAGAACTCGCAGGGCATGGGCACGATCACCTCGTCGGCCGCGGTGAGGGCGTTGAGCGTGATCATCCCCAGGCTCGGGGGAGGATCGATGATGATGAAGTCGTAGAGGTCGATGACGGGCTCCAGGGCCCTGCGCAGCACCTGGAGCTCCGGCAGCTCGAAGAGCTCGAACTCGAGCTGGGCGAGATCCTTCCCCGCCGGCACGACCTGGAGCATCGGGACGTCCGTGCTGAGGGTCAGCGCCTGGACCGGCGCCCCCTTCATCAGCGCGAAGGCCCCGGCACGCTGGTCCGGCTTGGGGAACCCGAGCCCGGTCGTGCTGTGGCCCTGGGGATCGAAATCCACCAGCAGCACCATCTTCTCCATCATGGCCAGGGATGCCGCCAGGTTGATGGCCGACGTGGTCTTGCCGACGCCCCCCTTCTGATTGGCCAGCACCAGGATCCTTGCGGGCATGCTACGGTCTCCGCGGCATGACGGGGGGACTGAAGGGACGGAAAGGCACGGGCTGACCTCGCGTGGAACATG
>DAOPZL010000108.1:0-1722 GCA_035353395.1 Holophaga sp.
GCGCGGCGCCACAAGGAGACGCTCTGCGTGGCCCTCTGGGAATGGAGCCGGAAGGCGCCCGGGGCCGACGCGATCAGGAAGGTCGCCCAGGGCCTGAGGGGAGGCGACCTGATGGTGGAGCTGGCGCCGAAGCGGGTGCTGCTCCTCCTGCCCCAGACCCCCAGGGAGGGAGCCCAGGGGCTCCTCGAGCGGATCGCCGGGGAACTCGGGAATCCGCCCATGGGCGCCACCCAGTGGCTGCCGGACCGGGACGACCTGATGCTCGGCGCGGCCATGAGGCGGGCGGAGCAGGCCCGGCAGGAATCCGTCCTGGCCCGCGGCGGGATCACATGGAAACAGCCCACCGAAGTGCGGCTGGAACAGGGGGCGGAAACCACGGACCGAGCCTGAATGCTTGGGCAAGGGGAAACATGATCTGGCCTGTCGCCCGATGCGGGTTCACATCCGGTGTCGGCTGCTTTTACCTTTATCCCTTTCATCCATGTTTATAAGGTCTTAAAAAGATCAATTAACAGGGATGCAGGGGATGGAGGGGACAAAAGCAGGGTGACATGGGGCCGAAAGGGGTTTGGCTTTTGGTGATTAACTGAATTAAGTTACGAATGATTGGTATTGTCAGATCATCGGGCGGTTGCCTTCCCAGGTGATGAGCATGCGCTCCACCAGGGGGCCCACGCGCGCCAGGGCTTCCGTGATGTCCTGGTCGGCCAGGTCCCGGTGGGTGACGAACCTCAGCGCGCTGCCCACGGGCAGCACCTGCACGCCTGCGTCGGCCACTAGCTGCAGCGCCGTGGCCATGTCCACGACGGGGACGAGCACGATGTTCGTTTCCGGCGTCGCCACGTTCAGGCCCAAGCGCTGGAATCCCTCGGCCAGCAGCCTTGCCTTGGCGTGATCCTCGGAAAGGCGGGGCAGGTAGTCCAGGGCCACCAGTCCGGCCGCGGCCATGACGCCTCCCTGGCGGACGCCGCCGCCCAGCATCTTCCGGACGCGGCGGGCGTCCCGGATGAACGGGAGGGGACCGCAGAGGACGGATCCCATGGGAGCTCCGAGGCCCTTGCTGAGGCACACGCTGACCGTATCGGCGCCCGCCGCCAGCGCCGGCAGGCTTTCCCCCAGCGCGGCGGCCGCGTGCCAAAGACGCGCTCCGTCCAGGTGGACCTTCAGCCCACGGTCGTGCGCCATGTCGACCAGAGCCGTCGTCTTGTCCGTGTCCAGGCAGGTTCCGCCCGCGAGGCCGTGGGTGTTCTCCAGGCAAAGCAAGGTGGTGCGCAGGGCGCAGCAGGGGCCGGGATTCCCGATGGCCCTCCAGACCTGGAACGGCGTGATCCTCCCGGGGCCGTCGTCCCAGGCGAGGGCTTCGGACAGGCCTCCCGCGATCCAGGCGGCGGCACCCAGCTCCGCGGCGAGGACGTGGGCCAGGGCGGGCGCCAGGAAGCGGTCCCCTCGCTCGAGATGGAGCGCGAGGGCGACGAGGTTGGCCATGGAACCCGTGGGGGTCCAGAGTCCGGCCTCCTTGCCCAGCAGCTCCGCCACCCGCCGTTCCAGGGCATCCATGGTCGGATCCCGCTCCAGGACGTCGTCGGCCACCTCGGCCTCGGCCATGGCCGCCCGCATCTCGGGCGAGGGCCGCGTCACGGAGTCTGAACGGAAATCCAGGGGGCGCATGGCAGTAGTGAAGCACCGAAAGGTGGTTTTGTGGGCCACGAATGATCGGCCCGC
>DAOPZL010000108.1:1822-4823 GCA_035353395.1 Holophaga sp.
CCGCTCGTCGGGACTGGCGAAGGGGATGCAGCTGATGAACAGGGAGAAGAGTTCCGCCTGGGAGCCGATGTCCAGCTTGCGGTGGATGTTCTTCCTGTGGATCTTGATGGTCCCCTCGGTGGCGGACAGGCGCCGCGCCGTCATGCCGGACGAGTAGCCGCGCAGCATGTAGAAGAGCACCTCCCGTTCCCGCTGGGTCAGGAGGGAGCGGGCGAAGTTCTCGATGGTGCTCTGGACCTTCCGGTGGGTGGGATCGTGGGCCTCCGGCCGCGAGGCCGGCTTCGTGATCGCGTGGTGCCCGGCCGAGGCGGCGACCGTGAAGGGAAGCAGCAGGCGGACGGCGGCGAGGTCCTCCGGGCCGAAGCTCGGGTGGCGCACGCTGCGCTCCAGGAAGAAGAGCAGGGCCGTATCCTCGTCGATCCGCCACATCACGAAGATGTCGTCCGAGAGGCCGATCTGGGAATAGAACATGCGGTAGAACTCGCTCTCGAAGAAGTCGTCCGGCGCGAACTCCCGCAGCCAGTAGACCCCGTCGGGGGCGCCCCTCAGGAACAGGTGGTAGATCGGGTCCAGCGCGTAGGGGCCGGACAGGTAGAAGTCCTCGGGCAGCCGCCGCTCGGCCGGGTCGAAGCGATGCAGGAGCTGGAGCGGGCGCTGGTCCCTGAAGAACATCATGGCGCCGCCGGCGTCCATCGGGCACACCGTTCCCAGGAGATCGAGGGTGTGCTGGAAGAAGCCCGCCTTCCCGATGGACGCCACCGCCCGGCCCAGGGCTTCCGCGAGGGTTCCGTCGAGGGCTGGCCGTCCGCCGGGGCTGGTGCGCGGGTCTGTCGTCGTCATGGGGGATCCTGACGGGAAGTCTATCCCCAGAGGGATATGGAGCGGGCATGCCATCGGAATTATCGTTGGAACCCGAAGAGAAACCTGGTGGCAGCCCGTCCGTGCGGCTCGCTCCGCGAGGCCCGCGGGCCCGCTGTCGCCGTGCCGTTCTTCCTGGACGAGGGGACCGATGAGCCTTGATGGATGGGTCACAGGACGACCGAGACGACCGGCGCCGCCTGGTCCGGTCGAGGTCCCGCACCCGCGGACGGCGAGGGATACGGGCGACCTCAACTGCTGGCTGGAGATCGACCGGGCCGCCTTCGAGAACAACGTCCGGTGCCTCCAGGAAGTGCTCGGGGCGGAATCGGCGCTCTGCCTCGTCATGAAGGCCGACGCCTACGGACACGGACTCGGCCTGCTGATGCCCTCCGTGATCAAGCTGCGCGTTCCCGCCCTGGGCATCACGGACAACGACGAGGCGCGGATCGTGCGGGGTGCCGGGTTCACGGGCCGCCTGCTCCGGATGCGCGTCGCGGGCCGGGGGGAGGTCGAGGATGGATTCGCCTACGGGATGGAGGAACTGCTCGGCAACCTCGAGAACGCCCGGGAGATGTCCGAACTGGCCGGAAGGCGGCGGCGGGTGCTCGCCTACCACCTGGCCCTGAACTCGGGCGGCATGAGCCGCTACGGGCTCGAGCTGGCCGGGAGGGCGGGCGAGAACGACGCCCTGGCGATCCTCGGCCTTCCCCACCTGCGGATCACGGGCCTCATGACCCATTTCCCGGTCCGCGCCGTGGAGGACGACCGGCGAGGGCTCGCGGCCTTCCTGGGGGAGGCAGGCCGGGTCCTCGCGCGGGGTGGGCTGGCCCGGCGGCAGGTCACGCTGCATTGCGCCAACTCGTTCGCCACGCTGAACGTGCCGGAGGCCCGGCTCGACATGGTCCGTTCGGGGGGCCTCCTCTACAAGCCGCTGGCGTCGGGCGCGGCCGGGCACCCGGGGTTCCGCAGCATCGCGCAGTTCAAGTCCCGGGTGGCCTCGGTGAACGCCTACCCGGCGGGGAACACCGTCAGCTACGACCGGACCTTCACGCTGGCGAGGCCTTCGCAGCTGGCCAGCATCCCGGTGGGCTACTCGGACGGCCTCCGGTGCCTGCCCCGCAGCCGCGCCGCCGTCCTGGTCCGGGGGCGGCGGGTTCCGGTCGTGGGGAAGGGGACCATGAACACGGTCATGGTGGATGTGACGGACCACCCTGAGATCCGAGCCGGCGACGAGGTGGTGCTGTACGGCCGGCAGGGAGGCGAGGAGATCTCCCTCGACGAGTTCTCCCGGAGCCTGGATTGCGCGAACTGGGAGGAGATGGCCACCAGCATCGGGAACCAGAACCCGAAGGTGCTCGTCGGCTGAGGGGCGGCGCCGGTTCGCTTCTCTGGCACACTGTCCTTTTGCGCCGGAGTGCAAATGAACCTCTTCCACGCCTTCCTGCTGGGGATTTTGCAAGGCCTCACGGAGTTCCTGCCGGTCTCCAGCACCGCCCACCTCACCCTGGCGGAGAACCTGCTGTTCCGGAAGAGCATGCCCCTGGCCTTCGACGTCCTCCTCCACGTGGGGACCCTGCTGGCGCTCCTGGTCTACTTCCGGCGGGACCTGGCGAGGATCGCGCTGGGACTGGCGGGGCAGGACGCGGGAGGGCGGAAGCTGGGCCTGTGGCTGGGGGTGGCGATGATCCCCACGGTGGCCTTCGCCCTGGCGACCCGGCATCTCAAGGAGATCTCCAAGGAGCACATCTGGGTCTACGGGATCTGCCTCCTGCTGACCGCCGGGATGCTCTACGGCGCCAACGAGCTCTCCAGGCGGCGGAGGGGGCGCGGCCTGGAGCGCGTCGGAGCCTGGGACGCCCTGCTGGTGGGATCCATCCAGGGGATCGGCGGCGGATTCGGCCTCTCCCGGAGCGGCTCGACCATCTCCGTCGGGGTGTTCAGCGGCCTCGACCTGCCCTCCGCGACGCGCTTCAGCTTCCTGCTCGGGATCCCCACCATCGCGGGGGCCGCGGTCCTGGAGGGGTGGAAGCTGGCCAAGCCGCTCCTCCACCACCAGGGGCTGCCGCCGGAGCTGATGTTCCCGGCGGGTTCCGCCAGCCCCGCCCTCGCCTGCGCCGTCGGCGTGACCGCGGCCGCGGCG
>DAOPZL010000109.1:0-1237 GCA_035353395.1 Holophaga sp.
GCGGGCTACGTGAGCGCCACGGGCAGCGCGGGCACCATCGGCGCCGGCGACTACCTCAAGCGGCACTTCCCCGGCGCCAAGGTCGTGGCCACCGAGGCCCTCCAGTGCCCGACCCTGCTGCTGAACGGCTTCGGCGACCACCGCATCGAGGGCATCGGCGACAAGCACGTGCCCTGGGTCCACAACGTCCGCAACACCGATGCGGTCGCCGCCATCGACGACGAGGACTGCATGCGCATCCTCCGCCTCTTCAACGAGCCCGAGGGGCAGAAGCTCCTGGCCGCCGGGGGGGTCCAGAAGGCCACCCTCGACAGGCTGGGCCTCCTCGGCATCAGCAGCATCTGCAACCTGCTGGCCTCCATCAAGGCCGCCAAGCACTGGGAGCTGGACGAGAACGACGTGATCTTCACCATCTTCACGGACAGCGCCGAGATGTACCAGTCCCGCCTGGGCGAGCTGACCGCCGCCCACGGCGCCTTCACGGCCCTGGACGCCGCGCGGGTCCAGACCGGGAGCCTGGAGCGCCAGTCCGTGGACCACTTCAAGGAGCTGACCTACACCGACCGCAAGGCCATCCACAACCTGAAGTACTACACGTGGGTCGAGCAGCAGGGGAAGACCTTCGAGGAGATCAACGCCCAGTGGGATCCTGAATACTGGCGCGAGCTCTTCGAGGAGGAAGTCGGCCATTTCGAGAAGCTCATCGAGAACTTCAACCGCGAAGTGGAAAGAGCCTAAACGACAAGAACCGCGAAAGGCGCGAAACCGCTTCGCGGACGCGAAAGAAAAGGATTCATTTTTTCGCGCAGTTTCGCGCTTTTCGCGGTTTCAATCTTGGTAGTAGGAGGACCAGATGCCACGTCAATCGATCACCGCCGAGGGCGCCGCCGTTGTCGGCCCGTACTCCATGGGCGTCCGCGCCGGGGAGTTCGTCTATTTCTCGGGCCAGACGCCCCTGGACCCTGCGACGGGGAAGCTGATGGAAGGCGGGGTTCCGGCGCAGACCGAGCAGTGCTTCCGGAACCTCTTCAACGTGCTGAAGGCGGCAGGCATGACCCCCGACCAGGTGGTGAAGGTGAACGTGTTCCTCACGGACATGAACGACTTCGCCGCCATGAACGAGGTCTACGGCCGGCAGTTCGCCAGGCCCTACCCCGCCCGCACCACCATCGGCGTGGCCTCCCTGCCCCTCGGAGCCAGGATCGAGATCGAGATGATCGCCCGGGCGGACTGATCC
>DAOPZL010000109.1:1337-4458 GCA_035353395.1 Holophaga sp.
CCTGCCCCTCGGAGCCAGGATCGAGATCGAGATGATCGCCCGGGCGGACTGATCCGCGCCGGGAGGCCCGGCCGGATCAGATCTTCTTGGCGATCTTGATGATGGCGTCGGGAAGGGTCAGGCCCGAGGCCTTGACGTTGACCATGTTCACGTAGAGCTGGGGAAGCCCTTCCACGTTCACGACCGCGATGCCGGCCCCGAGCTTCAGCCATTCGAGCTTGGGCACCACGACGAGCCGCCCGTCGGCCTTGAGGGTCTTCACCTCGGCTTCGGAAGCGGCCCAGGCGAGCTTGAACCCCGGGGACACCGAAATGCCCACCTGCTCCAGGGTTTTCTTCAGGGCGGGATCGTTGTTGCAGCAGATGCCGAACTGGCCCGTGGAGGAAACGAGCACTTTCACGAACTTGGCCTGCATCTCCAGGTCCTCGGCCCCCAGGCCGAGGGTGAGGAGGAAGGCGACGGCACACATGACCAGGCGTCTCATGGAATCTCCCCGATGAGTTGTCGTAGGTTGCTATGGCAGGAAAAGCCGGTGGTATGGGATCCATCGTCACCGGATGGTATTTCCTGAACTCAAATTTTTTTTACGAAGGCTGGAGCAGGTTCCACCATACTCCGGTTCCCGCCAGGCCCTCCAGTCAATTCTTGATGGTCGGCTTCGTGACCCTCAGGGCGCCTGGCTGCATGGGAAGCCAGTGGTCCACGAAGAGGGGCTGGGCGACCTTGTCGGCGGCCTTCAGGCGCTTCATCGTGCCCGACTGGTCCCGGGCCGCGAGGACGATGGCGAAGGCGTGGGCCAGGGCGGCGAAGGAGGTGAGGCTGAAGCTGAAGAGGAGGTCCTCGCTGGGAACGGGGACGAGGATGTCCACGTGCGACGCCAGGGGCGAATCCTTCCGGTCGGAGAAGCCCAGCACCTTGACCCCGTTCTGCTTCGCGAAGATGGCCGCGTCCACGGTCTCGCGGCTGTAGGGCGAGAAGCTGATCACGACGAGCAGGTCCTTGGGACCGAGATTGGCGACCTGGTTGGAGAAGTCGGAAGGGATCGCGGCGATGCAGGGGACCCCTGCCTGGGTGAGGTAGAACGCGATGATCACGCCCATCACGTGCCCCACGCCCCGGCCCAGGATCACGCGGTGGTCGGCCTCCAGGAGCAGCCTGGTGGCGGATTCCAGCATGGAGTGGTCCACCACCTGGATCAGGCGGTTCATGTGGTCGCCGTCCCGCTTGACCACCTCGCCCAGGGTGCCGAACAGATCCGTGGGCTCTCCCAGCTGCTCCAGCTCCGATTCCCCGGAACGGGCGCTGCAGGCCTCCCGCAGCGCATCCCGGAAATCGCTGAATCCCTTGTAGCCCAGGTGCTTGGCGAAGCGCATCACCGACCCCACGCTCACCTGGGCCCGCTCGGCCATGGACTCGATGCCCCAGAGGGCCCCGAGCAGGGGATCGGTCATCAGGACATCGGCGATGGCCCGCTGGGCATCGGGCAGATCCCGGTAGATTTCCGCGAGTCGCGTCTGGATATTGGGAGACATCGGGGCACTGGCCATGGTGGTATGAAAAAGCTTACCACCGCAGCCAAATTTTTATCCGCCAAGAATCCGGAACGAGGTGATTCTTTTCTTCACGAGGTCGCGGACGCCTGGGTCAGGCCGGAGATCCCAGGCCCGCCACCACCTTCCGGAGCGCCTCCAGGCCGGGCCCGTTCGGCTCGTCGCCGACCGCCTCCTCCAGGACGCGGCGGGCTTCGGCCACGCCGAGGGAGGCCAGGGCGCGGGCGGCCGCGAGACGGATCCCCAGGGGCTGCGAGGTCTTGAAGAGCCGCCCGTGGCGCCGGAGCTGCCGTTCCAGGAAGGGAATGGCCTCCGGCAGCTTGAGCGATCCCAGGATTTCCAGGGCCTTGATCCGCACCTCCTCGGCGCCGTCCAAGGCCACGGCCTCGATGGGGGGGAGCGACGCGGCGGTGCCGACATGGCCGAGCCCTTCCAGGATCTCGGTCTGGATCCCGGCTTCCGCCCCAGGGAGCACGGCCAGCAGGTAGCTTTCCGCCCGGGCGCCGCCGGTCTTCCACAGGGCCCTGACGGCCGGACGGACCACCCGCGGATCGGGGTGTTCCAGGCAGGGCACGACGTATTCGAAGGCATGGGGCTCTTCAAGGTCGCCCACCAGGTTCAGGGCGTTCCGGATCAGCTGCCAGGATCCCGTCACCAGCCCCCCCTCGAGGGCGGGAAGGCTCATGGATCCCATCAGCTTCAGCAGCTCGAGGATCCGGTTCCGGTGCTGCCGGTTGCGTTCCTCGCCCAGCACCTCCGTCAGCGTGCAGGCCGCCGGCTCGCCCAGGGCCCTGAGGAACGGCATCACCCGGCTCTCCAGGACCGCGTGCCCCTCCTTGAAGAAGAGTTCGAGGGAGGGCAGCACCAGGAGGCGGGACGCCAGGATCCGTGCCTTGTAGTCCGCCCCCCGGGAGCCTGCCGCATGTTCCAGCCAGGCCAGGCGCGCCTGGACCTCCTCCATGTCGCCCCGGGCGGCCATCACGCCGAACATCGCCGCCATGGCGTCCAGGGCGGCGGTCCGGAGTTCCGGCCGTTCCTCCAGCGCCAGGGCGCGGCCCACGCAGCCGAGCAGGAGGGGCAGCGTGCCGCAGGGGATCAGGCCAGGCTCTTCCAGCGAAGCCAGGGCCCGCACCCCCTCCAGCGCCCAGCGCCGGCTCTCCGGCGTGCGGGACTCCAGGGAAGCGCGGACGAGATCGACGGCCTGGATGAAACACTCCAGGAGCCCCTCCCGGAGCATCTCCGCGAGCGCCTGGCGGACCTCTTCCGCCTCCATCGCCCGGAAACCTCCCCCCTCGACCAGGTTCCTCAACCGGGCTCCGGCCGATTCGGCCGCATCCGCCGGATGCTGCTTCGGCCGGTTCCTCCCTTCCAGCAAGCTCAGTTCAGGATAATCGTCCCCCGAAAGCACATCGGGGGCCTCCCTCCAGGCCCGGCCTGGATCCTGGTCGCGGGACCTGCGGTTCTTCAGAATCTCCAGTGCGGACTTCAAGGGGTGGGAAGGCTCCTGGGTGCTGGGCATAGGCCCCCCTGCTCGGATTCTGCCAACGGATGCCCCGGAAGTATGGGGCATC
>DAOPZL010000110.1:0-4402 GCA_035353395.1 Holophaga sp.
CTGCTGAAGAACCAGTACTGGAAGTTCTACGAGATGCTCGACGTCGACATCGCCTTCCACGGCGAGACGGCGATCGTCACCTACATCGCCAGAGTCTCCGGCAAAGACTCTCAGGAAAAGTACTTCGAGACCAAGTTGCGGGTGCTCGACATCTACGTGAAGAAGGATTCCGTTTGGGGTCTCGCCGCTTCCAGCGTCAGCCTTCATCCCGACATCATCGACAAGCAGTTGAACGCGGCCATCTCGGCGTTGACACTGTCCTGACCTGACGGAACCTGGTGACGAAGAGAACGGCGAGCCGACGAGGGAGGATCGGATGAGCGAGAAGAAGGAGATGACCAAGACCGAACGTTTACGGGCCAAGCGGGCTTCCGTACTGGCGGCCGGTGGAAAGGAGAAGATCGATAAACAGCACCGGGCCGGCAAGATGACGGCGCGGGAGCGGCTCGAAGCCCTCTACGACGGCGGCACGTTTCTGGAAAACCAGAGCTTCGTCGAACACCGGTGCGGCCAATTCGGCATGGAAGGACAGGAGATCCCCGGTGACGGGGTGTTGACCGGAACGGGCCTGATCAACGGCCGCACGGTCTTCGCCTTCTCCCAAGACTTCACCTGCGCAGGCGGTTCCGTCGGCGAGATGCACGCGAAGAAGATCGTCAACATCATGCGGGATGCCCTGAAGTGCGGCGCCCCGGTGATCGGGATCAACGACAGCGGCGGAGCCCGTATTCAGGAGGGGGTGGATGCCCTCAGCGGCTATGGCACCATCTTCTACCACAACACCTTGCTCTCCGGCGTGGTCCCGCAGATTTCGATCATCGCCGGCCCCTGTGCCGGCGGGGCTGTCTACTCGCCGGCGATCACCGATTTCGTGATCCAGGTCCGCGGAAGCGCCCAGATGTTCATCGCCGGCCCCAGCGTGATCAAGGCCGCCACCGGCGAGGAGATCTCCGCCGAAAAACTCGGAGGAGCCGACGCCCACGCCCGGATCTCCGGCAACGTCCACTTCGTCGCCGAAAACGACGCGGAGGCGCTGGCCATCGCCCGCAAACTTCTCTCCTTCCTTCCCTCCAACAACGTCTCCGACCCACCGGCCCTACCCATTCAGGACATGGTCGTAACCGGAGACCAGAGCCTGGCCCGCATCGTACCTGAAGATCCCCGTCTTCCCTACGATATGCACCAGGTGATCCAGCAACTGGTGGACGACAACGACTTCCTGGAGGTGCATAAGGATTTCGCCCCCAACCTGATCGTCGGCTTCGCCCGCTTCGGCGGCATGCCCGTCGGAGTGGTGGCCAACCAGCCGATGCACCTGGCCGGAGTCCTCGACATCAACGCCAGCGACAAGGGGGCCCGCTTCATCCGTTTCTGCAACATCTTCAACATTCCCCTGGTGAACCTGGTGGATGTGCCGGGCTTCTTGCCGGGGGTCGACCAAGAGCACGGCGGCATCATCCGCCACGGTGCCAAGATGCTCTTCGCCTACGCCGCCACCTCCTCTCCCAAGATCACCGTGATCATCCGCAAGGCTTACGGGGGCGCCTACCTGGCCATGTGCTCCCGGGACATGGGAGCCGATCGGGTCTTTGCCTGGCCTACTGCCGAAATCGCCGTGATGGGCGCCGAGGGGGCCGCGGGTGTGGTCTTCAAGAAGGAGATCGAGGCCGCCGCCTCCCCCAAGAAGATGCTCCAGGAGAAGATCGCGGAGTACCGGGAACGCTTCGCCAACCCCTACGTCGCCGCCAGCCGAGGGGGGATCGACGAGGTGATCGAGCCTCCGGAGACCCGGCGTTACCTGATCCAATCCCTGACCGCCCTACGGGCCAAGCGGGAGACCCGTCCACCGAAGAAGCACGGTAACATCCCCCTGTAGAGGTTTCGATATGCGCGCGAACATCGTCACAGCACTTTACATGATGTTGATCGGGATGGGGGTGGTCTTTACCGCCCTGGTTGCCCTGCAGGGGTTTATCAACCTTGTGGCCTGGCTCGGGCGCAACCTGGGACCTAGGGCTGAGCCCGCCGGGGAAGGAGAACCCCAAACCGAAGAGATCTCCCCGGAAGAGCAGGTCGTGATCGGCGCCGCTGTCGCCGAGGCCCTCAACGCTCCGGTCCGGGTCTACCACATCCGTCTGCTCCCCGACGAGAGCCAGGAGACCTGGTCCCGCATAGGCAGACTGGACATCATGCGTTCCCACGGACGGGGCGGACGCTCTCAGTAAGAAGAAGGAGGCGAACTATGAAAAAACTGCGAATCACTCTGAACCAGAAGGTCTACGAAGTGATGGTCGAGGTTCTGGAGGACGACGAGCCCTCCTATCCCGGCGCCACCACTCTCCCCCCTTCCCCGCGTCCCATGCCGGTTGCACAGGCCGCCGCCACATCTCCCGCACCCCGCCCTGCACCCAAGGCGACCGAAGGAAAGGGTCAGGTCCTGGCCCCGATCGTCGGCACTGTTACCAAAGTCTTGGTAAAAGTCGGTGAGGCTGTCAAAGAGAACCAACCGCTGGTCGTGCTCGACGCCATGAAGATGGACACTTACGTTAACTCCTCTCGTGACGGAGTCGTAGCCTCGGTGGATTGCGCCGTTGGAGACAGCGTCAGCCTGGGGCAGCAACTGCTGACCTTGGAGTAAACGCTCATGAGCGAACTTCTGAACAACCTGGTCACATACCTTCAATCCACAGGGTTCTTCCACATGACGTGGCAGAACGGTGTCATGCTGGCAGTCTCCCTAGTCCTTCTCTATCTGGCCATCGTCAAGAAGTTCGAGCCCTTACTGCTGATCCCGATCGGCTTCGGAGCCTTGGCCGCCAACATCCCGCTGGCCAACCTGATGGCGCCTCCCCACGGTCAGGAGATCGGCGGCCTCTTCTACTACCTCTACCACGGGGTGAAGCTGGAGATCTTTCCGCCTATCATCTTCCTGGGCATCGGGGCCATGACCGACTTCGGCCCCCTCATCGCCGCGCCCCGTACCCTTCTGCTGGGGGCGGCCGCCCAGTTCGGGATCTTCTCCACCCTACTGGGAGCGACGGCCCTAGGCTTCACCGCCAAGGAGGCCGGTTCGATCGGCATCATCGGCGGCGCCGACGGGCCGACCGCCATCTTCACCACCGTCCACCTGGCGCCCCACCTGTTGGGCCCGATCGCCGTGGCCGCATACTCCTACATGTCCCTGGTCCCCTTGATCCAGCCCCCCATCATGCGGTTGTTAACCACCCGCAAGGAGCGGCGGATCGAGATGAAAGAACTGCGCCCTGTGAGCCGACGGGAGAAGATCCTCTTCCCGATTCTGGTCACCATCTTCTGCTCCATGCTGGTTCCCCCTGCCGCGGCCCTGATCGTGATGCTCATGTTCGGCAACCTTCTCCGTGAGGTCGGCATCGCCGAACGGCTGGTCAAGACCGCCCAAAACGAGCTGATCAACATCGTGACCATCTTTCTGGGCCTTTCGGTGGGCATCACCATGGACGCCTCCTTCCTGAACGTCAAGACCTTGGGTATCATCGTCCTCGGCGCCTGCGCCTTCGCCTTCGCCACCGCCGCAGGCGTGTTGCTGGCCAAGTTCATGAACCTCTTCACCCGGGACAAGATCAACCCGCTCATCGGCTCGGCGGGAGTCTCCGCGGTCCCCATGGCCGCACGGGTCTCCCACAACGTCGGTCAGGAGGAGAACCCTCAGAACTACCTGCTCATGCATGCCATGGGACCGAACGTGGCCGGAGTCATCGGTACCGCCGTCGCCGCGGGGGTGCTCATCTCGATTCTGAAGTAGGAAGGCTCTGGGTTATCGTCGCCCCGGCATGATCAGGGTCTGATCCTCCCGGTGAAGGTTTGAAATCCGGAGGTTTTGGGGGAGGGTGCCCATGGAGTTCAGCGAACTGCTTTTCGACCTCTACTTCTTGTCGACACAGATTCAAGGGTGGGGCAACGACTTGTCCGGCCTGGAGTTCGCCGACGAACGGGGGCACCTGGACGAGGGCGAGGTCGACCGGCTCCGCGAGACCGAGCGGAGGTTGACCCAGGCGCAGAAACTCGCGAAGGCCCGCCTGGCGGAGATTCGTGAGCTTCATTGCGCCGACTTCTCCGCCCACCTCGACGTTGTCGAATCCCGCCTGGCGGAGCTTGAAGCCGCCACCGCTGGCCCAATGCGGGAGTTTGACCGGCTCATGCTCTCGGACCTGAAGACCCATCTGGCCCAGGTGCGCAGAAACGAAGAGACGAAGTTTTCTGTCTGGTGGGGCTTCTTCTACATCCGAAGGCTTCTCGGCGAATCTGACGATTGCCGCTTCACGGCGAAGGATCTGCCGGAGAAGGCCCGGCCTGTGGAGGTCTATTGCCCGGCCTGCTCCGGAGCCAACGACCTCACCGGGGCCCTGGACCTCTTCCTGCCTCC
>DAOPZL010000111.1:0-4386 GCA_035353395.1 Holophaga sp.
CGTGAAGTCCATGAGGGTGAGGAAGCTGCGTCCTTTGAGGTTGACGGCCATGAGGATCTCCTTTGAGTGGATGGGGCCTGTTTCGGGTGGTTCAAGAGGCGGCAGAGGCCTCGGGGAGGCCTGCCTGGCGCGGAAGCGGAAGGCCTGGTTCCGCGCAAGCAGACGGGAGGGGTTTCAGGCCAGGACCGCGGCCAACTGTTCCAAGGCCCAGTCGATCTGGTCCCTGGTGATGACGAGTGGCGGCGCCAGGCGGATGGTATGGACGTGGGTGTCCTTGCAGAGCATGCCCCGGTCCTTGAGGGCGTGGCAGAAAGCGCGGGCGGGACCGGCTTCGGGCACGAGATCGATGCCCGCCCAGAGCCCACGACAGCGCACGCGCGCGACCTTGGCGGCCCCCAGGCCCTCGAGGCGGGCCTTGAAGTAGGCGCCCAGCTCGGCGGCCCGCTCGACGAGGCGCTCCTCCACCAGGACGTCCAGCGCCGCGCCGGCCACGGCGCAGGCCATGGGGTTGCCCCCGTAGGTGGAGCCGTGGATCCCGGGCGTGAACACGTCCATGATCTCGCTGGAGGCCAGGAAGGCGCTGACGGGGTAGAACCCCCCGCTGAGGGCCTTGCCGATGGTGACGCCGTCGGGGCGGATGCCCTCGTGCTCAAAGGCAAAGAGCTTGCCGGTGCGCCCGAGGCCCGACTGGATCTCGTCCAGCACGAGCAGGCAGCGGTGCTTGTCCGCCAGCGCTCGCAGCCCGCGGAGGAAGCCGTCGGGAGGGATGAGGACGCCGGCCTCGCCCTGGATCGGTTCCATGAAGATGGCGGCGGTGTTGGGCGTGATGGCGGCCTCCACGGCCTCCAGGTCGCCGTAGGGGACGATCCTGAATCCGGGCGTGAAGGGGCCGAACCGGCTCCGGCTGTCGGGGTCCGTGCTGAAGCCCACGATGGTGGTGGTGCGGCCGTGGAAGTTCCCCTCCGCCACGATGATCTCGGCCTCGGGATATTCCACGCCCTTGACGTCGTAGGCCCACTTGCGGACCGCCTTGAGGGCCGTCTCCACGGCCTCCGCGCCGCTGTTCATGAGCAGCGCCTTGTCGAAGCCGGTCAGCCGGCAGAGCTTCTCCAGCAGGGGCGGGAACTGGTCGTTCCGGAAGGCCCGGCTGGTGAGGGCCAGCCTTTGCACCTGGTCGATCATGGCCTGGCCGATGCGGGGGTGGTTGTGCCCCTGGTTGACGGCGGAGTAGGCCGCCAGGAAATCCATGTATTTCTTCCCGTCCACGTCCGTGAGGTAGACGCCCTCCCCCTTGGTGCAGACGACGTCCAGGGGGTGGTAGTTGTGTGCGCCGTAGCGGTCTTCCTGGTCGATGAATTTCCGGGACTCGTCGGTCTCCCTGTTCATCGGTGTCTCCTTTGGCAGAAGGTCCACGTCCTGACTACACGTTGTTAATCAGCCTCTTGATGCGGGGCCCGATCTGGCATGCGATGTCGCACGGGATCGTCCCGAGCAGTTCCGCGATCTCGTAGATCGTGATCTCCTGGTTGCCGCTCTTGCCGATCAGGATCACTTCCTCGCCGACGGTGATGTCGGTGGAAGGGCCCAGATCGATCATGGTCTGGTCCATGCAGATCAGACCGACCAGCGGATAGTAGTTTCCCTTGATGAGGACCCGGCCGCGGTTGGAAAGCCTGCGGTCCAGGCCGTCCGCGTAGCCGATGGGCATGGTGGCGATCCAGGTGTCCCGGTCCGCCGTCCAGGTCAGGCCATACCCGATTCCCTGTCCCTTCTTGATCTTCTTCAAGTACGCGACCCGGCTCGCCAGGGTCAGCCCCGGGGCGAGTTCCAGGGGGGTCTTGGGGTAGCCCATGGGGTAGTAGCCGTAGGCCAGGGTTCCGGACCGCACCATGTCGAACCAGCTGTTCCGGTGCTCGAGGATGGCCCCGGAGCTGGCGCAGTGGTTCAAGGTGGGCGGATGCTTGACCGCGTTCGAGATGTCCTCGATGCATGTCCGGAACGCGGCGATCTGGTTCTGGGTGAACGCGTGGCCCTGGATCTGGTCCCCGAGGGGGAGGTGCGTGAAGAGGCCCTCCATGCGCAGGTTGGGGCACTGGGTCTCGATGAACGCGGCGAGATCCGGCGCCCCTTGCGCCTCGATGCCGAGGCGGCCCATGCCCGTGTCCACCTTCAAGTGGACGTTGGCCTGAAGCCGCCGCTGCTTGCACAGCGCCTGGAGCTGCCGGGCGTTGGTGTAGTCGCATACGGCAAGGGTCAGGCGGGCTTCCAGGGCCGCTTCCATTTCTTCCGGGAACGCGGGCGAGAACTTGAGGATGGGAAGCTTGACTCCCTCCCGTCTCAGCTCGAGGCCCTCCGGGACGGTCGCGACGCCCAGCCAGTCCACGAGGCCATAGTGCTCCGCCATGGTGGCCACGGCGACGGCATCGTGCCCATAGGCGTTGGCCTTCATCGCGAGAAGCAGCCTGGCTTCCTTGTTGATGAACTGCCTCAGGTTCTCAAGGTTGCGCTTGATGTTCCGGAGATGGATCTTGGCGTGAGCTTGGTATAACATATCAAAAACTACCTTTGTATTGCACGAATGGAGATAGATGATCATCTCCATGCCGGTCCTGGAAAATCCATCAATGCAGACGTTACGCCACCTACAATATGCGGGAGGCGAGTCCTGCCGTATATTGGCTATTTAAAGCGATGATTCGTGTTTTGGACGTTATGCGTTCTGGGATTTGGTCTTGGACTTGGTGCCCAGGTAGGCCTCTTGGACCACAGGGTCGTTGAGGAGCTCGACGCCCTTCCCTTCGCGGATGATCTGGCCCACTTCCAGCACGTAGGCCCTGTGCGCGATCTCCAGGGCCCGGTGGGCGTTCTGCTCGACGAGCAGGATGGGGGTTCCTTCCTTGTTGATCTTGTTGATCACCTTGAAGATCTCTTGCACCATGATGGGCGCGAGTCCCAGCGAGGGCTCGTCCAGCAGCAAGGCCTTCGGCTTGGACATGAGGGCCCGCCCCATGGCGAGCATCTGCTGCTCGCCGCCGCTCAGGCTCCCGGCCATCTGGTTCTGCCGTTCCTCCAGGCGGGGGAAGGTGGAGAAGACGTAATCCATGTCCTTCTTGATGTTGTCCTTGTCCTTCCGGAGGAAGGCCCCGACCGCGAGGTTGCCCTTGACGGTGAGGTTCGCGAACACCTGTCGGCCTTCCGGCACCTGGATGAGCCCTTTCGCGACCACCATGTACGGCTTGGCCGGCAGGGGCATCCCCTCGTAGAGGATCTCCCCCGACTGCGCCTTCACCAGGTTGGAGACCGCGTTCAGCAGGGTGGACTTGCCGGCGCCGTTGGCGCCGATGATGGTGACGATCTCGCCCTCGTTCAGGTCGAGGGAGACGCCGCGCAGTGCCTGGACGCCTCCGTAGGCCACGTGAAGATCTCTGACTTCCAGCAACGAACCCATTTCACGCTCCTGCGCCCAGATAGGCCTCGATGACGACAGGGTTCGCCTGGACTTCCGCCGGCGTGCCCTCGGCGATCACCTTCCCGAAATCAATGACAGTAATGTAGTCGCAAAGTTCCATCACCAGTTCCATGTGGTGCTCGATCAGCAGGATCGTCAGCTCGAACCGCTCCTTGATCTCGGTGATGAAGTCCATCAGCTTCCGGGTCTCGTCCGGGTTCATTCCGGCGGCGGGTTCGTCCAGAAGGAGAAGCTTGGGTTTCAGTGCCAGGGCCCGCGCGATCTCGAGCCGGCGCTGGTGGCCATAGGGCAGGTTCCGTGCCATCTCCAGGGCCCGGTCTTCCAGGCCCACGGTCTTGACCAGCTCCATGGCGTGGTCGTGGATGTCGCGCTCCTGGCGCCCCCGCCTCGGGGACGGCACGAAGCCTTCGAGAACGCTGTAGTTCGACCGGAGGTGGCAGGCCGTCTTGATGTTGTCCAGCGCGCTGAATTCCGGGAAGAGACGGATGTTCTGGAACGTGCGGGCGATCCCGTCGCGGGCGATCACGTGGGGCTGCTTGCCGGTGATGTCGACGCCGTCGAAGGTGATCCTCCCGTCATCGGGTTTGTAGACCCCGGTGATCAGGTTGAAGATGGTCGTCTTGCCGGCGCCGTTCGGTCCGATGATCGAGTGGATGCCCTTGTCCGGGATCACGCACCGGAAGCTGTCCACCGCCTTCACACCGCCGAAATTCTTGCATAGACCTTGAATGCTAAGCCGCTCCATGGAACACCTTTTTGTAGCACTTCGAGATTAGGCTCTTCGTGTCGCTGCACAGGCTGCGGACGGAAGCCACGCTCAGCTCCCAGGAGCCCAGCAGGCCCTCGGGGCGGACCACCATGATGAAGACGACCGCCGTGCCGTAGACGACCAGGCGCCAGGCCGCCGCGGCCCGCAG
>DAOPZL010000112.1:0-4302 GCA_035353395.1 Holophaga sp.
GCTTGCCGAAGTCCTCCGCCAGGTCGTGGGCCCGGTTCATGTCGTAGAACTCGGGGAGCACCATGTGGATGTCGACGTGGGTGTAGCGCCCGCTGCGCAGGGTCCGGAGCTCGTGGATGGTGATGACGTCGACCGGGCGCATGCGGTTGATCGTGTCGACCAGGCGTTCCAGGACGCTCCGGTCCTCCCGGTCCAGGAGCGCCTGGCCGGAGCCGAGGAGCAGCTTCCAGCCGGTCCTGGCCAGCATCGTGGCCACGCCGATGGCCATGAGGGGGTCCAGCTGGAGGATCCCCGTGAACTTCACGAGGAGCAGGCCCGCGGCGATCCCGAGGGTGGTCCAGAAATCCGAGAGCACGTGGTGCCCGTCGGCCTCGATGGCCCGGGAACGGCTGCTGCGTCCCATCCTGACGAGGAACAGGCCCAGCGCCCCGTTGAGGAGGCCCGCGCCGAAGTTGATCGCGAGACCCAGCCCGAGCTGCTTCAGCTGCACGCCGTAGAGCAGGGCTTCGACGGCTTCCCAGGCGATCATGCCGGCGGCGGCCATGATGAGCGCCCCCTCGACGGCCGCCGAGAAGTGCTCGGCCTTGCCGTGCCCGTAGGGGTGCTCCCGGTCGGCCGGCTTGTCGGCGAAGATCACGGCCCCCAGCGCGAAGAAGGCCGCCAGGATGTTCACCACGCTCTCGATGGCGTCGGACTTGAGCGCCGTGGAGCCGCTCACCAGGTAGGCATAGTACTTCACGGCCAGGATCAGGATCCCCATCACGATCGAGATGACCGCCACACGCAAGCGGATGCGGGAGGAAACGTGCTCGTTGTTCATGGATCTCCGTGCGTCCCGATGGGGAGATCCATGATCTCATCGTGGAGACTCAATGCAACTGTCTTGTTTCCAGGAGATAGTGACTCCGTCTCAACTGGCTCACGAACCGGGCGGTAACTCCAGGACCGCCCGCAGATGCTAGCCCAGCAGGGATTCGATCTTCTCCTTGAGGGTGTCCGGGGTGAAGGGTTTCACCACGTAGTTGTTCACGCCGGCCTGGAGGGCCTGGACGATGTCCTCCTTGGCCGCGTTGGTGGTGACCATCAGGATGGGGATGTTCGGGTTCTGGCCGCGCACGTTCTGGACGAACTCCAGGCCGTCCATTTCCGGCATGTTCCAATCGGTGATGATCATCTCGACGCCGCCCTGGTTCAGCTTGTCCAGCCCGGCCTTGCCGTGCTCGGCTTCCACGATGTCGGTGTAGCCGATGCGGGAGAGGGTGTTGATGATGATACGGCGCATCGTCGAGGAGTCGTCCACGATGAGGATCTTCAAAGGAGTCTCCTTTCGGGTTCAGGGCAGTAAGAAGACCAGGATAATCACTTCAGTCGCATCCGATGACGAATTATCGCGCGGCCGGGCGGTGGCCGACCCGGGGGCTTGCTCCGGCGCCTCTGCCCACGGTCCGGCCCAGGGCGTGGATCTGGGCTTCGATCCTGGCGCGGGTGATGTCGGCCGTTTCGTGGAGGCCGGCCTTGCCCGGATAGATCTGGTAGAGGACCCGGTACTTGGCCGGCGTGAGGTTGGGCATCACCACGTTCGCGCCCCGCAGGAGGCCGTCGGCCCTTCCCGAGGCCGGGTCCAGGGTGGCCAGCGCGGTCGTGCTCGGGATGTTGGTCTCCGGGCACACGAGCCGTGTCAGGGCCAGCACCTTGAGCGTGGTCAGGGTGTCGCTGGGGGTCTGCGCTTCCCCGGCCAGCGCGGTCAATTCCCGGCCAAGGGCGCCGGCCAGGGGAGTTCCCGGGCTCGGGAGGTAGGGCCCGATGCCGATCATGTCCATGTCATAGTCCCGGAAGGTCCAGATGTCGTCGGCCAGGGTGTCCCAGGTCTGGCCGGGAATGCCCACCATCACGCCGGTGCCGATCTCGTAGCCGATCTCCCGCATCCGTATGAGCTGCGCGATGCGGTCGGACGGGGTGCCCGGGAGGCTCGGATGGATGCTGCGGTAGAGCGCGGGATCCGTCGTCTCGAAGCGGAGCAGGTAGCGGTCCGCCCCCGCCTCGCGCCAGGCCGCTAGTTCCGCGTCCGTGCGCTCGCCCAGGGAGAGGGTGACGGCCAGGCCGGTGCGCGCCTTGAGGGCACGGATGACCTCCGCCATCCATTCGCCGCGGATGCCCGGATCCTCGCCCGCCTGCATGACCACCGTGCCGAAGCCGTAGTCCCTGGCCCGGTCCGCGCATTCGAGGATCTCCTCCCGGGTCATCCGGTAGCGCGCGACCTTGGGCGCGCAGGCCGCGATGCCGCAGTAGGCGCAGGAACGGACGCAGTGGTTGGACACTTCGATCAGGCCGCGCAGGTGGACCTCGTCCCCCACGGCGCGTTTCCGGGTTCCGTCGGCCTCGGCCCACAGGACCTCCAGCCTGGATTCATCGGTTTCCCGAAGCCAATGGAGGATTTCGTCCCGGTTCATCGCTGACCTTGATTTCCCAGCCGGTAGGCTTCCAGGGCCTCCGGGAAGGGCGCCAGGGCCCGCTCGAAGATGCCGAGGGAATAGGCGATCGTCAGGCCGTAGTTGGTCATGGGGACGCCCGCCTCCCGGCAGCGGTGGAGCCGGCTCATCATCTCCCTTCGGTTGCCCGTGCAGTTGCCGCAGTGCACGACGAGCTTGTAGGGGCCCAGGTCCTGGGGGAAGTCGCGCCCCTGGATGGTGGCGAACTCCAGACTGGCGCCCACGTACTGGGTGAGCCAGCGGGGGATCTTCACCCGGCCGATGTCCTCGCCCACGGGATGATGGCTGCATGTCTCGGCGATCAGCACCGTGTCCCCGCCCTTGAGCCGCTCGATGCCGAGGGTGCCCCTGACTTGCTCGGCCAGGTTGCCCTGGAACCGGGCCATCAGGATCGAGAAGGACGTCATGGGCAACCCCATGGGCACGTCCGCGGCCACCTTCCGGAACGCCTGGGAATCCGTCACCACCAGGGCCGGAGGGGTCTTCAAGCGGTCCAGGGCGTTCTTCAGCTCCCCTTCCTGGACCACCAGGGCCATGGACCCCGCGTCCAGGAGATCCCGGATGGTCATGACCTGGGGCAGGATCAGGCGGCCCTTGGGCGCTTCCTTGTCGATCGGCACGACCAGGACCGCCACCTCGCCCGGAGGGACGAGATCCGACACCAGTCGCCGGCTCTCGAAGAAATCGGCGGGCGCCAACCCGAGCAGGCCGGCGCGGAGGTCGGAAAGGCCCGCTCCGTCGAGGCAGGAGACGGCCACGGGTCTGGCGCCCAGGTCCTCGATCCGGGCGCGCTCCTCCGGGGTGGGCTCCCGGAGGTCCGCCTTGTTGAAGACCACCAGGACGGGCACCTTCCTCGCCTTCAGCTCGGTCATGAGCATCCGCTCGAAATCCCCCCAGGCCCCCGCCTCCGTCACGATCACGCCGAGGTCGACGCGGTCGAGGACGGCGCGGGTCCTGTCGATGCGCAGCCGGCCCAGCGCCCCTTCGTCGTCCACCCCGGCCGTGTCCACGAACTGGACCGGACCCAGGGGAAGCAGTTCCATGGGCTTCTCGACGGGGTCGGTCGTGGTGCCCGCGTGGGCGGAGACGATGGAGACCTGCTGGCGCGTGATCGCGTTGAGGAGGGAGGACTTGCCTACGTTCCGGCGGCCGAAGAGGCCGATGTGCAGGCGGAGGGACTTGGGGGTGGATTGCATGAGCGGTCTTCCGGGGAATGGGATCCCCACGGGTCGAGGATCCGGGGGAGATCGTTGAGGGAGGGGATGACGTTGAAGGCGCCGGCCGGCCGGGGTTCGGGGCCCCGGTCGTCGGGCCACACCCCTTTGATGCCCATGGCCTCGGTCGTCGTCACATCCCCTCCGCGGACGAGTCGTCCTCGTCCAGGATAGACGGAACCCGGAGGGTACAGTGCGCGGGGGCCGCAGATGCCCCATACTTCCGGGGCATCCGTTGGCAGAATCCGAGCAGGGGGGCCTATGTCCAGCACCCAGGAGCCTTCCCACCCCTTGAAATCCGCACTGGAGATTCTGAAGAACCACAGGTCCCGCGACCAGGATCCCGGCCGGTCCTGGAGGGAGACCCCCGATGTGCTTTCGGGGGACGATTATCCCGAACTGAGCTTGCTGGCAGGGGGGAACCGGCCGAAGCAGCATCCGGCGGATGCGGCCGAACCGGCCGAAGCCCGGTTGAGGAACCTGGTCGAGAGGGGAGGCTTCCGGGCGATGGAGGCGGAAGAGGTCCGCCAGACGCTCGCGGAGGTGCTCCGGGAGGGGCTCCTGGAGTGTTTCATCCAGGCCGTCGATCTCGTCCGCGC
>DAOPZL010000113.1:0-4174 GCA_035353395.1 Holophaga sp.
TGCCGGCGATCTCGTGCAGCGTGTTGCCAGTGATGCGATACGCCATCGCCACCAGCAGGAGCATGAGCATGGCGGCATCGACGGCAAGCTTTGGGGACATCGTCGGGATCACCTTGGTTTCGTGGATATCCGTGCCGGCTGCTCAGGGGGGCGCGTTGCCGGTCATTTCCGGACTGGCATCTGGATGCCGCGCAGCCATGCCGACACGTCGCCTTGCGCTTTCTTCGCGTCTCTTCCCCGGATGGCGAGACCCTCCAGAACGGTTGCGCCAGGACAGAGCTTTTGGATATCGGCGACACTCCGCCCCAGGCGGCTTCCTTCATGGGTACAGAAGGGGGCGATGATCTTGCCGGAAAAATCATGCTCCGACAGGAATGTGGCGACCGGCATGGGCATTGTGCCCCACCAGTTGGGATAGCCGAGATAAACCACTTGGCAGGTTGCGAAATCGGCAACCTGGTTCTTCAGCCGGGGTCTGTACCCTGTTTCAAGCTCTTGTTTTGCTTGCTTGACGACCGCGTCATAGTCCCTCGGGTACGGGTTCACGGTCTGGATCTCGAAGAGCTGGCCACCGACCTGGTTGTGGATCGTGCGGGCGACCTCGCGCGTATTCCCGCTGTAGGAAAAATAGACAACCAGCACCCTGCTCTCAGGTGCCGGTTTGGCTTTGCTTCCGCCGGTTCTGGCCGCGGAAGACGAGATCGGCCCCTGCACCGTGGCATTCTGTTGAGCCTGCAGGCCGGGCGAAAGGAACAGGTCCATGATGATGAGCAGGAAAGACAGAACGAGTCTTTTCATGACTGCCTCTCGAGTGTGAATGGTCCGCTGCCGGGACGATCCGGGTGTTTGCGGCGGGTCTAGCGACCGGTCATTTTTTCCAACTTTTCGGGGTATCGAGATCCCTGGACCGTGATCTCGGATGCCGCCCGTTCGATCTCGTGGAGATCCTCCGGCGTGAGTTCGATCGCCGCTGCGCCGAGGTTTTCGTCGAGGCGCTCCCTCTTCCGGGTGCCAGGGATCGGGACGATCCACGGCATCTGGGCCAACAGCCATGCAAGGGCGATCTGGGCGGGGGTCGCGTGCTTCCTGGCCCCGATCCTGCCGAGCAGATCGACTAGGGCCTGATTGGCCTTCCGAGCCTCCGGCGTGAAGCGAGGAAGCGTGTTGCGGAAGTCGGAGCTATCGAAGGTCGAATGCTCGCTGATCTTGCCCGTGAGGAAGCCCCGGCCCAGCGGGCTGTAGGGAACGAATCCGATGCCCAGCTCCTCGAGGGTCGGGAGCACTCCGGTTTCCGGCTCTCGCCACCACAGCGAGTATTCGCTCTGGAGCGCCGTCACCGGCTGGATCGCATGGGCGCGCCGGATCGTCTGCACGCCGGCCTCCGAAAGTCCGAAGTGCTTCACCTTGCCCTCCTGGATGAGATCCTTCACCGCGCCCGCGACTTCTTCGATCGGCACCTCCGGGTCCACCCGGTGCTGATAGAAAAGATCGAGGGCATCGACCTTGAGCCGCTTGAGGGAGGCTTCGGCCACCTGCTTGATGTGTTCCGGCCGGCTGTCCAGGCCCGACCACTGCGGCCCGCCGCCGGGATCCAGGCTGAAGCCGAACTTGGTGGCGATCACCACCTGTCCGCGGAAGGGAGCCAAGGCTTCGCCCACGAGGTCTTCGTTGGTGAACGGGCCGTAGACTTCGGCGGTATCGAAGAAGGTGACGCCGCGCTCGACGGCCGTGCGGAGCAGCGCGATCATCTCCTGCTTGTCTGCCGCCGGGCCGTAGCCGAAGCTCATGCCCATGCAGCCCAGACCGATGGCCGAGACTTCGAGGCCGCTGTTCCCGAGTTTTCGCTTTTGCATGTTTCCTCCAGATGAACTAGATTTCGAATCTTGCTTCTCCGAGCCACTTCACTACCTTCGGATCCCGGTGGTCGAAGAACGCGCTTTTCCCCATGTCCAGCCCCGCGACCGCCTCCATGTCCTCCGTGGACAGGGTGAAATCGAAGACCTGGAAGTTCTCGGCAATGCGTTCCGGATGCACGGATTTCGGGATGGCCACCACGCCCCGCTGGAGCAGCCAGCGCAGCACGATCTGGGCCACGCTCCGCTGGTGCCTGGCCGCCAGGGCGCCCAGCACCGCGTTCCCGAAGAGGTTGTTCCGGCCCTCCGCGAAGGGGCCCCAGGATTCGATCTGGACCCGGTGCTCCCGAAGGAACTCCGCCGCCTCGATCTGCTGACAGAAGGGATGGGTCTCGATCTGATTCACGGCCGGGGCCACGCGGTTGTGCACCATCAGGTCCATCAACCGGTCCGGATGGAAGTTGCTGACCCCGATCGCCCGGATGCGGCCCGCCTCATGCAGTTCCTCCATGGCGCGCCAGGCGCCGTGGACATCGCCGAAGGGCTGGTGGATCAGGTAGAGGTCCAGGCGGTCCAGCTGCAATCTGTCGAGAGAACGTTCGAAGGCCAGCTTGGCGCGCTCGTAGCCGGCGTCCTGGATCCACAGCTTCGTGGTGACGAAGAGTTCCTCGCGGGGGAGTCCGCTCCGCCGGATCGCGCGGCCCACCGCCGCCTCGTTGCCGTAGGCCGATGCCGTGTCGATCAGCCGGCAGCCCACCCGGAGCGCCTCGAGCACACAGGTTTCGCATTCCGCCGGGTCGGGAATCTGGTAGACCCCGAAGCCCAGCATGGGCATGGTGACGCCATTGTTCAGGACGGTCATCTGCATTCCCCTTCCTCCTTTCGTGAAACCTCAGGCCTTCAGGCCCATGCGGTAGGCTTGGTCCAGGGCGGGGCTTCCTTGGATGTCGCCGACGTTCCACGCGCCGGTGCCATAGACGACGCCCTTCTCCCGGGCGCCGTCCAGGCAGGACGTGAAGCCCCGGAATTCCTCGAGGGTCCGGGTCATGGCGGGCCGGCTGTGGTCGGCGGCCGCGAGGATGAAGTAGAACTCCTTGTCCCGGATCTCCTGGTAGCGGGCGCAGCAGCGGTCGATCAGGGTCTTCATCTGGGCGGCCATGGTGTAGAAGTAGACCGGCGTCGCCAGGACCAGCACGTCGGCTTCCACCATCTTCTGGAGGACGGCCGCCATGTCGTCCCGCTGGGAACAGGCGCCCTTCTTCCGGGTGCAGGCTCCGCAGCCGGTGCAGTAGGCGATGCGCTGCTCCGCGACCCGGAGCTTCTCCGCGCGGTGGCCGGCCTCAAGGGCCCCGCGCAGGAACTCGTCGCAGAGGAGGTCGGAGTTGCCCCCCTTCCGGGGACTGGAGGAAAGGACGAGGACGCGCTTGCTCATTCCACGCCTTCCAGGGAAGCCATGTCGATCACGAAGCGGTACTTGACGTCGCTCCTGAGCATGCGTCCATAGGCCTCGTTGATGTCCTGCATCCGGATGACCTCGACGTCCGAGGTGATCCCGTGCTTCCCGCAGAAGTCCAGCAGTTCCTGGGTCTCCGCGATGCCGCCGATCAGGGAGCCCGCGACGGACTTCCGTCCCAGCACCATGGGCGTGCTGTCCAGGAAGGGGTCCAGGGGGCCCAGGTAGCCCACCAGGACCAGGGTTCCGTCCGTGGCCAGGGCGGGGAGGTAGGGCTTCAGATCGTGGACGCAGGGCACCGTGTCGAGGACCAGGTCGAACCGGCCCTTGACGCCGGCCATCTGCTGCTCGTCCGTGGACAGCACGATGTGGTGGGCTCCCAGGCGCAGGGCGTCCCGTTCCTTGCCCAGGGAGCGGGTGAACAAAGTCACCTCGGCCCCCAGGGCCTTGGCGAGCTTCAGGCCCATGTGGCCCAGCCCGCCCAGGCCGACCACCGCGACCCGGCTCCCCTCGCCGACCTTCCAGTGCCGCAGGGGCGACCAGGTGGTGATTCCCGCGCACAGCAGGGGCGCGGCTCCCTCGGGCGCCAGGCCGTCAGGGATGCGCAGCACGAAGCGATCGGAGACGACCACCTTCTCGGAATAGCCGCCCTGCGTGGCCAGGTGGTCGTGGCGGTCCACCCCGCCGTAGGTGTAGGTGGCTCCCTCCTCGCAGTACTGTTCTTCGCCCTTCTCGCAGGGACCACAGTGCCGGCAGGCGTCGACCATGCAGCCCACGCCGACGAGGTCGCCCCGCCTGAAGCGGGTCACCTCCCGGCCCACCTCGGCCACGCGGCCGACGATCTCGTGGCCGGGTACGATCGGATAGG
>DAOPZL010000114.1:0-4126 GCA_035353395.1 Holophaga sp.
AACTCGCCTGGATGAGACAAGCGCTTTAAGCTGAGGCTCGCCGATAATCAGAAAAGATTAATCAACAGGGATAAAAGGGATGAAAGGGATAAAGGGGAAAAAGAGCATGGGCCATTGTGTCAGGCCCTGATCGGGGCCTTCCTGCCCCCTGGGGACTCCAGGCCGTGGCCGCCCGGTCCCTTCTCGTGCCGGTAGAGGAGGAGCGCGAAGATCACCGCCGCCAGGGTCGTGAGGCTGAACAGCCACATCCCGGGCGCGTAGCCGCCGGGATTCGCCGCGCTCGCCCCGGAAACGTCGTTCGCCCAGCCGATCAGGAAGTTGAATCCGGTGAGGCCGATGCTCTGGATCAGCGACAGCAGGCCGAACGCCTTGCCGAGCTTCTCCTGGGGCACGATGAGCATGACCGCGGGCCAGAGCACCGCCGGCACCAGGGAGAAGGCGAGGCCCATCAAGGCCATGGGGATGGCCAGGCTGAGGCGGGTATAGGCCATCAGCAGGTAGGCGGGGACCAGCAGGACCGTTCCGATCCCCAGGAGCAGGGTCCGGCGCCCCACGCGGTCCGCCAGCAGGCCGGCCAGGGGGGTCAGCACCATGGCCATCACCGTCAACATGCCCACGAACAGCGAGGCCTGGCCCAGGGTCGCGCCGCGGGCCTCGACGAAGAACTTCTGGGCGAAGGTCAGGAAGGGATAGATGCCCGCGTAGAACGTCACGCAGACGAGGGACACCAGCCAGTAGGACTTCCCGAAATCCAGCCCCCGGGATCGGGCCGGCCGGTCCTGGCCGGGCGCCCCGATCGCGTAGCGCCGGCTCGCCCGGACCTCCAGGATCCAGTAGGCCGCCGCGCCGAGCACGCAGACCCCCCCGAAGGCGACGGCGATGAGGAGGGGCGTCCTCCAGGAGACGTAGGCTCCCCGCGCCCAGGCGGGACTGACCTGGGCGGCCAGGGAACCCAGGCGGCTGAGGGTCAGGTTCACGCCGAACACGAAACCCTGCTTCTCGCCGATGAACCACTTGGCGATCCCCGTGCTCACCGCCACGGACAGGCTGCCGCTCCCGATGCCGTAGACCAGCCGGCCCGCCATCATGACCGGGAGGCTGGGGCTCAGGGCCGTCAGGACCGCGCCCGCGCAGCAGAGGAGCGCGAAGATCAGGCCCGCCCGCCTCACGCCGATCTCGTCGACCACGATGCCGCCGAGGAGCACCATGAACAGGTTCGGCACGCTGCAGACGGCCTGGAGCAGCCCGATGTCGGCGTCGGAAAAGCGGAGCTGATCCGAGAGCAGCTTCGCCAGCGGACCGATGCAGTCGAAGAGGTAGGAGCTCCCGAATCCCGCGAGGCTGATCACCCCCAGCGCGACCCAGCGAAGGGCCATCGGCGGCGGCGGCAGGGATCGGGACATCGGGAAACCGTTCGGAGGCTCATCCCCGTGTGGGCCCGGGGATGGAGGTTCCCCTCAACGGTAGCACGGGGCCGGCGCCGCCAAGACGCACCGGCCCCGCGTGCGCGTGCCCGCTACAGCGGCAGCTTGCGGCCGATGCCCTTCTCCAGGGCGCGGTTGAACACTTCCCTGGCCACGACGACGTCGCACACGGACATGCCGATGTTGCTGCACACGATCAGCTCGTCCGCGGAATCGCGCCCCTTCCGCCGTCCCGCGAGCATCTCCCCCGTCTCGAAGGCGATCTCCGGCAGGCCGTCGGGGAAGTAGCCGGCCCGGTCGAACAGCTCGTGCTCCTCGAGGCTGTCCACGATGTACTTGTCCGCCCGCATGGACGTGACTGGATCCCAGAACGTGTTCAGGTCGCAGGGCAGGATCGTCTGCCCCTTGGACACCCAGGCGTCCTTCACGAAGGCGTAGGGCTTCTTGACGATGAAGGTGGCCGAGCTCAGCACCTCGCAGCTCCGGGTGACCTCCTCGAAGCCCTTGCCCTTGACGATCTTCGCGGCGATCTCCGGCTTCACGGCAGCGACCAGCCGGTCCATGTTCTCTTCCTTCACATCGTAGATGTAGATCTTCTTCAGGTTCTTCAGCGTGTGGACCACGTACTTGACGTGCTCGATCCCCTGGACGCCGCAGCCGAACATGCCGAAGGTCTCGGCGCCGGGATGCAGGGCCGCCGCGGCCAGCACCGTCACGGCCGGCGTGCGCATCGCGGTGATCCAGGCGCAGTCCATCACGGCGATCGGGCACCCCGAGAGGAGGTCGTTCAGGATCAGCAGGCCCGTCGTCTGGGGCAGCCCGAACTTGCCGGGATTGTTGGGGAAGCACTCGATCCACTTCATGCCCAGCGCCAGCTTCGCGGGCACATAGGCGGGCATGGCGTGGAAGAAGACTTCCGGGTGGGGATGCACGCCGATCTTGGCGGGCATCTCGTACTTCTTGGTCCCGTGCGCGACCAGCGCCTCCTTCGTGAGGGCCAGGATGTCCTCCTCGGAGAGCCCCGTGGAGACCACTTCGTCCTGGGTCATGTACCAGACTTCCTTGCCGATGTCGATCTTCCCGGAGAGCCAGCGCCTGTCCTGTTCCATTTCCATGTCGTTCACCTTCGGTTGAGTGGGATGGGGATCGTGCGAAAACCAGGGATTGCCGCGACGGATCAGCCCAGCCTCACGGGCTGCGGACACGGGCTCCCCGCGAGGCCGCGGAAGGCCGCCGCGCATGGCGGTTCCGCGCACCATCGGACCTCCCACGAAGGATCGGCATCCTGCCCACCTGGAATCTGCCGGAGATATTGCCTTGGGATAATCATCCAGGTCCAGTTAATCTTTTTGGATGAATTCAAATAGAAATACCTTTACATTCGACTTCAGGCGCCTGCGGGTGCTCCAGGAACTCCGGGAGCGCGGCACGCTGGCGGCCACGGCCAAGGCCCTGAACCTCACCCCGTCCGCCATCTCCCAGCAGATCGCGGCCCTCAGCCGGGAGATCGGCGTCCCCCTGCTCGAACCGGCAGGCCGGTGCGTGAGGCTCACGCCCCAGGCGGAGCTGCTGCTGGCCCACGGTTCGGTCATGGAGGCCCAGCTGGAGCGGGCCCGCACGGACCTCGCGGCGTTCTCCGGGGGGCGGGCGGGCCACGTCACGCTGGGGACCTTCTCCACGGCCATCATCGCCCTGGTCGCGCCCATGTTCGAGCGCCTGCGGCGCGACCGCCCCCTCCTCCACCTCTCGGTCAAGGAGACGGAGCCTCCGGAGTGCTTCACCCAGCTCGACAACGGGAGCCTCGATCTCGTCGTGACCGTGGACTTCCGGAATGGCCCCCACCGGAACGACCCGCGGTACCACCGGGTCGACCTCATGCTCGACCCGCTCCTCATCGCGGTGCCCGCGCACCACCCCCTGGCCGGACGGAAGACCATCGAGCTGCTCGCCCTGGCCGACGAGGACTGGATCATCGGCGCCATCCGCGATCCCTGCCAGGAGGTCAGCCTGACCGCCTGCACGATCGCGGGGTTCAACCCCGACATCCAGCACCGGGTCAACGACTGGGTCTCGGTGTTCGCCCTGGTCGCCGCCGGATGCGGGGTGGCGCTCGTACCCCGGCTGGCGGTGCCTCCCGTGCCTCCGTCCGGCATCGCCTTCCGGCCGGTGGCGGGCCCCCAGCGCCCGGGCCGCAACATCTACGCCGCCATCCGGGCCGGGGCCGAGCACTCCCCCCACCTCGTGCCCGTCCTGGCGGAACTGTCGGCCGCCGCGAAGGCGCTGGCTACGCCTTCCGCCGGAAGAGGTCCAGGGAGCCCAGGATCGCGCCCGCGACGATGAGCCCCATCGCCGCGATGGCGATGTTGGACAGGTGCCGCCCGCCCAGGACCACGAGGTTGAGGGTCGAGAGGAGGGGCGTGAGGTAGGCGAGGGCGCCGATGACCCGGGGATCCCCCCGCTTCATGGCGGCGTCCCAGGTGTAGAAGGCCGCCCCCATGGGGCCGAGCCCGAGGAGCAGGAGGAAGAGCCAGTCCGTGGGGGCGACCACGAGGGGAATGGACGAGAAGCCGAGCTGGCGGTCGATCCAGCAGAAACCGAGCGACAGGAGGCCCGACAGGAGGCAGAACCCTCCGACCGCGCCCGTGGCGAACGGAGGGACCCGCTTGATCAGCAGGGAGAAGCTGGACCAGACGAAGGCCGCC
>DAOPZL010000115.1:0-3994 GCA_035353395.1 Holophaga sp.
TCGGACCAGGACCTCCGAAGCTGTAGAACCGGCATCCCCGATGCGCGCATCATGGTCACAGGAGGCAGGCATGCCGTTCGGTCCCCTCATCTCCCCGGAAGTCCTTTCGGCCTCGAGGCCGGCGATCCGGCTCCTGGACGCGCGCCCCGGCGCGGAAGCCTACGCGGCGGGCCACCTGGAGGGCGCCCTCCACGCGGATCTCAACCGCTGCCTGAGCACGGCTTCCGATCCGGGCTTCGACCCCTCCCGCGGCGGCCGCCACCCCCTGCCATCCCCCTCGGCCTGGGCAGCCCGCCTTGGGAGCTGGGGCATCGGCCCGGACACCCCTGTCGTCGCCTACGACGATGCCTCCGGAGGAAACGGCGCCTGCCGTCTCTGGTGGATGCTGAAGGCCTTCGGGCACGCCGGCGTCGCGGTCCTGGACGGCGGCCTGGCGGCGGCCGCCGCCGCGGGCATCGCCGTGACCGGGGACGTCCCGGAGGCGCCCCCCGCCCTGCCGCCCTACCCCTGCGGACGATGGGGCCTGCCCACCGTGGACATCGGGACGGTCGAGAGGCAGCTGAAGGACCCTGCGAGGAAGGTCCTGGACGTCCGCAGCCGCGAGCGCTGGCGGGGCGAGGCCGAGCCGATCGATCCAGCCGCCGGGCGGCTCCCGGGCACCGTGAACCTGCCCTACACGGAGAACCTGGAGGCCGACGGCCGCTACAAGACCCCGGCGGCGCTCCGGGAGATGTACCTCCGGCTCCTGGACGGCACTCCCGCCGACCATCTGACCGTGCACTGCGGCTCCGGCGTGACGGCCTGCCACACGCTCCTGGCCCTGGAGCTGGCCGGCCTCCCGGGAGCCTCGCTCTATGTCGGCTCCTACAGCGAGTGGTGCCGAAGCGGGAAGCCCCTGGGCAAGGGCGCCTGATCAGGCGCTCCTGCGGCCCTTCGGGAACAGCCACTCCCACAGGACGTTCACGATGGCCCACCGGTCCCCCGTGGACACGAGGTGGACGTAGGCCGCCCAGTCCCTGAGCACGATCCGCGCGCTGGCGGAGTGGCCCCTGAGGTCCAGGACGGAGGCTTCCAGTATCCGCGCCGCCGGATGCGTGTACGGCCCCAGCGCCGCCTGGATCTCTCGGCCGCACGCAGGGACCCGGGCGACGCCCCCCTCGGCCTCGGGTCCGGACTGCAGCAGGCTGCCCGCCAAGTCCGGGTGGAAACAGCGTTCCATGGCCACCGCGTCCCCGCTGTACCAGGCCCGGACATAGTCCTCCAGCGTCGCGATGATCGCCCTGCGCTGGCTCTCGTCGCCGGGAGGCGGATGCGGGGCGGTTCCATCCTGGAGTCCGGGGCCGAGGGACCCGACGACGAGCGAAGAAGGCTTGGTCCGGCCGCGCGGCATGGGGCACCTCCTGACATGGGAAAGAACGCCTCTGAGATGCCAGGAACCCCGACAAGGTTTCGCCGGGACGGATAGGATGGGAGAGTCGCAAGCCCCGCGATCCAGCCGGAGCCCTCCTCCCCCCATGCCCCTCTCTCCCGACGCTCCGTCCCTGCCCCGCCCGAGGTCTTCCCGCCCGTCCGACTTCGACGGCTGGCTCGCCCTGGCCGCCGAGGTCGAGCATCTCTTCGGCCCCATGGTCCGGGAGGCGGCCTTCCACGCCGGGCTGCGGGAGGCCATCGCCGACGCCCGGGCCTACTGCATCGACCACCAGGAAGGCGGGCTCGCGGGCGGAATCGTGATCTCGCGCGGCGACAACCGGATCGACTGGCTGGCCGTGTCCGCCCGGGCCCGCGGCCGAGGTCTCGGGGCCTCGCTGCTCGGGACCGCGCTGTCGCAGCTCGACCCCGCACGCCCCGTGACCGTCCAGACCTTCGATGCCGGCACGGAGGAGGGTCTGCCGGCCCGCACCCTCTACCGGCGGCATGGCTTCGTCGACGGCGATCCGTGCGGACCCACGCCCGCCGGCATCCCGACGGTCATGATGGCCAGGCCGCCCGAACCAGGCTCAGGCGGGTTCCATCCTGCGCTGCAGCCGGTTGATGAGGAGCGACCAGACGGTGCTCCCCGCGAACTTGGCCGCGAACTGCCCCAGGATGATGAGCGGCAGGAAGGCCCCGAACGCGAGGCAGGGAAAGAGGGCTGAATCGACCAGATCGCCCGCCGCGTTGCTCCAGAGGCTCTTCCGGAGCCATGCTCCGCGGGTCCTGGCGAACACGCCCCAGTCCGCGAGCGCCGCGACCGCGAAGGAGATCGAGGAGGCCGCCGCGATCCGCGTGGCGGACCGGTCGAGGGAGAAGGTGATCACCCCTGCGGCCAGGATCAGCAGGCCCATCTGCCAGGGACGGATCCGCACGTGGAGCCAGTCCCGGAGGCTCAGGTCCAGGCCGACGAACAGGAAGCCCAGCACCGGCGTGATGGCCGGACCGAAGCGCCCGACCAGCAGGTTCGCGACGACCAGACCGGTGATGTAGATGCAGACTGCGATGCGGGTGTTCACTGACGCTCCTGGGATGGCGCTTCCCGCGCCGGGGTGGGCCCGCGGGGCGCCGGAGCCGGCAGGCGCGGGACTCGACCGGAACCTGGCCCAGGTGCCGGACTTCATCCAGCATAGCGGAAGCGGCGCGAGGAAGGGTGGCTGGCCGTGGGGACCGGGATGGCGGAAGATCCGCCCCTGCTGCTAGATTCCCTTGGGGGGACGGCGTGCCTGATCCTGAATCGATCCTCGAACGCGTGGAGAACGGCCATGAACTGGACCGGGACGAGGCCCTGCGGCTCGCCTCCGCCGACTGCGGCAGGTTGTCCGGAACCGCGAACCGCCTGAGGATGCAGTACGACCAGAACAAGTTCGAGCTGTGCTCGATCGTGAACGCGAAGAGCGGCCTCTGCTCCGAAGACTGCAAGTTCTGCGCGCAGTCGAACCGGCACGGCGCCGGAGTCGAGACATACGGATTGATCGATCCGCGCAGGATGGCGGGACTCGCGAGAACGTGCGCGGAGAAGGGCGTGAAGCGGTTCTCGATCGTGACCTCGGGCAGGCGGCTCGACCCCCATGAAATGCAGACGATCTGCGATGCCGCGAACCGGATCCAGCAAGAGACGGATCTCGAGCTGTGCGCCTCCATCGGCCTGGCGAGGGAGGGTGACTACAAGGCGATGAGGGATGCCGGGATCACGCGGATCCACAACAACCTCGAGACATCCCGACGGTATTTCGGGAAAATCTGCACGACGCACGCCTACGACGACAAGCTGCGCGCCATCGAGAAGGCGCAGGCATGCGGTTTCGAGATCTGCAGCGGCGGCATCATCGGGATGGGAGAGACGGTCGAGGACAGGATCGACCTGGCCTTCGAGGTCAGGAAGATCGGAGCCGTATCCATGCCGGTCAACATCCTGGTCCCGATCCAGGGCACCCCCTTGGAAGACAGGGAAGCATTGCAAGAAAATGAAATATTAAGATGCGTTGCCTTGATGAAAATCATCAATCCGAAAATCACCGTAAGAATGGCCGGCGGAAGAAAACTGCTGGGCGACAAAGGCCGGGCCTGCTTCCTTGCCGGTTCGAACGCCGCGATCACCGGGGACATGCTGACCACGAGCGGAGTCGCGATCGACGAGGACATCCGCATGCTCCGCGGCCTGGCCTACGAGGTCTGAGCCCGGATCGAGCATTTCTGCCTCGCAAGGATGCAGATGGGAACCGCGCATTTACGCGAATGAACGCGAAAGAGGACAAGGATGGGTTCGCGCAGGCTCGTCTTTTCATTCGCGTGAGCGCGTAGCGCGCCTTCGCGTCATTCCCGATCAGGGCATCTGTCCGGTAGGCACGGAAGCGTGGCGTTTCGGCGTACCGTTTCCATGAAAAGGCGGGTTTCGCCTTGGGAGGCATCGATGCCGATGCCATTGGTGCCAACCAACCCAGGAGAAACCCGTGATCATTTCATCGGACGTAGGCGTTCAGCCCCCCTCCAGTTGAGCTGGGGTTTTGATGTGATCGGTTGC
>DAOPZL010000116.1:0-3815 GCA_035353395.1 Holophaga sp.
CGGGTCCGGGTGATCCGAATGGGGTGTGGACCGGACGCGAGGACCCAGGGGCCTTGGGGATTCTTACACAGGGATCTTCTGCCGCAGGTTCAGGATCTCGAGCTTGATGTCGTCGACGAACTGGTCGAACAGGTGCGAGTGCGGCCGGAACTCGGAGCGGATCACGTTGATGCAGTAGGGCACAGGGATGCTGAAACGCCTCAGCTCGATCCAGTTGTGCGGAATGCTCAGGGCCGTCATGGGATTGATGATCGAGACGCCCATGCCCTCCATGACCATCTTGCAGATGGTGAAGGAGTCGCAGGCTTCCATCGAAAGGATGCGGTGGACGTTGTTCTGCCGGAAGATCTCGTCCAGCTGCAGCCGGATGGGATCGACCGGAGACTGGCTGATGAAGTCCTCCCCCTCGAAATCCGAAGGGTAGAGCACCTCTTTCTCCAGGAGATGGTGGCCTATCGGCGTGATGCAGACTTCCTCGAAATAGAAGATGGCTTCCTGATGGGTGCCCGCCGGGATCGCGCTGCTTTCCGTCAGCCCCAGGTCGTGCCTCTGGGTCGTGAGCCATTCCTCGAGCAGCGGCGGCTCCTGCGACACGATGGAAATGCCCACGGAATGGTGGCGCTCCCGGAAGCGGCGACAGATCGCGGGCAGCAAGGCATGCGCGATGCCGGGGACGCAGAGCACGGACAACTGCCCCTTCTCGTATTTCCCGATATCGATTGCGGTCGTCAATATGTTGTTGAGACTAATGTATGAACGTTCTATCTCGCGGAACAGCGTGACGGCCGAGGCGGTAGGCTGGAGCCGCCGCCCTACCCGGATGAAGAGCTTGTAGTCGAGAAGATCCTCGAGTTCCGACAACTCGCGGCTGAGGGTCGGCTGGGAAGTCCCCATGATGGCGGCGGCCACCTTCAGGCTGGGGGCCTCCATGATGTTGCGGAATACCTCGATGTGCCGGTGCGTAAGCTTCATGGTGTCGTGTAGTTCAAGCCCGTGTCGACCTTCTGACGAAACGGATACCAGATTCAACCAAACTCATGAAACCACCTGGTCCGATGCCATGCAGGATGGACCTGATTCTATCCTTATCAGACAACCCCACTTCCTGGATTCCTCGCCAGTCCGGATAGCCGATGAGGGCAGAAGGGGAACAAGACCGGCCCATCAAGTATATAGACCGGGAACTGGGATATCGCCGACATTCGACCGGAAGATCCTGGATCCCAGGAATCCACCCAAGCGTTTCCCGCGCCTGACACCGTTCGGCATCAGGCGCGGGAAACATTGACAGGAATCGATCTATCCTGCGCGCACGGCGCCGGCCCTCTACTCCACCTTGGCGAGGGCCTGGTCCAGGTCGGCGATGATGTCCTCGACGTCCTCGATCCCCACGGACAGGCGCACAAGGCCGTCGGTGATCCCCGCGGCCACCCGGTCCGGCCGTGCCATGCCCGCGTGGGTCATGGAGGCCGGGTGGCTGATGAGCGTTTCGACACCTCCCAGGGAGACGGCCAGCCCGGCGAGGCGCACGTTGTCCATGACCGTGCGGCCCGCGGCCACGCCGCCCCTCAGCTCGAAGGCGATCATGGCGCCGAAGCCGGACATCTGGCGCCTGGAGAGTTCATGCTGCGGATGGGAGGGAAGTCCGATGTAGCGGACCCACTCGATCTTCGGGTGCCCTTCCAGCCATTCGGCCACCTTCTGGGCGTTCTCCTGGGCACGCTCCACGCGCAGGGCCAAGGTCTTCAGGCCCCGGCTCACCAGGTAGGCCTGGTGGGGATCCATGTTGCAGCCCATCATGATCATCATGCCCCGGATCTTCTTGTGCAGCTCCTCCGTCCTGCTGATGACGATCCCGCCCACCACGTCCGCATGGCCGTTGATGAACTTGGTGACGGAGTGGAGCACGACGTCGGCGCCCAGGTCGAGGGGCTTCTGCAGGCAGGGGCTGGCGAAGGTGTTGTCGACCACCAGGACGGCGCCCGCTTCGTGGGCGATCCTGGCCGCCGCTGCGATATCCGTCACCTGCATGGCGGGATTCGAGGGGGATTCCACGTAGACCAGCCTCGTGTTGGGCTTGATGGCCGCGCGCAGGTTGTCCAGGTCCGTGGTGTCGACGTAGGTGGACTGGACCCCGAAGCGGCTGAAGTGCTTCTCCATGATCACCCGGCTGGGTCCGTAGACCGAGTCCGTGCTCACCATGTGGTCGCCCGCGTTCAGGAGGGCCATGTAGACCGTGCTGACCGCGCCCATGCCGCTGGACATGGCCGTGGCGCCGAAGCCGTTCTCCAGCTGGGCGACGTTGGCTTCCAGGGCCGCCGTCGTGGGATTCCCGATGCGCGTGTAGATGTAGCCCTCCGCCTTCCCGGCGAAGCGGTCGGCCCCCTGCTGGGCGTCCCTGAATGCGAACGTGGAAGCCTGGTAGATGGGCGTCACGACGCTGCCATAGGCGTCCTCCTCGATTCCTGCGTGCACGAGCTTGGTGTTGAAGCCTTTGTTGCGAGTGTCCATGGATGCTCCTGAGCGTTGAACGACACGATTGAGTGCCTGGGGAATCAAGGCCTTGCACCGTCTCCCCCCAGGCGCGGGCACGGGATCGGCGTTGGGGCGTCTGCGCCGGTTTCAGGCGCCGGGCAGCATGGTGTCCCCTGCCAGGAAATGGAACACCCCGAAGAGACCGCCCGTGTGGATGAAGAGGACCCGCTGCCCGGCCGTGAAGGTGCCCTTCCGGATCTCGGCCAGCAGGCCGTGCATGGCCTTTCCGGTGTAGACCGGATCGAGGATGATGCCCTCGGTCTTCGCGAAGAGGCGGATCGTCTCCAGTTCCTCGGGCCGGCTCAGGGCATAGCCGCGTCCTGCGTAGCCGTCCA
The DNA here is from genome assembly GCA_035353395.1 of Holophaga sp. Taxonomy (GTDB): domain Bacteria; phylum Acidobacteriota; class Holophagae; order Holophagales; family Holophagaceae; genus UBA1801. The sequence goes on from DAOPZL010000116.1 coordinate 2,871, forward strand.
GCAGGGCCAGATCCTCCTGGCCGAACGCCGCGGAGGTGCCCATGATGCCGGCGGCCTCGCGGAGCGCCCCCAGAATCACCGGGGTGAAGTAGGCGGCGTCGTCGGCGATCGGGATTCCATGGACGGTTCCCGGGTGGCGCTCGAGCCGCTTGCCCAGCACCAGGCCGGCGTAGGTCCCTCCGGAACCGACCGCGCAGACGATGGCATCGAACTGGAATCCCAGCTCCTGCTCCTGCCTGCAGATCTCCTTCATCGCCTGGGCGTAGCCGAAGACGCCGATGCCGTTGGAGGCGCCCAGGGGGATGACGTAGCCTTTGCGCCCCTTCGCCCGCAGCTCGCCGCAGATGGCCTCCATCGTGGCGACCCGCTTCGCCTGCATCAGCTCCGGGGTGGCCTCGGGCGTCAGGAACCGGATGTCGGCATCCAGTAGGCCGTCCAGCAGGTAGTTGCCCTGCCGGGGCGGCTGCTCGGCGATGTTGAGCACGAGGGAGCACCCCAGGCCGAGCTGCGCCGCCGCGGCTGCGGTGGCCCGGGCGTGGTTGGACTGGATGCCTCCGCAGGTGATCAGCGTGTCGCATCCCAGGTCCAGCGCCTCCTGGATGGCATATTCCAGCTTGCGCACCTTGTTGCCCGAGACCTCGGTACCCGTCTGGTCGTCACGCTTGATCCAGAGTTCGGGACCGTTCAGCACCTTGGACATCCGGGGCAGCGGATCGATGCGGGTTGGGAGGTTGGCGAGGGCAAGGCGTTTCGGAATCGGCATGGCGGACCTTTTTCTGTTGGTTTGAATGCGCGGGTTTACGGGCTTCGGGGAATGCATCCACGGGGCCGGTCAAGCCTTCTCGACGGCCTCCGCGGGCAGGACCAGCCTGGCGAGGTTCTCGTGGGCCGCGAAGCGGTTCCGGACTTCCCGCTGGGCGGCCGCCAGGAGGTGCCTGAACTGCT
>DAOPZL010000117.1:0-3409 GCA_035353395.1 Holophaga sp.
AGGCCATCCAGGGCATGGCCTCGGTGCTCAAGGTGAAGTGCGCCCAGAACCCCGGGCTCGGCCCCGGGCTGGACATCATCCTGAACGCCACGGACCGGGGGCGGAACCTGGTGAAGAACCTGACGGACTTCGCGCGGAAAGGCCTCCAGGAACCCGGCCCCCTGGACCTGAACCAGATCGTGCGCAAGGAAGTCGACATGCTCCGGCACACCACCCTGCAGCGGATCGAACTGCAGGCGGACCTGGAGGAAGGGCTGCCGAGGATCCTCGGAGATCCATCCGCCATCGGGAACGCGCTGATGAACCTCTGCATCAACGCGCTCGACGCGATGCCCGGGAAGGGACGGCTGCGCTTCCGGACCCGGCGGGTGGAGGAGAACGGCGTCGAGCTCGTGGTGGAAGACACGGGGCACGGCATGCCGGCGGAGATCAGGCAGCGAGCCATGGAGCCGTTCTTCACGACCAAGCCCGTGGGGAAGGGCACGGGGCTGGGATTGTCCGGCGTCTACGGGACCATGAAGGCCCACGGCGGGACCATGGAACTCGAGAGCGAGGAGGGCAGGGGGACGCGGGTGATCCTGCGCTTCAACGCCCTGGACGAGCCGGCCGAGGTCCAGGACCGGCGTCCCCAGGCCACCCCCGACCGGAGGACGGCGAGGCCGCTGAAGATGCTCCTCGTCGACGACGACGACCTGATCCGCGACTCCTTCCCGGATCTCATGACGATCCTGGGGCACCAGGTGGTGGAGACCGCCGCCGACGGGAATGCGGGTCTCCGGCTGCTCGCGGAAGGCCTGGACGTGGACGTGGTCTTCCTGGACCACAACATGCCAGGGCTGAGCGGACTGGAGACGCTGGCCCGCATCCGGGTCCTGCGGCCCGAACTCCCCATCGTGTTCTGCACCGGGCTCATGGACGAATCCCTCCAGGAGACCCTGAAGGAGAGCCGCCGGGTATGGATCCTGGCGAAGCCATACTCCCTCAAGGACATCCGGCCGCTCCTGGACGCGCTGGCCCGGGCTTGAAGAAAATCGGCCCGAATTTTGCTGATCCGTTGCGGTTCCCTGGTGCTACGTTATTTGAGTCGTGCCGGTCACCGCGTCAAGCACTCGGCGGATCTCCGACGGACCTCCCGCGAGTTGCTCATGAAGAACCTGTTCCTGCTCGACCCATCGATCGTCTTCCTGAATCATGGCTCCTTCGGGGCCTGCCCTGCGAAGGTGCTGGAAAGCTACCAGGGGTGGCAGCGGGAACTGGAAAGGAATCCCGTGGAGCTGCTCGGCCGGCGTTCCGCCGATCTGCTGGCGCAGTCGCGGACGGTCCTGGGGCGCTGCGTCGGGGCGAACCCGGATGACCTGGTCTTCGTCACCAACGCCACCTGCGGCGTGAACACGGTGGCGCGCTCCATCCCCCTGCTCGCGGGGGACGAGATCCTGACCACGGACCACGAGTACGGCGCCTGCGACAACACCTGGGACTTCGTCTGCCGGCACACCGGCGCGCGCTACGTGCCCGTGGAGATCCCCCTGCCCTTCAGGGCGGAGGAATTCACGGAGCGGGTCTGGGCCGGAGTGACCTCCCGTACCCGGGTGATCTACCTCAGCCACATCACGTCCACGACCGCGCTCATCTTCCCCCTCGCGGAGTTGTGCCGCCGCGCGCGGGAGGCGGGGATCCTCACGCTCATCGACGGGGCCCACGCCCCCGGGCACATTCCCCTGGACCTGGATGGACTGGGCGCCGATTTCTACACGGGGAACTGCCACAAGTGGCTCTGCGCGCCCAAGGGCTCGGCCTTCCTGCACGTCAGGCCTGAGCACCACCGCCTGGTGGACGCCACGGTCGTGAGCTGGGGCTACAGCAGCGACATCGAGGGCCATACCGGCTTCGACGCCTACACGGGCCGCACCCTCCTGGAGCGGCGCCTCCAGTGGCAGGGGACCCGCGACCTGGCCGCCTTCCTGGCCGTTCCGGCCGCGATCGAATTCCAGACGCGGCACGACTGGGACAGGGTCCGGAGAGAGTGCCACGCCCTCGCGGCCGAGACGCTCCGCCGCGTCTGCGGGATGACGGGGCTGGAGCCGGTCTGCGGAGAGGCGGACTACGGCCAGATGGTCGTGATCCCCGTGCCGTCCATGGACGCGGACACCTTGAAGGAGACGCTCTTCGACCGCTACCGCATCGAGGTTCCCGTGACCTCGCACAAGGGTCGCCTCTTCGTGCGGGTCTCGTTCCAGGGCTACAACACCCGGGAGGACTCGGACGCGCTGGTGGCGGCGATCAAGGAGATCTTCGGCCTCTGAGCGAGGGGCGTGACCTCGCCGATGCCGGCGGACGTCCCCCTGCGTGACGCGTGGGATGCAGGGTTGCGGGGCGGAAGTGGAGCCCCGGTCGCGGGGCCGGCCTTCCCGGCCGTCGTCCAGCCAATCCCCCGGATCCGCGCGGGTCGCGGGGATCCGGGGGATTGGCCCGCCTGGCCGGGAAGAGCCTATATGCTCAGCGTCCGGGCGCGGTCGACGATCTGCTGGAGCTTCCCGCCGGGATCCTGGAGGCGGGTGAGGAACATGAGGGCGCTGATGACGAAGGGCTTGTAGCTGGCCTCGTGGTAGGTGGGGATGCGGTACTGCTCGAAGACCTCGGCGCTCACCTCGCCGGCCTTGCAGCTGACGTCGGTGATGTCGGCGGGCAGGCAGTGCATGTAGAGCGCCTTCTTGTCGGCGGTGAGGTCCATCTTCCTGCGGTCGCACTCCCAGTTCTGGAACTTGGCGTTGTTGGCCAGGCATTCCTTCTCGAGGACCTTGAGCCCCTCCTTGTCCGACTTCTGGAGGAGTTCGGTGCGGCGCTGCATGACGTGGTAGGGAGCCCAGGACTTGGGATAGACGATGTGGGCGCCCTGGAAGGCCTCCTCCATGCTGTTGACCACCTCGAACTTCCCGCCGCTCCGGGCCGCCTGCTTCTTCGCCAGCTCCACCACATCGGGGATGAGGCCGTAGCCTTCGGGATAGGCGAGGCTCACGTCCATGCCGAACCGGGTCATGAGGCCGATGACGCCCTGGGGCACGGAAAGGGGCTTGCCGTAGCTGGGGCTGTAGGCCCAGGTCATGGCGATCTTCTTGCCCTTGAGGTTCTGGAGGCCGCCGAAGTGCTTCTTCAGCCAGGCCAGGTCGGCCAGGACCTGCGTGGGGTGATCGATGTCGCACTGCAGGTTGATGAGGCTGGGGCGGCGGTGGAGCACGCCCTGCTGGTTCCCGTCCGTGAGGGCGTCGCCCACTTCGCGCATGTACTTGTTGCCTTCGCCCAGGAACATGTCGTCCCGGATGCCGATGACTTCGGCCAGGAAGCTGATCATGTTGGCCGTCTCGCGCACGGTCTCCCCGTGGGCCACCTGGCTCTTCTGCTCGTCCAGCTC
>DAOPZL010000118.1:0-3368 GCA_035353395.1 Holophaga sp.
GCCACACCACCGCGAACGCCGGCATGGCCTACAGCTGGTAGTTCCAGCGTTCCACACGGTTTCCAGAAGAGGCCGCTCCCCCCGGGGAGCGGCTTCTTTGTATCCTCGCTGAATCCAGTGGGCAACCCCTGCTGCCGAGGTCCAGGCCGAGCCTCGCCGCTCGGAGTCAGGCCACCATGTCGGGGTCCGAGGCCGGAGCCGCTCAGCCGCCTGCGCTCTCGTAGCGCGCCACGCCCGACTTCCAGGCCAGCCCCGCGAGGAGGGAAAAAGGAAGGGCCGCAAGGGGCGTCATCACGCCGATCCACCAGGGCCAGCCAGGGAAGGGGGACCGGTGGAGGAGGGTGCAGACGGGGGCGTAGATGGAGCACCCCACCGGCACGGCGAGCAGGAAGAGGTGGCGGACGAACCCGCGGTAGGCGGTCATGGGGTAGGACGACACGGCCCGCCCGCCATAGCTCAGGGCGTTCACCACCTCGAGGCTCTCCACGGTCCTGAAGGCCAGCGCCCCCTGGATCGCGATCACCGAGACGAAGACCGCGACCGCCCCCACGAAGCCCAGGGCGAGCGCCGCCAGGCCGACCGCGGTCGGTGCCGGCCGGCAGGTCGTCCAGGCCCATCCGAACACGCAGGTGCCCATGAGGAGCCGGCCGGCGCGCCGGAGGGTCAGCTCCTGCCCGAGGATCTGGAGGAAGGGGGACAGGGGGCGCGCGAGCACCCGGTCGAAATCTCCCCGCCGGATCTGCTGCTCCAACAGGTCGAACCCGCCGCTGGCCGCCTCGGCGCAGGCGAAGCTGATGTCGGCGAAGCCATAGAGCAGCGCGGCCTGCCCGAAGCCCCAGCCGGTGATCGAGCCGAAGCGCGCGAAGAGGCCGGCCATGGCCGCGAACTCGATGAGGAACATCACGAACTGCCCGAGGACCTGGAGGGCCAGGGAGGCGCGGTACTCCAGCTGGGACTGGACCGAGATGGCGATCAGCTTGAGGCAGATGCGGAGACCCCCCACCGTCAACCTCCCGCGATCTCGACGCCGACGAGGCGGCGCCCGAGCCAGGCGCGCCCGAGGGCGACGCAGGCCGCGAGCCAGGGGGCCTGCATCGCCAGCACGCGCAGGATGTCGGAGGGCGGCACCATCCCCGTCCAGATCCGGAAGGGGGCGTCGGTCACGAAGGCGAAGGGCGTGAGGGCGAGGGCGTCGCCCATCCAGGGCGGCAGGAGGGGGAGGGGGGCGAGGATGCCCCCGCAGAGGGAGGCGGCCGCGGCCGCGATCGTCATGGCGCCGCTCGCGGAGACGCTCCGGAAGTACAGGATCGGATAGAGGGTGGTGATCGCCGCCGACAGCAGGACCGCTCCGGGCAGGGCCGCGGCGAAAGCCAGCGCCGAGAGGACGGAGTCCGGGGGACCCAGGGCGATGCCGCCGAGGCCCACCAGGGGAAGGAGGACCGCCGACGCCAGGAGGCAGGGGAGCGCCCGCAGCGTCGCGGCCGACAGCCGGTAGCCGAGCGCCTTTGCGAACCAGGCCCCGTAGAGGTCGAGGGGCTTGGCGAGCTGCAGGCCCACATCCCCGAGCCTGACGACATCCCGGAGTTCCGGGTCCGGGTTCCAGGGCAGGAGGCGGAAGAGCGCCTGGCCGAGCCAGACGTAGGATGCGACCCGGGAAAAGGGGCCCGCCGCGCCGGGTCTGGCGGCCGCGAAGGCCTCGAGAGCGCTGATGATGAACAGCCCGAAGCACACCTGGGTGGCCGCCCCCGCCCAGGCGGCCGCCCGGTACTGCAGGCCCTGCCGGAACCGGGCCGAGAGGAGGGCGAGGTAGGGCTTCACCGGGCACCGTCCCTTGCCGGGGACCCGCCGTAGACCCGGGCGATCAGGCGCTCCACCGGCTCAGCTTCGACGACGAGGTCCACGATGTCGAGCCGCGCCGTCGCCGCGGCGATGGCGTCGGCGGTTCGGACTGCGCGCGGATCGAAGTCCCACCTCACCCGGTTCCCCTCGACCGAGTCGAGCCGCATGCCCTCGAGGGGCGGAGCGCCATCCTGCGCCGAGGCGGCGGCGGAGAGGTCGACGACGAGCGTACGTTTCTCCCGGGCGACCTCCCGGAGCGAGGCCAAGGGCCCGTCGAACAGCGTCCGGCCCGAGCGGATGAGCACGACCCGGCGCGCGAGCGCCTCCACATCGTCCATGTCGTGGGTGGTCAGGATGGTGGTCACCCCGCGCTCGCGGTTGATCCTCGCGGCGAAGTCGCGCACGGCGAGCTTCGAGGGCGCGTCGAGCCCGATCGTGGGCTCGTCCAGGAAGAGGGTGTCCGGGCGGGGGAGGAGCGCGGCGGCGAGCTCGCAGCGCATCCGCTGGCCGAGGGAGAGCTGCCGCACTGGCACGTCGAGGAGGGGGCCGAGGCCGAGCGCCTCATCGAGTTCACGGAAGGAAGCGCGGACTTCCACGGCCGGCATGCGGTACATCGCCCCGACCAGGCTGAAGGACTCGCGGACCGGGAGGTCCCACCAGAGCTGGGTGCGCTGGCCGAACACGACCCCGATCCTGCGGACGTGGGCGATGCGGTCCTTCCAGGGCACGCGCCCGTTGGCCTGCACCTCGCCCGAGGTGGGACGCATGATCCCGGCGAGGATCTTGATGGTCGTGCTCTTGCCCGCGCCGTTGGGGCCGATGAAGCCGACCAGATCGCCGCCGGGCACGTCGAAGGAGACGCCGTCCAGCGCGCGCACGGTCTCCCGCCGTCGCCGGCCCAGACCCAGCAGGGCGCCGGACAGTCCGCTCCCGCGCTTCGACACCGTGAATTCCTTGACGAGATCGCGAACCTTAATCATCGGCAGTTCCTTCCCAGGCCTCGGTCCAGGTGCGGTCTGCTCCCTTGGGGACCGGGTGGGCGCGGATGCGGGGGGCCTTCCCTTCCACCTTACCAAAGGCGCCTGGCCATCCGCGAGCGCTCAAGGGGCATCGCGGGACTGCGGGCGGCATGCGAACCCATGGAAAGACCCCATGGCGCCGGGGCAGCACGTCGCCTGGATTCCCTGGCCTGCGATGCGGATCCTGGGATTCCTCCCGGTGCACTGGCTGCCCGGCCTCATCCTCCAGGGGCCGGAACGGGTTCGGGCCTCCTCCTGGGGTTCGGCCCTCCCCTGTGGAATGGGCCTTGGCGGTCTGCGTCGGTCTACGAATTCGCTTCCGGGACTTCCCTGGAGAACGCGGTCTGCGCCTGCCTGCCAAAAGCCAGCTGAATGATGGAAATTCCCCCTCCGCAGTCTACACTTTGAGCATTATGTCTCCCGTGGTCTCCCTGAATCCTGGCGCCGCCAGTCCCCTGTATCTCCAGCTCCAGCGGACCTTGAGGTCCCTCATCCAGCAGGGGGAGTGGC
>DAOPZL010000119.1:0-3313 GCA_035353395.1 Holophaga sp.
TCCTGGCGGCCGCCCAGCGGGAAGTCCGGAACCGCTTCGCCGCCCACGAGAACCTGGCCAGGTTGGTCATGCCCGTGAAGACCGTCGAGGAATGACGGCCGCGTGAACGAGGAAGAGCCCGGGCATCGGCCCGGGCTCTTTTTCGTTCAGGTCCTGGAATCCTCACTCCGCGGGCAGCTCGCAGGCCGCGCCCCCCTCGCGGAGCCTGGCGATGTCCTTGGTGGGCGCGTTCCCGAAGTTCCGGCTGTACTCCCGGCTGAACTGGGAGGCGCTGAGGTAGCCCACCTGGCGGCTGGCGGTCCCGGCGTCCATCATCCTCGAGAGCATGAGCCGCCGCGCCTCCTGGAGGCGAAGCACCTTCTGGAACTGGAGGGGGCTCATGGAGGTGACCGCCTTGAAGTGGTGGTGGAAGGAGGAGGGGCTCATGTGGACCATGACGGCCAGGCGCTCGACGTCCAGGGGCTGGTCGAAGTGCGCCTGGACCCAGGACACGGCCTTGGAAACCCGGTGCACCTTGGACTCCTCCTGCCCGATCTGGGCGACGCGCCCGCCGACGGGGCTGCGCAGCAGGCGGATCAGGATCTCGTCCACCACGAGCGGGCCCAGCAGGTCCGCCTCCTCGGGTTGCGCCATCAGCTCGAGGAGCCTCGCGGTCGCGGCCAGCAGGCCCGGGTCCACCTGGGCGACGTAGACGGCCCGGTCCTTCCGCACCTGGGGAAGGCCGTGGGGATAGACCTTCAAAACCAGGTCGGCGATCCTCCGGGCGTCCAGATCCAGCTTGAGGCCCAGGAAGGGCTCGGACGGACTGGCCTGGGTGACCTGGGCGGCCACGGGGACGTCCACCGAGGAGACGAGCATCCGCGAGGCGTCGTATTCGAAGATGTCCTGCCCCAGGAGCACCCGCTTGGCGCCCTGGGCGACCATGCAGAGGGTCGCCCGGTGCAGTCCGTGCACCAATTCCTTGTGCGGGTGTGACACCCGGATCACCTGGACGCCGGGCAGCCGAAGGTCGAAGACGCCGTCGTAGGGCGAATGGGCCAGGATCAGGCCGGACAGCTTGGCCAGTTCATGTCGAAGGGACTCTGGATCCGAAGCAGATGGATAAGGTGGGGTGCTTGCTTGAACCATGCGCAATTTTCGCCTCCGCGGCGGATTTGTTAAGCCTGTTCGACCGGTTCTCGCGCGATCCCCGAAGCCTCCGCGCATTCTGGTCATGCAGTCTAGCCAGTTGCAGGACGGGTGTCGTCCCATGGCATCCCTGCCCTTTGCCCATGCGGCGTCACGTGGGCTCCTGGACGACCTCATTGAGGCATCGGATGGCGTTGAGCGTTCTCGGATAGCCGATATAGGGCAGCAACTGCGTGACGACGCTCAGGAGGATTCTCTTGTCGTTTCCGATATGGAGGTTGCCTTGGATATGCCCCTTGAGCTGGGATTCGCATCCGCGCAGCGAAAGGATCATCGAGAAAGTCAGCAGCTCGCGCATGGCCAGGTCGAGTCCTGTCCGGGTGTAGTAGTCGCCGAAACAGTTGCCGGAGAGGTATCTGGTGATGTGCGCCTGGTCTTCCGGCGACGCCTCGTACATCCGCTCGATCGCCTCCCCGAAGATCGTCTTTTGCAGCGCCAGCCCCTTCTCGAACCGCGTCCCGGGAGACGTCGTGGACTGGCCTTCCAGCGGAAGTCGTACCCCGCTGCTCTCCAATATTTCGTTCGTGGCCTGAAGGAAGTCGAAGACGACCGCGATGCCGCAATACGGCACGGCCTGATAGACGATCTCCTTCACCTCGACGGGCGTGATGCCGAGGTTCAGGGCTCCGCGGAGCAAGACCTTGTACTCGCCGAGCGCCTGGCTCGCGATCAGGGCCGCGAGGATGGTCATCAGCCGGGTCCTGTCATCGAGGTTCCCGTGGGAAAGCACCTCGTCGAAGGCGAAATTGTCGAAGATCTCGACGAGTTCCGGATCCGTGACCTTCAGGACCGACGGATGATGCGGGAACAGTTTTTCGTGATTCCTGTTCGCGGTTTCAGAGATGCTCATGCTTCCGTCCTTCCTTTCGACACGAAGCCTTTCGAGATCGGCGCACGAAAGGGGTCATTCGACCACGCCCGATTTCCGGAGCCAGGCCGCGATCTCGTTCCCCGCTTCCTGGACGCTTCCGCCCCTGATGGCGAGCCCCTTCAACACCTTGGCCCCGGGGCAGAGCTTCCTGATATCACGCTCGCTGTGTCCCATCCCGCTTCCCTCATGGGTGCAGAACGGAAGGATGGTCTTGCCGGAGAAGTCGTACGTCTCCAGGAAAGCGTGCACCGCCATCGGCATCGTGCCCCACCAGTTGGGGTAGCCGAGGAGGATCACGCCGTAGTCATCCATGGTGTCCACATGGCCGGAAAGCTCCGGCCGCGCGTTCTGGCGCAGCTCCTGCTGGGCGACCTGGGTGGTCTTCTCGTAGTCCGAAGGATAGTCCTCGATGGTCGCGATCTTGAACCTGTCGCTGCCTGTCAGCTTCTGGATCATGGCTGCCGCGACTTCGGTGTTGCCGACCGGCAGGTTCACGATGCGGCCGCCGACATAGTTGTTTCCCTTGCGGGAGTAGTAGGCGATCAGACACTTGGTTTCGCTCATTTTCTAGTTCTCCTTGCCGTTTCCAGTCGACAGATCCGGACCATGACTCGGTCCGGGCTTCCCGGGCAGATTTCCCTTTTTGTATGCCGGGCCGAGCCATTTCCGTAAGTAATGGGTTCCACAGATCAAGGCCCCCATGATGGATGCGTAACGAATGAAATACCACGCCGCCGGTTCGTCGAAACTCCAGAAGTCGAACGAATAATAGAGGATCAGCTTGGAACCGATATCCCTCTCAATGAAGGCCCGCACGCCATAGACGACGATCAGGACCGAGACGGCACGCAATGCCGTCGTTCGCATGCGGTTCGTTCCCTTGATGCCGGTGATTCTCCCCACGGCGCCAACCATCGTGCTCCAGTGCATCCCCGCGTGCATCGACATGAGGACGAAGCCCCAATAGGCGCACAAGACATGGATCCGCCTTGCGTCCAGGCTGCTGTTCCTGGGGATGAAGTCGAACAGGGTATGGGAAATCGACACGGCGCTTCCCAGCAGGGCGGCCATGGTTGCGCAAAGAAGGAGATTGACGGCTGCGTTGAGTATCCGGGGGGCATGGCCTCCCGCCTTCGGGATCGTTCCATACCACCGTCGATTCAACAGGTTGTGGGCAATGACTAACGCGAACAGGAAGATGCCGGCGATCTCGTGCAGCGTGTTGCCAGTGATGCGATACGCCATCGCCACCAG
>DAOPZL010000120.1:0-3277 GCA_035353395.1 Holophaga sp.
AATATGGGCAGGTCGTGTAGCAGAAATGCGTAAATCCAGTCGCTCGGATTTACGCATTTCTTTTTTTACGTGCTTCCTGCTGGACCCCTCGCCTTGATGGATGGAGAACCCATATGCCCAGGACTGCTTTCCAGAAACTCGTATTCGGAATCATGATGGCCGTGATGATGGTCTACGGCATGGAGGTCTACAACGCCTCGCTGAGGAACGGAGGTCTCTCCAATGTCTGCTTCGTCCTCAAGGCCAGGGAAGTCGTGGTGCTGGGTCTCGTGGTGCTGATGCTGGAGGGGGCGATCGCTGGATCGCTGGCCCGGAGGCTCGCCCTCGGGGTGGTGGACCCGGGAACGGCCAAGCCGATCGTGATGATCCTGGCGGTGTCCGTTTTCAAGGTCTGCACCATGTGCCCGATGATGAGCCTGGTCGCGGTCATCCTCTTCAAGGGAGTCGATGGAGAGATCGCCGCCAAGTGGATCCAGACCGCGGCGCTCAATTTCCCCATGGCTCTATCCTGGCAGCTGCTCGTCGCGGGCCCCCTGGTCCGCTTCCTCTTCCGGAAGGTGTTCGCGGGTCGCCTCCAGGCGTCCGCTCCCGCGTGAGGGCCCGGAGGCTTTCCCGGAAGGTCAGTCGGATTCGAGGATCCGGCCGTCCTTCAAGCGGAAGGTGGCCGTGACGGGGGCCGAGGGACAGCATCCGGCATCCTCGGTCCGCCAAGCCTTCCCCGAGATCCTGGCGACCCCGGGTTCGATGGCGAGGGACTTCCAGTCGAAGGTCCTCCACCATCGGCCGCCGATCTGCATCGTGGCGACCATCCGGTACGGCCTGGTCCTTTCCCCGTTGGCCTCGTAGGGCTCCACCCCCTGGAAGAACGCGATGTATTCGCCGTGCTCGTTCCCGCCGCCGAATCCCTCGAGACTGAACAGGGCGATGGCGTCGTCGCTCTCCTCCTCGAAGAAATGCCCGTACTGGACGCGCTGGAGTTCCGGAAGGCCCTGGGCGACTCCATCGCTGTAGAGTTCCACCAGCCGGGGGAGGACATCGTCCGGGAGCCTCGGGGCCGGCTGCTCCGACCGCGCGGCCACGGAAAGGAGGGCGAGCGGCAGGAACAGGACGGTTGCGCGCATCACGTGGACACCCATGCAAGGAAGATCAGGCAACGAGATGAAGAAGGACGAAACGAGCCCCCATTGTATTCATCGGATTTCCGCGCTGGCAAGGCGGGTGCCGCGCCTGTCCCTGGAAGAAGATCCGGGAGCCCGCAGGCGGGAAGCACTGGGTACGCATACAAAACCAGGGCCACCCGCCCAGGTGGCCCTAAATGTTGTATTGATTGGTGGTCCCGGAGCGATTCGAACGCCCGACCCTCAGATTCAGAAAGAGAAAGCGGCTGGAGACGCCACAGCCTGAAGTCCCACACCGATAGCTCAGCGTTCCTGGGTGTCCACTGAGCTCTCCACCCAGCACCTCCTCAATGGATGCCATGCGGCCTCTGGCCCCGATTCCAGGCAGCGCTGGAGCAGGGGCCGTATGAAACCCTGCACCTCTGCGACCACCTCGCTGTAGGGGGGCGTTACGAGGTACCTGGATCCGGTATAGGCCTCCCAGATTCTCTTGAGGGTGGCATCCGTGCCGTAGCTCGGCGAAAGGGCGCTGGCATCCATGCGAAGCACGCTGGCTGCCCGTCCAGCGATCTCGGCACGGTAGTCCGCAGTGGCTTTGAGAGCAGCGGCGATCGCATTCAAGCCGAGATGAAGGCCCGTCCTGGAGATCACCCAGAGGTCGAAAAGGTCCTTCGCACGGGTTGTCGTGAGTCCTCGCACCAGGACTGTTTCAATCTTCTCCGCGAGGAAGGTTTCCACGGGATACCCCAGTACTTGCCCGCCCTGGAAATCATCGAGCATCGGGCGGATCTCGATCAGTCCCGGAGCTGGCGTGATGGGATCCCCGAAACTGAGGTCCAGCTTGATCTGGCGTGCATGTTTGGGACCGAAACGGAACGGAATGGTGAAGCGCCGACAGGGGTATCCCGTGTCCTCGCGGATGTCCTCCCAGGTCATGGCCTGCGGCTGGAACTCCAGGCGATCGCACAAATCGATCCCGAGAATTTCCGTGAGAACCGCTTCCAGGGTTTCGCTGGGGATCCGGAGAGCCAGGAAATCGAGGTCCTCCGTGGGGCGATTCCATCGCTGGGTCAGCAGGTACAGGAGGATGCCGCCCTTCAGCACCAGTTGGTCCCGATAGCGGCTGCGGGCGACCCGGGCCAGAAAGCGCTCAAGAACGAAAAGGATCTGGGCGTTATCGACGCTCTGGCCGTCCACTCGCCGATTGCTCACGCGCTTGAGGACACTGTCAGGGCTCTTGGTGTCGCGTTCTTGCTTCATGCCAGCAGGACCGATAGATAGCCGCGCAACGTGGTCTTGACCCGACAAACCTCTTCCCATTGGATCAGTTCGTCGGGAAGTCCTCCCTGGCGCAGGAAGGTTTTCAAGGCTTCGAAGGCGACTTCAAATCCAACCTTATCCCGGAAGCGCAGGGCATCACAGACCGTCTTGGCTTTGCTGTAGATGCGGACCTTGGTTCCGCCAACCTTGATGGTCTCGATCCCGGCGGCATGGGCGGCCTCTCCAAGCCGGATGAATCGGGTCGGGAAGGCCATTCTGGGAACCCAGGAGGTCTTCGGGATGGCAACCCAGGTCTCGCCCGGGATGGTGGTGGTCAACCCGTGCCAGGAGAGGGCTGAAATGAGGCAGATGACCCCTTCGGGGACGGCTAAACACGCGTCCGCCAAGTCCTGATGCGCCCAGGTATCCCGAGTCGTTGATCGGTAGACCCCCGGGCGCAGCTTCTGGAGGCGGCCCTCTTGGGCCAAGCGGAGGACTGTGGTGTCTCGCCCTCTACGCTTTGCCAAAGAGAGTCTGACGACCTCTTTTCGCAGTTCCGGGAGTCCCTTGGCCATGTTGTGTGCCTCTATTCCTACACACAAAAAATAGTGTGAATGAAAAGCGGCGTCAAGGCGTAGGAATCTATGTCGGTGGAGAGCTGCTCTTTGACCCCGGCAGCGTCACACCTCCTGAGTGCCAGCCCCCTTGCCAATGAGCCGACGAAGCTCGAGAAGTGGGAGGGGTGATCGAAGGCAGGACCGGGCGGCAAGGTGGTCGGCGAAGGCCCCGGATTGAGAACATGTGTAGCCCGGCTGTAGCCCAAAAGGGAACGGCCACTTTGAGAGTGGCCGTAAGTGTTGTATTGATTGGTGGTCCCGGAGCGATTCGAACGCCCGACC
>DAOPZL010000121.1:0-3108 GCA_035353395.1 Holophaga sp.
ACCAGATGTGCGCCCCCAACAGCCCCCAGTGGTTCAACACGGGCCTGCACTTCGCCTACGGCATCAGCGGTCCGGCCCAGGGCCACAGCTATGTGGACCCGAAGACCGGCGAGATGAAGGATTCCACCAGCGCCTACGAGCGCCCCCAGCCCCACGCCTGCTTCATCCAGAGCGTGGGCGACGACCTGGTGAACCCCGGCGGCATCATGGACCTCTGGACCCGCGAGGCCCGGATCTTCAAGTACGGCAGCGGCACGGGCACCAACTTCTCCAGGATCCGGGGGGCGGAGGAGCCTCTCTCCGGCGGCGGGCGCAGCTCGGGCCTCATGAGCTTCCTGGCCGTGGGCGACCGGGCCGCCGGCGCCATCAAGAGCGGAGGGACGACGCGCCGGGCCGCCAAGATGGTCTGCCTGGACCTGGACCATCCCGACATCGAGACCTTCGTGGACTGGAAGGTGAACGAGGAGCGGAAGGTGGCCATGATGGCCGCGGGCTCGCTCCTGATGAACAAGCACTGGAACGCCATGTGCGAGGCCGTGGAGGGCAGCACCACCCGCGACGCCGACCCCAAGACCAACGACAAGCTGCGCAAGGCCATGGCCCACGCCAAGAAGGAGGGCGTTCCCCCCGCGTTCCTGGCCCAGTGCCTGGGACGCCTCGCCATGGGCGATTTCTCCCGTGACCTCAAGCAGTACGACACGACCTGGGACGGCGAGGCCTACCATACCGTCGGCGGCATGAACTCCAACAACTCCGTGCGCGTGCCCGACCCGTTCATGCAGGCCCTGGAGAACGACGGGACCTGGGACCTCCGGCGCCGCACGGACGGCAAGGTGGCCAGGACCCTGCGGGCCCGCGAACTCTGGAAGAAGATCAACTACGCGGCCTGGGCCTGCGCGGACCCCGGCATCCAGTTCGACACCACGATCAACGAGTGGCACACCTGCCCCGCGGACGGCCCCATCCGCGCGAGCAACCCCTGCTCCGAGTACATGTTCCTGGACGATACCGCCTGCAACCTGGCGTCCATGAACCTGTGCAGCTTCCTGACCCCCGACGGGGGCTTCGACCTGGAAGGCTACCGCCACGGAATCCGCCTCTGGACCCTCGTGCTGGAGATCTCGGTGCTGATGGCACAGTTCCCCAGCGAGATCATCGCCCGGCTTTCCCACGACTTCCGCACCCTCGGCCTCGGCTACGCCAACCTGGGCGCCATGCTCATGCGCATGGGCATCCCCTACGACAGCATGGAGGGAACCCAGTGGTGCGCCGCCCTCACGGCCATCCTCACGGGGGACGCCTACGCGGCCAGCGCCGAGATGGCGGGCGAGCTGGGACCCTTCGCGGGCTACGAGCGGAACAAGGCGTCCATGCTGCGCGTGATCCGCAACCACCGCCGCGCCGCGTACAACGCTCCGGATTCGGAATACGAGAACCTCTACATCAAGCCCCAGGGGCTGCACGGCAAGGGCGTGCCCCGGCGCATCGTGGAGGCCGCCCGCGAGAGCTGGGACCGCGCCCTGGACCTGGGGGAGAAGCACGGCTTCCGCAACGCCCAGGTGACGGTGCTGGCCCCCACGGGGACCATCGGCCTCCTCATGGACTGCGACACCACCGGCGTCGAGCCCGATTTCGCGCTGGTGAAGTTCAAGAAACTGGCGGGCGGCGGCTACTTCAAGCTCGTGAACCGGGGCATTCCCGAGGCCCTGGCCCGCCTGGGCTACACCCCCGGCCAGATCCGCGACATCGAGCGGCACGTGGTGGGATGGCTGGAGATCACCGACGAGACGCCGGGAATCCAGCGCCGCCAGCTCCTCGCCAAGGGCTGGACCGAGGACGAGCTGAAGGCCGTCGAGGACAAGCTCCCCACCGCCTTCGATCCCGCCTTCGTCATGGACGTGGAGCGGCTGCGCAAGGACTTCGGCGACGCCGCCACCGACGCGTTCATGGAAGCCCTCGCCGGCTCCATGACCGTGGAAGGCGCGCCCCACCTGAAGGCCGAGCACCTCCCCATCTTCGACTGCGCCAACAAGTGCGGGCGCAAGGGACAGCGCTACATCGAGCCCGCGGGACACCTGCGCATGATGGGAGCGGCCCAGCCCTTCCTCAGCGGCGCGATCAGCAAGACCATCAACCTCCCCGCGGAATACACCGTGGAACAGGTGGGCGCCATCTACGAAGCCTCCTGGAAGCTCATGCTCAAGGCCGTGGCCCTCTACCGCGACGGCAGCAAGCTGAGCCAGGCGCTGGCCACGAACCTGGACCTGCTGGAAGGGCTGGACACCCTGGCCGACGAGGAGGCCTCCAAGGCCGAGAAGGCCCAGGCCATCGCCCAGGGCATGACCCAGCAGATGGTGCGCACCTACCGGAAGAAGCTCCCCAACCGGCGGGGCGGCTACACCCAGTCCGCCACCATCGGGGGCAACAAGCTCTACCTGCGCACGGGGGAGTACGAGGACGGCACCCTGGGCGAGATCTTCCTGGACATCTACCGGGAAGGGGCGGCCTTCAAGGCGGTGCTCAACTGCTTCGCCATCGCCGTGTCCATGGGCCTGCAGTACGGCGTGCCCCTGGAGGAGTTCTGCGATTCCTTCCTGTTCACGCGCTTCGAGCCGAACGGCATGGTCCAGGGCAGCGACACCGTGAAGTTCAGCACGAGCCTCATCGACTTCGTGTTCCGGGAGCTGGCCATCAGCTACCTGGGGCGCTACGAGCTGGCCCAGGTGGATCCCGAGCAGCTGATGCAGATGGCCGGGGGACGGAAGCCCGACAGCATGGGCGCCACCTACTCCAACGGCGGCATGACGCCCCTGTTCCCCGAGACCCAGACCTCGGCGCCGCCCGCCTTCGAATCCGTGTCCAGCCCTGCGCCCGCCCATGCCGCCGCGGGGCCGGCCAAGCCGTCCGTCTCCGCCTACAAGGTGGCCCGGGAGAAGGGCTATACCGGCGATCCCTGCCCGGAGTGCGGACACCTCACCCTCGTGAGGAACGGAGCCTGTCTGAAATGCCAGACCTGCGGGGCGACAACGGGTTGCAGCTAGCAGTGCCACCGCAGAGAAGGGCGGGAGGGATCCCGCCCTTCGCTTGAACCCGGATCGGGCATTTCAA
>DAOPZL010000122.1:0-3019 GCA_035353395.1 Holophaga sp.
AGGGGGATTCGACGGCCATGAAGTCGGGCCGGTGGCTGGCGATGACCTCGCTGAGTCGCGTGTGGATGCCCAGGATCCTCTGGTCGAAATCAGCCCCGCGGGGAGAGCGGATCACGCCCGCGTCCAGAAGCTCCATCCGCGAACCGAGGCGCGAGACGACGGCCCAGCCGCAGGCCAGGGAACCGGGATCCACGCCGAGGCAGATGCTGGGGGCAGGAGGGGCGATCATGCCTTCGATTCTCCCCGAGGAGGTGCCGGAATGCTGCAATATTGTGGAACCTGAGGTGGTTGATGACGGACAGGGCATGGTTGATCGGCATCGTGGGCGGGTCCGGCTGCGGGAAGACCTCCATCGCCAACGAGCTCGTCCGGAGGCTCGAGCTGCTGGAGGTGAAGGCGCTGCTCCTGGACATGGACACCTACTACGCGCCTCTCGAAGTGGTGCGGGCGCGCTTCAGCGGCCGCCCCATCAACTGGGACCATCCCCACGCCTTCGACCTGGAGCTGATGGCCGCCCATCTCGCCTGCCTCCGCAGGAACCAGCCCATCCGGAAGCCCATCTACGACTTCACGGTCTCGGACCGCGTGGGCTGGGAGGAGCCCATCCAGCCCGCGCCCGTCGTGATCCTCGACGGCCTCCTGCTGTTCGCCCTCCCCGAGCTGCGGGACCAGCTCGACGCCAAGATCTTCGTGGACACGGATGCCGACGTCCGCATCCTGCGCCGCATCCAGCGCGACATGAAGGAGCGGGGACGCACCGTCGAGAGCGTCATCACGCAGTACCTGGAATCCGTGCGGCCCATGCACCTGGAATTCGTGGAACCCAGCAAGCGCTGGGCCGACCTCATCGTTCCCACCGGGGTCGAGAACGAGCGGGCCGTGGAGGTCCTGATCCATCACATCCTGGGTCTGCTGCACCGCTCGCCGGTCCAGGAACGCTGACCCTCGGGGCATCCCCGGAGCCCTACTCCGCGAGGAGCACGAGCCTCTGGGCCGTCGCGTCCAGCTCGACCTCGGCCCCGATGGGGAGGGTCAGCATGGGATGCGTATGGCAGCAGTCGAATTCCGCGAGCACGGGAAAGGAGGGGGCTTCTGGACCGCGTGCCTTGCCGTGGAGGGTCAGCACCTCGTCCAGGATGTCGAAGGCCGTGCGGCCGCTCTGCTGGTCGTCGAACAGTTCGTGCTTGCCCAGGACCAGCCCTCCGATCCGGTCGAAGACGCCCGCCAGGGCGAGGTGGGTGAAGCTGCGTTCCACGTCGGCCGCGCTCTTCATGCTGTCCTCGACGAGCAGGATGTCGCCCGGCCGGAAATCCGTCATGTAGGGCGTCCCCCAGATGCCATTCAGGGTGTTGAGGTTGCCGGCGACGAGGCGCCCGCGGGCCTTTCCGGGGCGGAGGGTCACCCAGGCGTTGGGGCGGGTCCGCTTGGGCCGCTGCTGCTCCTCCCAGAGCAGGTGTTCGTCGGTCCACGCCGGGGGGCGGGGATATTCGTAAGGATGTTCCGCCCGGCCCAGGACAATGTCCGCGAAGGACTCCCAGGTCTCCTCCACGAGCGGCGGCAGCTCGCCGAAGGAAGCCACCAGGGCGGGGCCGTAGAACGTGGGGATCCCCGTCCGCGCATAGAGCGCGAAGAGGATCGCCGTGACGTCCGAATAGCCGACGACGGGCTTGGGGTCCCGCCGGAAGGCGTCATAGTCCAGGAAGGGCAGCAGGGCATTCGAGTTGTCGCCGCCGATGGTCGCCATGACGCACCGCACCTCCGGATCCCGGAGGAGGGCGTTCAGCTCGTCCGCGCGGGCTTCGGCCGTTCCGGAGCGCCAGGCGTCCTGGCACCCGGTCAGGCTGCCCGGCCGGATGCGGAATCCCTGGGCTTCCAGGAAGCGGATGCCGCGCTCCGTCCGCTTGGGAGCCCAGGCCGTCACGGCCGAGGAGGGAGAGAAGAATCCGATGGTGCCGCCTGGCTCGAGTCTGGGAATCGTCATGGACGGATTCTAGGTCCTGCTCTCGCGGAGAGGCAAGGCGCGGTGTGTCGTCTTTTCTTGATGCAGGCGGGATCGGAACAGGGCATCATGCTCCACACTTCACCCGCTGCCAGACGATGCCCCTGAACTGTTCCGGAAGACCCAGCCAGTCCTGCCCGCAATGGAGGGCGGGGGGCGGCCGCGCGCCGGGGAGGGCGGGATGAACCGCCCGGTCGTGGTCCTCGCCGTCATCGCCAGTGTCCTCACCGGCGCCTTCCTCGGATCGGGCATCTACACCTTCGTGTCCGCCAAGGGGCTTTCCTATCTCTCGGACGAGCCGGAAGTCTGCGTGAACTGCCACATCATGCGCACGGAATACAACGACTGGCGGCACGGCTCGCACCACGCCACCGCCGTCTGCAACGACTGCCACCTGCCTCACGACAACCTGGCGCACAAGTTCCTCGTGAAGGGCCTCAACGGCTACCATCACGGCAAGGCCTTCACGCTCCAGGATTTCCAGGAGCCCATCCGCATCAAGCCGGGGAACTCCAAGGTCCTGGAAGCCAACTGCATCCGCTGCCATGGGGAGCTCACCGCGGAGATCCGGGCGCACGGAACCCTCGGCGTCCCCACGGATCCCAGGCAGCAGGTGGACCTCTACGGGTGTGTCCGCTGCCACCAGGAGGTGGGCCACGGCCCATCGCGATGAGAAGGAGCCCGCCATGACCGAACGCAAGCCTTCCATCTTCTCCAGCCTCGTCGTCCGGATGGGAGTGATCGCCCTGGCCGCCGGCGCGGCGACCGTGCTCATCCTCCTCCTCTACGCGAACATCTCGAAGCGCAAGGAGGAGGCCAGCCAGATCGCGCTGCGCCTGGTGGACCTGGACGAGAAGACGGTGGACCCGGCCCAGTGGGGGAAGAACTTTCCGCGGGAATACGAAAGCTACCAGCGGACCGTGGAGAACTACGGCACCAAGTACGGCGGCGCGGGCAGCGAGGGCGCGCCCCTCAGCAAGCTCAAGGCCGATCCCCACCTGCCGGTCATCTTCGACGGCT
>DAOPZL010000123.1:0-2762 GCA_035353395.1 Holophaga sp.
ATTTTAGAATATTCAATATAATATATTCTTCAAAACGCGGATAATCCGTGTTGGCGGTCAAGAATGTGAAGCGCGATTGTTGAGCCGCATATCCGGTGGTCACCGCCCCTGCTGGATCTCCTTGGCGATGACCAGGCGCTGGATCTGGTTGGTTCCCTCGTAGATCTGCATCAGTTTGGCGTCGCGGAAGAACTTCTCGGCCAGGCAGTCCCGGGAGTAGCCCTGGCCGCCGAGGATCTGGACGGCCTGGGTGGCCGTCTCCATGGCGGTGTCGGTGGCGAAGGTCTTGGCCATGGCGCTCTGCTTGGAGTTCCTCAGGCCGTGGTCGGTCATCCAGGCAGCCTGCCAGGTGAGGAGGCGGGCCGCCTCGATCCGCGTGGCGAGGTCGGCCAGGAGGAAGCTCACGGCCTGGTTGGCGAAGAGGGGCTGGCCGAACTGGACGCGGGTCCGGGCGTGGTCCAGGGCCAGCTCGTAGGCGGCGCGGGCCAGGCCCACTCCGCCGGAGGCCACCACGGCGCGGGTCTGGTCCAGGGTCTTCATGGCGATGGCGAAGCCCATGCCCTCGGGTCCCAGCCGGTTCTCCACCGGAACCTCGGCATCCTCGAAGTGCAGGGTCACCTGGTTGGAGGCCCGCTGCCCCAGCTTGTCCATGGACTTGCCGATCCGGAGGCCCGGGGTGTCCCGGGGCACCACCAGGGCGCTGAGGCCGCGGGCACCTTTGGCGGGGTCGGTCTTGGCGAAGACCGTGAAGTAGTCGGCGTAGGCGCCCCCCGTGATGAAGCACTTGGTGCCGTTCAGCAGGTAGACGTCCCCCCGGAGGAGGGCCGTGGACGCGATGGCGCCCACGTCGCTCCCGGCCTCGGGCTCCGTGAGGGCGAAGGCGGCCAGGCGCGGGGCCTCCAGCAGGCGGGTCATCCAGCGTCGCTTCTGCGCCTCGGACCCGGCGATGTGGAGCGGGGCCGTGGCCAGGGTGTTGGCGGAGATGGCGGTGTACATCCCGGCGCAGCCCCAGGCGATCTCCTCGTTGACCACCACCTCGTCGATCTGGCTGTGCCCCGGCCCCCCCAGGTCCTTCGGGACGGAGGCCTGCAGGAAGCCCTGTTCCCAGGCTTGGCGGAAGACGGGCTCGGGCCACTCCGCCGTGGTGTCGTAGTGGCGGGACACGGGCCGGATGACCGTTTCGGCGAAGGCGTGGGCCCGCGCCTGGAGCTCCAACTGGTCGGGCGAGAGGGTTAAGTCCAGCATGATCAATCCGCGAAGTGGCAATTTTCCAGTCTATCCGCTCCCCCGCGTGTGCTGATCAGCACATCCGCTCCCGAGGCCCCCGGACGGGCCCGACAAGTGCCATGGAAGAGAAGGAACAAGCTAAAATTGGATGCTCTATCGTAGCGGCATAGGAGAACGGGATGACTATTCAGATGAAGGATCTTGGGAAGGCGGTCATCGAGACCCAGTACGCGGTCCGCGGCGCCATCGTGGCCAAGGCGAACGAACTGGAGAAGCAGGGCAAGGAGATCATCTACTGCAACATCGGGAATCCCCAGTCCCTCGGGCAGAAGCCCATGACCTACGTGCGCCAGCTCCTCGCCCTGTGCGAGTACCCCGCCCTCATGGACCTGGCCCCCAGCCTCTTCCCCGCCGACATCATCGAGACCGCCAAGGCCATCCTGAAGGGTTCCAAGCACGGCCTGGGCGCCTACAGCGAGAGCCGCGGCATCCGCTTCATCCGCGAGGCCGTGGCCGACTTCATCCTGCGGCGCGACGGCGTGGCCGTGGATCCCGACGCCATCTACCTCACGGACGGCGCCAGCAAGGGCGTGCAGGCCGCCCTGCGCCTCCTCGTCTCCAACGCCAACGACGGGGTCATGATCCCCATCCCCCAGTACCCCCTCTACTCCGCCACCCTCACCCTCTACGAGGGCAAGATGGTTCCCTACTTCCTGGACGAGGGCAACAACTGGAAGCTGAACAGCGCGATGCTCGAAGCCTCCATCGCCAAGGCCAAGTCCCAGGGCATCAAGGTGAAGGCCATCTGCGTCATCAACCCCGGCAACCCCACGGGCTCCGTGCTGGACGAGGCCAACATCGGGATGATCTTCGACTTCGCCCACAAGCACGGCCTTTCCGTCCTGGCGGACGAGGTCTACCAGGAGAACATCTACCTCGCCGGCGACAAGTTCGTGTCCTTCGCCAAGGTCCTGGCCGACAAGGGCTACAAGGACGTCACCCTCTTCAGCTTCCACTCCTGCTCCAAGGGCTTCTTCGGCGAGTGCGGCATCCGCGGCGGCTACTTCGAGTACCGCAACGTGCCCGAGGACGTGGCCGCCCAGATCCTCAAGATGCAGTCCGTGAGCCTCTGCGCCAACCTGCCGGGCCAGGTGGCCACCTACGCCATGGTCAACCCGCCCAGGCCGGGCTCCCCCTCCTACGAGCTCTACAACAAGGAGAAGACGGCCATCCTGGACGAGCTCAAGAAGCGCGCCATCATCCTGGCCGAGGGCCTCAACAAGATCGAGGGCGTCTCCTGCAACGTCATCGCCGGCGCGATGTACGCCTTCCCCAGCTTCAAGCTCCCCGCCGGCAAGACGGACAACGACTACTGCATGGCCCTGCTCGAGGAGACGGGCATCTGCGTCGTCCCCGGCTCCGGGTTCGGCCAGGTGGACGGCACCTGGCACTTCCGCACCACGATCCTGCCCCCCACCGACAAGATCCAGAAGGTGGTGGAGCTCTTCAGCGCCTTCCACAAGAAGTACACCGCC
>DAOPZL010000124.1:0-2713 GCA_035353395.1 Holophaga sp.
GGCCCGATGTCTGAATCCGGATGGTCCATGTGAAGGGCTCCGACCTTCTCGCGGATCGCCTCGGCGACCCGCATGGCGCCGTCCAGGTCCGTATCCCCGAGGATGCAGGCGAACTCCTCCCCCCCATAGCGGGCGGCCAGGTCGCCTGGGCGGTGGAGGGCGGCCGCGAAGGCCTGCGCCACCCGGCGAAGGCAGGCGTCTCCCTGCTGGTGGCCGAGGCCGTCGTTGTAGCGCTTGAAGAAATCCACGTCCCCCATGATCAGGGACAGCGGGTGCCGGCTGCGGATCCCCCTTCGCCATTCCTGCTCGAGGGCGCCGTCGAAGGCCCTCCGGTTGGCGATGCCGGTGAGGCTGTCCTGGAGGCTCAGGTCCTTCAGCCGGTCCTGGGCCTGCTTCATTTCCACGTGGTTGCGCACCCTCGCGTAGAGGACCTCGGGGCTGATCGGCTTGGTGATGAAATCGATGGCTCCCGAGGCCAGGGCCTGGGTCTCGTGGGCCTTCTCCAGCAGTGCCGTGAGGAAGATGATGGGGACGCCTACGGTCCTGGGATCGGACTTCAGCTTCCGGCATACGGAGTAGCCGTCCATCCCGGGCATGACCACGTCCAGCACCACGAGGTCGGGCGGGTGCGCCGCGGCCAGGGCGAGGGCCTCCGGTCCGTTGTCGGCCAGCACGACCCTGAAATCCTTGGCCAGCACTGACTGGACCAGGTGCCGGGTGACCTTCATGTCGTCCACGACCAGGACAGTGCCCAGTCCAGGGTGTTCCGGGGGGACCGGCCCGGATTCCGGAACCGCCCCCTCGCCCGGGCAGGCCCCGGCTTCCTCCAGGGGCTCGGGCGCGGGCAGGGCCAGGGTGAAGCACCCGCCGTCGGCCTCGCCGCTGAACTGCAGGCTGCCCTCCAGGTAGCGTTCGGCGAGCAGCTTGAGACCGAAGGCCCCCAGCCGCATCCCGCCCCGGGGGGATCTCCGGAAGACGCCGGCCGCGGATCCGGCCGGGAGGGCGCCGGTGTGGCGGATCGTGAAACGCCTCCACCCTTCCTCGCGCAGGTATTCCACGCGGACCGTACCGTCCACGGGCGTGGCTTCGAAGGCGCTCGCGATCAGGTCCGCGAGGAGCTTCAGGAGCAGGGCGGGGTCCGTGCGGAAGTGCTCGGAGGGGTGGAGAGGCAGTTCGAGGCGACGCCTGTGGGCCACGTCCTGGTTCCGGAAGAAGGCGCCCAGGCTCTCCAGGATCTCCGACAGCTCGATGTCGCGGAACTCGACCTGGAGGGAGCCGTTCTCGGCCTGCAGGAGGATCCGCTGGCCCATGACCTCCTGGGTCAGCTGCTCGGTGAAATCGGCGAGCTGGTGGATGAGGAGCGGAGTGTCCTGGGGCATGGCCGAGAGGATGCGCACCGTCCCCTCCAGCCCCTCGGCGAGGTTCAGCACCTGCCTGAAGAAGAACTGCTCCAGGGCTTCCAGGCGCTTGCGCTCGCCGATGTCCCGCAGGGAAAGCAGGACGAGGGGAGGTCCCGCCGACCGCAGGGGCGTGGCCCGCGCCATGAATTCCCCCGGGGGCGGGAGCAGCGCCTCCCGGCTGGCCGGGGCTCCCTCGCGCCTGCAGGCCTGGACCGAAAGGAGGATCCCGCACGCCTGGCAGCCCTCCATGCCCCCGCAGCCGGTCGTGGTTCCCGGGCACCGGAACAGGTCGCCGGGGGTCAGTCCCAGGACCGGATCGACCCGCTCCAGGTCCAGAACTTCGAGCACCGGACCGCTGGCCGCGACGATCCGGAAGGCCTCGTCCAGGACCAGGGCGAACTGGTCGGCCGTTTCGAGGAGCAGCCGGATCGCCGGATCCTCCCGGCAGAAGGCCGCCCGCGCCAGGATCTCCGGCGCGGGCCGGTCCCCAGCCTGGAGGCCGGGGAGGAGGTGGAACGGACCGGGGAGCTGGCTCATGTTTGCAGCAAGATACAGCGCTTTCCCCAGGACACAAGAGGCATCCTGGGGATCCGGACCCGTCCGGTGGGCTACGGCTGTTCCTGCCTGGGGTGATCCGCGTTGAACCGGCGGAGCCGTTCCTCAAGGATCGGGAACTGCTCCCGCGGGGTCAGGGACGTGCAGGCGCGCAGGCCTTCGGTCCGTTCGCTCCCCGTGGTGGACAGGGCGATGGCGCTGATGCCGTAGTACATGAGCTCCTTCAGCAGCTCGTCGCCGCTCAGGCCTGGATAGGAGACCGTGAAGTAGAAACCGTCCGCGATGGACTCGTCCAGGTCCTTGTCGTAGACGATCCGGAACCCGTGGTCCGTGAACAGCTGTTTCATGATCCTGGCCTTCTCGCCGTATTCCTTGATGGAATCCACGAAGTTGACCTGGCCGTCGTTGACGGCCTTGAGCATGGCGGCCAGGGCGTGCTGGGCGGAGTGGGAGGTGCCCGAGGAGAGGGCGTAGATGGTGCCGAAGACGAGGGCGGCGCCCACCTGGTCCGAGGTGTAGAAGCGCCTGAGGTCCGGGGCCTTCTTGGACCACAGGGCGTCGGAGACCACCAGCATGGCGATGCGCTCGCCCGCGTAGCTGAAGACCTTGGAGCTGGAGATCAGGAGGGCGTAGTTGTCCGTGTACTTGGCCACGGTGGGCTGGAACGGGGGGCGGCCGGGATGGCTGTAGTCCTTCCGGAAGTCCATGCCGAAATAGGCCAGGTCCTCGATGACGACCACGTCGTATTCCGTGGCCAG
>DAOPZL010000125.1:0-2697 GCA_035353395.1 Holophaga sp.
ATGCGGTGCCCGTCTTCCGTGATGAGCAGGTTCTCCTCGATCCGGATCCCGCTGAAGTCGCGGTAGGTTTCCAGCTTGTCGTAGTCGATGTAGTCCACGAATTTCCGTTCGGCCTTCCAGCGGTCCATGAGCTGCGGGATGAAATAGAGGCCCGGCTCCACCGTGAACACGAAGCCCGGCTGCAGGGGGCGCGCCAGGCGGAGCGACTTGAGGCCGAACTGGGTGCTCTTGGGCTGGCCTTCGTAGCCGACCCAGACCTCGCCGAGGTTCTCCATGTCATGCACGTCCAGCCCCATCATGTGGCCGACGCCGCACTGGAAGAACATGGCGTGCGCGCCCTGCTCGACCGCGGCTTCCAGGTCGCCCTTCATGAGTCCCAGGTCCTTGAGGCCTTCGGCCATCGTCCGGCAGGCGAGCAGATGGACCTGGCGGAAGGGGACGCCCGGCTTGCAGGCCTCGACGGCGGCCAGATGGGCCTTCAGCACGATCTGGTAGATCTCCCGCTGGCGGGGCGTGAAGGTCCTGTCGACGGGGCAGGTGCTGGTGAGGTCGCCGGTGTAGCCCATCGCGGTCTCCGCCCCGGCGTCCACGAGGAGCATCTGCCCGCTCCGAAGGGTGTTCGTCTGGCTGTGGTTGTGCAGCGTCTCGCCGTGCACCGTCACGATGGGCGGATAGCCGTGGGTGCCCCCGGCGGCGAGGGCGATCTCGGTGATCTTCGCGGCGATCGCGGCTTCCGTGACGCCGGGCTTCGCCATGCGCATGGCCGCCAGGTGCATGTCCACCGTGATGTCGACGGCCCGCTCGAGCTCGGCGATTTCCTCGGCGCTCTTGACGACGCGCATGTCGATGATGGCCTTGACCAGGTCCATGGAGACCTTGGCGTCCTGCTCATCGGGATGCAGCCCGAGCAGCCGGAACAGCTTCAGCCGGTGTTCCGGCCGGTAGGGGGGCAGGAAGTGGACGGGCCGTCCCTCGGCCTTCTGGAGGCGGGGAGCCAACTCGGAAACCGGCGCGGTCCGGGTGACGCCTCCCTGTCGCGCCAGCTCGGCCACGGTGGGGAGGATTCCGGTCCAGACGATGTCGTCGATGGTGAGGTCGTTGCCGAAGACGGTCGTCGTGCCTTCGTCCAGGTCGATCACGGCCGCGTAGCCGGGCTGGGCGATGCCGAAGTAGTAGAGGAAGCTGCTGTCCTGGCGGAAATGGTAGGCGTTGTCCGTGTAGTTCATGGGGCTGTCCTCGTTGCCGAGGAACAGCAGCAGGCCTTTGCTGAAGCGGGCCTTCAGGGCCTCGCGGCGGTCGATGTAGGTCTTCGCTGGGAACATGGATGAGCCTCCTCCTGGACGTGCAACTTCCTGAAAAAACAAGGGCCTCCGGAAATGGAGACCCTTGTTTCGGATGCGGGTGATGACCGACCTGCTACTTCTTGATGTTGTAGTACTTCTCGGGGATCTTGATGCCAGTGGAACCAAGGTAGCCCTTGCCGAACACGTAGGTGTCCATGTAGACCAGCAGCTCGTTCTTGGCCTTCACGCCGGTGGCCATGTCGGTGTAGTAGGCCCCGTTCCAGCGGGCGCCGGGGGTGTACTTGCCGAGGCAGGCATAGATGTCCTTGGTGTTGGTCACCTTGGCCTTCTTCTCGACCACGCGCTTGCCCAATTCGCCCAGGCCGGCCGTGAGGGTGTAGCCGGTGCTGTAGGCCCAGGTGCCGAGACGGCCCGTGGCGCCCTTGGCCTTCACGGCCGCTTCGATCTTCTTGACGATGGCGGGGAAGTTGCCTCGCTCGGCCGTCAGGTCGAGGCCCAGCGCGCCCGGGAAGCCCATCAGCGGCGAAGCGGTGTCAGGCTCGACGAAGATGGCGTTCTTGTTGGCGACGATCTGCTTGATCAGGGGCTCGGTGTGCGCGTCGTTCGTGCAGAAGAAGGCCACCTTTTCGCCGTTGGGGCTGTACTTGTGGATCCATTGCGGAACCTTCTCGAGGATGAACTGCTGCGCACCGGCGGTGCCCACATCGGAGGTGGGGTCGGGGGCGGTCTCGAAGGCGAACTTCAGGCCCAGGTCCTTGCAGGCCGCTTCCATGATGGACCGGCGACGGCCGAGGCTCTCGTAGGACATGTGGCGGGGGAAGGAGATGTGCACGAAGGTCTTGGCGCCGAGCTGCTTGGCGCCCCAGGGAATGGTGAAGCCGCGGGACACGAAGTCCGCGTCCACGGCCAGGTCGGCGGCCTTCTGGATGACGAGGGGATCTTCGGCGGGCAGCGCGCCCAGGAGGAGGATATCGGGGCGCTTCGCGCGGATGCGCTTGAACGCCTCGGCGCAGCCGGGCAGCGTATTGCAGGTGACGATCACCTTCATGAGGGGGTCATCGGCCAGGGACACCAGGTTGGAGATCACCGTCTCCTGCTGGGACATGAAATCGTCAGGGTAGGTGATGTGCTTGATGTAGCCACCGGTCGCGACGGAACCGTATTCCTTGATGAGCTGCTCGGCGCCGCGCAGATCGTCCTCGGCCTGGGTGACGGTCTCGGTGCATACACCGATGTGGAAGGGCGCAGCGGCAAATGCCTTGCCGGATGCGAGCAGGAGTGCGACGGCTGGAATGATCGCAGCCGCTTTGGACAGGACCTTCATGTTGCCTCCTTGGGCGTGGTGGATTGAAAAATATGATATATCAGGCGCCGATGTCAAACGAAAATTGTT
>DAOPZL010000126.1:0-2669 GCA_035353395.1 Holophaga sp.
ACCTGCTGCTCCTGGACGAGCCCACCAACCACATGGACATCCACTCCATGGAGGCGATGGAGGACACGATCCTCAGCTTCACCGGCGCGGCCATCATCGTGACCCACGACCGCTACCTCCTGGGCCGGGTGGCCGACAGCCTCCTGCGCATCCACGACGACAAGGCGGAATTCCGCGAGGGCGGCTACGAGGAGCACCAGGCCTGGGTGGACCTGGACATCGGCCAGGAGCCGGAGGCCTCGTCGAGGAAGGACGAGGAGAAGCCCAAGGCCAAGGAGCCCCAGAAGCCCAGGGATGCCCAGAAGCCCCATGCCCCCGCCAAGTCGGCGCCCATCGACAAGGAGAAGCAGAAGACCATCCGCCGGTGGGAACGCAAGGTGGGCGAGGCCGAAACGGCCGTGACGGACCTGGAGGCCAGGCTGGAGGCCCTGGCCCAGGAACTGGCGGCCATGGATCCCACGGACTGGAAGGCCTTCAACGAGAAGCTGGAGGCCCAGAAGACCCTGGAGACGGAGCTCGCCTACGCCATGACCGAGTGGGAGGAGGCCCAGACGGCCCTGGAGGAGGCGCAGGCGTAGGCTTTCCGGGCTATACTCGGCAACCGGAGCCTCCCATGCTGCACTGGACGCGCGATGGTTTCGAACTGACGACCGACCCCGCACGGATGGACCTGGACGCGGTGTACGGATTCATCTCCCAGAGCTACTGGGGCCGCGAACGCCCGAAGGAAGTCCAGCGCCGCGCCATGGAGAACTCCATCTGCTTCGGCGTGTTCAAGGACGGCGTCCAGGTCGCCTTCGCCCGGGTGGTCACGGACAAGGCCGTCTTCGCCCTCCTCGCCGACGTGTTCGTGCACCCCGACTGGCGGGGCCGCGGCCTGTCGAAATGGATCATGGAGGCGGTGGATGCCCATCCCGACCTGCAGGGCCTCAGGCGGTTCATGCTCGCCACGCGGGACGCCCACGGCCTCTACGCCAAGTACGGCTTCAAGCCCCTCGCGGATCCCGGCGTCTACATGGAGCGGATGCGCGCCTGAACCCGGGCCTCATTGATCCCGGCCTCCGCTTTGGCCATGCTGTTTAGCGGAGCGTGTCATGAATCTTCTCCTCGCCATCGACGTCGGGAACACCAATATCGTGATGGGGGTCTTCGATCTCTCGAGGGGACCGGGCGCGCCCATCCTGCATTCCTGGCGACTGGCCACCACGCGCGAACGCACGGCGGACGAGTTCGGCATGGCCACCCTCGAGATGCTCCGCCACGTGAACCTGGACCCGGCCGAGATCCACAACCTCGCCATCTCCAACGTGGTGCCGCCCCTGCATCCGGTGCTGGAGGCCTGGGCCCGGCGCTACTTCAAGGCGGAGCCCCTCTGGATCGAAGTGGGCATCAAGACGGGCCTCAAGATCCTCCTGGACAACCCGCTCGAGATCGGCGCGGACCGCATCGTCAACGTGGTCGCGGGCCTGGAGAAGTACGGCGCTCCGCTCATCGCCATCGACTTCGGCACCGCCACGACCTTCGACGTGGTGAACGGCAAGCGGGAGTACCTGGGCGGGCTCATCCTGCCGGGCATCAAGATCGCTGCGGAAGTCCTCTCCACGCGCGCCTCCCGGCTGCCCAGGGTCGAGATCGCCAAGCCCGAGCGGCTGATCGGCAGGAACACGATCCAGGCCATGCAGTCGGGCCTCTTCTACGGCTACGTCGGGCAGGTGGACGGGATCCTGGAGAGGCTGGGCAAGGAGCAGCCCGGCGCCAACATCGTGGCCACCGGCGGCCTGGCCAAGGCCCTGGCCGCGGAGAGCAGGCACATCGCCCACCTGGAGCCGGACCTGACCCTGGAAGGCCTCAAGATCCTCTGGCTGAAGAACCGGCGGTGACGCCTCGCCCGGTGTGCCCGTGACCCTGCCCCTGATCCAGCTCGCCGAAACCGATTCCACGCAGTCCTTCCTCGCGCGTCACCCGGAGCTGGGGCTCTGCGGCGTGCTGGCGGACGCGCAGACCGCGGGGAGGGGAAGGGGGGGGAACGCCTGGGAAAGCCGGGCCGGCCAGGGACTGTGGCTCTCGGCACGGCTGCCGGTCCCGGCGCTGGCGCCGGGCGTCATGCTGCAGCGCGCCATGGCGGCGGTCGCCGAAGCCCTGGAACCCTGTGGACTGGTCCTGGGACTCAAGTGGCCCAACGACCTGGTGGCCTGGCGGGACGGCCGCCTCGTGAAGCTCGGCGGGATCATCGGCGAGCTGAACAAGGGGCACATGGTCCTGGGCGTGGGGGTGAACCTCACGGCCGCGCCGTCGATCCCGGACCGGGCCATCCCGCCCGCCTCCCTGGCGGAGCTGGGCGCCGAACGGGTTCCGGACCGGCCCGCCCTGGCGGAGGAGATCCTGTCCCGCTGGCAGGACCTGGAATCCGCCCCCGAGCCTCCCTTCCGCTGGCCCGAGGATGGGGACGAGATCCGCTGGGAGGACGGGCAGGGACTCTGCCTGGGCTGGGCCGCGGACGGGCGGCTGCAGGTTCGCACCGGTCGCGGCGTCGAACTGCTCAGCGTCGGCGACGTGAAGGGGCTCAGAGCCTGAGGAAGTCCAGGGCTTTCAGCAAGGTGCGGCCCGGATCCCCCGCGGCCACCCGGAAGGCCGCCATGCCGAGCTTCCGGGCCGGCAGGATGTCCATC
>DAOPZL010000127.1:0-2559 GCA_035353395.1 Holophaga sp.
CTCAGCAGACGGTGTGCAGCCAGTTGTAGGGATCCGGCGCCACGCCGTGCTGCAGGTCGAGCAGGGCCTCCCGCATCCGGGCCGCCACCGGGCCGGTTTCGCGGTTGTTGATGACCCACTCGCCCTTCCGGGACTTCACGGTGCCGATGGGGGTGATGACCGCGGCGGTGCCGCAGGCGAAGGCCTCGGTCATGCGGCCCTCCAGCAGGGCGGCCTCCCACTCGTCGGTGCTGATGCGGCGCTCCTCGGACTTGTAGCCCAGGTCCTGGGCCAGCTGCAGGAGGCTCCGGCGGGTGATGCCGGGCAGCAGGGAGCCGGTGAGCTCCGGGGTCACGATGACGGTCTCGCCCTTCTCCTTGTAGACGAACATGATGTTCATCCCGCCCATCTCCTCGATGTAGCGGCGGTGCACGGCGTCCAGCCAGACCACCTGGTCGCAGCCCTCGCCCTTGGCCTGGGCCTGGGCGACCAGGGAGGCGGCGTAGTTGCCCGCGCACTTGGCGGCGCCGGTGCCGCCCGGGGCCGCGCGGACGTAGTCCTCGGAGATCCACACCGTCACGGGCTTCACGCCCTGGGGGAAGTAGGCGCCGGAGGGAGAGGCCAGGATGACGAAGATGTACTCCTTGGCGGGCTTGATGCCCAGGGCCGCTTCCGTGGCGACCATGAAGGGCCGGAGGTAGAGGCTCTCGCCGATGGCCTTGGGCACCCAGTCCTGGTCGGTGCGGATCAGGAGGTCGGCGGCCTCCACGAAGAGGTTCTCGGGCAGTTCGGGCATGGCCAGGCGCCGGGCCGACTGGTTGAACCGGTGGGCGTTGGCCTCGGGCCGGAAGGTGCGGATGTGGCCGTCGGGCTGGTGGTAGGCCTTGAACCCCTCGAAGATGGCCTGGCCGTAGTGCAGCACGGAGGCGGCCGGGTCCAGGACGATGGGGCCGTAGGGTTTCAGCATGCCGCGGCCCCAGCCCTGCTCGGCGGTGTAGGGGATCAGGATCATGTGCTCGGAGAAGACCTTCCCGAACCCGGGGTTCATCATGCGCTTCTGGCGCTCCTCCGCGCTCACGCGCGGGCTGGCGAGCTGGATGTCGAAGTTCGAAGGGTTGGACGCGGCGTTCACGGCATATCCTTTCAGAGAGATGCGGCGGGCCTGGCCTGGAGCAGGCTGCCCAGCCGCGCGACGGCCTCGCGGATGACGCGGGGCTCATGGGTTGAGAAGTTCAGGCGGAGGCAGTTGGTGCCCCGCCCGTCGGCGAAGAAGAGCGGGCCCGGCGCGAAGCCGTAGCCATGGGAAATGGCGGATTTCAGGAGCTCCAGGGCCGAGAGCTCCTCGGGCAGGACGACCCAGAGGTGCATGCCTCCCTTGGGCTCGGTGATCTCGGCGTTCCGGGGGAAGTGGGCGTGCAGGGCCTCCAGCATGGCGTCCCGGCGCTCCCGGAGGGCGCGCCGCAGGCGTCCCAGGTGCCGCTTGAACTCCCCGTTCTCCAGGAGGCGCGCCACCACGGTCTGGGAGAGGGTGGGCACGGCGATGTTGTGGACCTCCTGCATGGGGGAGATGCGCTTCAGGATCAGCTCCGGCGCCACGATGTAGCCCAGGCGGAGCCCTGGGGCCAGGGATTTCGCGAAGCTGCCGATGTGGAGCACGTGGTCCGCCCCCGGGAGCATCCGGAAGCTGGGCACGCGCTTCCCGTGGAAGCGGAGATCCCCGTAGGTGTCGTCCTCCACCAGGGGCACGCCGTGGGCCCGGGTGAGGGCCAGGATGCGCTCCCGCCGGGCGCGGGTGTAGGTGTCCCCCGTGGGGTTGTGGAAGTTCGCGATGGTCATGAGCAGCTTGGCGTCGCCCTTCTGGAGGGCCGAGGCGAGCCGGTCGGGGTTCATGCCGCTGCCGTCCACCGGGACGGGGACCGCCTCGCGCCCCGTGGCCCGGATGAGGGCCAGGATGCCCAGGTAGCATGGGCTTTCGACCAGGATGCGGTCCCCGGGGACCGTCATGGTCTCGACCACCAGGGCCATGCCCGCCTGGGCGCCCTGCACGGCCCGGATGCCCCAGCCCTCCGGCAGGGGCTCTCCCTCGGAGGCGAGCCAGTCCGACACGGCCCGGAGATAGGACGGGTGCCCGGCGAGGGGGGCATACTCCCACGCGTCCGGCCCCAGCTCCTTCATCATCGCGACGTAGGTGCGCCGCAGGGCGTCGCAGGGAAGGAGGTCCTGGGGGGGGAAGGCCGCGGAGAAGCTCACGAGCTGACGGTCCAGGGCCCGCTCCAGGGTCTCCCCCAGCCAGGGGCCCAGCTCGTCCTCCCGCACCCGCAGCGCGGAACCCTCGTAGGGGAAGTCGGGCATCGGGAAGACTGCCATGGCCTCGGGCAGGTGGTCGGCCACGTAGCTGCCCCGGCCCTGGACCGTCCGCACCCAGCCGGTGCGCTTCAGGCCGGCGAGGGCCTTGAGGACGGTCAGGCGGTGGACCTGGAATCGCTCCGCCAGCTCGTGGACCGCCGGGATCCGCATGCCCAGGGGCCACTCCCCCTGCTGGATGAGGGACCTCAAGGTCCGCTGGAGCTGGAGATACAG
>DAOPZL010000128.1:0-2472 GCA_035353395.1 Holophaga sp.
ACCACCCCGAAAGATGATGTTTCCACTCTAGCCTAAAGCGCCTTCCGGTCAAGGACGCCCTGGTCCCGGCGGCGGAGGCCGTTTGACAGGCGCCCCCGCGGAAGCCACCCTGGGGCCGGGAGCAGAGGCCAGGGATGGAGCGGATTCTCGTCATCGCGAACGGCGAACTGGAGCCCGGCATGGGGCCGAGGCTCTCCTCGCTCGCCTTCGACCAGGTGATCGCCGTGGACGGCGGCGCCGACCACTGCCGCCGTCTGGGGCTGGTTCCGGACCTCGTCATCGGGGACCTGGATTCCCTGGCTCCCGAGACCCTGGCGCATTTCGCCCAGGCGGGGATTCCCTGCGAACGCCATCCCGCGCAGAAGGACGAGACGGACCTGGAGCTGGCGCTGCGGAAGGCCATGCGCCAGGGTGCGGGGCACATCGTGCTCGCCTGCGCCCTGGGAGGGCGGCTCGACATGATCTTGGCGAACGTGCTGCTCCTGGCGCGGCCGGAGTATCGCGGCGCGCGGATCGAGCTGTGGGAACCGCGGCGGACGAGCTGGCTGCTCCAGCCCCCCGGCGGCGAGATCCATGGGATGCCCGGGGACACCCTCAGCCTCATCCCCCTCCAGGGGGACGCGGAAGGCGTGGCCACGGAAGGATTGGCCTATCCTCTCCGCGGCGAGACGCTGCGCTTCGGCCATGGACGAGGCCTGAGCAACGTGTTCAGGGAAGCGCCGGCGCGCGTCCGGCTGGGCGCGGGGATGCTCCTGGTGGTCCATACGCCCGGCAGGGCGTGAACGGACGCCTCAGGCGTAGGTGTCCAGCGTTCCGGCTTGCGCTTCGGCCGTGCCCAGGGCGCCGCTCTGCCCGTACTGGTCCAGGGATGCGCCGCTGCCGGTGACGGAAGCCTGCTCCGCGAGATTCTTCTGGGAGTAGGCGAGCTGCTCGGCGAAGGAAACGACGCCGTCCTTGTTGGTATCCCTCGGATCGTAGGAAACCGCGCTCCCGGTTCCCGAGAGCGCAGCCGTCGAGCCGGAGGAGGTGAGCTGGATGCCGCCGACCTGCATGGACCCTCCCGGAGATGGGGGACAGGATCAGTGTAGGCCTTTCTCCACCCCCGGACAGGCGAACCGCCCGACTGCTTCCTGGAGCGGGCGAACGTTGATGCAGGAGGGCGCGTCGACTCCCAGGTCCGACGACCGGGACCGCCGACGGGATGGTCCCTCAGCCCTTGACCGCCGGTCCACGGAAAACCGGCTTGCACGAGCCTGCTGTCTCACTTCGGCTTCACCGCCCGGACGTGCAGGAAGAGGGGCGCGACCCGGGCATCCGCCACGACAGGATGAGCCTGGGCGACTTCCTTCGTAGGGCACGGCTCGCCGAACCGTTCGACCATGAGGCCCGCCCGGCCGATCATCTCCACCCACCCGCTCAAGGTCCGGTGGAAGCGCGGGACGCTGAAGGGGGCCACGTGCTCGCGTTCCTCGGGAGGAAGCATCGAGAACCACCAAGTCTCGAGCTCGCCGTCCACGCGATCGAAGTAGCCCCCGACCTCGACGGCCCGCACGCGCCCGTCCGCTTCCCGAAGGACCTTGCGATAGGGCGGCATGAAGCAGGGGTGCGAGATCGAGAACTGCAGGAAGCCGCCGGGCCGGAGCACTCGGCGCGCCTCGTTCAGGGCGCGCTCCTGGTCGGGCATGTCCATCAGCGACATGAAGGCGGTCGCGAAGTCGAAGGACTGGTCGGGAAATGCCAGCGCCATGCCGTCCCCGACCTGGAAATCGATGCCGAGCGGCTCGGCTTCCTCCGTCTCGCGCGCGTGCTTGATGAAGGTCGGCGCGATGTCGACGGCATGCATCCGGGCGCCGAGCCGGGCCAGTTCCCGGGTGTTGAACCCCTCGCCGCAGCCGACATCAAGCCCTTCGAGGCCTTGCACGGGCGGGAGCATCTCAAGGAAGGCCGGCGTATTCAGGACGTTCCGGTAGACATCGAGGCCGGCGCGGACGTGGCTGGTCCAGGTCCCCGCGTTGGCCTCCCAGTGCCGCGCAACTTCATCTGGATCCATCCTGTCCTCCTCCTGTTCCATCATTCCCACCCGCTTCCGCCCGGTCCAGCCGGATCGGAGTTTTGTGCTTTTCTACCTACACACCGGCAAATCCCGGAGCTAGGCTGGCAGCATCCCCGCGCCCAAGTCCATGAGAGGCCCCGTCATGCGAGACATCCGCGCCGTTACGCCCACGATCTGCAGCCTGTTCGGAATCACCCCCCCGGATCTTTCTTCCGGGCAAGGCCTCGACGTCTCCGGAAGCGCAGAGCGGGTGCTCGTCTACTGCCCCGACGCCATCGGCGGCGCCCTCGTCCGGGACTTCCCGGAATGGTTCTCGCCCGTGCGCGCGGCGGCGCCCCATGCGGTCCCGCTCCGCTCCATGGTCCCCCCCAAGACGCCGGTCTGTTTCGCCACGATGTTCACGGGGGCGCTTCCGGAGG
>DAOPZL010000129.1:0-2462 GCA_035353395.1 Holophaga sp.
TCTTCCGCAGCCGCCACAGCGTCGTCTTCGACGAGGCCGAGAACCGCATGCACACCATCAAGGCCGTCATGGTCGCCACCCTGTAGGTCGCAGGTGGACGCTTTCCCCGTGATCGAACCGAATGCAGGAACGGAAGCGGGCCGCGGCTTCGCCGACTACCCCCCGATCGGACAGCGCACCGCGCTGTCCTCCCGCTCCTCGCTCCGCTCGATCGCGGAGGGGGCCCCGTCCATCAAGGCCGTCATGGTCGCCACCCTGTAGGTCCACCTCCACCGGTCGAAGGCCCCCCCGGAAACGCGGGGGGCTTTTTCATTCGTTACAAATTTGGCGAGCCGAGCCGCTGGGAAACTCCCGGGACGGGGTCCACCGGAAGGCCCCGCTGAATCATAAAATACTGCAATTGTTTAACCTATCTTCAAAATAGCTACTGCGTCACAAGCCCCGGAGGCGTCATTCGTTACCTGCCAGAATCGTCCGGATATCGTCGCGGAGGCAGGAATGTTGACGCAGGGGCACTTCATTTCACTGAGCGACTACGCTTCCTGCGACATCCGCCTGCTGCTGGACACGGCCGACGAGATGAAGAAACATCCGGCCGCGTTCCGGAAGGCGCTCGACGGGAAGATCCTCACCATGATCTTCGAGGTGCCCTTCCCCAGGACCCGCATCAGCTTCGAATCGGGCATGCACCGCCTGGGAGGAACGACCCAGCTCATCTCCGGGGACGAGATCCAGCTGGACTGGGACGAGCCGGTCTCGGACACGGCTTCGGTGCTCGCGCGCTACGCGGACGGGATCATGGTGCGGGCCTGCGAGCACCAGGTCGTGCGGGACATGGCCGCGTGCAGCCGGATCCCGGTCATCAACGGCATGACCGACCTGGAACATCCCTGCCAGGCCCTGGCCGATCTCCAGACCCTCCGGGAGCGGTTCGGACGGCTGGAGGGGCTCAGGCTGACCTACATCGGCGACGGCAACAACATGGCCCACGCGCTCCTCTACGCCACGGCGCGGGCGGGCATGGACTGCACCCTCGTCATGCCGGGGATCGAACGGTTCCAGTGCGCGCCCTCGGTCGTCGAGCGGGCCGCCGAGGAGCACCGGCGGCAGGGCACGCGGCTGTGCATCACCGACGACCTCGAGGCGGTGCGGGAGAGCCACGTGGTCTACACGGACACCTGGGTCTCGGTGGGCAAGGAGGCGGACCGCCTCAAGCGCATCGAGGCGTTCCGCCGCTATTCCGTGACCCAGGGGATCATGGACCTGGCGGGTCCGGAAGCCGTGTTCATGCACTGCCTCCCGGCCTGCCGGGGCTACGAGGTGACGGCGGAGGTGATCGACGGCCCCCGGAGCATCGTCTACGACCAAGCCGAGAACCGCATGTGGACGCAGATGGCCGTGATGCATCACCTGATGGGAAAAGCCTGAAGCGCGGGCTTCCGCCCGTCCACCGCGATCCGTTCCAGGCAAATTGGGTTCCCCCCAGGTATCCCGGCCGGAGGATACTGATCCCGGACCCTGGTCCGGGGCCGCCTCGGCCGTGTCGGGGAGATTTATCACGAACTGCCCCTGGGTCGATACACACCGTGAGGGATGACATGCAGGGATATGCCGGAGGGAAAGCAACCAGCCAATACTTGGCGCAGCGCGTGCAGGGAGCCAGTCCCGAGCTGCTGGTGGCCATGCTCCTGGAAGGCGGGCAGCGGTTCCTCAACCTGGCCGTCAACGCCATGAAGGCCCGTGACCTGCCCAGCCAGGCCCGCTACGTGAACCGCGTCGCGGACATCATCCTCGCCCTGCGGGAGCGGCTCAACTTCGAGGAGGGCGGGGAACTGGTCGAGAACCTGGTCCGGATCTACGACTGGTGGACGGACGTGCTCTTCGACGCCTCCATGAAGGCGGAGCCGGAGCGCCTCCAGATGATCAGCAACCAGATGGGCTCGATGCGGGCGAGCTGGGAGGAGCTGGACCGCCGCCGGACCATCAGCGACAAGCCCGAGGCTCCCTCCGTCTCGCTCGGCGACTTGTCCGTATGAGCGACCAGGAAGTCGCGCAGGCCCTGGACGCCCTGGAGGAGCTGCTGCGGAGCAAGCCCCTGCGGGCGGAGATGATCCGGGCGTGGCGGAAGGACTTCGACACGGCCATGGCCGCGGCCGAGCGGGGGAAGGGCTGGTCCGCCCTCGAGGCCCGCATCCAAGAACTTCCGGGGAAGCTCGAGGCCGCCGCACAGGCTCTTTCCGTGGAACAGGAGGGGCTCCGGAAGCAGATGCTGCTCCAGGCCCAGGGCGCCCGGGCCCTCAAGGGGTACAGGCCGTTCTAGGAACTCGTCCCAAGATCACCGAGAATCGCCTGGATCACCGATTCCCAGTCTCCAGGACTGGCCTGCCGGTAGATCCGCAGGGTCGGGTACCACGGGCTGTCCGCGCGTCCCAGGAACCAGCGCCAGTCGGGATCGAAGGGGA
>DAOPZL010000130.1:0-2442 GCA_035353395.1 Holophaga sp.
CCATGATGCGCGCATCGGGGATGCCGGTTCTACAGCTTCGGAGGTCCTGGTCCGATGAGAAGGGAGGCTCATGAACGATCAGAATTCGAGCGGAGGAACCGAGCGGGGGCGATCTGCCGGTATGCTGGGATCAGCATCACCGGGAAGAGCGTCCGTGGCCTGCATGCGAGGAACCGTATGAAAGTCCGTACATTGGCTTCTCCATCCGCTCTGCTCGGGCTGTCCATGGTGAACTTCCTCTTCCTGGTCTGGCTGCTGGCGGGCCGGGCCGGGGCCGTGGTCCTGGCGGCGGTCATGGTCCAGGCGGCGCTCGGCCTGCTCCTCTACAACCGGTTCTCCGCCCGCGTGAAGGAGGGGGACGAGGCTTCGAGGCAGGCCGAACACTACATCCAGTGCGTGGCGGACCTCTCCCTGGACGTGCAGTCCATCATCAGCGCGACCCACCAGTCCTACCTCTACATGAACTCGGCGGTGGAGAAGGTGCTGGGCTACAAGGCCGAAGCGTTCATCGAGGGCGGCCTCGAGTTCTTCTACGGCATCGTCCACCCGGACGACCTGCCCCAGGTCAGGCGCGACCTGGAGCGGATGATGGGGATGAAGCCCCACGCCCCGGGGGCCGGGGACGAGGAGTCCATCCAGGAGGAGAGCTACCGTATCCGGACCCGGTGGAACGACTACCGCTGGTTCCGCAGCCGGCGGCTCGTGTTCCTGCGGGACGAGAACGGCTCGCCCAGGGAGATCCTGGCCGTGGCCAGGGACATCACGGAACAGCGCGGCTTCGAGATCGCGCTGGTGCAGGCCCAGGAGTTCGAGAGCCTGGGCACCCTGGCCCGGCGCCTGGCGCACGACCTGAGCAACATCCTCATGGGCATCCAGGGCTACACCGAGCTGGGCCTGGAGAAGCGGGAGGATCCCCGCAGCCTGGCCGGCAGCCTGGCGAAGATCCGGGAGAGCGCGGACCGGGCCTCGGCCATCTGCCGCCAGATGCTGGCCTTCTCGGGCAGGGGGCGGCTCCAGCTCACGCGCCACCACTTCAACGAGGCGCTGCGGGAGGGGCTCCCCCTCGTGGAGAGCCTCCTCCCGGAGAACGTCCAGCTGGTCCTGGACCTCGAGCAGGACCTGCCGCAGGTGAACGCCGATCCGAACCAGATGCGCTACGCCCTGCTCAACCTCGTGGTGAACGCCATGGAGGCCATCGGGACCCGGGAAGGGGAGATCTCCATCCACACCTGCTTCAAGCAGCTGGCCGGCGGCGGGGATCCGGCCGCGCCCGGGCTCCTGGGGGACTACGTCTGCCTCGAGGTGAGGGATAACGGCCCCGGCATGACGGAGGAGACCCTCGCGGGCCTCGACGACCCCTTCTTCCGGCTGAAGCATCCGGGGCGGGGACTGGGGATGCTCACGGTCAAGGGCATCGCCGACGAACACCGCGGCTTCCTGGGCACGGAGAGCGTGCCGGGCCGGGGGACCGTGTGCCGGCTCTACATTCCCGTCGCGGTGCAGGAGCCGCTCGCGGACGAGGGGGACGAGGCCACGCCCATCCAGGCGGACACGGGCGTCGTGCTGCTGGTGGACGACGAGCCCACCATCCGCGCCATCCTCAGGCAGGGGTTCGAGAACGCGGGCTACAAGGTCATCGAGGCCGTGGACGGCGTCGACGGGTTCGGCGCCTTCGTGCGCCACCGGTCCTCGATCTCCGTCGTCCTGCTGGACCTCACCATGCCCCGCATGAACGGGGACGAGGTCTTCGCGGAGATCCACAAGGTGGCGCCCGAGGTGCCCGTGATCCTCATGAGCGGCTACAGCCAGTCCGAGGCCACCCATGCCCTCGCGGACAAGGGGCTGGCCGCCTTCCTCTCGAAGCCGTGCAGCATCAAGACGGCGCTCGCCGCCGTCCACAAGGCCCTGCGGGAGACTGTCCAGGAGGCGCGATGAGGCGCCTGGGCTGGCTGGTCCCGGTCTGTGTCGCGGCCGTGCAGGGGTGCGTGCGCGAGGCCCCGGTCCGCGTGGAGGACCGGAACCTCGGGATCGTCGTCGTGTTCCCGGGGAAGCCGAGGCTCCACAAGTTCAGCGAGCCGACGCCGTTCGGGCAGATGGAGTGGTTCAGCACGACCTACGAGCCTCCCGGCCGTTTCGACCGCAGCTTCTTCGTGAACGTCGGGAACCTCCCCCCCGGCGACCAGGGCGGCTCCACCGAACAGGAAGTGCTCGACACCTACCGGACGTTCCTGGCGAGACGGCTGGGGCCGGTCGAGACGGCGCCCCTTCCCCCGGACCGGGGAGCCGGCTTCCGCTACAAGGCGCACCTCCCCAGCGGAGGGTACGCGGAGGGCGTCGCCGTCGTGCGGCGCGGCCGGCTCCATCAGGCCCAGGCCACGGTCTCGAGGCCGGAGGACGCCCAGCTGAAGGCGTTCCTGGACTCCTTCGCGGTGCTTCCCTAGC
>DAOPZL010000131.1:0-2429 GCA_035353395.1 Holophaga sp.
TTCATCCGCGGCGTGGGCAGGATCGGCGGCCGGTTCGTCCTCATCCTGGAGATGGCGCGCGTCCTCGCCCCGGGGGAACTGGCCGCGCTGGACGCCGAAGCCTCGTGACCCGGGGGAAGGCTTCGAAGGAAAGCCCGGAGACGCGGGAGCAGGGCGGTCCTGGCCGCCCCGCTCCCGACCTTCGCCGCCCCGCTCAGGCGTTCCGGGCGACGCCTTTCGCGCGGCGCAGCCGCTCCCGGCGGCGCATCGCGAGGTAGCGCACCTCCCGGGAGAGCTTCCTGTATTCCTCCAGCTTCCAGGGCTCCAGGCTCCCTGCCGCGATCGCGTCCTTGACGGCGCAGCCCGGTTCGGAATCATGCCGGCAGTCGGAGAAGCGGCAGCCGAGGGCCACGGTCTCGAGATCCGAGAAGGCCTGGCCGATGTCCGCTTCATCGGCCCAGAGCTGGACTTCCCGCATGCCCGGCGTGTCCAGGAGGAATCCGCCGCGGGGCAGCGGCACCAGCTCGCGGCGCGTGGTGGTGTGCCGGCCTTTCCCCGTACTCAGGCTCCTGGGGCTCACGAACTGGCGGGATTCGCCGAGGAGCGCGTTGACGATGGAGGATTTCCCGACGCCGGAAGAGCCCACGAGCGCGGCGGTGCGGGCGGGCTGCACGAGGGCTTCCAGTTTCCCGAGCCCCTCGCCCGTCACGGCGCTGACCCCGAGGACGCGCGCCCTCCGCCCCAGTTCCCCGAGGATGGGGCCGGGGTCGCCCAGGTCGATCTTGTTGAGCACCACCAGGACTTCCGCGCCGGAACACTCGGCGAGGATGAGGGCGCGCCGGAGCCGGGCGAGGGAATAGTCGCCGTCGAGCGCGGTGACGATGACGACCAGGTCCATGTTCGAGGCGACGACCTGTGCCTCGGCGCTTCCGCCGCCGATGCGCGTGGTCCCCTCGAACCGGACGAGCTTCCTGCCTCCGGCGATGGGGGGTTTCCGCAGGAAGACCGTCCGGCGGGGGAGGATGCGGTCGATGCGGGCCAGGCCTTCAGGCTCGCCCTGCAGGGCGACCACCCAGTCGCCCGGGACGGGCGTTTCTTCGAGCGAGCCTGCCAGCACGGCCTCCAGCTCGCCGCGGGCGGTGTAGACCAGATATCGCCCCCGATGGGTGACGGCCACGCGGGCCGGGATCCAGCAGGAGGCTCTCTGCGTGAAATGCCTGGCGAATTCTTCTCGCCAGCCAAGATCCAGAAGATTCATGGAAGGTTCTCCGGGGAGAAAGGTCCCCGGCTCCATGGAGGAGCTCCCGCTGCATCAGCAGCCAGCGAGGATCAGGGACGAGGGTCGAAGGAGGGATTCATGCGCGATTCAGCTGCCATATGTCCTCCTTTCGCGACGCCGGTCCGGCCGGTCCATGGTTCATCCCCCACGCTAGCCGGTCCGGGGACCCGTGTCGACCAGGGCCTTCCTCCCCGCCTCGGCCTGGAGCCGCATCACCCCAGCAGCACCATCGCCGCGCCCGTGAAGGCCAGCAGCGTCCCCGCGAGCCGTCCCCGGGTGAAGGGTTCCTTCAGCAGCCAGGCCGCCAGGACCACCACCCAGATCGTGCTCGTCTGGTTGAGGATCGCCGCGGAATTGACCGAGGTGTATTTGAAGGCGGCCACCCAGAGGCTCATGGACAGCACGTTCCCGAGGAAGGAACCCGGCAGTGCGTGGCGCCAGGCGCCGTGGCCGAGCAGGGAGGCGAACTGCTCGCGGCGGTCCCTGCGCAGCAGCATCGTGCCCGTGAGGACGACGAGGGCCGCCAGCGCCCGCAGTTCCGTGACCACCCAGGGAGACGCGTGGCGCAGGGGCGCCTGCATCAGGGGGATGGAGACGGCCATGACCGCCATGGAAGCACTTCCGGCCAGGAATCCCGTCGTCATGCGCCGGCGGTCGAGAACCGCATGGGGATGTCCCTTGTCGAAGCCCACCACGAGCAGTGCGGCGATGACGAAGAGGACGCCCCCGACCTGGGCCGTCCGCGGCGCCTGGCCGAGCATGCCCCAGGCGGCGATCATCACGAAGGGCGCGTAGAAGCAGTCCACGATGCCGGCCAGGGAGGCTCCGAGGCGGTCCAGGGCGATGAAGAACAGGGTGTCCGCCAGGGCGATCCCGAGGATGCCCGAGGCCATCACCGCCCCGAGGTCCGCCCTCGAGAGACCGCCGAGGCCCTGGCAGGCCAGGAAGGGGGAAAGCAGCAGCGCGGTCAGCGCCGTCTTGTACCAGTTCAGGGCCACGGGGCGGATCGAGTCTCCCGCCCGCTTGAAGAGGATGACGGCGAAGGCCCAGAGCAGGGCACAGGTGAGGGCGAGGATCTTCCCCAGCATGTCCACGGTGGTTCTCCTTGTTCCTGGCTTCCGGAAGTCTCAGGGTCGGTCCTTGACTTGAGGCTCAGGCAAGGAGTCCATGC
>DAOPZL010000132.1:0-2368 GCA_035353395.1 Holophaga sp.
CCGACCGGGCCATGACGCTCCTCTTCCGGGACCTGGCCGAGGAGGCCGGGAAGGAACCGGAGGGCGCGGCGCTGGAGGCGATGACGATCCCCTGGGAGGATGCCTGGACCACCCTGCTCGCGCACGTGCCCCAGGAGAGCGCCACCTTCGGCTTCGAGGACGGCCGCCTGGACCTGCGGCCGCTCGCCGATGCCGTGGGGGCCTGGGTGGAGGCGGGGCAGGCGACCTGGAAGGAGGCCAGGCGCCTGGCCAGCCGCCGCACGGACGGCAGCCCGGAGGACCTCGGCTGGCGGAGGCTTTCCGAGCGCATCGGACTCGCCTTCTCCCGCATGGAGCAGATCTTCGCCCAGCCCGAGGGCTGGGTCTCCACGATCACCCGGGAAGGGCCGCGCACGGTGCAGTTCAAGGCCAATCCCGTGGACGTGCGCCCGTTCTTCCACCAGCACCTGCGGCGAGGCTTCGAGACCGTGATCCTGACTTCCGCCACCCTGCGCGACGGGCGGGGGTTCAACGGGCTCAAGCTCAGGCTCGGGCTCACGGAGGAGGAGTCCCTGCGTTCGCAGCACGTCGAGAGCCCCTTCGACTTCGGGAGCCAGGGGCTGATCTTCATCCCCCCGGACCTTCCCGAGCGCAAGGCCGGGCGGGACGGGGTGGGGGAGCCCCGCTGGGTGGAAGCCTCCCTGGAGGCCATGGAGCGCCTCATGCGCGCCTCCCGGGGCCGCGCCCTGGTGCTCTTCACCAGCCGGAGGATGCTCGCCGCCTTCCGTCCCCGGCTCGAAGCG
Source organism: Holophaga sp. (assembly GCA_035353395.1). Lineage (GTDB taxonomy): Bacteria > Acidobacteriota > Holophagae > Holophagales > Holophagaceae > UBA1801. The sequence continues at coordinate 783 of DAOPZL010000132.1, forward strand.
GCCCTCCCCGGCATGACCTTCTTCGTGCAGGGGGACAAGCTCACGCGCCATGCCATGATGGATCGCTTCCGGAGGACCCCCAACGCCGCCCTCCTGGGCCTCGCCAGCTTCTGGCAGGGCGTGGACATGCCCGGGGACGCCCTCAGCCTCGTCATCGTCACGGCGCTGCCCTTCGCCCCCCCCGACGACCCGGTCCTCCAGGCGCGGGTGCGCGAGGCGGACGCCAGGCAGCAGGGCCTCGGCTTCATCGGCATCCAGGTGCCGCAGATGACCCTCAAGCTCAAGCAGGGCATCGGCCGCCTCATCCGCACCCGCACCGACAAGGGCGTCGTGTGCGTCCTGGACCCCCGCCTGCTGCTGCCGCACGAGGACCGCAGCGGCAAGCGCTACGCGGCGCAGGTGCGCGCGGCCCTGCCGCCCTTTCCCATCAGCCGCGACTGGAGCGAGGCGGAGGCCTTCCTGGAAGGTCTTTGAGGGAGAATCCCTGCCCGAAGCCCGAAAAAGGGTATACTAGCCATTCATTCATGAACCGAAACAGGCGGCGATCGTGCGGAGAAGGATTTCCGGAGCATGCATGGCAATTCCGAATCGACTCTACGCCTTGGCGAGGTCCCTTGCGTTCCTCCTTCCATCGGTCCTGCTCGCCTGCGGCGGCGCTCCTTCCGGGGAACCGGCGGCCGAGAGCGGGATCACCCCCAGCCCTCGCACCAAGGCCGCGATCCTGAGCCTGGTGGCGATCGCCGAGAACAGCCGGACCACCCTGGCCTACGACTTTGCCGAGGACATCGGCGACGGCCGGGGCGTCACCTTCGGCATCATCGGATTCACCACCGGCACCTACGACGGGAACATCTGGCTGCACCACTACACGCAGCTCGCTCCGGGCAACCGCCTAGCCAAGTACCTCCCGGCCCTGGACGCCATCGACGGGAAACCCCACCCTGGAGGGCACTGCGCCGACATCACGGGGCTGGACGGCTTCATCGCGGATTTCCGCGCATCCCTGGAGGACGCCGGATTCAAGAAGTCGCAGCTGGACAAGATGGACGAGCTCTACTGGAATCCCGCCCTGGCCAAGGCCCGGCACCTGGGCGTCCGGCTCGGCATCACCCTGGGCGAACTCTTCGACGCCTGCGTGAACCATGGCGAGAGCGGAATGGCCGCCCTCGCGGACCGGACGGACGAGGCTCTCGGGGGATCTCCGGGATCGGGCGTCGACGAGGCCCGATGGCTCGCCAGGTTCCTGGATTTCCGGTACGAGCTGCTGGCTTCGCAACCGGCCTGGAAGAACAGCGTGGACCGCATCGGGATGTACCGGCGCCTTCTGGCGGCCGGGAAAGCGGATCTCGCAACGCCCTTCACCGCTACCTGCTACGGGGACAGCTTCACCGTCACGGGCGAGGGGGTGTTCTAGCACGTTCCCGGGGGCATTCCGGGCGTCGGCCCCGCGACGGGAGTATTCTTGGGGGAATGTTGAGACGCACGGTCTTTCTTTCCGCCCTCCCGCTGGCCCTCTGGGCCGGGAATGCCGGCTCGGGCCGGAGGACGACCTACCTCTACACCTACTACGACCGCAACGGGAACAT
>DAOPZL010000133.1:0-2326 GCA_035353395.1 Holophaga sp.
AGGGCGAGGAGCTGCCCGAGTGGGTCCGCCGCTACCTGGACGCGGCGCGGGAAGGGGGCATGACCCTGCGGGAAGCCGTGAAGCCCCTGGCGCGCCACCTGAACCTCGGCGCCTCGGAACTCTACAGGCGCGCCGCGGAGCGCTGAATCCCCGCGGGCTTCCGGCGGTGGAAGCCGCCGGGGGAGGTCCCGTGGTGGCGCTTGAAGGCCCGGCTGAAGGCCGCCTCGCTGCCGTAGCCGAGCCGCTCGGCCACCTGGGCCAGGCTCAGCCTCTCCTCCTTCAGCCACTGGCCGGCCAGGTGCATGCGCCAGCGCGTCAGGTAGTGTTTCGGCGGCTGGCCCACCAGGCTCGCGAAGCGCTCGGCGAAGACCGCCCGGGACATGCCCACTTCCCGGGCCAGGCCCTCGATGTCCCACTCCCGGCCCGGCTGCCGGTGCATCAGGGCGAGGCTGTGCCCCACCTGGGGGTCGCGCAGGGCCGCGAGCCATCCGTGGTCCGCGGTCCTGCAGGAGGCGATCCAGGCGCGGATGGCCTGCACGATCAGGATGTCGGCGAGGCGCGTGATCACGGCCATCGCCCCGTGGCGGGGATGGGCCACCTCGTGCGCCATGGCCTCGAGGGTCGGGCGCAGCCAGTCGAACTCGGCCCGGGCCTGCTCCTGGACCAGGAGCAGCTCCGGCAGCTGTGCCAGGAGGGGATGGGCCGCCGCGCCCGAGAGGCGGGCCCCGCCGCAGACGAGCATGGTGCGCTCCCCCGGTCCGCCCGCGCACAGGCGGCACGCGTTGGGGACGATGCGGTCCAGCTGGAGGGACGAGAAGGCCACCCGGGGGGAGGAAGGCGCGTCGGCGAGGCCGTGGGCCCGCCCCTGGGGCATCAGGACGAAATCCCCGGCCTCCAGCTCCAGGGTGCGGTGCCCGAGCAGCACGCAGCAGCGGCCCTCGGCCACGTAGTGGAAGCCCGCCCAGTCCAGGTCCGGGAAGTCGACGCCCCACGGAGCGCGCAGCTCGCTGTGGCAGTAGTAGCCGTCGACCAGCCGCAGGTCCTGGAGGATCTCGTCGAGGGGGTCCATGGGGCCTCCGGAGGAAGGATCATGAAATGCCGAGGAACCATCATAGAACCTCCGGCGGGGATCCGCCTATGCTTTGGCATTCCTACAGGAGATCCCATGAAGATCCTTGCCCTTTCCACCAGCCCCCACCTCCACGGCAACAGCGCGCACCTCGTCGACGAGCTCCTGGCGGGCGCCCGGGAGGCCGGCGCCGAGACGGAGCGCCTGGACATCAACCCCATGTCGATCCGGGGCTGCCAGGGGGATTTCGCCTGCAAGAAGACGGGACGCTGCGTCCAGCAGGACGACATGCAGGCCGTCTACGACAAGATCGACCAGGCGGACGCGGTGGTCTTCGCCTCCCCCGTCTACATGGGGGACGTGAACGCCCAGCTGAAGACCGTGCTGGACCGGCTCTTCCCCTACGTCGACATGAACCTCGTCAGCCGGATCAACCCGCCCAAGCGCAGCGTCCTCGTCGCCACCCAGGCGCAGCCCGACGGCAAGGTGTTCCTGGACCAGCTCGCCGCCTTCCCCAAGGTGCTGAAGGCCCTGGGCTTCGGAGAGGCCGAGGTCTTCCTGGGGACCGGGCTGGGCGGGCCGGACGCCGCCGCCAAGCGCCCCGACCTGGAGGCCGGCGCCCGGGAGCTGGGGAGGAAGCTGGCCCAGGCCTGAGCCGGGCGGCATCCAAATCCCCAGGAGGACCCATGAATCTGGTCGGAAAGCCCTTGCCCCCCTTCACGCTCCAGGATGACCGGGGCGAGATGGTCACCCCGGGCACCCTCGCGGGTGCCTGGACCGTGCTCTATGCCTACCCCAAGGACAACACCTCCGGCTGCACCGCCGAGGCCTGCGGCTTCCGGGACGCCTGGGCCCGGGTGCAGGCGGCCGGCGCCCGCGTCTACGGCGTCAGCCGCGACAGCGTGAAGAGCCACCAGGGCTTCATCGCCAAGCAGGAACTCCCCTTCCGCCTCCTCTCGGACCCGGAGGCCGCGCTGCTCAAGCCCCTGGGTGCCTTCGGGAAGAAGGTGATGTGCGGCCGGGAGTGCGAGGGGATCATCCGCGCCACGTTCCTCGTGGACCCCGGCGGCGTCATCCGCCACGTCTGGCCCAAGGTGAGCGTGAAGGGGCACGTGGACGAGGTCCTGGCCGTCCTGGAGAAGCTCAAGGCCTCCTGAACGGGCTACCCTGGAGTCATGGGTCTCGAGCTGCTCGCCCCCGCCCGGAACGCGGACCAGGGGATCCTCGCGCTGCGGTGCGGGGCCGACGCGGTCTACA
>DAOPZL010000134.1:0-2281 GCA_035353395.1 Holophaga sp.
TCATCACGTCGTAGGCGCCGCCGTAGGCCTTGCGGGTGATCACGGTGAGCTTGGGCACGGTGGCTTCGCAGAAGGCGTAGAGCAGCTTGGCGCCGTGGTTGATGATGCCGCCGTGCTCCTGGTTCACGCCGGGCATGAAGCCGGGCACGTCCTCGAAGGTGATGATGGGGATGTTGAACGCGTCGCAGAAGCGCACGAAACGGGCGCCCTTGACGGAGGCGTTGATGTCCAGCACGCCCGCCAGCACCATCGGCTGGTTGGCGACGATGCCCACGGAGTGGCCGCCCAGGCGGGCGAAGCCCACGAGGATGTTCCCGGCGTAGCCGGCGTGGACCTCCAGGAAGTCGCCGTTGTCCACCACGGCCTGGATGACTTCGTGCATGTCGTAGGCCTTGCGGGGGTCGCTGGGGATCAGGTCGTCGAGGCGCGCGTCGCGGCGGTTCGGGTCGTCGCCGGTGTCGACGAAGGGCGCGTCCTCCATGTTGTTCGCGGGCAGGTAGCTCAGCATGGTCCGGATGGTCTCGATGCAGTCCTGCTCGTCCTCGCAGGCGAAGTGGGCCACGCCGCTCTTGGTGGCGTGGACCATGGCGCCACCCAGGTCGTCCATGGAGACGTCCTCGTGGGTCACGGTCTTCACGACGTCCGGGCCCGTGATGAACATGTGGCTGGTCTTCTTGACCATGAGGATGAAGTCGGTGAGGGCCGGGCTGTAGACCGCGCCGCCGGCGCAGGGGCCCATGATGGCGCTGATCTGGGGGACGACCCCGGAGGCCAGCGTGTTGCGCAGGAAGATGTCGGCATAGGCGCCCAGGGAGACCACGCCCTCCTGGATGCGGGCTCCGCCGGAATCGTTCAGGCCGATGACGGGCACGCCGTTCTTCACGGCCAGGTCCATCACCTTGCAGATCTTCTCGGCGTGGACTTCGCCCAGGCTGCCGCCGAAGACGGTGAAGTCCTGGCTGAAGACGTAGACCGTGCGCCCCTCGACGGTGCCCCAGCCGGTCACGACGCTGTCGGACAGGAACTTCTTCTTGTCCATGCCGAAGTCGTGGGTGCGGTGCGTGACGAACGCGTCCAGCTCCCGGAAGGAACCCTTGTCCAGGAGGGCTTCGATGCGCTCGCGGGCCGTCATCTTGCCTTTGGCATGCTGGGCGTCGATGCGGTCCTGTCCCCCTCCGAGGAGGCACTCTTCGCGCATCTTGACAAGCAAATCTTCTTTGGCCTTGGTGTCCATCCAACAACCTCCCCTTGACGTGGTTGACCGAGAACTGGACGACCCGCCAACCTACCAGCCGGAAAAGAACCGATTTGCGCGCGGGCATCCTGCTTGGAGAGAAGCTTACGGGAAGGCCGGGCCCATTTCCAGAGGAGATTACACATTTTTTTTCATTTTTCTTGTTTCACGAAACTATTTGTTATTGTTCGCGTAATGAATGATTCCGCCCGCAGGCATCGGCTTCATGCCTGGGATGAACCTCGTTCATGCCGGGAGGGAGGCGGTCCTGCTGGGGCTAGCCGCGGGCGGCGCGGAGGTAGTCGCCGACGGCCCGATCCATGCCCACGTCCAGGGCGCGGCTCATGAGGTGGTGGCCGATGGACACTTCGGCCAGGTTGGGCACCTTTTCCACGAGGAGGGGCAGGTTCTCGTGGGTGAGGTCGTGTCCGGCGTTGACGCCGATGCCCAGCCTGCGGGCCTCTTCCGCGCTCCGCACCACCTTCGCGAGTTCCGCCTCGAGGCCGCCCAGGCGGAAGGCGTCCGCGTAGGGTTCCGTGTAGATCTCGATCCGGTCTCCGCCGATGGCCGCCGTCTCCCGGACGCTCTCGAGGTCCCCCGCCTCCACGAACAGGCTGACCCGGATGCCCTCCTGCTTGAGGCGGGCGATGACGGGGGAAAGCAGGAACGCCCACCGGCGCACGTCCCAGCCGTGGTTGCTGGTGACCTCGCCGGGCTTCACGGGGACCAGGGTGCACTGGGTGGGCCGGCATTCCAGCACCAGGTCCAGGAACTCCTCCCGGACGTCGCCCTCGAAATTCGTTTCCACGGTCTTGATCTCCCGGGCCACGGCGCGCGCGTCCTCGGGGGTGATGTGGCGTCGGTCGGCGCGGGGGTGGACCGTGATGCCGTCCACGCCCAGGGAGACGATCCGGTGCGCGAACTTCATGAGGTTCGGCTCGTCCCCCCCCCGGGAGTTCCGAAGGGTGGCGATCTTGTTGATGTTGACGCTCAGCTTGGCCATGCCTGTCTCCGTTCCTGCCTCCATGCTACGGCAAAGCGTTTCCC
>DAOPZL010000135.1:0-2202 GCA_035353395.1 Holophaga sp.
CCAGGCAGGCAGAACCGCCTTCGCATTCGACTCAAAATCGACCGCCTCTTTCTGATCGCTGCCTTGACACGGTAGCGCTGGCCTCATCGGCAGACGCAGCGGACTTAAAATCCGCCGTTGGCCATCCAGCTATTCAGTGACCTACTTCGCAAACTCTTCAAGCAATCGATAGATCTCTCTCCGATCACCGATCACTAGAACCATCACTACAACCTCATTCCGGCGGATTTCATAGGCAATTCGATAGTTCCCACATCGAATCCGCACGAAGGCGTTCAACGGACCCTGCAGATGTTTCTTATGCACTCCATCCGGCCACGGGTCCTCAGCTAAACCATTGATGGCTTCTGCGATCTTGATCCGATCATGCTTCGGTACTGCTGCAAGCGCCTTCTTGGCGCCTTTGTGCAGGAGAATACGAAAGGCCACTACAGGCCCAGTTCCCTCTTGACCCTGTCCCAGGTTTCAAAGTCATTCCGAGAGGACTTGCTACGAACCAACTCAGCGGTCACTGCAAGGATCTTGTCTTCCAGAGCATCGAAGCGAGCGATTTCTTCAGCGGGAACAATCTCATAACGCCTCGAGTTCGATGTGTCCACAAAGGACCGACCAGAATACAAAGCCCCCGAGAAGGACGGGCCAAATGTAAACTGAGCGGGACTGGTGGCTAGGGCGCTCACGATGTCTCCTGTGTTGCTTGGTTGGGGTCTATCGCCCTCATTCTCCATATCGGGTTAGATGCCCGCAAGAATAAGTCGGTTCCTTAAGAGAAAGAGAACCGGTAGCCCATTCTGGACGATGTACGACCTATGTACGATGGAAATGTTTAGGGCCGGATCACTCCGGCCCTAAGTCTTGCTTTTTCTGGTGGTTCCTCTCGGACTCGAACCGAGGACCCTCTGATTAAGAGTCAGATGCTCTAACCAGCTGAGCTAAGGAACCGACTCGGAAGAACCAGGATAGCACGCGGGCGGCAGGAGGCAAGCGTAAATTCGGGCTTCACCCGAGGTCCACGTCTTCCACCCAGATGACCTCGCAGGCGCCTTCACCGGAATCCTGTCGGGACAGCGAACTCGTCCATGTCCAGCCGTCGCGGCCCACGGCCTTGACGAGCCGTCCGCGCAGGTGGATCACCTGTCCCACCCGGACCGACAGCAGCCGCCTCTTCACGAAGGCGTTGGCCGGGATCATGTGCATGTTGGCGCTGTGAGAAGTGATCTCCCCTTCGGGAATGGGAAAGCTCGACGTGGACCAGTAGTACCAGCGATCGCCCTGCCGGACCTTGATGCGGTCGAGCACGGAGGAGTCCGACATGCGGCCCCATCCGATGGCGAGATCCACCGGGGAGAGTTCCGCGGCGCGGTCGAACCGGTAGCGTTCCCTGGAAAGCACCCGTCCGTGAAGCTCGAAGGCCGCCAGGGAGACCAGCCGGTGATCGTGGTAGTCCCAGGCTGCCGCCGAGGCGGGGGGGCCCTGGATTGGATCTTCGGGCGCCAGCACCCCCGGAGGCGGGTCCAGGGGACGGGTCAGCCAGGAATGGAGCCCCCACGCCGACAGGACGAGGACCGCGAGGACCCCCCAGAACCTGGCCTTCAGCCAGTCCTGCAGGTCCTCCCAGTCCGGCGGGGTCATCGCCTCAGAGCTTCGGGAGCTTCATCGCGGCGCGCACGTCCTCCATGGTCTGCCGGGCCACCACGCGCGCCCGGTCGCTGCCTTCCCGCAGGATGCCCCTGAGGGCTTCAGGCTGCGCCAGGTTCGCCTCGATCTTTTCGCGCATGGGTTCGATGCGGGCGATGACCGCCTCCGCCACCTTCTTCTTGCAGTCGAAGCACCCGATGCCGGCCTTCCGGCACTCGGCGCCGATCATCTCGCAGGTGGCTTGGTCGGAGAAGAGCTTGTGGAACTCGTACGTGTTGCAGATCTCGGGGTTGCCGGGGTCGCTGCGCCTGACCCGGGCGGGATCCGAGGCCATCTGGCGGGTGCACTTCTGCAGCACGGTGTCCGGGGTGTCGCGCAGGTAGACGGCGTTGTCGTAGGTCTTGGACATCTTGCGGCCGTCCAGGCCGGGGACCCGGGCCGCGCGGGTCAACACGGCCTGGGGTTCGGGGAAGGTCTCCACGCCGTAGAGGAAGTGGAAGCGCCGCGCGATCTCCCGGGTGAGCTCCAGGTGGAAGAGCTGGTCCTCGCCCACGGGCACCTTGT
>DAOPZL010000136.1:0-2174 GCA_035353395.1 Holophaga sp.
GGCGACAACGCGGGCATCCTGCTCCGCGGCGTCGAGCGCAAGGACGTCGAGCGCGGCCAGGTGCTCGCCAAGCCCGGCAGCATCACCCCGCACACCAAGTTCACGGCCGCTGTCTACGTCCTGACCAAGGAAGAAGGCGGACGCCACACCCCGTTCTTCAACAAGTATCGCCCGCAGTTCTACTTCCGGACCACGGACGTGACGGGTTCCATCGTCCTCGAGGCCGGCCGCGAGATGGTCATGCCCGGCGACAACGTCACCCTGACGGTCGAGCTGATCCAGCCCATCGCCATGGAAAAGGGCCTCAAGTTCGCCATCCGCGAAGGCGGCCGCACGGTCGGTTCCGGTCGCGTCGACGAAGTCATCGAGTAGGGGAAACCACCACGGAGGCAGCTTCGAGTTCCCGGGGCCTCCGTGGTGATGTCTTTTTGAGGTAAGCCGCCATGAGCGACATCATTCAGCTGCAGTGCACCGAGTGCAAGCGCAAGAACTACACGACCACGAAGAACAAGAAGACCAACACGGGCAAGCTGGAGTTCAAGAAGCACTGCCGTTTCTGCGGCGGCCACAAGGTTCATCGCGAGTCCAAGTGACCCAGCCCCGGCGGGCCCGCCTCGGCAGGCCCGCTCCTGGATCCTTGGGAATTAAATAGGGGAGTAGCTCAGCTGGTAGAGCAGCGGACTCCAAATCCGCAGGTCGCGGGTTCGAAACCTGTCTCCCCTGCCACTCTCGCTTCGGCCCCGGCCACCCGTGCTGGGGCCACTTTCATGAATGTCAGCCCTTTTGGGGTTCGCCTTGATCGCCACAATCAAAAAACAGGCCAAAGATCTCTGGGCCGAACTGGACCGCGTGGATTGGCCCGACAAGCAGAAGGTTCTCGGCGCCACCTATGCGGTCGTCGCCGTCTCCGTCTTCGTGGGGTTCTTTCTCTGGGGTGCGGACCTGCTGATCTCCTGGGGGATGTCGCACATTCTCCCGTACCTATAGTCCGGAGGACGCGATGACCGATCTCGTCGAATCCCAGCAAGCGGCCCCGGTGGAGGAGCCGGCTTCCGACCGGAAGCTCGCCTGGTTCATCATCCACACCTATTCGGGCTACGAGGCCAAGGTGATGGAGAGCCTCCGCCAGCGCATCAAGATGGAAGAGCGCGAGGACCACTTCGGGGACATCCAGATCCCGGAAGAGACCTACGAAGAGATGAAGCTGGACGCCAGGAGCGGCCGCAAGGAGCGCGTCGTCAAGAAGCGCAAGTCCTTCCCGGGCTACCTGCTGGTCCAGATCGCGGTGGCCAGGAAGGGCACCAGCTTCGAGATGGAGGACGCCGACTGGCATCTGGTCCGGAACACGCCCAAGGTCACGAGCTTCGTGGGGGCCAACAAGAAGCGCCCCACGCCCCTGACCGATGACGAAGTCCGCCAGATCATGAACCACACGGAAGAGACGCAGGAGCGTCCCAAGCCGAAGTTCCACTTTGAAAAGGGCGAAAAGGTCCGTATCATAGATGGCCCCTTCGCCAACTTCGAGGGGGACGTGGAGGAGATCCACGAGGAACGTTCCACCATCAAGGTGATGGTGACCGTCTTCGGCCGGAGCACTCCCGTGGAGCTAGATTTCATCCAGGTCGAGAAGCGCTAGCTTCCCGTCCTCTCGCAACCCGGTGGCGCGGTGACCCTGCCGCCCGCCCTACAAGGCAACAGTCGCCGGCATGGGCCGGAATCCGTTGCGGACAAGGAAGGTAGTCATGGCCAAGAAGATCACGGGTTACATCAAGCTGCAGCTGCCCGCAGGCGAAGCCACCCCGGCGCCTCCCGTCGGTCCCGCCCTCGGCCAGCACGGCGTGAACATCATGGAGTTCGTGAAGCAGTTCAACGCGAAGTCCGTCGGCCAGGTGGAGAAGGGCACGATCCTGCCCGTCGTCATCACCGTCTACGGCGACCGCAGCTTCAGCTTCATCCTCAAGACCCCGCCCGCGGCCGTCCTCATCAAGAAGAAGATCGGCCTCGAGAAGGGCAGCGCCACTCCCAACAAGGAGCGGGTGGGCAAGATCACCAGGAAGCAGCTCGAAGAGATCGCCAAGGTCAAGATGCCCGACCTGAACGCCGGGAGCCTCGAAGCCGCCATGAAGTCCATCGCCGGTTCCGCCCGCTCCATGGGCGTGGACGTCGTGGACTGA
>DAOPZL010000137.1:0-2087 GCA_035353395.1 Holophaga sp.
TTGGAGCCGCATGTCGGGATTGAACCAACGACCCCTCGCTTACAAGGCGAGCGCTCTGCCACTGAGCTAATGCGGCGGCCCTTCCATGATATGGGGAAACGGCCCGGACACGAACGCCTTTGTGCGGGGTTGGAGCCGTGATGGGCGGGGCGTTTCCACCCGTCCGCGCTGGGCCGGATCCGGTCACGCCTCGGTGGAAGGCGGTCCCTCCGGGGCCGGGTCCTGGGGAATCTTCCGGCCGCGGGCCTTCGGGCCGTTCTCGTCGGAACGGAACTCCCGGCTCGCTGCGTCGAGGATGCCGTTCACGAACTGGGTCCCCTCCTGGTCGCTGAATTCCTTCACGATCTCCAGGGCCTCGTTGATGATGATGGGGAACGGGATGTCCTTGAGGTACATCAGCTCGTAGATGCCCAGTCGCAGGAGGTTGCGGTCCACGGCGGCCATGCGGTGGATCTTCCAGTGCTCCGCGAACCGGGCCAGGACCGCGTCGATCTCCTCCAGGTGCCCGTAGACCCCGTCCACGAGGCGGCGGGCATAGTAGAAGGCGTCGCGGTTCAGGTCCTGGATGGCGTTGAAGCCCGCAAAGACCTCGTCCGGCGGATAGGCCGTGAGGTCCATGGCGTAGAGCATCTGGAGGGCGTACTCGCGCCCCCGGCGGCGAACACCCATTACTGCCTGCCCTTTTCACGACCGATGTTCCGGTAGAGATCGACCATCTCGATCATGGACTGGGCCGCTTCCCACCCTTTGTTGCCCATCTTGGTGCCGGCCCGGTCGATGGCCTGCTCCACGGAATCCGTGGTCAGGACGCCGAAAACGACCGGAACGCCCGACTCGAGGCCCACCAAGGCCGTGCCCTTGGCCACCTCGCCCGCGATCATGTCGAAATGCGGTGTCCCGCCCCGGATGACGGCGCCGATCACGACGACCCCGGCGTACTTGCCGCACAGGGCCGCCTTCTTGGCCATCGCCGGCAGCTCGAAGGCCCCGGGCACCTTGAAGTGGTCGACTTGGGCCTCGGTTCCGCCGTGGCGCAGGATGCAGTCCAGGGCCCCGCCCACCAGGCGGTCCACGACGAATTCGTTGAACCGGGAAGACACGAAGGCGAAACGGTCGCCCTTGTCCACGCGAAGCTGGCCCTCAAAGATCTGCATCGGAACCCCCCGAGAGGTGGTTGTTGAGTCGCAACTTTAGCACGAACCGCGGGCTGCCGCGAAGGCAATCCGGACCATGTTCTCCTTCAGCGCCAGCACATAGCCGGCTTTCCGGAGCCCCTGGCGAAGGGACGGTGCAGGATGGTGAAGCGAGGCATGGAGGGAGGCCTCACCTCACTTTTCGTACGGAACGACGGGCACGTCGAGGGGATCCTGGCCGCTGGGGTGCTCCTGCCGGCGCTCGCCGGGATCCGGAGGCTCGATCATGACGAGGGTGGCGCGGTCGGCGCGCCGGAAGCTCACCACGGCGGTCACGTCCTGGTGCCGGTGGCTGGCGTAGAGGCCGAGCGCCGCGCCCACGAAGAAGCTCGAGGCGCCCGTGTCCCCGAGGGCCTTGGTGAGGTCCACGCCGTTCCCGCCCTGGGGGTCGAGGGCGGAATCCGACTCGCGGAGGACGCCAACCAGGGGCGCCACGCGCGGCGCGTGCTTCATGGGGCCGCAATCGTAGATCACCCGCGCGGGTTCCTTGCCCCCGGGCAGCGTGTCCAGGGCCTGCTTCCAGGCGTTCCGGAAAGCCTCCAACCGGCCCTTGTCGCCCAGGGGCTTGCCGTCCCGGAGGAAGGACGCCGTCTGGGGACGGTGGATGCGCCCCAGCAGGGGCAGGCTGTCGAACTGTTCCACCTGCTCCCTGCACCAGGGCCGAGGCAGCCATCGGGTGGGCCGGAAAGGCCGGGGTTTCTCCCAGAAGGGCTTGTGATTGGCGTTCCAAAGCTGCTCGGGCATGGGATCGTCCGGGAAGGGATACGCCTTCAGCGGCACGTCCAGGGCGGAGGCCCGGATGGCCTCCAGCCGGTCCCGCCGCGCCAGTACGAAGGCCACCATGGATTCGGTCATATCCGTGGGCTTGCGGTACCCGTCCACCAGGATGGGCGG
>DAOPZL010000138.1:0-2004 GCA_035353395.1 Holophaga sp.
GTGACTTCCTCCAGCGTCATGAGGGCGCCGATGCCCTTGGCCTGCTGCTCGCGGTGGCGTCGCCGCGCGCGGGCCTCGGCGCTCGCCGTGAGGAAGATCTTGCAGCAGGCGTCCGGGAAGACCACGGTGCCGATGTCGCGGCCGTCCACCACCCAGCGGCCCCGCCCGCCGATGGCGCGCTGCCGCTCGACGAGGACCTCCCGCACCCGGGGGTTGGCGCTCACGGGCGTGACCAGCCGGTTGACTTCCGGCGTCCGGATCAGGTCGCTCACGTCCTCGTCGCCCAGCAGGGTGCGCGTTCCGCGCTGGTCGATGCGCAGGGCGGAGAGGCCGCGCTCGAGGGCGGCGCCGTCGCTCGGATCGATGCCGGCGCGCTGGAGTGCCAGGGCCGCGGCCCGGTACATGGCGCCCGTGTCGAGGTAGTGCCAGTCCAGCCGCCGGGCGACCTCCTTGGCGGTCGTGGACTTGCCGACCCCGGAGGGGCCGTCGAGGGCGATGAGCGGAAGCGGAGCTTGGGACATGGGGGATCCAGGGGAAGGGATGCCATGATTGTCACGGGCGTGGGGCGGGCGCGGAACTGCGCGCCTGGCCTGCCGGCACGCCGATCCATCGATGATCGCCGACGCGGGCCCTTTCCGGGCAGAAAAAAAGCCCCGCGCTCCTGGGAGGGCGGGGCGGGTGAGGGGCCGCGGGGACTATTCGATGACGCAGAGCACCTGCCGCATCTCCACGTTGTCGCCCTGCTTGACGTTCATCTGGCGGATGACGCCCGCGGTCTTGGCGGTGAGATCGTTCTGCATCTTCATGGCTTCGAGGACCATCACGGTCTCGCCGGCCTCCACGCGGTCCCCTTCGTTCTTGAGGATCTTGATGATGAGGCCGGGCATGATGGCGGTGACGGCGCCGGCTTCCTCGGCGGCCCCGGCGCTGGCGGCCTTGCGGCCCTTGGAGGCCTTGGGCTCCTCCAGCCCCTTGGCCTCGACCGCGTAGGCGATGCCGTCCACCTCGGCGGAGGTGCCCGAGAGGAGCTTCACGGTCTTGGGGGTTCCGCCGATCGTGGCCACGTTCTCCTTGATCGAGCAGGTGAACTCGACTCCGTTGACGACCATCAGATCGCCGCGCCGTTCGATCTCGTACGGCTGGCCTTCGAGCATCAGCGTGAACTTGTTGACGGACATCTCACCACCCCCTCTGGGCGAGCGAGCGCCCGGACATCTTCCAGGGGGACCCCATGTTCACGGGGCCCGCCGCGACGACAGGCTTCGCCGCCTTCTGGTCGGCCTGATGGAACATCGCCGCGGCGATGGCGGCGGCCACCTCCTCCTTGCCGCCCATGCCCTTCTCCCTGCGTTCGAAGAAGGGGCGGGCGATCTGGGGGAAGAGGGCGTACGAGACCACGTCCTCGTCGCACTTGGCCAGGGAGCCGATCTCCCGCTTGGCGTCCTCGAAGCCGGGCGCCAGCATGTCGGCAGGGCGGCAGGTGATGGGCGCCTCGTCGCCGATCGCCTTCTTGCGGATCTCGGGATCCATGGGCGCGGGAGGCTTGCCGTAGTAGCCGCGGAAGTACTGCTTCACCTCCTCGGGGATGATCTTGTACCGCTCGCCCAGCACCACGTTCAGGGTGGCCTGGGTGCCCACGATCTGGCTGGAGGGCGTCACCAGCGGCGGATAGCCCATGTCCTTGCGGACCCTGGGGATCTCGTCCAGCACGTCGTAGTACTTGTCCATGGCGCCCTGCTGGCGCAGCTGGCTGACCATGTTGCTCAGCATGCCGCCCGGGACCTGGAACTGGAGGACGTTCACGTCCACCGGGGCGATGCCGGCCTCGAAGCTGGAATAGCGCTTGCGGACCTCGGTCATCTTCCGGGCCAGGTCCGCCAGCTTCGCCAGGTCCAGGCAGCTGTCCCGCTCCGTGCCCCTGAGGGCCGCCACGAGGGTCTCGGTGGGGGGCTGGGAGGTGCTCATGGCCATGGCCGAGATGGCGCAGTCCACCACGTCCACGCC
>DAOPZL010000139.1:0-1925 GCA_035353395.1 Holophaga sp.
GGGTCATGGCCTCCCGCATGGGCTCGACCTCCTCTTCCCGGAGGCTCAGGTTCGCAAGCCTGGCGCAGCACAGCACGTCCTCGCGGGTGACTTCCATGGTTCTCTCCTAGCCGACGAGGGCGAGGTTGGAATCGGCGTTCATGGACCATGGATCGGCCGCGGGCGGCAGCAGGACCCCCGCCGAGGCGATCATGGCGCCGTTGTCCGTGCAGAAGCGGGGTTCGGGGACCGCCAGCCGGAGGTGCAGCCTGTCGGCCAGGATCCTTGCCTGGGACCGGAGCTCCGAGTTGCAGGCCACGCCGCCGGAGATGATGAGGCTCCGCGCCCCGGTTTCCCCGGCGACGGCCGGGATGGGCTTCAGCAGCCACGCGGCCACCGTCTCGTTCAGGCTGCGGCAGAGGGCCTGGACCCTCGGATCCTCCGGCCCGGCCGCGTCCAGGCCCGGTTCCCCGGCGATGCGCAGCTTCACGGCGGTCTTGAGGCCCGAGAAGCTCCAGGAGGCCTTGCCGTCCCGGAACTTGGGCGCCGAGAAGGGCGCGGCCGCGCGTTCCGCGCGCCTGGCGAGGGTGTCCACCACCGGTCCGCCGGGATAGCCCAGGTTCAGCATCCGGGCGGTCTTGTCGAAGGCCTCGCCCGCGGCGTCGTCGCGGGTCTTCTGGATCAGCTCCAGGTGGGTCCAGTCCGCGGCGCGGTAGAGATGGGTGTGGCCGCCCGAGACCAGCAGCGCCAGGGCGGGGAAGGGCAGGTCGGGCACCGCGAAGCGCGCGGCGCCGAGGTGGCCGAGCAGGTGGTGCACGGGCACCCAGGGGATGTCCTCCCGCCAGGCGATGGCCTTGCTGGCGGAGAACAGCGTCAGGAGGGACCCCACCAGGCCGGGACCCTGGGTCACGGCGATCCGGTCGAGCCTCCGGAGGGGCATGTCCGCCTTGGCCAGGGCCTCCTGGATGACGTTCCGGACCTGCAGGAGGTGTTCCCGCGCCGCCAGCTCGGGCACGACGCCCCCGTAGGGCCCGTGCAGGTGGTCCTGGCTCTGCTTGGCCATGGACAGGAGGACGGGGCCGGAGGGCGTCTCCTCCACCACCGCGGCGGAGCAATCATCGCAACTGGATTCGAGGCCGAGCACGTACATGCATCAATTTCACCATGGATGGCGGCGGCTTGTCCGGGCGAATCGCCCGGGGGGAGGATCGATCCCTGTAGACTGGCGGAAAGAAAGAGCCCCATGCCCTCCCTCGTCCCGACCCTCATCGACCTGGTCCGCCCCCTGCCGCCCCTCACCTACCTGGCGCCGGAAGGGCTGCGGCGGGGCATGCGCGTCCGGGTGAAGGTCCGCAACAGCGTCACCTGGGGGCTGGTGCTGGGGCCCGACCCCCAGCCGCCCCAGGCGGCCCTGAAACCCGTGGAGGCGGTGCTGGATCCCTTCCCCCTCCTCCCGCCCAGGCTGGCGGAGCTGCTGGATTTCGCGGCGGGCTACTACGGATGCGGCCTCGCGCACCTGGTGGCCGTCGGCCTGCCCCAGGTCGTCCAGGCGGACTGGCAGACGCCGGTCTCCGGGCAGGAGCGGCTGTGCGATCTCCGGGACGCCGGCGACTGGGAGCGCCTGGCGGCGATCGGGCGCGCGTGGCACGGGAGCGAGCTCGCACTGCCCAGCCTCTTCCACCGCAGGGAACTGCGCGGGGCGGGGCTGACGGAAGTCTGCCGGACGGCGCTGCCCCACCCTCCGAAGGTCAACGCCACCCAGGGGCGCGTCCTGGCGGCCCTGGAGGAAGCGGGGGGGGCGCTGCTGGAGCGCGAACTGCTCGAGACGGCCCAGGTCAGCGCCTCGGTGCTGGGGACGCTGGAGAGGCACGGACTCGTCGAACGCGTGCGCCGCCTGGACCTGATGTCGCAGAAGCGGGAGGACCTGGTCGACAAGACGGTGGTCC
>DAOPZL010000140.1:0-1920 GCA_035353395.1 Holophaga sp.
TCTTCGAGAACGGCAAGCGCGGCCGCCTCCTCCGCGGCGTCTCCAACCGTCCCCTCAAGTCCCTCTCCGACGCCCTCAAGGGCAAGCAGGGCCGGTTCCGCCAGAACCTGCTCGGCAAGCGCGTGGACTACTCGGGCCGTTCCGTCATCGTGGTGGGCCCCGACCTCAAGCTGCACCAGTGCGGCCTGCCCAAGAAGATGGCCCTGGAGCTCTTCAAGCCCTTCATCTTCAACCGCCTCGAGCACAAGGGCCACGCGGCCACCATCCGCCAGGCCAAGGAAATGGTCGAACAGGGCGTTCCGGAGGTCTGGGACGTGCTGGACGAGGTCATCCAGAACCACCCGGTGCTCCTCAACCGCGCCCCGACCCTCCACCGCCTGGGCATCCAGGCCTTCCAGCCCGTCCTGGTGGAAGGCAAGGCCATCCGGCTGCATCCCCTCGTCTGCACCGCCTTCAACGCCGACTTCGACGGCGACCAGATGGCCGTGCACGTGCCCCTCAGCCCCATGGCCCAGATCGAGGCCCGGGTGCTGATGATGTCCACCCAGAACATCCTCAACCCCGCCAACGGGAAGCCCAACGTCGTGCCCAGCCAGGACATCGTGCTCGGCGCCTACTACCTCACCAAGAAGCGCTTCGGGCGCAAGGGCGAGGGCATGGTCTTCGGCAACGTGAACGACGTCGTCGCCGCCCACGACGCCAAGGTCGTGGACACCCACGCGATCATCCAGATCCGGCACTCCGGCGAGCTGGTCGACACCGAGGCCTGGCACAAGAAGGACCCCAAGAAGCACTCCGAGCAGGAAGTCTTCGAGTGCCCCGCCGTGCCCGTGAAGAACGAGCTCATCACCACGACGGTGGGCCGCGTGATCTTCAACCGCGCCCTGCCCGAGGAGATCCCCTTCATCAACGGCCTGCTGAAGAAGGAGGGCCTGCTCTCCCTGGTGAACCGCGCCTACAAGCTCAACGGCCCCGAGGTCACCATCAAGATGCTCGACGCCATGAAGGACGTCGGCTTCCTGTGGGCCATGCGGGCGGGCGTCTCCGTGGGCATCGACGACCTGGTGGTGCCCGAGACCAAGCCGAAGCTCCTCAAGGAAGCCTCCGACGAGGTCAAGGCCATCGAGTACGAGTACTACCACGAGGGCAAGCTCGACGCCGCCACCCGGTACAACCGCATCCTGGAGGTCTGGGGACGCGCCTCCGAGGACGTCGCCAAGGACATGATGAAGGAGCTGGAGCGCCGGAACGATTCCGATCCCTACCTCAACTCCATCTACATCATGGCCGACTCCGGCGCCCGCGGCTCCAAGACCCAGATCCGGCAGGTGGCCGGCATGCGCGGCCTCATGGCCAAGCCCTCCGGCGACATCATCGAGACGCCCATCCGCTCCAACTTCAAGGAAGGCCTCTCGGTGCTGGAATACTTCACCTCGACCCATGGCGCCCGCAAGGGCCTCGCGGACACCGCCCTGAAGACCGCCGACTCCGGCTACCTCACCCGCAAGCTGGTGGACGTGGCCCAGGACGTGATCATCAACGAGATGGACTGCCAGACCCTGGACGGCATCGAGGTGACGGCCATCGTCAACAGCGACGGCACCATCCGCTCCCGCCTCCGCGACCGCATCATGGGCCGCGTGGTCCTCGAGGACGTGGTCGATCCCTACAACAAGACGGTGATCGCCCCGGCCGGCACCCTCCTCTCCGAGGACCTGGCCTTCAAGATCGAGACCTCCGGCATCCAGAGCGTCCGCATCCGTTCCGTCCTCACCTGCGAGGCCCGCCGCGGCGTCTGCGCCATGTGCTACGGCCTGAACCTCTCCTCGGGCAAGCTCGTGGACCTCGGCGAGGCCGCCGGCGTGATCGCCGCCCAGTCCATCGGCGAGCCCGGCACCCAGCTCACCATGCGCACCTTCC
>DAOPZL010000141.1:0-1876 GCA_035353395.1 Holophaga sp.
ACACGGTCCCGGGATCCTCGGCCGTGACCGTGCCGATCCGGGCGGCGCCCTCTCCGCCGCGCACCGCGCGCAGAAGGTCGAGTGCCCGCTCCGCCTGGTCCCCCGGCACGAAGGCGACCATGCGCCCCTCGCAGGCCACGTAGAAAGGATCGAGTCCCAGCATCTCGCAGGCGCCGGCCACGCCTTCCGCCACGGGGATGTCGGACTCCACGGCCTCGATGCCCGCATGGGCGTCCGTGGCGATCTCGTTGAGCACCGACGCCAGGCCGCCCCGGGTGGGATCCCGCAGGCAGTGGACCTCCACTCCGCCCTCCAGCAGGGCCGACGCGAGGCGATGGACCGGGGCGCAGTCGCTCTCGATGGGTGTCTCGAAGGACAGGCCCTCCCGGACGCTCATGACGGCGATCCCATGGCGCCCCACGTCGCCGCTGACGAGGATCGCATCCCCGGGCTTCACGCGGTGGGGACCGATGTCCACGCCGGGCGGAACCAGGCCGATGCCAGCCGTGTTGATGAAGATCCCGTCCCCCTTGCCCCGGTCCACCACCTTCGTGTCGCCCGTGACGAAACAGACGCCGCACGCGGCGGCGGCCTCGCGCATGGCCGCCACGACCCGGCGGAGTTCCTCGATGGGATAGCCCTCCTCGAGCACCATCCCCACGCTGAGGTACTGCGGCCTGGCCCCGCCCATGGCCAGGTCGTTCACGGTGCCGTAGACGGCCAGTTCGCCGATGTTGCCGCCCGGGAAGAAGCGGGGCTGGACGACGTAGGTGTCGGTGGTGAACGCCAGGCGGGCGCCGCCCAGCTCCAGCAGCGCGCTGTCGTGGCGCGCGTCCAGGGCCTCGTTGCTGAAGGCGGGAAGCATCACGCTCTCCAGCAGCTCCCGCATGATCCTCCCCCCGCCCCCGTGGGCGAGCTGGATCGTGTCGTGGCGGAGCGGGAGGGGACAGTTCAGTTCGAATTCCATGTTCCAACTCTACTGACGGGCCGCGGAGGCGCGGAGGGGAAAAAGGGAGGGTGCGGAGAAGGCGTGCCTGCGGGGGTCATTTCCCCTCCAGTCCGTGCCGCCGGTAGCGGTAGTAGGCCGCACAGGCGCCTTCGTTGCTCACCATGGTCGCGCCCAGGGGGTGGTCGGGGGTGCAGAGGGTGCCGAAGGCCGGACACTCGCGGGGCTTGATGATGCCCTGCAGCACGAGTCCGCTGCGGCACTCCGGGGACTCCGGGCCTCCCACCTGCCCGACGTCGAAGCGGGTCTCCGCATCGAAGGAGGCATACTCCCCGCGCAGGCCCAGCCCGCTCCCCGGGATCACGCCGATCCCGCGCCAGGCTCGGTCCCGGACCTGGAAGACCGACCGGATCAGTTCCTGGGCGGGACGGTTCCCTTCCTCCTTCACCAGCCGGTCGTACTGGTTCTCCACGTCGCAGCGGCCCTCCTCCAGCTGCCTGACGAGCATGTGGATCGCCTGGAGGAGGTCCACGGGCTCGAACCCCGCGACCACGATGGGCACCTTGTGCTTCCGCGCCAGAGGCTCGTATTCCCGCGTGCCCATGATGGTGCAGACGTGGCCGGCGGCCAGGAACCCGTCGACCCGGCGCTGGGGCGAGGCCAGGATCGCTTCCAGGGCCGGCGGCACCAGGACGTGGGAGACGAGGATCGAATAGTTGGAAAGCCCCCGGCGCCTGGCCTCGAAGACCGACATCGCGTTGGCGGGCGCGGTCGTCTCGAACCCCACCGCGAAGAACACCACCTGCTTGTCCGGATGGTCCTCGGCGATCTTCAGGCAGTCCAGGGGCGAGTAGACGATGCGGACGTCCCCTCCTCTGCTCTTCACGCCGAAGAGGTCGGAGGCCGTGCCCGGCACCCGCAGCATGTCCC
>DAOPZL010000142.1:0-1811 GCA_035353395.1 Holophaga sp.
CGCTTTTGCCGGTATCCTGGGAACTGGTCTTCCGGAGGATTCCCATGGACCTTCAGCCAGCTCTCGAGGTGCTTCGCGCCCGCGCGCCCTTCATCCCGGAACTCGTCCTCGTGCTCGGGTCCGGCCTGGGGCAGCTGGCGCAGTGTCCCGAGGCCCAGGCAGGGACGACCCTGCCCTTCACGGAGCTGCCGGGCTTCCCGAGGCAGACCGTGGTGGGACACAGCGGCCGGATCATCTTCTGCGAGCTAGAGGGGAGGAAGGTGCTGCTCCAGGCGGGGCGCTTCCACTTCTACGAGGGCCATCCCATGGACCTGGTCACGGCGCCCATGCGGCTCTACGGGCGCCTGGGCGCGAAGGCGGTGCTCCACACCAACGCCGCGGGGGCCGTCAACCGGGCGTTCGAGGTGGGCGACCTCATGGTCCTCACCGACCACATCAATCTCATGGGGACGAATCCCCTGGTCGGCCCCAACGTGGAGCCGGGTCTCCGGTTCATCGACATGAGCGAGGCCTATGGCGGGGACCTGCGCCGGCAGCTTCATGCCGCGGCGGCGGCCACGGGACAGGGACTCCGGGAGGGCGTCTACCTGGCCGTGACGGGTCCGAGTTTCGAGACGCCCGCCGAGATCCGCGCCTTCAGGACCCTCGGGGCGGACGCGGTGGGCATGAGCACGGTGCCCGAGGTGCTGGTGGCGAGGCACGAGGGCATGAAGGTGGCCGGGGTCTCCTGCCTGTGCAACATGGCCGCGGGAATCCTGCCCCAGCCCCTCGCCCACCAGGAGGTCCTGGAGGCAGGGGCGGCGGCGGCCCGCCGGTTCGAGGCGCTGGTCCGGGCGTTCGTGCGCGGCCTGAGCCTTTAGATGCTGGCCGCGGTCCTCAGCGTCCTGACCATCTTCCTCATCATCGCCGCGGGGTTCTTCCTGGCGCGGCGGAAGTTCTTCACCCCGGCCACGGGCGAGGTCTTCGCCCGCACGGTCGTCAACCTCTCGCTGCCCGCCATGATGGTCTACGAGCTCACCACCGGCTTCACGCGCGGGGAGCTGATCCAGGGGGGACGGGGGCTCCTGCTCCAGATGCTGGCCTACCTCGGCTGCGCGCTGGCCGCGCCCCTGGCGGCCCGCCTCGGCGGCGTGGAGAAGGGGCGCCGGGGAACCTTCGTCGCCATGTTCGTGGCCTCGAACACCATCTTCATCGGGATGCCGGTGAACCTGGCCCTCTTCGGCCCGGCCAGCGTCCCCTACGTGCTCCTGGCCTATGCCGTGAACTCGACCTACTTCTGGACCTGGGGCGCCCACGGCATCGTCGCGGACTCCGGGCGCCGCTTCCCGCTCCTCTCCTGGGACCACCTCAAGCGGATCCTCGTTCCCCCCTTCCTGGCGTTCCTGGTGGGGGTGGCCCTGGTGTTCGCGGGCGTGCGCCTGCCCGTCTTCCTGGCCTCGACCCTCAAGCAGCTGGGCGGGATGACGACGCCCCTCTCGCTCTTGTTCATGGGCATCACCTTCTCGGGCATCGCCCTGGCGCAGCTCCGGCCCAGCCTGGACATGATCCTGCTCTTCTGCGGGCGGTTCCTGCTGGCCCCGGGCCTCGTCTACCTGATGTACCTGCTGCTGCCGGTGCCCACCCTGATGGTCAAGGTCTTCATGATCCAGGCCGCCATGCCCGCCATCACGCAAGCGGCCCTCCTCGCCAAGACCAGCGGGGCCGACTACCGCTACGCCACGATCATGGTCAGCGCCACCAACCTGGCGAGCCTGGCCGTGCTGCCGCTCTACATGGCGCTCTTCACCGTGCTGTTCCCGGCCTGAGCGCCG
>DAOPZL010000143.1:0-1787 GCA_035353395.1 Holophaga sp.
CCCACCAAATTTTCCCTCACGAAACGCCCCTGCCTCGGGGCGTTTCACTTTGTACTGCGGACATTTTAAGCACCACTCTCAGCGGGTTTATACATCCGTTCCCTCTCTCAGGATCTGGAGGACCTGGTCATCGGTGTAGAGGCGGTTCCGATGGTCGCTGATGAGTTTCCGGGCGATGCCAAGGTCCACGAGGCGTGCCAAGGCAGCCTTGACGGCGGCGTGTGCCAGACGCTCCTGGACGGAGGTGGCGGCGGAAGATGAGCGGCGCGCGGAGGACGTCCTCGGCGTGTAGGAGGAGCCTGATGACGGGGCGGCGGCACGGACGCAGCTGTCGCGGGAGAGGGGTGGGTCGGGCAGGAACCGGGCGATGCCGTCGAGGCGCCTTCCTGGGGCCTCTTCCAGCTTTTGAAACAGCGTGTGTACTTATTTTAAAAAAGTCGAAAATGAGAAATAACTCCCTAGGTGGGGACGGGCTCCCGTCCGGCCAAAGCTCGGGCGCGGGCTGTGGCTTCTGCCAGGATCTCCTCCGATCCGGGGACCACGCCTCCGCGCATCAGGATCCTGCCGGCGCAGACGGTGGTGTCCACGGCCGCTCCGGCGCCGGAATAGACGAGATTGGAGGCGAGGTCGTGGCAGGGCGACATCCCGAGCCGGCGGAGGTCGACGAGGAGGAGGTCCGCCGTCGCGCCCTCCTCGATGCGTCCTCCGCCCGTCCCGAACCAGTCGTGCCCCGTGCGGGAGGCCGCCTCGAGGATTTCCGCCACGGGGAAGCGGCGCGGGTCCCGGTAGTGGTGCTTCTGCAGGAGGCCCGCCACCTTCATGTCCGAGAACAGGTCCAGGGCGTTGTTGGAGGCGGCCCCGTCGGTGCCGAGCAGGACCCGGATGCCGCGCTTCCTGGCCGCCGCGTAGTCGAAGGCGGGGCCCGAGGCCAGCTTCATGTTGGAGACGGGGTTGTGGACGATGGCCACGCCCCGTTCCGCCAGGAGGTCGAAGTCGGCCTCGTCGAGCCACAGGCAGTGGGCGGCGAGGGTCAGGGGGCCGAGCGCGCCCAGGGAATCCAGGAACGCCGCGGGCGACATCCTGGTGCGCGACCGGCACCCCTGGTCCTCGGCTTCGGTCTCCGCGAGGTGGACGTGCAAGGGCAGCTTCTTCGCGCGCGACAGTTCGCCCAGGAACCGCAGGCTCCCCGGGCTGGTCGCGTAGACCGAATGTCCCCCCAGGATGAAGCGGGAGAGGGGGCCGCAGTCCGGGAGGTGGTCGAAGAACGCCTCGCATTCCACGCGCTGCCTGTGCGCGAGTTCCTCGTCCAGGCCGTCTAGGAGGACATAGGAGAGGACGAACCGCATGCCGGAATCCCGGGCTGCCCGGGCGAGCTCCAGCGGATGGAAATACATGTCGCTGCACAGGGTCGTGCCGGTGCGGATCATTTCCAGGGCGGCGAGGCGGAGGCCCCAGTAGGCATCCTCGCCGGTCATGCGGCCCTCGATCGGCCAGATGGCCTCGGTGAGCCAGGGCATGAGCTCCATGTCCTCGGCGATGCCGCGGAGCAGGACCATGGAGGCGTGGCCGTGCCCGTTCACGAGGGAGGGGACGGCCGCCATGCCCCGGGCCTCGAGGACCTCGCAGTCCCGCGGGGCCTCTATCCGGTCCGAGATCCGGGTGATGCGGTCCCCCTCGACGAGGATGTCCTTCGTCGAGCCGCCCAGGAACGTGTCGTGGATCAACAAGGTCATGGCAGGTCCTCCAGGGATGCGACTCGCGGCGCCCGGCCCCGCAAGCAGGAACCA
>DAOPZL010000144.1:0-1747 GCA_035353395.1 Holophaga sp.
GCCCCGCCCAGCACCACCATCTCGGCGGCCAGCCGGAAGCTCATCCGGGCCAGCACGCCGTCCCCGTGCAGGCCCCGCAGGATCTCCACGGACTCCATCACCTCCAGGGCGTTCCCGATGGCCCAGCCCAGCGGCTCTTCCATCCGCGTGACGAGGGCCTTGATCCGCATGCCGTGGGCCTTGCCGACCTCCACCATGCTGCGGGCCAGGGCGCGGCCTTCCTCCAGGGTCTTCATGAAGGCCCCGGAGCCGCACTTCACGTCCAGCACCAGGGCGTCCGCGCCGCCCGCCAGCTTCTTGGACATGATGCTGGCCGTGATGAGGGGGATGGACTCCACCGTCGCCGTCACGTCCCGCAGGGCGTAGAGCTTCCGGTCGGCCGGGCAGATGTCGGCGGTCTGGGCGGAATTGGCGAAGCCCGTGCGCCGAAGGCTCTCCCGGAACGCCTCGGCATCGAGCTCCACCCTGAGCCCGGGCACCGACGAGAACTTGTCGATGGTCCCGCCCGTGTGTCCGAGCCCCCGCCCGCTGAACATGGCGCACGGCACGCCGCAGGCGGCCACGATGGGGCCGAGGATCAGCGTCGTCTTGTCCCCGACGCCGCCGGTGCTGTGCTTGTCCACCTTGAGGCCGGGCACCGACGAGAGGTCCATCCGCGCGCCGGAGTCCCTCATCTCCAGGGTCAGCGCCAGGGTCTCCTCCGTGCTCATGCCGCGCCAGCAGATGGCCATGAGCAGCGCGCAGGTCTGCTCGTCCGGGATGGAGCCCCCCGTGACCCCCTTCACCCAGAAGGCGATCTGTTCCGGCGTGAGCCGGCCGCCCGTCTTCTTGGTGTAGATCAGGTCGTACATCCGCATCGAGGGCTCTCCGACGGCGAGGGCGGCCTTGTCCGGTCAGATCCCGGTGAGGAGGGTCTCCATGCCGTGGATGTCCGCCTGGTCGCGGTAGCGCTGCTTGTATTCCGCGTAGTCCTTCAGCGCCTGCTCGCGCTCGCCCCGGAGGGCGCGGGCGTTCATCAGCGTCCTCCAGTAGAGCTCGCCCCAGGCCTCGCCGGGCTTGGCGCCCGTCCGCAGCGGCTCCAGGGTCGCCAGGGCTTCCTGCCCCTGCCCGAGCGCGATCTGCCGCTGGGCGAGCCCCAGGCGCGACCAGGGATCCGTGGCCTGGGGAAGGGATTCGCCCTTGCCGTCGAGCTCGAGATGCCAGGTGCGCAGCATGCCTTCCGTCAGGGCCTTCTGGGAGGACGGCGCGCTCTTGGCCAGCGCCTCCAGCCTGGGCAGGTTCTGGCGCAGGCGCTTCTCCAGGTCCGCGGGCTGCGAAGGCGTCTTCGGATCCCCCTGCACGGCGAGCAGCAGGTCGGCCATCGCCTCTTCATGCTTCGCCACCGACCTGGACGACCAGCTCCGGTAGCCGAAGAACCCGAGCGCGGCCACCAGGACCACCCCCGTCGCGATCAGCGCGGGCTTGATGATGTCCATCCGCGCGCTCTGGCCCGTCTCGTAGCGGTTCCTGAAGGCCTGGAGGCTCTGAGCGGGTCTCTGGACCTGGATTTCCTTGTTCTTGTTGAGGGAAGACATCGCATGAAGCTCCGAACCTTCAAGGATGCCGCATCCCGCTCCACTTCGCACTTGAAAAAGTGCCATTTCCAGATACCCTGGATGTTCCAGCCTGGGTAGCTCAGTTGGTAGAGCAATGGACTGAAAATCCATGTGTCGCTGGTTCGATTCCGGCTCCAGGCACCAGAAAACAA
>DAOPZL010000145.1:0-1731 GCA_035353395.1 Holophaga sp.
CGTCCGCCTCGGCGCGTGGTAGAATTCATATTGCAAGATTTAAAAGCGTGAGACCTAGTCACTGCTGCCGCCCCCTTGGGGGTGGGAATCTACAGTACCCCGCATGAGGAATACATATGAAGACATCTCCCGGGAAAGTCCTCGTCACCGGCGGCGCCGGATTCCTGGGGTCCCACCTCTGCGAAACCCTCGTGAACCAGGGGCATGACGTGCTTTGCGCCGACAACTTCTTCACGGGCGCCAAGCAGAACATCGCCCACCTGTCGGATGCGCCCAACTTCGAGCTGATCCGGCACGACGTCACCTTCCCCCTGTACGTGGAAGTGGACCGGATCTACAACCTGGCCTGTCCGGCTTCGCCCATCCACTACCAGAAGGACCCGGTCCAGACCATCAAGACCTGTGTCCACGGAGCCATCAACATGCTCGGCCTGGCGAAGCGGACGCGGGCGAGGATCCTCCAGGCCTCCACCTCGGAAGTCTACGGGGACCCTTCCGTCCATCCCCAGACCGAGGACTACTGGGGACATGTCAATCCCCTCGGCCTCCGCAGCTGCTACGACGAGGGGAAGCGCTGCGCCGAGAGCCTGTTCTTCAACTACCACCGGCAGCACAAGGTACCCATCCGGGTCATGCGGATCTTCAATACCTATGGCCCGCGGATGCATCCGAACGACGGCCGGGTGGTCAGCAACTTCATCATGCAGGCGCTGCAGGACCAGGACCTCACCATCTTCGGCGACGGGTCCCAGAGCCGGTCCTTCTGCTACGTGGACGACCTCGTCCGGGGCATGATCGCCATGATGGAACAGGACCAGACTCCCGGTCCCGTCAATTTCGGGAATCCCAACGAGATCACCATGCTCGAACTGGCCGAGCATGTCCTCCGTCTCACCGGATCCCGCTCCCGGATCGTCTTCCAGCCCCTTCCTTCCGACGATCCCCGGCAGCGGCAGCCGGACATCGGCCTGGCCAAGGCGACCGTCGGATGGGAGCCCAGGGTGGGCCTCGAGGACGGACTGCAGGAGACGATCGCCTACTTCCGCCGATTCCTGGCGGAATGACCGCGATTCCCTGAACCCGATGCCTCCGCATATGGCAGGTAGCATCAACTCCGTCTTTTCTTATCCCTTCCATCCCTTGCATCCTTGTTCATCAGCCTTTTAATGACATTCAAACAAGGATGAAAGGGATGAAAGCGGATCGAACCTGGGCGCAGGGATCCGCTGGGAACCTTCGGGATCAGGCCTTGCGCTGCTTGGCCTTGGGCACGACGCAGGTGCCGACGGCGCGGCAGACCACGACGGGTTCGGCCAGCACGTCGGCGGCGGAGTCGTTGAGATCAGGACGGGGTGCGATCACCTTCCGGGCCTCGAAGACCATCTTCCTGGAGGAATTGCCGACGTTCGTGATCTTGCCGGAGGCTTCGATGTAGTCCCCGGCGAAGACCGGCGCCAGGAATTCCACCTTCTCGTAGCCTGCGAAGAGGCCTTCATCGCCGTCGTGCTGGATGAGCAGCTCGGTGGCCACGTCTCCGAAGAGCTGAAGCATCTTGGCGCCGTCGACGAGGTTGCCGCCGTAGTGCGCATCGTGGGAACTCAACCTCAGCCGGATGAGGGACTCTGTCATTTCTTCTTTCTCCTTGCCCGCGAACGGGTCACTTGTCCTGGGAATAATCGTAGAACCCGCGGCCGGTTTTGCGGCCCAGGAGTCCTCCGCGCACCATCTTCT
>DAOPZL010000146.1:0-1710 GCA_035353395.1 Holophaga sp.
CCCTCTTCCTGCTGCGACACGGCCCCACCGAAGCCTCCCGCGCCGGCGCCCCCCTCGGCCGCCTGGACCTCCCGGTGACCCGGGAAGGACAGGCCCAGTGGCCGCGCGTGAAGCAGGAGCTGCTGGGCCTCGGCATCCAGCGCGTGCTGACCTCGGACCTGGCGCGGGCCAAGGCCCACGCCCTGGACCTGGGCCTGCCCACCCTGGTCCTCCCGGACCTGGGCGAACAGGCCTTCGGCGAATGGGAAGGCGTCCCCTGGGCCGAGATCCAGAACCTGGGCGGCTTCTTCCACGAGCCCGTGAAATCCACGCCTCCGGGAGGCGAATCCTTCGCGCGCTGCGCCAGCCGCGCCCTCATGGCCCTCCAGAACGCCCTGGACGGGGAGCAGCCCACCCTGGTCCTGGCCCACGGCGGTCCCCTGCGCGCCATCCTGGCCCACTTCCTGGGCCTCCCCCTGGAACGGGCCCTGGACCTGGCGTGGCAGCCCTTCGGCCTGAGTGCCCTCGAGATCTACGGCCCCAACCGCGGCCTCCTCCGCTACCACAACCGCATCCTCTCCTGACCGGGCTGCCGATTCCATCTATCGTGGAGCCCGCCGGGCTCCAATCCCGCTCGCGATGCTCGCGGAGACGGAATCCTTCCCCCGGATCGCATCGTGCACCCCACGATGCTCCCGCTCCTCGCTTCGCTCGTTCGCGGACGGGGCCCCGTCCCTTCGGCCTGAGTGCCCTCGAGATCTACGGCCCCAACCGCGGCCTCCTCCGCTACCACAACCGCATCCTCTCCTGACCGGGCTGCCTCAGGCGGAGGGCTCCAGGCACTCGACGCGGTCCCTTCCCCTGGACTTGGCCAGGTAGAGTGCCTGGTCAGCCTGGATCAGCAGGTCCCGCGGATGGGCTTCCGGCCTGGGGAGCTGGGAGGCGACCCCCAGGCTGATCGTCACATGCGGCGTCACGGAGGAGCGCTCGTGGGGGATCCTCAGCGCCTTGACTCTCTCCCGCATCCGCTCCGCCATGTGCCGCGCCCCCTCCAGGGGCGTCGCGGCCATCACGGCCACGAATTCCTCCCCACCGAACCGGGCCACCATGTCGCCGGGCCGGTTGATCACCTGGAGGCACCGGCCGATGAGCCTCAGGCACTTGTCGCCGTCCACATGGCCGTAGAAGTCGTTGTATTCCTTGAAGAAGTCCACATCGATCATGGCCAGGGAGATCCACTTCCCCTCGCGGGCGGCACGGCGCCATTCCAGGTCGTAGAAGTGATCGTAGCTCCTGCGGTTGGGCAGCAGGGTGAGGCTGTCCAGGCTGGAGGCGAGCTCCAGCCTGGCATTGGCCTCCTCCAGCTGGCGCCGGCTTTCCTCCAGGCTGCGTTCCGCCTTCACCCGGGCGGAGATGTCCCGGTAGATGCCGAAGACGGCCACCTGCCGCTCGCGGTTGATGATGGGGACGCCCAGGAGGGACACGTTCACCCGCGAACCGTCCTTGCGGCGCCGCACGGCTTCCAGCGAGAACTTCTGGCCGTGGGCCACGGCTTCCGTGATCGTGGCGGCTTCCTCCCGGCATTCGTCCGGCGCCACCAGGTCGTCGATGAGCCGGCCCCGCACCTCGTCGCCGCCGTAGCCGAACAGGAGGCAGAACTCGTGGTTCACCTGGATGATCCGGCCGTAGTTGTCGGAGAGCACGATGGCCTCGGGGATCTCCTCGAACAGG
>DAOPZL010000147.1:0-1691 GCA_035353395.1 Holophaga sp.
CTAGACTGTCCTCCACGGCCTTTCCATGCTCAAGCCCCTCCTGCACTACCAGGTCCTCGACCTCTCCTGCATCCTCGCGGGCCCGTTCGCGGCCCAACTCCTGGCGGACCTGGGCGCCGATGTCGTCAAGATCGAACCGCCCGCCGGAGACCCGACCCGGCAGTGGGGACCGCCCTTCGAGTGCGGGGACACCGGGGAGAGCGCCTACTTCCGTTGCGCCAACCGGGGCAAGCGCGGCCTGGTCATGGACCTTTCGGTTCCGGAGATCCGGGAACGGCTCCACGAGCGCCTCCAGCAGGCGGACGTGCTCATCGAGAACTTCCTGCCGGAATCGGCGGAGAAGCTCGGACTGACCTGGGAACGACTCCACGCCAGGCACCCCAAGCTGATCCTGGCGTCGGTCCGCGGATTCGCTTCGGACGTACCCGCCGGCAGTCGTCCGGGATACGACCTCATGATCCAGGCGGAAAGCGGCTGGATGTCGCTCACGGGGGAGCCGGGAGGCCGACCCATGAAGGTGGGCGTGGCCCTCGCGGACCTCCTGGCGGCCCTCTACACCGCCAACGGGGTCCAGGCGGCCCTGCTGCACCGCGAGCGCACGGGAGAGGCCATCCACGTGGAAGTCCCGCTGATGGAAGCCGCCCTGGCGGGTCTCATCAACGTCGGCTCCGGGACCTTGATGACTGGGCAGCCGCCCGGGCGCTGGGGCAACGAGCACCCGAACATCGTGCCCTACCAGACCTTCGCCTGCAGCGACGGCGAGGTGGCCGTCTGCGTGGGGAAAGACCGGCACTTCGAGCTGCTCGCCCTCTGGCTCAGGCTGGACCTCGAGGCGGAGCCCCGGTGGGCGCACAACCAGGGACGCGTCGCGGACCGCGAGCGCCTCGCCGCGATCCTGGGCGAGCGCTTCGCCGGGCACACCTCGTCGGAAGTCCTCGATTTCTGCGAGACCCAGGGCATTCCCGTCGGCCGGATCCGGAGGGTGGACGACGTCCTGTTCCGGCAGGCAGGCATCCTGCATCACGTCATCCGGACCCTCGTCGACCAGGAAACGGGAAAGATGGTGCCGGTCCTGTCCAGTCCCATCCTGCTGAACGATGAAAGAGCCTGCGCCAAGCTTCCGCCTCCCGGCTGGACGGCCCCGTGAGGCGGCGTGACGGGAACCTGGTCCCCCTGCGGGAGTGCGCCGCGAATGCCCGCGCCTCCGCCGAGGCCCGCCTGGAGTCCAGGGTCGCCCGGATCTGGCCCCTCCTGGTGGGCCCCGTCCTGGTGCGCCACACGCGCCTCATCCGCATCCGGCAGTGGACGCTGGTGCTCGGGTGCTGGAAGACCGAGATGATCCCGAGCCTGCGCCAGAGCGCCGAGATGACTTGGCCCCAGGTCCAGGCGCGACTGGAACGGCTTCTTGGGCTGACGTTCCGGCGCATGGAGATCGTGCCCTGCGACCCCCCCGAGCCCGCGCCCGAACGTCCCCCCGTGGCCGATCCCCTCGAGGCGGTCCTGCGGAAATACAGATCCCTTCACAATCAGGGTTGGACCTCGAAGCCGAAATGAGGTAGGATCGATCTTCTTCGGGGCGTGGCTCAGCCTGGTAGAGCGCTCGGTTCGGGACCGAGAGGTCGGAGGTTCGAATCCTCTCGCCCCGACCAGAAGAAAAGGGGAGACCCGGCGGGTCTCCCCTTTTCTTTTTT
>DAOPZL010000148.1:0-1619 GCA_035353395.1 Holophaga sp.
TCGTCGTCGTCCACCACCAGCACGGCCAGGGATTCGGTCGCCTGGTCCTTCCGCGCGTCCAGGATCGGCTGGGCCTCGAGGTTCCCCGGACTCGCGGCCGAGAAGCGGATCGTGACGCAGGTTCCCCGGCCGACCTCGCTCTGGAGCTCTATGTGCCCGTGGTGGGCCTTCACCGTGCTGTAGACCAGGGAGAGGCCCAGGCCCGTGCCCTTGCCCTGGGCCTTGGTGGTGAAAAAGGGATCCATGGCCTTCTCCAGGACTTCCGGCGGCATGCCCGTTCCGGAATCCCGGACCTGGAGTTCGATCCATTTCTCGCCGATGTTCCGGGTCCGGAGCGTGAGGGTTCCCCGCTCGGGCATGGCGTCCACGGCGTTGAGGCACAGGTTCATGATCGCGTGGGCCAGCGCGTTCGCATCGCCCAGGATGGGATGCAATCCCGGTTCGAGATCCATCCCCAGGCTGATCCTCGCCAGGGTCGTCCTTTCCAGGAGGCTCGCCGCTTCCCTGACGAGGGCGTTCAGGTCCTGCTCCTTCTCCTCGGCGAGGCTCTGGCGCGCGAAGCCGAGCAGGCTCCGGACCATCTTCCCGCCGCGCTCGGAGGCCTTGAGGATCGTGCTGAAGGCGCGTCCCTCCGCGGTGCTGGCCGGATGCGCGTCCATCTGCGTCGACGCCAGCAGCATGATGGCGCCCAGGACGTTGTTCATGTCGTGGGCCACCCCTCCCGCCAGGAGCCCGAGACTCTCCATCTTCTGCGCCTGCTGCAGCTGCGTCTCCAGTTGGCGCCGTTCGCCCTCCAGGCGCCGGCGATCGGAAATATCGACGAACGTCACGACCGCGCCCACGACCCGGCCGTCGCGCCGCTGGGGATACGACCAGTACTCGGCCGGGAAGAAGGTTCCATCCGCGCGCCAGAGGACTTCGTCGTCCACGTGCGTCCCGCGGCCTTCGCGGAAAGCCTGGAAGATGCGGCACGCGTCTTCCGGGAAGGCCGTGCCGTCCCGGTGGGAGTGGTGGATCTGGTCGTGCATGTTCAGGCCGAGCAGCTGCCGTGCATCCGCGTACCCCAGGGACCTGAGGCAGGCGACGTTGCAGAAGGTGCATGCGCCGTTCGTATCGATGCCGTAGATGCTCTCGGCCGTGGAATCCAGCAGCAGCTGGAGCTTGGATTCGCTGTCCAGCAGGGCCTCCAGCGTCCGTTTCCGCTCCGTGATGTCTATCGTGTAGCCGGCGAGGAAATTGGCCTCCCCGATGCGAATCGGGAACTTGATGGTCGTGTAGGTGCGATCGCCGAAGGTCTCCTCCTGGTTGAGGATCTCCCAGCGGGATACCACGGCCCAGTCGTCGGCGGTGATCCGCGCGGCCATCTCCGCCGGGAACAGCTCCTCCATCGTCTTGCCGACCATGTCCCGTCCGGGAATGCCGACCATGTCGACGAAGTTGTCGCTGGCCTGCACCACGCGGCTCGCCAAGGGCGAGACCTCCTTGAGGTAGACATAGATCGGCGAGTGGCGCATGAACTGGGACCACGTCTCCTGGAGCTGGAGCAGGGATTCTTCCGCCTTCTTCCGGTCGGTGAGGTCGCGAACGACCAGGACGACGCGCGAAGGGTTCCCATCCGC
>DAOPZL010000149.1:0-1613 GCA_035353395.1 Holophaga sp.
TCCCAGCGGATCAAGCAGCTGGAGGACGCGATCGGCCGGGTCCTGATCGTGCGCGAGACGCCGCCGCGCGCCACCTCGGCCGGCGAGCGGCTCCTGCGCCACTGCCGCCAGGTGGCCGTCCTGGAGGAGGAGACGATCGAGGACCTGGGCGCCAGCCGGCGGGCCGGCTTCCGGCACCTGCCCATCGCCGTGAACTCCGACTGCCTGTCGGTGTGGCTGCTGGACGCCCTCGCCCCCTTCCTGCGCGAAGCCGCCATCACCCTGGAGATCTTCGTGGACGACCAGGACAACAACCTGCACTTCCTGCAGTCGGGGACCGTCGCGGGCTGCGTCAGCTCCCAGCGCATGACCATGCAGGGCTTCACCTCCACCCGGATCGGCTCCGTGCGCTACTTCATGGCGGCCTCCCCCCGGTTCCGGGAGCAGTGGTTCCCGGAGGGCTTCACGCGGGCCGCGGCGGCCAGGGCGCCGGCGGTCCTCTTCAACCGCGACGACCAGCTCCACTACCGCTCCCTGGCGAAGGTCTTCGGCAGGCCCGCGATCCATCCGCCCGCCTACTACATCCCCTCGGTGGAGAAGTTCAACGAGGCCATCGCCCTCGGCCTCGGCTACGGCATGATCACCGAGGTGCAGGCCCTCCCGGAGATCGCCAAGGGCTCCCTCGTGGAGATCGATCCCCGCGGGAGGCTGGACACCTCCCTCTACTGGTACCGCTGGAGCCACTCCTCCGGGCTCCTCGACGAGTTCTCCAAGGTGCTGGTCGGGAAGGGGCGGCGGCTGCTGGAGTCCGCGACGTCCAGGTAGGGGGGCGGGGCTTCCGCGGGCTGCCACAATGCTGGAGTGAGGAACGCGATGGGTGGACATCTGATACTCGTGCCGACCCCCCTGGGCAACCTCGGGGACCTGACGGAGCGGTCGGTGGAGGCCCTGCGCGACTGCGACCGAGTGGCCTGCGAGGACACCCGGCGCACCGGGGCCCTGCTCAAGCACCTGGGCCTCGAGAAGCCCCTGCTCCGGTTCGACGACCACGCCCCCAAGGCCTCCGAGGAGATGGTGGCGGCCGCCCTGGCGGCCGGCGAGACCGTCGCCTACTGCTCCGATGCGGGCATGCCCGGCGTGAACGATCCCGGCTTCGAGCTGGCGCGCCTGGCGAGGGGGGCCGGGGCCAAGGTCACCGTGCTCCCGGGTCCCTCGGCCGTCACGCTGGCCGTGGTGGCCTCGGGGCTGCCGAGCCACGCCTTCAGCTTCCTCGGCTACCTTCCCTCCCGCAGCGAGCCCCGGCAGGCCTTCCTGCGGAAGCTGGCCGGACGGGAGGAGACCGTGGTGGTCTTCGAGACGCCCCACCGCATCCACGAGGCCCTGGACGAGCTGGACGCCATCGCCCCGGACCGGGAGATCGCCCTGGGCCGCGAGCTGACGAAGCTCCACGAGACCTGGTACCGCGGGACGCCCGCCCAGGTGCGCGCGGAACTCGGCGCCGAGAGCCGGGGAGAGATGGTCCTCGTCATCGCCGGGGCGGCCGCCAAGCGCCTCGTCACCGAGCAGGAGGCCGCCCTGGAGGGCGAGGAGCTGCCCGAGTGGGTCCGCCGCTACCTGGACGCGGCGCGGGAAGG
>DAOPZL010000150.1:0-1597 GCA_035353395.1 Holophaga sp.
TCCGTGGAGAAGGGCTTCATCGCCCTCGCCGGCGAGGCGGGCTTCCAGCCGGACGTCCTGCGGGGCGGCTGGCATCTCTTCGTTCCCTTCATGTACCGCATCCACAAGGTTCCGCTCGTCACCATCCCCCAGGGGAAGATCGGCTACGTGTTCTCCCGCGACGGGCAGGATCTCCCGCCGACCCAGGCCCTGGCCTGCAACGTGAAGGCCAACAACTTCCAGGACGTGCGCGCCTTCCACGCGAACGGGGGGCAGAAGGGGCCGCAGCGCATGATCCTCCGCGAGGGGACCTACGCCATCAACATCGCGCAGTTCGTGGTGATCACCGAGGACCAGCTCTACTACCTCCCCCTGGACCGGAGCGAGCTGGAGACCTTCCAGAAGATGAACGCCATCATCGCCGAGCGGGGCGGCTACCGGCCCGTGATCATCCGCGGCACGGACGACTCGGTGGGCATCGTCACCGTCCACGACGGGCCCAGCCTGCACAGCGGCGAGATCATCGCGCCCGCCGTGGGCGAGGATTCCACGGATCCGGCCACGTACCACAACAACTTCCAGGACGCCGACAAGTTCCTGCGGGCCGGGGGCATGCGCGGCCGCCAGTACCAGGTCCTGGTGGAGGGCACCTACTACATCAACCGCCTCTTCGCCACGGTGGAGCTGATTCCCAAGACGGTGGTCGAGGTGGGCACCGTGGGCGTCGTGGTGAGCTACACCGGCGACAAGGGCGCCGACATCAGCGGCCAGGACTACCGGCACGGCGAGCTGGTGGCCAAGGGCCAGCGCGGGGTCTGGAGCGAGCCCCTCCTCCCCGGCAAGTACGCCTTCAACACCTACGCCGGCAAGGTGTCCATCGTGCCCACCACGAACTTCATCCTGAAGTGGACCCGCGGGGAGGTCGGCAGCCACAAGTTCGACGAGAACCTCACCGAGGTGAGCCTCATCACCAAGGACGCCTTCGAGCCCAACCTGCCGCTCAGCGTGGTGGTCCACATCGACTACCGCAAGGCGCCCCTCGTCATCCAGCGCTTCGGCGACATCAAGAAGCTCGTCGAGCAGACCCTCGATCCCATGGTCAGCGCCTACTTCAAGAACATCGGCCAGACCCGGACGCTGATCCAGCTCATCCAGGACCGCAGCGCCATCCAGCTCCAGTCCAGCCAGGAGATGAAGGAGAAGTTCGCCCAGTACAACCTGGAACTGCAGGAGGTGCTGATCGGGACCCCCACCAGCGGGGCTCCCGGCGGGCAGATCGAGCAGATCCTCATCCAGCTCCGCAGCCGCCAGATCGCCAACGAGCAGGTGGAGACCTACGGGCGGCAGGAGACCGCCGCCGTGAAGGAGCGGGAACTGCGGGAGGCCGAGGCCAAGGCCAAGCAGCAGACCCTGCTGACCGAGTCCGCCATCGGCATCGAGATCCAGAGCAACCAGGGCAAGGCGGACTATGCCAAGGCCCAGCAGCAGGCGGCGCAGATCCAGACCCTGGCGGGCGCCGAGGCCGAGAAGATCCGCCTCATGGGCGAGGGCGAGGCCAAGCGGATCAAGGTCATGGCCGAGGCCCAGGCCGAGCAGGCCGCCCGGGTGGGCGTGGCCC
>DAOPZL010000151.1:0-1559 GCA_035353395.1 Holophaga sp.
CTGCTCTTCACGCCGAAGAGGTCGGAGGCCGTGCCCGGCACCCGCAGCATGTCCCCGAAGGAACAGAAGATGACCTCGGGCCTCGCGGCGATGGCCACGGCCTTGTCGATCAGCTCCACGGGCGTGACGCACACGGGGCAGCCCGGCCCATGGATGAGGTGGACCGACTCCGGGAGCAGTTCGTCGAGGCCGTAGCGGACGATGCTGTGGGTCTGGCCCCCGCAGACCTCCATGAGGTTCCACGGACGGGTCACCTCGCGTCGGATGGCCTCCACGAACTGGCGGGCCACGTCTCCGTTCCGGTACTCATCCAGGAATTTCATGCCGCCTCCTCCACCAAGACGTCCACGCCTGATTCTGAGGCATCCCGGGACCTCCCGGTCCGGAAAACCGGGGGAAGTTCCCTCGTGGGTCCAGGCGCCTCGGCCCGGATCGTGGGTTCCGGTCTCGCAGGATGAAGAACGGAACCGCGAAATTCGCGAAAGAACGCGAAAGGCAACAAGGCTCCGTTTTGAGGCCCTAGCTTTTCATTCGCGCAAGCGCGCAGCGCGCATTCGCGTCATTCGCGGTTCCAGCAGCAGGGGTTCTCTTCAGAAGACGTATCTGGCCTGGACGGACAGGATGTTGATGCAGTTCTTGTAGGTGCCCGTCAGCGCGCCGCGGGACTGGTCCGGGGGGGCCCCGGTCAGCCGGAGCGGGCCGTCCGCCATGAAGAGGTGGGTGTAGGCGCCATCCACCGAGAACCGCTGGCTGAAGGCGTACCCCGCGCCCACGGAGACCCAGGTCCGCTCGCAGTCCGGGATGCGGGGGGTGCGGTAGGCGTCCTTGGTGGCACCCTGGTCGTGGGCGACGCCGGTCCGGAAGGTCCAGGCGTCCGTCGCCTTCCAGGCGAGCCCGAGGGCGCAGAACCAAGTGTCCCGCCACCGTTCCTCCGTGACGGAATCGGGCATGCCCGTGGCGAACTTGATCCGGAGCTGGCTGAAGGAGGACCAGTCGGTCCGGGCGATCTCGCCGTGCAGGGAGACCGTCGGGGAGAGGTCGGCGCTCACCCCCAGCGAGGTGGTAGCGGGCAGATCCAGGTTCGTGGAGACCCCCCCGTCCGGCAGGAGGCTGGTCCCGGTGAAGTCCACATCCCCCTTCAGCTTGACGGAGATCCTGGCGTGATGGGCAAGCCCGAACCGCAGGGTCTCGGTCGGCTGGTAGATCACGCCCAGGCGGTAGCCGTAGCCCCAGGCGTCGGCCTTCATCGAGGCGTGGGCGTCGGTGCCGACGAACACCGCGTTGGTGAGCTGGGCGTCGGCCTTCCGGACCACGAAGGCCGCGCCGACCGACCACTGCGGATTGATGCGCCAGGCGACGCTCGGCGCGAAGTCGATCATGGAGAGGTCCGACTTCAGGGCGTGGTAGCGGCCCACGAAGTCCTCGTCGTAGTCGGTACCCATGCCGAAGGGGACGTTGACGGAGAACCCCAGCTTCAGGTCCGGACGCTTGCCCCACAGGAGGTAGACGTTGGGCAGGAGCGCGCTCCGGGCTGCGTTGGCGACGTGGCCGGAACCGGA
>DAOPZL010000152.1:0-1550 GCA_035353395.1 Holophaga sp.
GCCTCGTCGAAGGGCTTGCGCCCGAAGACCTGGCTGGCGGCCTCCAGGAGCATCAGCCTCCGGTTCTGGCGCTCCTGCTCGCGGCGTTTGAGGGCCATGGTGCCTCCTCAAAATATGAATTCTGATTCTAGAATCCAAATTCTGATAATGCAACCTGCGTCGCACTGGAGTTCGTGGCCTGTCCCCGGTGGGGCTTCGTCGGCGTCCGGTTCAGCCGGGCAACTGCATCTCGAACCGCGAATGACGCGAAGGCGCGCTGCGAGCTTGCGCAAATGAAAAAGCATGGCCGCGCGTAGGCGACCTTGCCGTCTTTCGCGTCCATTCGCGCCATTTCTCGGTGCCAATCTTCTTTCGAGGTTGGAATGCGCGATCCGGACTCAGTGGAAGGCCAGGCGCAGCCCCACGCCCACTTCCTCGAGGCGGGCCACCCTGGACAGGGCGATCTTGGCGTGCAGGTCCGTGCAGTGGCAGGCATGGAGGACCCGGGGCTGGAGGCGCTCGAAATAGGCGAGGGTCCCTTCGAGCTGCTTCCGGGAGGGCTTCTGGAGATGGAATCCCCCGATGACATCCAGGATCCGCGTCTCCGAGCAGACCTCCCGGGCGTAGTCGATCGTGTTGCAGACCCCCGCATGGGCGCAGCCCGTGATGATGACCAGACCCTCCGGGGCGCGGTAGGCGAGGGCCGAATCCTCGGGCACCCGGTCCCTGGCCGTCTCGCCTTCCTTCCGCCCGAAGGTGAGGCGCCCCTCGAAATCGTTGCGGCGGGGGATCTCGCCGAGGTAGACCAGCCGGGACGTCAGCCATTGGGGGCCGGTGCCCACCTTCAGGGCGAAGTGCCTGGCCAGCTTGGCCTCGGACATCATCGGTCCGCCCTCGATGAAGGTCTCGTCGCTGACGCTGAGGAAGGCCTTGGGGTGCGCCACCAGGGCGGGGCGGCGGAGCGGGCGCTTCTCCCACTGGAGGTCGGCGTAGTAGCGCGCCAGCGGTTCCAGGCCCCAGGTGTGGTCCTCGTGGCTGTGGGAGAGCGCCACGTAGTCCAGCTCGGAGAGGTCGATGCCCATCCTGCGGGCGTTCGCCAGGAAGACGCCCGAGTAGCCCGTGTCGAACAGCACCCGCGTCCCCTCGTCCTCGACCAGGAGCGAAAGGCCCGGCTCGGCCAGAAGATAGCGGTCGATGAGGGTGTTGTTGTCGACGAGGACGGTCAATTCCATGGACATGCCTCCTCCGGGGTCCGGCTCGCAGACCATCATCGCGCCGATCGGCCCGGATCAGCCACCGCTCGGCGCCATTCCGGTGCGGTCCGCTCCGATGGGGCCTAGAATGGGCCCATTCCGGACAAGGAGCCGACATGCTTTCGTGGGTGTTTGAAAATCCAGGCTGGACCATGCTGGGGGTGATCGGGGCCCTCGCCTTCCTGGTCCTGCTGTCCAAGACCTTCCGCTACATCCCGAACAACCGGGTGGGCATCGTGGAGAAGCTGGTCAGCGGACGGGGTTCCGTGGAGAAGGGCTTCATCGCCCTCGCCGGCGAGGCGGGCTTCCAGCCGGACG
>DAOPZL010000153.1:0-1541 GCA_035353395.1 Holophaga sp.
AACACGCCGGATCCTGAAGCCGCGGCCGGGATGCGGCGATATCCACCGTGAAAACTTGTTGGAATTTGGCCATAAATTCTCATGACTTGTCCAAGGAAGGATGTCATCCTCTTTGGGAACTTGTCTCAGGTTTTTCACATCATGCCAGACACCAAGAACGTCACCATCTACACCAGTGGCCCTCTCCGGCTGATCGTGTGCAAGCGCGACCCGATTCCGGTCAAGGCGAGCCCTTCGCGGGAGTCGTGGACGCTGCTCCAGCCCACCGCCGCCGTGCGCGTGTGCACGGCCGACGACCACGAGGAAGGCGTCGTTCCCCGCGGGAGCCTGGCCCTGCTGCTGCCCGGTTTCGGCCACACGCTGAAGCGCCACCAGCCGGACACGCCGTTCGGATTCACGGCGCTCCAGCTCGATGGCCCCTTCCCCGAGCCGCTGCTGACGATCCTGCAGCATCCCCCCCGCAAGTGGCAGGAGCAGAGCTTCGCGGCCCTGCGGAGCCAGAGCCTGAAGCAGCTCTTCGGGATCTTCACGCAGGAGATGGCCAACCAGGACGGCCTGCAGCTGATGACGCGGGAGCTCTTCCTGATCCTGCTGGGCGCGGAGCTGAACCGCCTCTGCGAGAAGGAGGACCGGGGCCGCTTCCCCTACCGCCTGAGCCGCTCGACCCTCCAGCTGGTGCTGGACCACATGGAGGCCCACCTGGGCTCCAAGAACAGCGTGCCCGACCTCGCCAAGCTGGCCCGGTGCACGCCGGACCACTTCATCCGGCTCTTCCGGGAAGCCACCAGCACGACGCCGCACCAGTACCTGATCGAACGCCGCCTCCAGCGCGCCGTCCAGCTCCTCTCCGACGGGGAGCGGCCTTCCGACGTCGCCACCGGCCTGGGCTTCTATGACGCCTCCGCCTTCACCCGCGCCTTCAAGCGGCGCTTCGGGGTCCCTCCCAGCAAGTACGCGCAGGAGGCCTACGATCGCCAGTTCTCCAAGAAGGGCTGAAGGTCCGTCCCCCCGAGCACAACGACCCCTGGCTCGGTGCGCCAGTGGATCGGGACTGGTGCCGTTCGCCAGGGGAGGGGAGGCTGTTCCAGGAGTGCGGAGGAGACAGGATAGGTTCCGGGATTTTTCCCGTTCCGGCAGGAAACTCCAGGTCGAGGGAATCGGCACGGCGCCCCCGGAAGTGGGGGGCCTCCGGCGCGTCCCTCGGGTAGCATCAAGCTGTCCCCAGAGGCCATCATGAAGCGTGCCTTCCTGCACTACCTCGCCGCCGCCCTGATGGGCCTGGCGGCCGTCACGGCGGCGGCCCAGGGATCCGGCCTGAAAGGGCCCATCGCCTCGAGGCCAGCGTTCCTGACGTCCGTGGGCCAGCAGGGATCGGACGTGGAGGCCGTCAAGGTCCTCATGGACCGGGCCGGAATCCCCTACAAGGCCGACGCGAAGGTCCGGGCCTCCGCCCTGGCCCCGAGCGGGGCGAAGACCCTCGTGCTGGCCATCGGGGGGAGCGCCAAGGCCCTCGGATCGGCCGGCCTCAGCGCCGAGGAGGA
>DAOPZL010000154.1:0-1539 GCA_035353395.1 Holophaga sp.
TTCGCGGGGCGTAAACGGAAAGGATCAGTCTCGGATCAGTTCGTCCACGCCCTCGCACGGGAACCGGTAGTGGTGCCCATGGTGCAGGGGGTGGACATGAGGGGGGCGGCGCAGATCGCCCGCCCGGCCGTGATGCCGGGGACGCAGGAATGCTCGTCGGCCGCGTGACCCATGGAGAATAAAGTCTCCCAGGTGAAGGCTGCCGTCAACCCGGAAATCGCTCATGGATGGACAACCCCTCCAGGGATTCCTGAGACAATGAGGGCCCGCCGGAGGTGTTACATGTCCCTGCAGCTCGGCCACCGAGGCCTTTCCGCGGCCCACCTGGAGAACTCCATGGAGGCGTTCAGGGCCGCGCTGGCGGCGGGCCTGGACGGCTTCGAACTGGACGTGCAGCCCACCCTGGACGGCGTGTGCATGGTGCTGCACGACGACGACCTGGCCCGGACCGCCGAAGGGGGCGGCGTGCTGCGCCGGATGAAGTCCGCGGAGCTCCCGAGGCTCAGGAACGGGGAGGAGGTCCCGCGTCTCTCCGACGCCCTGGAGCTTCCCGCGCGGCTCATCAACGTCGAGCTCAAGGGCGAGCCGGGATGGCAGCAGGCCCTCGCGGCCGTGGAGGCCTCCGGCGCGCTCGGACGCGTCCTGTTCTCCAGCTTCGAGCACAGCGAGGTCCTGCAGCTCTGGGCCGCCTGTCCCGAAGCCCGCTGCGGCTTCCTGTGGGAGACGGAGGAGGCGGACGCGCTCACCGGGGAGGAGCTGGAGGACCTGCCGCCGCAACTGATGCTGCACCTGCCCCTCCGGGCCGTGGCCAGGCGCCCGGACTTCTGGCGCCCGCACGCCTCCCGCATCGCCCTCTGGGGGATGAAGACCCCGAAGGAGGCCGAGGGCCTGGGCTTCGCCCCGGCCATATTCATCGCGGACGGCCTCTGAAATACCCGCGCACGTGTGCTAGCATGGGTGCCAGAAGCGAGGATTCGGGACGAATTCCTCAATCAGATGGTTCATGGAATCGCGGGACATCGGCGGTTCACGGTGCGTCGCCAGGATGAGCGGCCCCGCTGGATGAATTCCTCTTCCAAGTAAGATCCTCAACCAGGTTGAGTGAACACTTCAAAGGAGGGCCTCATGGCCGTCAACCTCAAAGGACGCAGCTTCCTCACCCTCATGGACTTCACGCCCCTGGAAGTCCGCTACCTGCTGGACCTCAGCCACGACCTGAAGACCAAGAAGCGCCAGGGCGTCTTCAACTACCTGCTCAAGGGCAAGAACATCCTCCTCCTCTTCGAGAAGACCTCCACCCGCACCCGCTGCGCCTTCGAGGTCGCCGCCCTGGAGGAAGGCGCCCACGTCACCTTCCTCGATTCCGGCAGCTCCCAGATGGGCAAGAAGGAGTCCCTGGAGGACAGCGCCAAGGTCCTGGGCCGCTTCTACGACGGCATCGAGTACCGCGGCTTCAAGCAGGCCGTGGTGGAGGACCTGGCCAAGTTCTCCGGCGTGCCCGTCTGGAACGGCCTCACCGACGTGGACCACCCGACCCAG
>DAOPZL010000155.1:0-1529 GCA_035353395.1 Holophaga sp.
TTCCTTCCGCAGCTCCGGGATCCCGGTGCCCTTGGCGGCGCTGGCCCAGGCGAGGTCGGCGGGCTGGAGGCCGAAGGCGGCGGCGACGTCCCGGCGCTGGGCGAGCTGGCGGGAGGGCTTCACCTGGTCGCTCTTGGTGGCCACGAGGCGGTAGGGCAGGGCCGTGGTCCGGAGCCAGTCCACCATCTGGTGGTCCAGCTTCGTGGGACCCACCTGGGCGTCCACGAGCACGAAGACCATGCGCAGGGAACTCCGGCCCAGGAGGTAGCCCTCGATCATCTCCCGCCAGGCCAGGGTCTCCTCCCGGGGGCCCCCGGCGTAGCCGTAGCCCGGCAGGTCCACGATCCAGCGGTCCGGGCCCGTCAGGAAGACGTTGATGAGCCGGGTGCGCCCGGGGGTCTTGGAGACCCTCGCCAGCTGGCCCTGGTTGGCCAGGGCATTGAGCAGGGAGCTCTTGCCGACGTTGGAGCGGCCCACGAAGGCCACCTCGGCGTAGCAGGCGCCGAGCTGCCGCGCATTCGAGGCGGAAGTCACAAAACGGGTGTCGTGAAGGGGTTGTGCCATCCGAAGAGTCTATTCTGAAAGCACAGGATTCCTGGGGGGCACCATGACCCGTCCAACTGTTCTCGTCACGGGTGCCACGGACGGCATCGGACGACAAACCGCCTTGAACCTGGCCCGGCTGGGGGCCAGGGTGCTCGTGCACGGCCGGAACCGGCACCGCGCCGAGGCCGCCGCCGAGGCCCTCAG
The DNA here is from genome assembly GCA_035353395.1 of Holophaga sp. GTDB lineage: Bacteria > Acidobacteriota > Holophagae > Holophagales > Holophagaceae > UBA1801. Next base: position 751 of record DAOPZL010000155.1, read on the forward strand.
GGCCGCCGGGGGCGGGGCCGTGGAGCCCGTGGCCGGCGACTTCGCCTCCCTGGCCCAGGTGCGGAGCCTGGCCGGGGCGGTCCTGTCCCTGACGGACCGGCTGGACGTCCTCGTCCACAATGCCGGGGTCTACATGAAGACCCGGGCGATGACGGAGGACGGCCTGGAGACCACCTTCCAGGTCAACCACCTGGCGCCCTTCCTCCTGACCCACCTCGTCCTCGACAGGCTGAAGGCGGCCCCGGCGGCGAGGATCGTGGTCGTCACCTCGGTGGCCCACCAGGGGGGCTACATCGACTTCCAGAACCTCCAGGGGGAAAGAGCTTACGACGCCTATGACGCCTACGCCTCCTCCAAGCTGGCCAACCTCCTCTTCTCCATCGAGCTGGCGGACCGGCTCAAGGCCACCCGGATCACGGTGAACGCCCTGCACCCCGGCACCATCGGCACCAAGCTGCTCCGGGAGGGCTTCAACATGGGCGGGGCGGACGTGGAGCACGGGGCCCGGACCTCCACCTACCTGGCCACCTCGCCGGAGGTCGAGGGGAGCACCGGCGGCTTCTACATGGACTGCCAGCTGACGGCCAGCTCCCTCTTCGCCGCCGATCCCGCCCTTCGCGCCCGGCTGTGGGAAGTCAGCGAGACGCTGGCGCGGCTCGCCCCCGGCGAACGCATCCGGAGCCTGGCGGCCCAGGACTGAGGCGGCGTCACCTCCCGAGGGCGGCGATCATGCCGAGGCAGCGGTCCTCGGCGCCGCATTGCTCCGAGACGATCCGGCG
>DAOPZL010000156.1:0-1520 GCA_035353395.1 Holophaga sp.
GCCCAGGATGCGGAAGGGGCCATGCCCATGCCGCCCTGGAAAGCCGCCAGGAGGTCGCTCACCAGGTCCCCGACGAAGTTGTCGGCGGCGATCACTCCGAAGTCCCGGGGAGCCTGGACCAGGGCGCAGAGCAGGGCATCCGCGTGCATGCCCCGGGCGGCGACCTGCGGGAATTCCGGCCTGGTTTCCTCGAGGATCCTCAGCCACAGGCCGTGGCCGTGCTTCATCACGTTGGCCTTGTGGGCGAGCGTGAGCGGGCACTGCCTTTCCGAGGCCCGTTCGAAGGCCGCTTCCAGCAGGAGACGAACGGCCTTCGTCGAGTGGACGGCCTCGTCCACCGCGCGGCCATCCTCCGTGCGGCCGCGCATGCAGTAGGGTCCTTCGGTGTTCTCGCGGAACACTTCGATCCGGATGTCGGAGGCGCGCACGCCCTTCAAGGGCACGTGCGCATCCAGGAAGGGGGCGCACGGCCGGTAGTTCACGTGGAGTTCCAGCTCGCGCCTCAGCCGCAGCAGCAGCGGGTCGGCGTGCCGGCCGTCGGGGATCCTGGGGTCGCCGACAGCACCGAACAGGATGGCGTCGAAGTCGTCCCGGAGTTCCAGGAAGTGCGCGTCCGAGAGCGCTTCGCCCGTGCGCAGGAAGTGGTCCGCGCCGTAGGGGAAGATGCGCCACTCCAGGGGGCGGCCGCGCTCCTTCGCCCACCGGAGCAGCGGGTACGCGCCCTCCATGACCTCGGGGCCGATGCCGTCTCCAGGAATGATGGCCAACCGGATCATCGGATCACGCTCCTCCATGCTGTCTCCATCATCGCAGCAGGCACACGGGCTTGTCGGCTTTGTGCATCCGGATTTGAGGCTTGGAGGGGAACCGGGTAGACTTGCGCCATACCTCGAGGTCATGGACGATGGTGTTCTTCAACCACGCCACACGCCAGATGACGGCCAAAATCGTCTACTACGGCCCTGGTCTGTGCGGCAAGACGACCAATCTCAACACGATATACGGGAAGACTTCGCAGAAGGCCCGCGGAGAGATGGTGTCGCTGAACACCGAGACGGACCGGACCCTCTTCTTCGACCTCCTGCCCATGGACGTGGGCGTCATCGGGGGGTTCAAGACCAAGCTGCAGCTCTACACCGTGCCGGGCCAGGTGTTCTACAACTCGACCCGCAAGCTCGTGCTCAAGGGCGTCGACGGCATCGTGTTCGTGGTGGACAGCCAGGTTCCGATGTTCGATGCCAACAAGGAGAGCCTGCAGAACCTGGAGGCCAACCTCAAGGAGCTGGGACTCCAGATTCGCGACATTCCGATGGTGTTCCAGTGGAACAAGCGCGACCTGAAGAACATCGTCCCCATCGAGGCCCTCGAGCGCGAACTGAATCCGGGTGGTCGTCCCAGCTTCTCCAGCAATGCCCAGGAGGGCAGCGGGGTCTTCGAGACCCTGCGGGGGATCACCAGGCTGGCCCTGACCCACATCAAGGTCCACCACTTCGGCGAGACGAACCCGGCTCGGACGGAAA
>DAOPZL010000157.1:0-1519 GCA_035353395.1 Holophaga sp.
GCGAAGAGGCCGATGGCCTGGGCGCCGAAGAAGGCGATCAGGCCCATGACGGCCGAGGCCGCCGCCATGAGGCCCCATCCCGCGCCGACCCGGCCGAAGGGCAGCCGCCCCAGCCGCTTCCGGAGGCTCAGCACCAGGAGCCCGAGGCTGACGATGCTCGCCAGCCCGTTGGCCAGCGCGATGCCGCCGGTGCCCAGCGGTCCCATGAGGAGGAGGGAGAGCGCGACGTTGGCGACCATGCTGAAGAAGGCGGAGAGGACCGGCGTCCGGTAGTCCTTCAGCGCGTAGAGGCACTGGGTCGTGATCCGCCCCGTGGCGATGAACAGCAGGCCGACGGACTGGAAGGCCAGGGTCGTCGCCGTCCACCGCACCGCCGCCGCGTCGAACCGACCGGTCCGGAAGATGATCGCGATGATCGGCTGGGCCAGCACGGCCAGGCCCACGCTGGCGGGGATGGCCAGGGTGGCGGTGCCCCGCAGGGAAGCGGCCAGGTGGCTCCGGAGCCCGTCCATGTCCCCCGCGTCCACCAGCCGGCTCATGGCGGGCAGGCTCACGGTGGCCACGCTCACGGCGAAGAGCCCGAGCACCAGCTCGCCCATCATGTTCGACTGGAACAGGATCGTCTGGGCCCCCTCGGCCAGCTGGGAGGCCAGGATCGTGGAGATGAAGACGTTGATGGGGTGGATGCCCGCGCCGATGAGGCCCGGCGTCATGCGCTGGAGGGCCGTCCGGACGCCTGGATGGCGCAGGTGCAGGCCCCACCGGATGCCATAGCCCAGCTTGCGGAAGCTGGGCCAGAGCACGAGGAGCTGCACGCACCCTCCCACCATCACGGCGACCGCGCAGGTCATGGCCGTGCGTCCGGGCTCCCGCCACTCCGCCGGCCCGAAGGTCATGGCCCCCATGACGACGCTGATGAAGGCGAGGTTCCAGAACGTGCTCACGGAGGCGGGCAGCCCGAACCGGCCCTTCAGGTTCAGCACCGCCGCCAGCCCTGCCGTGAGGCTCACCAGCCCAAGGTAGGGGAACATCCACCGCGCGAGCAGCGTCGTGAGCGCCAGGCCCGGAGGCGCGGCCCGCCGCCCCGCCAGCACGTCCAGCAGGGCCCCGAACTGCTGGGTCCACGGCAGGCCGGGGGCGATGCGCCCGAGCATCTGGAGTCCCGCCACCAGCCCCATGGCGAGCACGCCTGCCGTGCAGATGAAGACCATGAACACGCCCAGGGTGCCCAGGAACTTCGCCACCATGTCCTTGGCGGCTTCCTCGCCCTCGGCCGCCTCCGTTTCGCTCACCGTGGGGAGGAAGGCGGCGGTCATGGTCCCTTCCGCCGTGAAGCGCCGGAGCAGGTTCGGCAGGCGGAAGGCCACGAAGAACGCGTCCGCCGCGGCCCCAGCGCCGAGGTAGTGGGCCACCACGATGGACTGGAACATCCCCGAGATCCGGGAGACGAGGGTCATCGCCCCCACCAGGACCGCCGAACGGAGCATGGAAGGTTTCGATTTGGCTTGGTCCGGCTCGG